>JALYJB010000003.1 GCA_030775485.1 Planctomycetota bacterium | reverse complement strand
CGATTGGCTCGTGACTACGAACGGTTGGCCACAACTTTGGCCGGTCTGCATTTTGTCGCCTTTGCCTGCGTAATGCTGCGAAGGCTCACGATGATAGGAGTGGCGTAAAGTGCACAACACGCTCTAAACAATCCTTCAAAGAAGGAAGATGATTCTTGAAGATCAACATTCATTTTTTTGCCAATTTCCGCAGGGCGGTATAATTTTGAAATTTGGCGGCCCAAAGACCTGAGCCAATGGACGGATTAGAGCCGTATCGTACGTGGCAATGGCATCAACGCGAGATACGAATGCAAGATAGGTTAGGTCTGCAAGATCGTTTGCTAGCTTCTTATCGCCCAACTGGCAGGAGCGAGTTCGGTTGAGACGGTATCGAAACGCCAGAAAGTTACGCAGGAGTTCCCAGTCGTATATCAACCATCCTGGCTCCGGCGCATGCTTCATGTGGTGATATTTTGCAATCGTTTCCCCCCGAATATTTTTTGCTTCAGGCGGTGCAAGCAACGCAAGGTACTCTTTCGCATCCGTCTGAGCATCTATCGGTTTGCGACTCACAAAAATGCCGTCATGTTTTTTGTCCCACATTCGATCAAGCGCTTCTTTGAATTTCTTCGGCTCATCTTTCTCAAAGAAATCTTGTATCTCCGGCTGGGCGCCGACGCCCTTTGCGTTGATCAAAGCATCGACCAATTGCTTGCTCTTGGAATGTAGCACATCATCCACCCACCTACTCGTTTTGACTTCCTCTTTGACCAAATTGATCAGCGATTGCGCGTGAATAAGATTGATCCCTTGGAGCTTCTTATAGAATGTTGAAGGATTGATTCTGTCGGAATTGGTGGATATTTCGTACGCTAATTCGTACGTAAGCAGAACGGTGTATCCGCCCAGAACATTCTGTATTGTTTCGCGCCCCGATGCCCGGAGATAAGAAAAATCGATTATCGCGATTGACACGACTTCTTCATCTCCTGTATGAGCGCGTTACCGCGCCTTACGCACCAGCCGGCCTGCTTTGCGGGCGTTTGCCATGGCGCGCCAAAAGTCGTGCCGCGATAATTGGCGCTCTGATCGGGCTAAAAATTCGGCATAGAGCTGCTCGAATTCTGCGGTGTACGGAAGGCCATCGAGTGTCCTCGGGCTTCGGGCGTATAGCTCGCCGACAAGCGTCTGATGACTACGGCTTATATTTGAGTTTGCATCCACATCAATTTCATCGTCCGCTTGAACGAATGAATTTGTGAATTCCGATTGCGCGCAGCGGTTATCGGTCTAACTTGAGAGATTATCTGTTTACTTTCGGCAATCTAAGCGTGTGCCAATGCTAGCTACAGCATTTAACCAGCTTCGACTATCATCCGATGTTCGATTGGGGGACCATTTGCGTGAACACGGCTGAAGCATTAACGTGGCTTGGCACTATCACCGGCGCGGTCGGTGCCGCGACAGGCATTAGTAGCCTCGGCATATCATTTTGGACCATCCGTCGTGATCGCCCGCAATTGGCGGCGAAATTACAACGTGGCTACAAAGTCAGTGAGAATGTTGGTGATTATCGCACCGAATACACCTATATCCTGATAACCGTCAGCAACCGAGGACGGCGGCCCGCTGCAATCGGTAAGATTTGGTTCACCCAACGTGATTCAACGAAAAGCATTCTCGTGATAGACGCCCTGCGCGCTGGGACGGTTGAACTGCCAGAAGGTCGAGCCAAGGATTATCTCGTCCGAGAAGATAATTTGGACGCTTCAAGTCTCGAACAGTTATTCGTGGAAGATGGCGCTGGGCGGAGGTGGGTTGGAAATCCTGCATATGGAACATGGGTAAAACTCAGAGTTTTGTCGGACTAACAAATCATTGATCGTATCGGCACACAGCGAGTTTGTCCGTTTCCCCCTTCGATGGTTCCATCGGTCATAAGGACAACGGGCGTTCAGGTATGTAAACCCCGTCGAAGTGATTATGGGGGAAAGCCGGTTTTATCGCCCCATTTAAGCATCAAAGGCTTTCCGACGATTAAATACTTATCGCGCTGCACAGTCCGCGTTTACAGCGCATTCGCACGCAATCTTCGCGAGTGGGATGGGGAAAGCGTGATGGATCTGTTCTTGCCGATTTGTAAGAGGATATATGGGCCTGATAAGTAAACTATTTCGACGAGAAAGACCAAACGCGAAGGAGCATCAGCCTCTCTCCGATAAGGAGGCTATACGGCAATTTTGCCTCGGCATCGCTACGTTTGTAAAACATGAACCGCCCGACGTGCGAGCCGTGCTAGCACTCCAACATGTATTGATTATCACAGCCTGCCAATGTCTTGAGGCTGTAAAAGAGCATATTAAATTCTCCGACCAAAAGGAACGAAACACAAAATACTACGAATTGGCAAGCGAATTCTTCGGATTTCTAATCCATCTGGCGAATCGACGGATGTATTTGGACCATGGAGAATCCATCGGCAAACGCTGGCAACGAGAGCTTGTCCCGAAATATATTGAGGCCTTCATCAGCCAGTGGTGCAAGGCAAATTTCGGGGGACCAAATGGACCTTCCGAGAAGAATCAACAAAAATTACAATATGAGGAATTTTATGAAGAATTCAAGGATCGCCTCTGTTCTGAATTGTCTCGCAACGTGAACGCTGCAGAAATGGATTATGCGCCCTGCCAAGGCCTATTGGCTGAGGACAACAAAATTTTCACGGGAAATTCGTTGTTTAGCAAGCTCGCTCGTAACGTGACGGAGATGGCCGGCTCGCACAATCCTGTCGCGCATGCGATGGTCTATTTTGCCACTTTTGAGATTTTCTTAAAGACCGGGTTTACAGAATGGGTCAACGAAGCCGCACGAGAATTAGCCGCTCAGCCCATTGCTGCGTGATGCTTCCATCAAGACACAGAGTGCGCTCCGCGAAAGTAGACATACGAGATTCGGCGAATTAAGCCGCAACCATTTTATCCGCGTAGGCAATCGCCCCTGGAATATCGTCGTCCGAAGGACCAAAGCCGTGAATTTCACCGTGATTGAATTCACGCTGCCAATGAAGGAATACGCGAAAGATCTCACGGGCTTCATCGATCTTGCCGGCAAGTTCCATTGCGCATCCCAAATGATATAAGTAGATTGGCACAGGGAAAAATGCACATGCTTTACTCGCTGCCGACAGCATCTTTTCTACAATCTGCTCACGATCCGCTGTGGGACGTACGAGGCCAATGCGAAGTTGTAAAGCCAATTCCTCAGCGCGCCAATGCAGCGCCATTGCCGCAATCGAATGTTGGAATGATTGGACGTGCTCTGTTTTTACGGCCCACCGCTGGCCAGGACCCGCCATTTCGTGTACTCGGTCGAAGCCCTTTTGCACTTCATCCTGCTCATCCTTTGTGAGTATGACCGGCCCCGTCGGAATTAGTTTGGAATGCCGACGGTCGTGTTCGCTACTGCTTTTTCGGAAAGGCCACATGGGCGTATTATCGACTTCATAAAGGAAGTGCTTAAAAACCGGTATAAATAGCAACCATGATCCATGCAAAAGGCTACGAAAGAATCCCCCAATGAGGCAGCCAGCTCGAACTGATGACTTAATGGTTTGCGGACCAGATAGTCAACAAATTCGTTATTGGAGAACCACATGTCAAGTTTTATTACAGGAAAACTTGACTCTCTCGCCTTTTTGGCCGATAATTTCTCGTGATGCCCGCCTTATCCCAATCTCATCCATTGCGGACCGCCAGCGCGGTCCGTGCCCGAATTGAAAATGGTGGCGAGCGCCTATGGCGGCTTGAGAACTTTCGCGATCTTCCCTTCGAGGCCGTGGCTCAGGCGCTATCTAGGATGGCGCGCAGCGGTCAAATCGAGCGATTGAGCAAAGGCGTCTATTACCACAGTCGGGAAACGGCCCTCGGCAAAAGCAGGCCGAACCCTGCCGCAATACAATCGCTCACGGTTAAGCGTGCGAAGGTATATCCATCAGGAATCGCCGCTGCTAATCTCCTGGGCTTCACAACACAAGTTGCAGCGCGCTGCGAAGTTGCCACCAGCGCGCTTAGCCTGCCCAGAAAACTCGTCGGGATGAATACGGTGATCCACACCCGGCGACCGGAAGTGTGGATTAATCTATCTGAAATCGATGCGGCACTCCTTGATTTTCTGCGCCAACGCGGCAGATCGAGCGAACTGTCGCCGAACGATACAATCCGTCGGATTCTGGTGCTGGCATCTGAACAAGGTCGGTTCGAGCGATTACTGAATGTGGCAGATTCGGAACCGCCACGAGTTCGCGCGATGTTGGGCGCCGTGGGACAACAACTTGGAAAGAATCTTCCGGCGCTGGTGCGATTGCGGGAATCCCTGAATCCATTTTCCCGGTTCGACTTTGGCATGTTGGCTGGATTGAAATACGCTCGCCAATGGCAGGCAAAGGAGCGCCGTTGACGTGAGACTGTTTGAACATGCCGATTTCGAGCAGGCGATCATCCAAGCGGCGGAGTATTTCCGCGACCGAGGATTGCGCCCGTCCATTATCGAGAAGGATTATTACGTTACCGAAGCGCTGCGCATCATTGCCGTCACGGCCGGCGAGAAAGTGATCTTTAAGGGCGGCACGAGCCTGGCCAAGGGATGGAACCTGATCCAGCGGTTTTCGGAAGACATCGACATCTTCCTTGATCCCACCGCGTTCCAGCCGGCGCTCGGTAAGCGTGCGATCGACCGGGAACTCAAGAAGTTGCGGGATGCCATCGGCGCGCATCCGGCGTTGACGTTCATGGAGAATGAAAGCCACAAAATCGGTGGATTTGGACGCAGCGACCGATTCTCATACACGCAACGCTTCGGCGGCCCTGGCGAAGTCGCCAACCGCGTACTTGTCGAGGCCGGTACTGCCAGCGGGCGCGAACCGACGACAGTTGTTGAGACAAGGGCCGCATTCGCGTACCGTCACCAAAGACAGAGCACATCGCGGGCCACGAAAGTCGGATGCTGCCGATGTTTCCGGAGCTACGAACGGCCCTCATGGTAGCTTTCGAGCAAGCTCCGAAAGGGGCAGTGCATGTAATCGCGAGATACCGGAATAAAAACTCAAATCTCCGGACGCAGTTCACGCGAATTCTGGACAGAGCGGGATTGAAGCCCTGGCCAAAGCTATTCCATAACCTGCGGGCGACACGCCAGACCGAACTATCCGCGATCCACCCCCCAACACGTTGTTTGCGAGTGGTTGGGGAACACTGAAGAAGTGGCCAGAGCCCATTATCTGAACGTAACGGATGACGACTTCGCGAAGGCGATCGGGCCGATCGATGAGGCGACGCAAAAAGCGGCGCAGTCACCGTCCGCCAGCACTAGCCACGGCTCGCCAAGTGATTCCCCCGATATGCAAAATCACCGGGAAAACAAGCCTAATTCCACAGAAACGTCGAATGATCAGTGGCCTCTATCGGAGTCGAACCGATATGCCCTTTCGGGCAATGGATTTTGAATCCATCGCGTCTGCCAATTCCGCCAAGAGGCCGCTTTGTTTTCCGTTTCGGAAAACGGCGTTCGCACGGATATTACCGATGTTTTCAACCTGGGCAAGCTTGGTTGCTCCGGTTGGGTCAGACTCGATGGTTTCCCTAGTTTTACAACGACTGCCAATTCCGGCGTGCTCTTTTTCGGCGGGAGGTTGCACTATATGATCGACCGGCGTGCAGGAAACCGCTTCAGCAGCCGTCATTATCCCGACTCACAACAGAATCCAGCTCCTCCGCAAGGTGCTGGATTCAATCCTTGCGCAGACGGTGAAATCGGAAATTTTTGTCATGGACGACGCCAGCTCCGATGGAACTGGAGAAATTGTGCTGCGCGATTATCCCCAGGTCCGTTATTTCCGCGAAGACAAGGGTAAGGGGCCGACATTTCAGCGCAATAAAGCTTCGCGCTTAACCACCGCGGATGTGCTGTTTACCATCGACGACGACTGTGTCCTTGTTTCACCCAATACAATGCAGCAGACGTTGCAGGCATTCAATCATCCGCGTGTGGCCGCTGTTACGCTGCCATTTATTAATATCCTGCAGGATAAAACGGTCCATACGGCTTATGCCGATCCCGCCAAAATCATGGTCACGTACGATTATTTCGGCGGCATGGTGGCGATCCGGCGCGACCTCTATGAAGCTGTCGGTGGCTATCGCAGCTACATGTTTATTCAGATTGAAGAGCCAGATCTTTCAATTCGCCTGCTGGATGCGGGCTATGTCGTGCGCCTTGGATGGGCCGATCCGCTGGAGCATATGGAATCGCCGCTGCGCGATCATACGCAGCGCGATCGGCAGGGCCCGCGAAACCTCGTGCTATTTTCCTATTACAACGTTCCCTGGCCGATTTTCCCGCTGCATCTGGCTGGAACCACGCTGCTTTGCCTGCGTCACGGGCTCCAGACAGGCCATATCGATCGTGTGGTCCGGGGACTTTGGCAGGGATATTCTGGTATTTTCCACGAGCTTGGAAAGCGGAAATCCGTGAAACAGAAAACGTATCATTTGACGCGAATGCTTCGGAAAGTTGGGTCGATGCCGTTAACGGAGCTGGAGACCCATCTTCCATCGATGAGAGAATTCGCGGTGGAAACAGCGCAAAATGCGCCGTCGGCATCAGCCCGCAACCAGACTATGGCGGGATGATATTAGAGAAGCGAGCGCGCCTTCGATCGTTGTCGCGTAATAATCGAGGGTAAACCGCTGCTGCTTGGGCGTTGCTATCGCCTCTTCGGACATTTTCTGAAGTAGCTCCCTATCTCGATCTAGTTTAAGAATTGCCTCCACAAGGGCTGCTGCATCTGCCGCTGGGATGATGCATCCGTTGGTTCCATCTTCCACGACCTCGCCACAATGGCGCGTCGCAATTACTGGCAATCCGAATGACATTGCTTCCAGCTGCGTGAGCGCAAAACCATCGGATAAGGTCGGCAACACGAAAACATCGGCTTCGGCCATCAGTTCCAGGGCGCGCTGCCGCGACACCTTTCCTTCGATCACGACATTCGGCGGCGCGGATGCCAGCGCGGCAGGGGAGATTCCAATTCGGCCCGCGACAGTAAACTGAATGCGAGTGGCGGCAAGTTGCCGCGCCGCTTCGAAGAAATAGGGAATTCCTTTCCGCAGCACGATCTGTCCCAGCCAGAGCACCTTCAATGGCAGCGCGTTTGGTTTAAGTGGCCTTTTGATATTTGGCGGCGCCTCCTGCTCGTAACAGAGTGGTACCACGATGACCTTGGATTTCTCGACGCCTTCCTGGGCCAGATTGCGGGCTGACCATTGGGAATTGACAAGAATGAGGTCGGCGCAATCCCATTCCTCGGCCAGTCTCTGGTAATACGATTCGGGGATTTTTCCCGGCAGCTCTTCCCAATTGGGCCATTTCTCGACTTCGGACCTGACCATTTGCTCATCAAGCCGCGCTGGATCGAGTTGGTCGACGACAACGGGAACTTTTAATTCGCGAAGGAGCCGGCTCGTTTCGAGCGCGCCGGTACTGAAAAGAAACGCTGCGGAACCGTGCGGGTCAAAACTTCCCCGTTGTAACTGCCGATTAACCAGAGTGGCGAATTCGCGTCCGATGGCGTCGAAGGATTCGTACCGCTCTTTCATCGAGTTCGGGCCGGCGCGACGGGCCGCCAGCATTCGGCGCAAGGTAACAAGATTGAATGCGGTGACCTTGCTCGAAGGTAATCCTGGGTGATAACGATTGCCCATTGGGGCCAGCGGGTCCGGAAGCTTCCTGGCCAGTTCGGCGCCGTACCGACACCACAGGTCCGTGTAAAAATGTTCGAGTCTGCCCCGATTATGGAATGCGCGCGGAACGGAATAGTGCTCGCGCGACCCAATTTGCGTGACGATCCATCTCATCTTCGAATCCGCCCGGAAATGCGCGGCATCTTCACGGGGCATATTCACTGGGCATATTCAGGAGACGGCGCCCCATCGCCTGCAAAGGGACGCAGCATGATGACCAGCATTGCCATCACCACGATTCCGATGGCTGATTCATAAAACTCCGCGAAACTGATGTCACGATAGCAGCGGAATATCCAGGTGGCCATCGCAAGGGAAGCCAGAATCATCAGTGAATGTCCGCCGGCGTTCAAAAGAACGCGCTCGGCTGTAGCCATGATCCACCCAACGAGGAGTCCACCTTCAAGAACACCGGCGAGGCCAAAGCGAAAGAACCAGTAGCCGACAAGACCTTCAGAAGTTGTGGTCCCCTCGACGCGTCCGCCGTTTTCACCGCTGCCGCCCATGGCCACGTCGTTGTACCAGGGGCTGGCCGGGTCAAGCGGTTTACTCCACCACAGAGCGCGCGGAAAGGGGTGAATGCTCATCCAGAATATGAAATTCGGCACCGGCAGCACGATCGCTTCCAGCGGAAGTTTGTTGTAAAAAAAGTCATGTCGCTCTGGAATCAGGGAAAAACCACGCAACCCCTCGGAAAACATCGTGTTTCCCTGAACATCGACGAAATCCACCGAGCTTAAGCTCATGTCATTGAAACCCTCGTTTCGAAAACGAATTTGAATCTGCACGAGGAGTAGCGCGGCAACGAGCAGGACTGTCAGCAAAATGTAGGCGCGGAGGCTGAATCGGTGCATGAGGTCCGCGGCCTTCGCGTGCATCTTGATGAAGAGGAAGCCGGCGACGGGGACGACCATAAAGACAACTTCGCCGCGCGTGCCGGTTCCGAAATCCAGACTCAGCCACAGCGCCCAGATGAACCAGCAAACAATGGATTCGAATTTATTTCGGGATAAAAAAACCGCGTAAAAAGCGGCAAAAATCGAGCCGACTGATCCCACCTGCAAAAGCTGGGCAATGTATGCGCCCCAGTTGTAATTTGCATTTCCCGAGCGGCCATACATCCAGGCTGCTCCGCCCGCGCGGCCGCTGGAAATTTGATGCCATATTGCCATGAAAAACGGCTCGGAGGTGAATATCGAAAAAGGGAGCAATCCAATGAGTTGGGTGGCAAGGACCACCCAAAAAAAGACCCGAGGATCCGATGGATTGGGGAGGCGGCGAAACAGGCGCGGAACCCAAAGCCCTCGACGAATACGCAGGCCAAGCGACATAAACACGATGAAAATCATGTGGTACATCGCCGATTTGGCAACGGTGTCCTTGCCGATGGCCATTTCCCAGTGATTCATTGAAACGCCAAACCAATGGACGAAATAGTCGTAGCAGAACCAAATGAGCACGCCACCGTAAAGGGTGAGGCCCCCGATGCCAAAACGTTCGGAGAAATGATAAAGCTCGGCCAGAAGGAAGCTGATGCACAAAATGGTAAGCGCAACAAACGCCAGATCTGTTTCTACCGGAATTCCCCCCATGAAATAGGAGGTCGCCGCCACAAGCACGGGAATAATCAACAGCAACGGCTGTGCGAGCGAACGTGGCAATGGCTGGACGATGTCCCCTGGCCTCAAGCCTTGAAATTCCTCCTCGGGCTGCCAGTAATTAATCGACAGATCACTCATAGGGAACACTCGTCCGCTGAAACTAAACACCGCAAGGTTTCATCAGTATCGGTTATACCACCGAGACGCTCAACTGGTGGGGCGCTTAATCAACCCGTTATTGGACGCCCTTGTTAAAAACAAAGGTTAGAGGTTAGTGGGCAAACGATCGAGAAGCCGCTCGATCTGCTCCTTTGTGTTATAAAAATGGGGCGAGCAACGCATTCGTTGCTCGCGAACCGCCAACTCAATCCGATTCTCTTTACGTAACTCCATGAATAGACGTTCGTGATTGTGTTTGGATGATGTGAAACTGACAATACCACTCCATTGACTGCCTTCTCGCGGGCTTATGATCCGATAGCCCTTCTCCTTCAATCCCATGATAAGCCAACTGGTCAGACTTTTAATGCGTTCCGCGATTTGCTCGGTTCCGCAGGCTTGCAGAAGTTCCATTGAGGCCTTTAA
This sequence comes from Planctomycetota bacterium, assembly GCA_030775485.1. Lineage (GTDB taxonomy): Bacteria > Planctomycetota > Phycisphaerae > Tepidisphaerales > Tepidisphaeraceae > JALYJB01. Next base: position 276,230 of record JALYJB010000003.1, on the reverse strand, counting down.
AGCAAGAAATCCGGGGATGTTATGGCTGCCGCACTCGAATCTCCCGGCATCCTGGCGCAGGGTATAATCGTATTGCCCGTAGTTTTGAGCGTTCACCACGTTCATCCACCCCACCATCAACGGCCGTGTTCGCTCGATCAGTTCCCGGCGGCAATAAAATATACCGGCGCCCTCAGGGCCCAGAAGCCATTTGTGACCGTCGGCGGACAAATAGTCGATGTGCATGGCCTTTACGTCGATGGGCAGTATGCCCAAAGTCTGAATGCCATCAACACAGAGCATGATTTTGCGTTCGGCGCAGAACTCCCCAATACGCTGAAGGTCGTGGCGTTGGCCGCTGGCGAACTCAACGTGGGAAAGCGCCACCAGCCGCGTATGGGGTTGGCTCGCAGCCTGGAGGATCTTTTCCAGCGGAATTTCCCGGCATCCCTCCGGACCATCCTCTTCGGGAACCATGACCAGCTTTGCGCCTCGGCTTCTGGCCACTTCCATCCAGGGGTAAATGTTCGCGGGATATTCGACCGTGCTGGTGACAATTCGGTCACCCCATTGCCAGTCGAGGCCGCTGGCGACAATGCTAATGCCTTCGCTGGTGTTCTTAATGAGGGCTATTTCGTCTCGGTGGCAATTTAGGAGCTTTGCCGAGCTCTCGCGCAATTTCTCGGTGTCTGTGTACCAACCGGAGCCGAGGTAAGCGCCACCTTCGGCTTGGGCGGCAAATTGACGAAAAGCATCAGCCCCAACTCGAGGAATTGGCGCAACCCCGGCGTGGTTGAAGAAATCCCAGTTTTTTAGAATGGGAAATGCTTCCGCGTTGCCGATCAGTGACGTGATTTCGCTCATCGTAGGACCATAGACTATAATACCGCCAGCACGGGCGTTCGGCTCTTGCGGTACGGACGGAATTCTTTGAGCTTTCCAGTGCGGATGTCGCAAAGCACGCGCTTAGCCTACATTATCTGCGTTTTGTCAGCTATTTTGCCAGCCACCATTGCGTGCGGCGGAAAATTCGACGATCGCACCGTTCCCGGGAAATGGATCAAGCCTCTCCTTCCGGAAGATGTACCTGAGCCCGATTACGCGCAATACGACAAGGGCAACTTCCTGGAGATGGCTCGGACGCAGGTTTGGTCTGGGCAGTATCGGCGCGCGCTGGTGACGCTGGGAATGGTTCGGCGGGGAAAACCGGTTGAAGTTGCGTTACTGCGCGGAGAGGCTGCGCTTGCCCTGGGACGCTTTGATCGCGCGACTGCGACGCTGAGCGAGCCGAAGGTTGCCAGCAATCCTCAAGTGCAAACATTGCTGGCGCGGGTCAAGGCGGCTGAGGGTAAATTTGACGGGGCAATCGAGCTGCTTCAGCAAGTGGTCTCTGAGAATCCATCGCTCATCCTGCCGCGATACCTGCTGGGGGAGTATCGTGAAAGTGTTGGAGATATTTCAGGGGCAAAAACGGCATATCAATGGTTTCTCGATCAGCCGCAAAATTATCTGGAGCAATGGAGCGGGCATCCCACAACGTTTAACAGCGCGGAAGATCTGACCTATATCGGCTGCGCCATCGACCGATGGGCAACGCTGACGATGGCCTACCAGGACAATCACAGTTTACACGACACGATCCTCAGCATGTTTGTGCATGCCTACGATCTGATTGACCGCGATTACTGGCCGGCGCACGTGCAGGCCGCTCGATATTTTTTGCAGCACGATGACAGCGCCGGGGCGATTGAGGAACTTAAGGTTGCGGTCTCCTGCAATCCATCTGACATCGAATCCTGGAAGCTGATCGGGAAGATCCATCTCGAACAGTTCGACTTTGATGGCGTGGACAATGCTGTGCAATCGATTCGCGACGTCGATCCAGATTCAATTGATGCAAACATTCTGCAAGCGCGCAATTACATGCTCCAGCGGGTTCCAAAATTCGCCGTGCCGCTGCTGCATCAGGTGCTGGATCGGCAGCCGAAGAACATCGAGGCGCTGGGCCTTTTGGCCGGCGCGCAAGCGCTGCTTTTGCATGACGACGAGAGCGCCCAGACGCTGAAGCAGGTGGATTCGATTGATTCGAACAATGCGCTGGCGTATCTGGAGGTGGCCGAGCAGCTTGCCTCGATGCGTCAGTACCCCCGCTCCGCGGATATGTATCTTGTTGCTGTGAAACGGGCGCCCTGGTGGTCCGCCGCCCGCAATGGACTGGGACTTCTTTATACACAGAGTGGGGATGAAGACGCATCGCGCAAGGTGCTGGAAGCGGCACGATCGCTGGATCCGTTTAACGTCCGCACGACCAACTATTTTCGCCTGCTGGACAATATGGCGAAGTTCGCGCGGAAGGAATCGGCACATTTCGTCGTTCTTTACGATGCCGTCCAGGATCCGATGATTCCAGAATATTTCAGCGATTACCTGGAAAGTGTTTACCCCCAGGTTTGTGGTGATTTTCACTTTGAGCCGAAGGTAAAAACGCTCATTGAAGTCTTCCCGACGCATGATGCATTTTCAGTTCGAACGACCGGGGCTCCCTGGATTGCAACGGTGGGCGCCAGCACCGGCCGGGTTATCGCGCTGGTCGCGCCCCGCAAAGGGGCCCAGACCATGGGTACATTCAACTGGAGCCAGGTTCTGCATCATGAGTTCACGCATACCGTGACGCTGGGGGAGACGGACAATCGCATCGCCCACTGGTTCACCGAGGGCCTGGCGGTGCAGCAGGAGCACGTGCCGCTGCGCTGGGAATGGGTGCCGATGCTTTATAGCGCGGTGACAAAACATCAGTTGTTCAACATGGACGAAATCACCTGGGGTTTCATTCGTCCCAAGAAACCGATGGATCGGCAACTCGCGTACGCGCAATCCAGTTGGATCTGCGAGTACATTGAAAAGACATACGGGCACGCCACGATTCTCGACATGCTCGAGCAATTTCGTCTGGGCAAAGATCAGGACGAGGTTTTTCAGATATCGCTGCACAAGAGTCAATCCGACTTCTTCAATGAATTCGAGGGCTGGTGCCAGCAGCAGGTTGCCGGGTGGGGCTACGACGAAGAGAGCTCCGCCAAGTACGACCAGCTCCGTGAAGAGGGTGAACGGCTGGTCAAGGCGCGGGATTATCCCAAGGCGGTTATCGCGTATGAAAAGATTGTGAAGCTCCGACCAATGGATTTGCTGCCGCACCAGAGATTGGCCGGTCTGTATATGACCAAGTCTGTCAATGCGCCTGAAAAGGCGGTCGAACAGCTGGACAAACTGGCGGCATCGGAGCTGAACAACAATATGTTTGCTAAAGGCGCAGCCCGCATTTATCGCGATATTGGCAAAATTGATGAGGCCGCGGCAAGGGCGCTGCAAGCGGTCTTTATCAACCCGTATGACGCAGACGCCCACAATCTGCTGGCCGATCTTTACAAGAAGCAGGGTGACACCAAGGGGCTGGCGCATGAAGAGCGGGCGATCGAGGAGTTGGACAACTGGCACGATCCCAGCGCTGAGCAAGACGCCTCTCCGGCTACAAGCCCATCAAATTAGCAGCTTTATCTGCAACTTTGCGACGAGCATTCCGTCCTTATTTTGTACGCATCGCGCGCCTCGACGCTCATGGGCTAAAAGGTTGCGTCGCGCTGTTATGATGGCCGCATGGACCCTAAAACGCTGACCATCGACAAGTTTCAGAAGCACATTTTTGATCGCTATGAGAAAGCCGATCGCGAGCGCGGAACGCCCAAGACTTTTATTTGGTTCATCGAAGAAGTTGGCGAGCTGGCCACCGCTCTGAATGGAAACGACCGCGCCAACCTTGAAGAGGAATTTGCGGATGTGCTGGCCTGGCTATGCACGCTGGCAAACATTAACGATGTCGATCTTGCCTCCGTCATAGCGAAGAAATATCTGGGGGAAATGAGACCCGAAGGCCATAAGTAGAACGACAGCCGGAGGACGCAATCAGGTGGTTTCCTGCTCCAAAGCTCAATTGACGCCCCTCCGTGGCCGCCATACATTGCATGCGATGCGCGTTTTCCTGGCGGGGCTCCTCATCCTTATTCTGCCCACAATTGCAATCGCCCAGGCGACGGGGCAGATCCTCAGCATCGGGTTTAACAATTTCTATCGCCCGGATTGCTGGACGCCGATGCTCATCCAGCTTGTGAGCGGCAGTGACCAATCAACAACCTATCAAATTCAGGTAAAGCAGGAAGATCTTGATCACGACCGGGTCATCTACAGCCAGGATGTGACCCTCGGCGGAAACGTCGAAGGCAAGCCGGCGACCACGGAAAATTTCTGGATTTATTTCCGTCCTAAGCCGACTGAACGCGGCCTGCCGGATGCCACGGACCTGAACACCAATCTCAAAACGCTCAACAGCAAGCTAAAGGTTTTCCTCTGCGATAAGAACGGCAAGCAACTTTCAATATTGCCATGTACTTCAACGATCATCAGCGTTGATCCCTATCGCGAGGCATTGGACCCCCACCGCACGCATCGCCTTGTCTTGATGGTGACGGACGGCGCGGATCAGCCCATCATGCCCGACTATTCGCAGATGAAGGGGGTGCTGGAAGATGTGGATGCAGTTCCAGTCCACCCCGCGGATTTGCCTTCGAACGTGATTGGGTATGAGGCGGTCGACGCGATTGTCTGGATGGATGCCGATGCAACCTTTCTAACCGCCGGCACGCGCGCCCCCGCTCTGGAAGCCATCAGGCAGTGGGTTCACCAGGGGGGCCATCTGGTAATCTGTCAGCCCCCCGAGCCGTTCAAGATCAAACCGTTTGCGGATCTTCTTCCCGTGGGTGGATTGCTGGACGGCGAATGGGCGATTCCCATGTTCGATCGCAAGGATGTGGATATTCTCAACCAGCTTGCCCACCCCAGCGGCATCGGCGTGGCATGGCCGGCGACGACCGCCACCGCGAAGGTGGCCCGCGTTCCGGCGCTCCCTGACGCCAAGGTAGAGGAATGGATTCCCTGGACGGATGATTCGGGGACGAGCTATTCACCCTGGCTTGCGCGGCGCGGCATCGGGCTGGGGGCTGTAACCTGGGTTGCCCAGGATTTGGGGAATCGTGCCGTGACCGAAAACGCCAAAACCGGTTGGCGCTTCATTTGGGACCGCGTGTTCGACTGGAACAATGCCACCAATGTCCCCGAGAACTTTAATCCAATATTGGCCGGCGTGAACGATCCCTGGGCGGAATCCCAATGGATCGATCTGGGCGCTTCAACGCTGGAAAACATCGATCTGGCCAGTACCGCGGCAAAGAAGATCGGCTTTGCGGTTCTCTTCTTCCTGGTCTATGGCGTCGCCGCGGGTTTGGGCACCTATTTCTTTCTCCTCTCACGCAAGAAGGAACATCTTAGCTGGTTCTACTTTTGCTTCGCGGCCGTTATTGCAACGGGACTGTCGGCAGTGCTGGTCAAAATTGGCGCGGGTGGAGCGCCACAACTGCGGCATTTAAGCATTCTTCGATATGCAGAGGGTGAACCAAACGCGGTCATCGACAGCCGATTCGGTCTCTACGTGCCAGCGGATGGATCGAAGAGCATCGAACTGCAACATGCCGCGCCGCGCGAAGTGAGCTATATTGCGCCCCTGCCGATGCATCCGCAGTTCGTTTCCAATGACGACGATGCGAACGGGTCATACATTGAATACGAAATTCCCGTGCGAGACGCATCGAACCTGGATTCGATCACCGCTTCGATCGATTTTCGCAGCACTTCCAAGAAATTCCAGACGCATTGGGTAGGTCCGGTTAAAGGCGCCATTGAGGTGCCGTCGGGCTTCTCGGACCTCAAGCTGGTCCCCAAGACCGGCTCGGGCGGTTACATCACCGGGGCGTTGGTTAACCATAGCGGGTACGATCTGGGGGATGTCTATCTGGCATTCAAGGAACCCATGGGGTTTGATCCGCAAAGCACCTATACGCGCGACGCGGATTGGCTGATTTACCTGCCACAATGGCCCAAGGATACGGTGGTGAATTTCGCTGACGTAATGAAACCCGAGAACCAGATCAACATGGATCGGGATAGTGGCCGTCGGCCGCTGTCTAAGGAGCCTGCGTTTGGAGAAATTTCGATCAATGGTCGGGCATGGGATCGCTTTTGGAAGGACAAGGATCGCGATCTGGGCCAGTTGCAATTCGGGTTGCCGGTGATGGCTTTATTTGATCGCATCCTGCCCTGGCGACTGGATGTGAGCACTGGGGGCGCCTCCAGGCGGTACGAACTCTATCACCGCAACGCGCGGGAACTGAACTTATCACCCGCGCTGAGCGCCGGCCAGATGGTGATTGTGGCAACCGCGCGCGTGAGTGAGAAAGATGACAGCCAGGATCAGCAGCCGTTGCCGGTACCGCTGACTGTCGCGGGGGATCCTGTGACTGGCTCGGGGAGAGTCATTCTGGAATACGTTTTGTCGCTGGATAAAACACAAATGTACCAACAACCGGCAACCCGTCCCGCGACAAGGCCTTAATACCGATCTGATGAGTAGTGCTTTTCAAGGACCTTCATGGCTGCTGTGATAAAGACCGTAAACCTCACCAAGCGGTATGGAACACTGGTTGCGCTTTCGAATCTCAATCTTGAGATTGCCGAGGGTGATTGCTTCGGCTTCATCGGGCCAAACGGCGCCGGCAAGACCACGACGATTAAGATTTTGGCGACACTACTGCAGCCGACGTGGGGCGAAGCGCGCGTCTGCGATTATGTGGTGGGATATCAATCCCGCTCGATCCGCCCGCTGATTGGGTTTGTGCCGGACTATTTCGGCGCGTACGAAGATATGGTTGTCCAGGAATATCTGGAATTCTTCGCGGCGGCTTACAACATCAACGGGGCGCAGCGCACCAAAATCGTCAACGATGTGCTGGAATTAACTGACCTGGCTTACAAACGCGACGCGGACGTCGATGGACTATCGCGTGGCATGAAGCAGCGGCTTTCAATCGCCCGAGTTCTGGTCCACGACCCCAAGGTGCTTTTGCTCGACGAACCAGCGGGCAATCTCGACCCGCGCGCTCGAATTGAGATGCGCGAGCTGCTGAAGGAACTAAGGCGAATGGGTAAAACAATCGTCATTTCTTCGCACATTCTTCCCGAGCTGGCGGACCTTTGTAATACGGTGGGCATCATCGAACAGGGTGAGCTTATTTATAGCGGCCCGGTGGCTGACATTGTCCGCAAGGCGAAGGTGGGGACCGTACTGCACGTCAGCGTGGTGCGCGCCCACGAACAGGCGATGGCGCTGCTGAGCCAGCATCCGGACGTTGAGTCTGTCACCCCAAACAACGGATATATGCAAGTCTCCCTGAAGACGGGCGTAAAAGATTTCAGCTTCATACCGGCCCAGCTCATCAGCGCGGGTTTTGGATTGAATCTGCTGAAGGAAGAAGAAGTGAATCTGGAGACGGCGTTTATGCGATTGACCAAGGGAATGGTGCAGTAATTTAATTCATGCTTGGCATCACCGACTATTTGTGGCGACTGATTCCGGGGAACCCGATTTTTCTTCGTGTGGTGGAAGCCGCCGGCAAAAAGCGGCGGGATTTATTCATTCGCTGCGGCTATCTCGCGCTGCTCATCTTTATCGTCATTTATGCGTTGGGGTCGGGCGGGAATGATTACACGGGCACAGATCTGGCCGCCCTTTCCAAGGGTTCAGCCCGGCTGTTCCGCGAAATGTCTTACCTGCAACTGGGGCTGGTAGCGCTGCTGGCGCCGATCTTCACGGCTGGGGCGATTACCCAGGAAAAGGACAACCAGACTTATGATATCCTTCTTTCAACGCCGCTGACGAATGGGCAGATTGTTTTGGGCTCGTTGATGAGCCGCGTGTTTTTTGTCGTTGCCCTGCTGATCAGCGGCATTCCGATTTTCGCCATCACGCAAATCTTCGGCGGCGTATCGATCCTCAGTGTCGTTTACAGCTTCCTGATCGCCGCCACCACGGCTCTGGTGACGGGCGCGATGGCGATGGCCATTGCGACGTTTAAAATTGGCACCCGCCGAACCATCTTTAGCTTCTACCTTTTCATCGTGCTATATCTTGTCGGGATCTATCTGCTGGATGGGCTGCCGTTTTTTCATCTCACCAGCACGGATGCATTCGGAAATACAATTGTCACACAGACTTCATGGCTGACGGGCATTCATCCGTTCCTGGCACTGGGCGTAATGTTTGGTAACAAGACCTACGCACCGCCCGAGTTGTCATCTCTTCCCACGGCGTATCAGATTTGGCCGCTTAGTTGGTATTGGACAAGCCCGGCCACATTTTTCTTTTCGTTCATGACGTTTCTGAGCTTGGCGATGGTCATGCCATCAATTTTGCTGTTGCGACGGATGGCGCAATCGAGCACCAGCTTAAAGATCTGGTTCTTAAAGAAACTTCACCTTTCCACGGGCGACAAAACGCGGAAACCGCGCACGGTCTGGTACAACCCCATCGCCTGGCGGGAAGCGCAAACCAAGGCATCGGCCGCCCGGGCTTCCGTGCTGCGCTATGGCTTCATTGCCTGCGGATTGTGCGGGGCCATCGTGTTAATGGTGATGCACAATCATGAAACAGCGCCCCGCCAATTCACGGGACATTTTGATTCAATAAAGAGCACGCTGTTCATCGGCGGCGAGAACAAACAGGTGCTTCCCGTGAGCCCGTCCGCGCAAATAAAATTCGAAGACCGGGACGGCACGATCAGCGATCTGGCGGGTTCTTATCAGATTGTGAATTTTCAGCAGGATGCAGCCGGCGCGATCGACCAGATTACGCTTGCGGATATGCCCCGCCAGCTATCGGACAAAGACACGCGGCTTTGGCTGCTGGGACTGACGATTATTGAGTTCTCCATCATTCTACTGATCATCTCCAATGCCGCCGCCAGCACGGTAACGCGCGAAAAGGAAGATGGGACGCTGGATCTTCTGCTGAGCACGCCTATCACAAGCCGGTATTACATCTGGGGAAAACTGCGGGGGCTGGTGAGTTTTGTTCTGCCGTTCATCGCGGTTTTGGTGGTTACGGCAGCATTGTTTGTTGCCAACGACCTGCTGCGCTGGCTGGCGCGGGGAGACAATAGCTTCCAGTGGACGATTTTCCCAGAAGCGCTGATCATGCTTCCCGGCATGCTCATTATTGTTTGCGCCTTTGCCGCGATTTTGGGAATGCAGATGTCTCTGCGCTGCCGCACTACGGTGCGCGCGGTCATGGCCACGGTGGGAATCATCGTCGGCGCGTGTGCCGGGATGGGGTGGTGCGGCATGGGTATGCTAAACAACACCGGCAACAGCCTTCCGCCGGAGATGGCCGTCGCCATCGGCACCTTCAGCCCATTCACGCTGATGACGCTGCTGATCGATCCGTGGCAGTATGGTGGCCGGGCCTTTGACCTGACCACAAGGGCTGGCGATTTTGACCCCAGCGGCGCCCGCTGGACGGCATTCATCGTCTGCCTGATTTCCCTGGGCGCCTACGCAGCGATTGTCTGGTCTATGTACAAATCAATGGTCAAAAATTTTGATATGACCATCCGAAAACAATCGCGATAAGCCGCTTGGTAACCTGACGCCCCGCCGCGATTCGTGCCTTGGCGTGTTTTCCACCTTACAATTGCCGCATGATCACCGCCAAAACCGACCTGCTCAAAGCCCACGCCGATCATTCTAAATTCTGGCAAAACGCCCATCTTTATTTTGATCGCGTTTACCAGCAGATGAACCTGGACCCCATGTGGCGCGAAGTTCTGTCCTCGCCCAAGCGGGTGCTTTCCGTTTCATGCCCGGTTCGCATGGATGACGGGAAGATCCAGGTCTTCACGGGTTACCGCGCTCAGCACAACAATGCCCGCGGGCCATTCAAGGGTGGAATTCGCTATGACGTTTCCGTTAATCGGGATGAAGTCATGGCGCTGGCGATGTTGCAGACGTGGAAAAACGCGCTGGTCGATCTTCCTTACGGCGGAGCCAAGGGCGGCGTTGTCTGTGATCCACGCGCTTTATCCATGGGCGAGAAGGAGCGGCTGACACGGAGGTATATCAGCGAGATTATGCCGATCATCGGCCCCGTGCAGGACATTCCCGCACCGGACGCCGGCACCGACGCGCAGGTGATGTCATGGGTGCTGGACACTTACAGCATGATGGTCGGCCATCAGGAGCTGGGGGTCGTTACCGGCAAGCCGGTGAGCCTGGGTGGATCGGTCGGCCGAGAGGAAGCCACCGGGCGCGGCGTGATGAATGTGCTTCGGGCATTTCTGGCCAAGCAGAACAAAACGCTGGAAGGGGCGCGGATCGCGGTGCAGGGCTTTGGCAATGTGGGATATCACGCGGCCCGACTTCTAGAAGAACGCGGGGCAAAGATCATTGCCGTGACCGAGCGAAAGAGCGGCATCCACAGCGAACAGGGGATCGACATCGAGCAGGCTGGGCTTTACTACCGCGAGCGCGGCGATCTGATCGACTACCCGCATGGCGACGCGATTACCAATGAAGAGCTTCTCACCTGCGAGTGTGAAATTCTCATTCCCGCCGCCATGGAAAGCACGGTGACGGCGGAAATCGCGCCGCATGTTAAAGCGCGGATCCTTGTTGAAGCCGCCAACGGCCCCACCACCCCCGAGGCTGACGAAATTCTGCGTGATAACGGCGTCACCGTTCTGCCCGACATTCTTGCCAATGCGGGCGGGGTTACCGTCAGTTATTTCGAGTGGGTGCAGGGCCTCCAGAACTATTTCTGGTCGGCCAAGCAGGTGCAGGATGAATTGCAGAAAATCATGGAGCGATCGTTCGACGCGGTAAATGCCAAGGCGGATCAGGCCGATTGCGATTATCGCACCGCGGCGTACACCATCGCGATCAGCCGGGTGGCGGAGGCGTCTAAATTGAAGGGGTTGTTCCCGTAATTGGTTGGGAGGAATCCGCCGGCGTCTTATCTGCCTGCGGAAAGCGCCGCAACCAACTGCTTCACGTCGCCTATTTGCGAGATGCGAAGCCCGAAATTTTCGCCAACCTTCACGGCTTCGCCCACCCCGATCACCTTATTGTTCACCAGCAGTTCAAGCGGCTCGTTGCTGCTCTTGAAGAACTCAATGATGGCGCCGTTCCCCAGCCGCATTACTTCGCTGATATTTAGCCGACGCTCAGCAAGCTTTACGATGATGGGAACCTCAAGGCGCAGGATTCTGGATAGTTCCGCTGGCGACGGAGCTTTGGGCGGGGCCGGACGCTGGGCGTGAAGGACGGGCATCCAATTAGGATTATCGGTCCAAACCCACGAATCACAATAGTCAGAACTGGGGAAAGCGAATTGAATTAAGCGGCAGGATCAGAATTGGAGAACCCATTAAACCTTGCGCATTACCAGGCTGGCGTTGTGGCCGCCGAAGCCGAAGCTGTTGCTCATCGCGATGACGACGCGCTTATCGCGAGCATGTTTGGGGACAAAATCAAGATCGCATTCTGGATCTGGGTGGTCGAGGTTGATGGTGGGCGCGATGAGATTGCGATGGATCGTCATGGCGGTAATAACCGCCTCTACCCCGCCGCTGGCGCCCAGCAAATGGCCCAGTTCGCTCTTTGTAGAGCTGATGGGCACTTTCTTCGCATGGTCACCGAAGGTGCTTTTGATTGCTTTGGTTTCCGCCAGATCACCCAGTGGTGTGCTGGTGCCGTGCGCATTGATATAGTCCACCTGATCGGGGCTGACACCGGCGTCTTTAAGCGCCATCTGCATTGCCCGGCTGGCGCCGCGGCCGTGTTCGTCCGGAGCGGTTATATGGTAAGCGTCCGCCGTCATTGCGTACCCAACCAACTCACAATAAATCTTCGCCCCACGTGCCTTGGCGTGCTCATATTCCTCGAGAATAACAACGCCCGCGCCTTCGCCCATTACAAACCCGTCGCGATCCCGGTCCCAGGGGCGGCTCGCCTGCTCGGGCTCATCGTTGCGGGTTGAAAGCGCTCGGGCGGCACAAAAACTGCCCATGCCGAGTTCGCAAAGCGCTGCTTCGGACCCACCGGCAATCATGACATCCGCCTGGCTGTAGCCGATGAGACGACCGGCGTCGCCAATAGCATTCGCCCCGGTGGCGCACGCGGTGGCAACCGCTGTGTTCGGACCCGTCAGGCCGAAAAGAATCGAAACATTTCCACTGGCCGCGTTCACCATCAGGCGCGGAACTGTGAACGGGCTGACCCGCCCCACGCCGCGCGCTACCAGAATCTTGTTCTGCTCTTCAAGGGTTTCGATGCCGCCGATGCCGCTGCCGATCAACACTCCGCAGCGATCGCGGTCTTCCTTCTCGAAATCCAGACCGGAATCGTTCACCGCGCTGATTGAAGCGGCTACGCCAAACTGGCCGAATCGATCGAGCCGCTTGGGCTGCAACCGCTCGGTGGTGAACTTCGATACGTCGTACTTGGTTAAATCAAACGATGTGCATTCCCCGCCAAAACGGCTGGGATAGTTGCTGGGGTCCCAGCGGGTGATCTTCCCGATGCCGCTCTTACCAGCACAGAGGCTGTCCCACATCACGTCTACAGACTCACCCAGAGACGTGACCACTCCCAAGCCTGTAATAACGACGCGGCGCTGGCTCATTACCGAAAATCCATCGAATTTCCAACCGTCCGGAAAGCGCGGTGTAACAACCCGCGCCAAGCGAACCCTGCGCTATTGAACCGCTCGCTAACCCGCAAGCAACCATGCGCAAAACCCGCTGTGACAATTATTTGGCGGAATGTTCCTTGATGTAGTCGATCGCCTGACCCACGGTCTGAATCTTTTCAGCTTCCTCGTCAGGAATGGACAGCTCGAACTCGTCTTCAAACTCCATCACCAGTTCTACGGTGTCCAGAGAGTCAGCGTTCAGGTCGTTGATAAAATGCGTCTCACGCGTGATTTCGCTCTTATCGACTCCCATTTGCTCGCTGACAATTTCAATAACCTTCTGATCGATGTCTTCCATAAATTCCACCTGCCCTGACTCTGATTGATCCCAGACCACGCGGCCCGAGGGTGCGAAAACTATAGCCGTCACCAAACCATTTGCAAATGATTGGTAAGGGCGAACGATACAGTATCAAATTGGCCTCCGCTACCACTGTGGCAACGCCCGACGCACCCGCCCCTCCTACATCACCATACCCCCGTCCACGCAAATCACCTGCCCGGTAATGTAGCTTGCGTCGGGGCTGGCCAGGAATGAAACCACCCCGGCAATCTCCTGGGGTGTGCCAAAACGCTTGAGCGGCACGAAGTTTTTAACGCCTTCCTTGATCTGCTCGCTGAGGCCTTCAGTCATATCCGTTGTGATAAAACCGGGCGCTACCACGTTGCAGGTGATGTTCTTCCCAGCCAGCTCTTTGGCGACGCTTTTGCTTAAACCGATCAACCCTGCTTTGCTGGCGGCGTAATTTGCCTGCCCCGCATTTCCGACAACGCCGGAAACCGAGCTGATGTTGATAATGCGTCCGCCCTTGGCTCGCATCATGGAACGCGCCGCACCCCGAATGGTCACGAAGGCGCTCTTGAGATTCGTATCGATCACGGAATCAAAATCCTCATCGTCCATGCGAAGGATCAGCCCGTCCTTGGTGATGCCCGCATTGTTTACCAATACGTCAATCTTTCCCCAGGTCTCGATGATTCCTTCAACCGTCGCGGCCAACGCCTTGGCATCGGTGATATCGCAGGCCAAAGGCTCGGCGGACCCGCCTGCCGCGGCCGCTTCATGGCAAACCTGCGTCAACTTCTCCAGATTCCGCGCCATGGCGACAACGTGGAATCCATCTGCTGCCAGGCGCGCAACAATGGCCGCGCCAATTCCGCGTGATCCACCTGTTACCAGTGCTATTTTTTTGTCTGTCATGAGCCAACCTCCTGGGCGGTCAATCCTGTCATTGGTTGCATTTCCTAGCCGATGCTTTCAACCGGCAGACGGCGGTTGATTCGCTTGGCCAATCCCGCCAGCGTACGACCCGGTGATAATTCGATAAACCGGGGTTCACCGCTTCCGACCAGCGTCTGCATGGTTTGTTCCCAGCGAACCGGGCTAACGATTTGGTCGACCAGCAACTGCTTGATGCGATCCGGATCACCGTGCGGCTGAGCGGTGACATTCGAATAAACCATCTTCCTGGGGGCCGCGAATGGCACCTTCGCCAGCTCGGTCTTCATTTTGTCCGCGCCGCTTTGCATGAGCGGGCTGTGAAACGCCCCGGCGACCTTCAAGATAGCGGCCTTTAGCCCCATCGCCTCCGCTGCTGCTGCAACACGTCCGCAAGCGCCGATCGATCCACTCACCACGATCTGCCCGGGCGCGTTGTAATTCGCGGGCACCAGCACTTCGCCGCCGCCGGCTTCAGCGCATAACCGCAGCGCGGTTGCTTCATCCGCCCCTATCAGGGCCACCATTCCGCTGGGCGTCGCGGTCGCCGCTTCCTGCATATATTTTCCACGCAGCGCAACCAATCGCAGCCCGTCTTCAAATCCAAACACGCCAGCCAAATGCAATGCCGTATATTCACCGAGACTCAGGCCCGCATAGGCGGTTACCGCTGCTGCGTCGAACATTCCGCTTTCGATTGCATGGGCGAAGCTTGCCACGCTGGTGACATAAATCGCCGGCTGGCTTACATCCGTCTGGTTCAATCGTTCTTCCGGCCCATTGAAACAGATGGCGGTCAAATCGAAGCCAAGAATGGCGTTCGCCTTCTCGAAAATTTCTTTCGCCGCCGGCGAAGAATCATAAAGTGCTTTGCCCATGCCCACGATTTGAGCGCCCTGACCCGGACAGAGAATGAAAATATTCGAAGCCATAATTCCAGAATTGCAAACCCGTGCGATTAAATCGAGACCGCCGTTCAATCAGATCCGCACCACGGCACTCGCCCACGTTAGCCCACCGCCAAAAGCGACAAAAATCACCGCATCGCCCTTCTTCAGTTGCCCCGCGCGATACGCCTCATCCAGTGCGATGGGAATCGAAGCTGCCGACGTATTTCCGTAACGATCGATATTCACAAACGCCTTTTCCGGCGGCAAGCCCAATCGCTCCATTGCTGAATCGATAATGCGCTGATTCACCTGGTGCGGCACGATCAGCTTCAGCGTGTCCGCCGTCAATTCGCACGATCGCATCGCCTCACGGATCAACTCTTCAAATTTAGTCACCGCGAATTTATAAACCTCGCGGCCTTTGAGTTGCATATATTGCTGGCGATTGTCGACCAACTCCTGACTGATCGGATAACGGCTGCCGGGCATGCATTTCATCGCTTCCGCGCCATTGCCATCCGCGTGAAGCGCGCTGTAAATCAAACCGCGGCCGACTTCGGTCGATCGCTGCACCACCACCGCGCCCGCCCCATCGCCAAACAGGATGCAACTGCCGCGGTCCTTGAAATCGGTAATGCGGCTCAGCGTTTCGGCGCCAACGACCAGCACATTCTTATACTGCCCGGCTTTAACGAAACTCGCCCCGATCGCCAGTGCGTAAAGGAAACCGCTGCACGCGGCCGACATGTCAAACGCCGGCACGCCGCCGATGCCCAGCGCCGCGCCGATGAAACAGCCGGTCGAGGGAAACACCATTTCGGGAGTGATGGTCGCGCAAACAATCAGCTCGATATCGCGCGGGACAAGACCGGCGGATTCAATCGCTTTTTTGCAGGCCGCCGTGCCCAGCGAAGCCGTTGTTTCACCCTCGACAGCAATGCGCCGCTCGCGAATTCCGGTGCGCTGCACAATCCATTCGTCGTTGGTGTCAACCAGCTTGGAGAGTTCCTCGTTGGTCATGCGCTTCGGTGGAAGCTCACTTCCAAAACCGGCGAGGATGGCGGAATAACAGGTTTGCATGCTTTCGGTCCGGCAGCTGTCCCACAGTGAAATCTCAGCCTGTGCCACGCCCGATCATTCCTCAGCCACGGGAATGCTGCTCTTAATCGTCTTGACGATCTTGTCGTTGATTTTACTGATCGTCAGTTGTTTTGCGACGCGAATGGCATTTTTGATCGCCCGCGCTTCGGATTTGCCGTGGCAGATGAGGCAATATCCATCCACGCCCAAAAGCGGCGCGCCGCCATATTCCTGCCAATCGTGCTTGGCGTAAATTCGATCCAGCACCGGCTGGAATTCCTTCACCAGTGTGGGAGATGCTTCCTTGATTTCTGAAGCAATGGTTTCGAACAGCCCGTCCGCCATGCCTTCAGTGAATTTCAGGACAATGTTTCCGACGAATCCATCGCAAACGACGACATCCACAATGCCCTTGAAAAGATCGCGCCCCTCAACGTTGCCAACGAAATTGATTTGCGGCTCATCCCGCATCAATTTTCGGGCGTCTTTCACCATCGTGGTGCCCTTGGCATCTTCTTCGCCAATGCTCAGCAGGCCCACGCGGGCGTTTTCCACGCCGCAGACGGCTGATGCATAAGCACCGGCCATAATCGCATACTGTTGAAGATGCTTGGGCTTGGGGGAAATATTGGCGCCGACATCGCAAATCACCACCGGACCATGAAATGTCGGCAGGATGACCGCAATTCCCGGGCGGCTGACTTCCGGCAGCAGCCGCATCCGAAGCTGGGCCGCAGCAACGCAGGCGCCGGTGTTGCCCGCGGAGATGACCACGTCCGCCTCTCCCTTGGATGCCATCTTGCACATCACAGCGATGCTGCTGTCCGGTTTGTTGCGGATGGCTTCAACCGGGGAATCGTCCATCGCGATCACCTGGGTCGTCGCGACAACATTATAATGGAGCTTTTGTTCGGGATTTAACGGAGCACTCGCAAGGGCCGGGCGGATTACTTTTTCATCGCCCACGAGGTGGACGATATCGCCCTCCTGAAGAAGGGGCGCAGCCTGCCAGCATCCTTTTAGAATTTCCCCCGGGGCATGATCTCCACCCATCACATCGACCGCAACTCGCACCGGAAGCCTCCTTCGACCGGGCGAATCAAACCACCGGGCTTGCCAGCAAATCCGCGCGACACGGCCTTTCGGCGGGCAGCATTGCGGCTATTGCCAATGATGGTTGAATCCGGCCTGGGGGTTGAATCAGGCCTGCTCATTTTCCATCTGCAGGGCCAGCTTGGGATTCACATACCCGCAGTTATCGCATGCACAATGGGGTAGTTTGGCATTGCCGCATTGCGGACAACGCACGTAATGGATCGGCCGCAGCGCGTGATGCGAACGACGTTTACGCTTGCGTGACTTGCTGATCTTCATCACCGGTTGCATGGCCAACTCCTACAGCGACGGCAATTTGCCGACTCAAAAAAAGCCGCGGCGGGATAAACCCGCCGCTTTTAGCGAGGGGGTAAGTTATTTCTACAGGCACGCAATGTCAAGTTGGGCATGCCTTTGAAGCAGCGTTTCCGGGACACTACCGGAGCGCTTCGGTGGCGATCTTTCGTGCTGTTTCGATCGCGTCCGCCATTTTTGCCGGGTCTTTGCCGCTTCCCTGGGCCATTTGGGGCCGGCCCCCGCCCCCGCCACCGGTTACGGCAGCAGTCTGTTTCACCCAATCGCCCGCCTTAAGTCCTTTGGCGATCAAATCATCGCTCACTGCGCCCACGAAAGTAACTTTGCCTGCGGAAGCAGCGCCCAGAAGAATCGCGTAACTTGTGGACTTTTTGCGCAGGGAATCGACCGCAGAGCGAAGTTGGTCATCGTTGGCGCCTGCGATTTCACCGACGACCAGCTTGCCGCCCCCCACGTCTGCGGCGCTGGCAAGTAAACCGGCTGCCGCGCCCACCGCATCCACCCCGCCGCCGGCGGATTGGTTTCGCGATGCCTTTTCGTACGTCTTATATCGCGACTGTAGTTCCGCCAGCGCGGATTGCCCGCGGCGCTTGGTTCGCAGCGAAATCTGACCGCCAATCGACTTTTGCAAACCGACAATAAGTGTCGGCAGATCCTGGTCGGCGGTCTGTCCGGGTTGCGATCGGGAAAGCAGGTTTTCGACCTCTTTCCCCGCAGCCATCACCTCGGCCGCCGCCTCTCCCGTGAACCCGACGATGCGACGAATCCCCTTGCTGACCGATTCCTCCGCCATCACAACAAACCCGGCGATTTCCGAAGAATTCCCAAGGTGGGTGCCGCCGCAGAACTCGACCGAATATTGCCGCCATTTTGGATTGCCCGGATCAGCCAGCAAATCCTTCACCGGCGCGCCGATGGAGACGATTCGAATCATCGGGGGATATTTTTCGCCAAACACCGCCCGCAATCCATGAATCTTCAGGGCGGCTTCCTGCGGGGCAACCTCAGCATATACCGGCAGGTTCTTTGCAATTCCCGCCCGCACAAGTTCCTCGACCCGCGCAATCTCTTCATCGCCCAATGACTTGGCGTGGGAGAAGTCGAACCGCAGTTTTTCCGGATCGACCAATGACCCCTTCTGCTGAACGCCTTCGCCCAGAACCTCCCGCAAGGCCCAGTTGGCCAGGTGGGTTCCGGTATGATTTTTTTCCGTCCTGGCGCGGCCGGCGGTAACGGTGGCCTGCACCCGGTCCCCCACTTTTATCTTGCCGCTTCTCAGGCGGCCGATGTGCAGTACATATCCGCCTACGCTTCGTGTCGATTCAACATCGAAAACCGATCCACCGGCGCGCAGCTCTCCGCTGTCGCCCACCTGGCCACCCATTTCAGCATAGAAGTTCGACCGATCCAGAATGATGGCCAGTTCTTCATCCTCAAATACCGAGGCTGGCGAAAGGCCAAGATCGGTTCCATTCCATATCGCCAGCACTTTGGCTTCGATAAGTTCGTGTTTGAATTTCGGCTGATCATCCGTCGGCGCAGCTCCGATTTGTGCGAGCTTCGCCAGCGCATCGGGCGAAAGCCCAGCGGCGACCTTCGAACCATGTTCCTTGCCACCGGACCGGGCAAGCTCTTTGGCCTGCTCCATCAGCTTTTCGTACCCGGCAACATCGACGCGCATCCCGCGCTCTTCTGCCATAATTCGAGTCAGATCAATCGGGAAGCCATAGGTATCATGCAGCTTAAATGCGTCGGGCGCTGAAATTGAACCAGCATCTGACGCCTCCTCAAAGAGCTGAATGCCCCGGTCCAGCGTCTTGCTGAATGAAACTTCCTCATTCTTGATGATCTCAATGACCCGCGCCGGAGCTTTCCGCAGTTCTGGAAACGCGCTCCCCATCGATTGAACAACGACTTCCACAAGCCGATGCAAAAATGGCTCGGTCAGCCCAAGCTGTTGGCGTCCGAAGCGCACCGCCCGGCGCAGAATTCGCCGCAGCACATAACCGCGTCCTTCGTTGCTGGGGACTGCGCCATCGGTTACCGCGAAGGTGAGGCAGCGGATGTGATCAGCCACGACGCGGAACGCGATGTCATATCGCAATTGCTGGTTGGCAGCCTCGGCCTGTGGGTCAGCGGCGTTGGTGCGCGTGAAAAGCCCGGTGTATTGCTTGCCGGATAGATCTCGGATCGCATCAAACAGTGGCGTCCACAAATCGGTCGCGTAGTTGTCATCCTTCCCCTGCAAGACCTGGCAAATGCGCTCGAAGCCCATCCCGGTATCCACGTGCTGGGCGGGCAACGGCGTGAGCTTTCCCGTGGCATCGCGGTTGTACTGGATGAAAACCAGATTCCAGATTTCCATTACCCGCGGGTCATCGCCATTGACCGATTTCCCGCCGTTCTTTTCCGGCGTGCGGTCGACATAAATCTCCGTGCAGGGGCCGCAGGGGCCGGTGTCGCCCATCTCCCAGAAATTGTCTTTGCCGAAAAAGTGGATGTGATCGTCCGGCAGGCCGGAAATTTCCTTCCACAGGTTCGCCGCTTCCAGATCGCGCGGAATGCCTGCTGCCTCATTTCCCTCGTAGCAGGTGACGTGAAGACGCGAGGGATCAATTTTCCAGGCTTTGGTGAGAAGTTCCCACGCCATCTCAATGGCGCCGCGCTTGAAGTAGTCTCCAAAGCTCCAGTTGCCCAGCATCTCAAAAAAGGTGTGATGCCTCCTGCTGCGGCCCACATCGTCCAGATCATTATGCTTTCCGCCCGCGCGAATACATTTTTGTGTGTTGGCAGCCCGCGTGTAAGCGCGCTTTTCCTGCCCGAGGAAAATCGGCTTGAACTGGTTCATCCCCGCGTTGGTGAACAACAGCGTTGGGTCGTCAAGTGGAACGACCGGCGAGGACGGGACAAAGGTGTGCCCATGCTTAGCGACGAAGAAATCGATGAATTCCTGGCGTATTTGATCGGATGTCATGAACAAGCTTTGAGTTAAAAGAGGCGGATTATGGTCGATCCGGCGGGCACAAGTCAAAAAGGCCACCGGAAGCTTCGCCGCTTTCGGTTTGCGTTGCTGTCCCCATCCGTTGCGCATCGGCCAGTACCGGAACTGAAGTTGCTGCGGCTGGATCAATCCGCTTCAGCTCGACGATTCGCTCCACCTTAAACGTCCGTCGATCATTGCGCAGCTGGCAGTGGGCGATGAGAATCATCTCCCCACGACTGCGACGAATTTGAATCGGCTCAACAATGCGGTGAGTGCGCAACTGGTTGGCATCCAGATATTCCATCAATACCGGCCGCTTCATTTCCAGCGCTTCCTCGAGTTCCAGCGGCAAAAGCGGCTGACGCGGCTGGCTGGGCAACAAACCCATCGGGCCACCCTGTTCGCGCATTGCGTCGATCAGGCATACGCCCCATCCGCCGCAAACCCCGATCAGCTTGTCAAAGACCACGGCGGTGGTGATTGCATCGGGAAGCGCGCGATGGGCAATCGGTGGTTCATATCCCAATCGCCTGGCCAGCGTGCCAAGCCCGTTTCCCCCCCGGCCGAAGCGACGCCGGGCGATGCGGACGGTGTCCAGCACCGGGGCATTTGCCAGCGCCTCCTCAATATTCTCGCCACAGCGTCGAAACTCGCGCGCCAGGAAGGAGAGATCGAAGCGCACGTTGTGACCCAGCACCGCAGCTCCACTTAGAATGGGCATCATTTCCTGGAATTGCTGCTGGAAGGTGGGCTGACCCGCGCACATGAATTGGCTGATGCCGGTCAAGGCTGTCACGCCCGCGCTAATTCGGCGCTCGGGGTTGATGAGTCGCTCATACTCAGCAACTTTCTGACCGTTTTCGTACCGAACGATGCCAATTTCGATAACGCGTTCACCAAACTCGGCGCTGGCGCCGCTGGTCTCCACGTCCAGACATGCAATGGGAACTGAACAAAGGGGTGCGATAAGAGAAAAAAGCATGACAAGCTGCCGGGTATCTGTTGCTTGTAATCCGTAATTCTAGCAACGCGCAACCGGCAACTACCAACGTCTGCTTCACATTCTGACGCCGATGATTGTGGTTTCGAAGCAAATGGTGCCATCCACCACGCCCTGCTCTTTGCAGCAAACGCGGCCGTGGCGGTGCCAGATTTTTTGGCCGATGATAAACATCCGGCTTGGCGGGCTCACCTGCGTGCGGAAACGGCATTCTTCAACACCACCGAAACCGATGAACCCAGTCCACCCGATGAATTTTCGCGTGTAGAACGAAGCAAGCTGGGCGCCTGCCTCGATCATCAGGACGCCGGGGAACAAAGGCCTGCCGGGAATATGCCCTTCCACCCAGAATTCATCCGCGCGGATGTCTTTGTAGCCGATGACGCGCCCGTTGGGCTCGTCTACGTAAACGATGCCGTCCAGCATCTCCATGGCGCCGCGCTGCGGATTCGACTCGCGAATAACCTCTTGATCGTAAACGACCTTGGTGAGGTCAAGGCCGGAAATGTCAAAAAGAAATTGCGGCGGCATGAGAAAGTAAGATCACTTTTCCTGAAATGCCACTCAATCGCCTGGAACCCCGGTCGCCATGCCCATTACATGACGCTCAGAGTCATAAGTCCTGAATCGCGTATCCCAAAACCGCAACCAGCCCGAAAGGCGCTGACAGCGGCTTTTAGGCTGCATCCGTCTCAGTATTGCGGCCTTCCAGAATCTTTTTGCGAAGATCGGTGGCAGCTGCCTTGATCTCCTGCATTTTTTTACGAACGCGGGTTCCGGCCGCCTTGTTGCCCCCCTCAGCCTTGTTCACGTCGTCCTCTGCTTCAACGACCAATCGCTTCAGTGTCTCATATTCCACCATCTAGGCCTCCATAAATTCGTTAAGAGGGAAAAACTCTAATGAACCCGCCAGAACGTGTCAAATCGTTATTATTCGTGAATCCTAACCGTTTTTGTCGAATTATTCACCCTTCGCGGACCAATCGATGGAAGGAATCCATCAATTTACGCGTCAGCGGACCCGGCTGTCCGGTGCCAATGGTGCGACCATCGATGCGCGTCACCGGCACCACTTCAGCGGCGGTTCCAGTTAGGAAACATTCATCCGCAACATATAAATCGTGACGCTGTAAGGTCTTTTCGACGCAAGAAATGCCGATTTTTCGGCAAAGATCGATCATTGACCGCCGCGTGATCCCCTCCAGGATGCCATCGGCGGTGCCTGGCGTTTGCACCTGCCCCGCGCGGACAATGAAAATGTTATCCCCCGTGCATTCAGCGACGTTCCCTTCCTGATTCAGCATTACGGCTTCGGGCACACCGGCATCCGCAGCTTCTATTTTTGCCAGAATATTATTGAGATAATTCAGGCTCTTTATGCGCGGAGACAACGAATTAGGGTGCGTGCGGATCACCGTGGCAGTAATGATCGACATCCCTTTTTCGTACATTTCGGGCGGATACAATTCGATGGTGTCCGCAATGATGAAGATGGTGGGAACCGGGCATTTATTGGGATTAAGCCCCAAATAGCCCGCGCCACGCGTGACTACCAAGCGGATATAGCAGTCGCTAAAGCCGTTAATCCGAACGGTTTCTTCCATTGCCGACTTAATTTCTTCGTTGCTACGCGGGGGAACCAAGCGGATAGCCCGGGCAGAATCATTCAGACGGCGCAGATGGGCTTCGCATTCGTAAATCCGGCCCTTGTATACGCGGATGCCTTCGAACACACCGTCGCCGTAGAGCAGGCCATGATCGTAAACACTGATCTTGGCATGTTCCTTTTCATAGAATTTTCCATCGATCCAGATCTTCAACGACATCACAAACTCCTCACGCCTCGCGGGCGGCGGCATCCACCGCTTCCAAAACACCGTTTTTAAGCACCAGCACGCGGTCCGCCTGGCGGGCCAGGGACCGGTCGTGGGTTACCATGATAATCGTCTGCTTTTGCTCGCTATGCAATCGCTCCAGCAGGGCCATGATCTGGCGGCCGGTGTCAAAATCGAGATTTCCGGTGGGCTCATCCGCGAAGAGAACCCGTGGCTGATTCATCAGGGCGCGGGCGATGGCGACGCGCTGGCGCTCACCGCCGCTTAGTTGCTGAGGCCGGTGACGAAGCCGCTGCTCCATTCCGAGTTGTTCCAAAAGCTTTATTGCGCGGGCTTTAAGTTCCACCTTTTGAGATGCGAAGGCGAGCCATGAATGTTCGATCATTGCAGCAAGCATTGTGTTTTCGAGAACATTCAGTTCTGGAAGCAAATGATAAAACTGGAAGACGAAACCGAACTGCCGGTTACGCAGCCCGCTTTTTTGGGCGGCTGAGAGGTCGGCGATATCCTGCCCGTCGAAAACGACCTTGCCGCCATCGTAGCGATCGAGCGCGCCCATGATGTGGAGCAGCGTGCTCTTTCCTGATCCGCTGCGGCCTTCGATTGCGACGAATTCGCCAGTCTGGACACTCAGGTTTACTTTTTTAAGTATTTGCAGCTCGCTGTCACCGATTCGAAAGGTCTTGCGAACATCGGTGGCGCGGAGAATGACTCCATTTTTTTGCGAAGGCATGGCGGCGGGTTGTGTGGCTAGTTCAGACATTGATTCGGATCACTCCCACCGCAGCGCTTCCACCGGACTGAGCCGCGCGGCTCGAATGGCTGGCACTATTGCGCCGAGGACCGAAGACAAAATCGCCACTGAGACAATCACCACCACATCGCGCGTTTCCAACTGGTTGGGGATGGTGTCGAAAACGTAGGTTTTGGCATCCCAGATGCGAATGCCCATTTCCTTAGCGAGCTGGGCATGCAGCCAGTTGATGTTGTGAACGACGAGGTAGCCCAGCAGCAGGCCCATGCCCGCGCCGACCAGCCCGATGACCAGACCGTAACCCAGGAAGATTCCCGCTACGCCCGCTCCGGTAGCGCCCACGCTTTTGATGATTCCGATATCGCGCGTTTTTTCGACGACGATCATGTAGAAGATGCAGAAAATGAGGAAGACGGCCACGACGCTGATCATGGCGAAGAGAATGACCAGCAGCACTTCTTCGTGCTCGACAGCAGAGAGAATCCCGCCCTGACGCTGTTCCCACGTTTCTACTTTGATCGGATCTTCCTTGCCGAAGTAGAGGTCATGTTCGCGGACGACGGAATTTACGATCTCCTCGATCCTGGGGCGTACAAGATTTGGATCGAAGCCGTCCTTGAGGCCGACCTGGATTTCGCAGGTGCGAGCTGGATCGTTCATCGCGTTCCCGGTTGTTGCATCGGTGTAGGGCTGCGGGTCCATCTTCAGGTCTTTCTGCAAGACGTCGAAGGGCACATAGACGGTGTTCTGGTCTACGGCAAAAACGCCGGTGCGGCTGTCATCGATGAGCCAATAGTTGCGGGGCGCGGTGCTGTCCATGTTCATGCCGCTGCCGGCGCTGTCGGAGACATTAAGCACAGTGAGGGTTGCGTGGACGTGATACATGAAGGCAGGCCTGTGAATCTGCCCATTATCGTCGGGATTCAGACCGATGACGCCCGCGCCGACGATCAATCCCGGCCAGGCGGTTACGTCTCCGACCTTCGAACTCAGGGGCTGATTTTTATAGGTTTGATTGGAAAGCGGCTTGTCCCATGAAGGGAATTTCTCCGCCTTATCGCGCAGGGCGACAGCGTCGGCGACACCTTCCTTATCCTTATCTTTATCCGCTGCCATCGCCAGGAGCGCTTCTTTATTAAGGTGCAGGCTCTTCGCGAAGCCGTTGACTTGGGAAATCTGCCTGATGTCGTACCCGACCACTTCGACGCCTACGCGAATGTTTTCGATGCTGATCAATCCATAGCTATGGATTTGCGGGGCAGCAGCCTTTACCTCGGGTAGCGCCTGAATCTTATCAATCATCTCCTGGTAGTAGGGAAACCCTTCCAGCGACAAGCGATAGGCGACGATATCGCCCACCAGCGCATGATTGGTCTCTCGAAACATGCGGAGCCAGCCACCCATTACGCTGATGACCACCAGCACCATGGCGGTGCAAAGCATGACCGCGATAAGGGACACCCAGGCGATGCGGCGCTTGCGGAGGTACTTGAAGATGAGATGCAGTTTGTACATGGATTACAACGGCGAGCCGGTTATTGGGAGGATTGCGATTCCCCGGTTTTGTCTTTCATCAGGGGGAACAGGATCACATCGCGAATGCTTTCTGAGCCGGTCAGCATCATCACCAGACGATCGATTCCCAGGCCCAGGCCGCCAGCGGGCGGCATGCCGTAGCGCAGGGCGTTTAGAAAATCCTCGTCCACCTTTTGCTGCTCATCTTTGTCACCCACCTGGTGGGCAAAATGCGCGGCCTGGATGTCCGGATCATTCAGCTCGGTGTAACCGGGGGAAATTTCCTGCCCGTTAATGGCCAGCTCATATACATCCGCGAAGAACGGGTCTTCCCTGTTTTCCCGTGCCAGGGGAATGATGACGGACGGTACGTGGGTGACAAAGCAAGGATCGATGAGCGTGCGTTCGATCTGCTTCTCGTAGACTTCGAACAGCTGCTCGGCGGGCGAAAGGTGGGTGAAACGGGCGCGGTTGGCCTCGCCCCCTTCGCTGCCCAGAAGACGACCGAACAGTTCCGGGTTGGCGTCCTGAAGCGGCCGCTTATCGAATTTCCAGCCGGTGCGTTCTTCGACCAGTTCGGCCAGGCGGATGCGGCGCCAGGGACGCTGGAGGTTGATCTTTTTTCCGTTGGGATGCTCGATGGTCATGGAACCGATCAGCTTTTCCGCCAGCATGGTAATCATCTCTTCCATGAGGTCGGCCATTGTTTCCCAGGAGCCGAAGGCTTCATACGCTTCCAGCATCGTGAACTCGGGATTGTGTCTTGGGCTGATGCCTTCATTACGGAAGTTGCGGTTGAGCTCGAAAACTTTCGAAAATCCGCCGACTAGAAGGCGTTTCAGGAACAATTCCGGTGCGATACGCATGTAAAGAGGGATATCCAGAGCGTTGTGATGCGTGATGAACGGACGGGCTGCCGCCCCGCCAGCCAGGGTTTGCATCATGGGCGTTTCGACTTCGAGGTAACCCTTGGCGCTCATAAACCGGCGGATTTCCTCGACGATTCGCATGCGCAGTTTCAGCACGCGCATGACATCGGGGTTGGCCCAGAGATCGACATAACGCTGGCGATAGCGCAGCTCAACATCGCTAAGCCCTTCCCACTTGGCTGGGGGAGGCAACAGGGCCTTTGATGCCATCGAGAGGCTATCTGCCCAAATGGTGGTTTCGCCCTTGTTGGTCTGGCCGAGCTTGCCGGTGATGACAAGAAGATCGCCGAGATCGACGAGGTCTCGGACTTGCCAATCGCGTTCGCTGAGGCGCTTTTTATCGAGGGCGGCCTGGAGATCGCCTGTCTCATCGCGGAGGGTGAGAAAGCTTAGCTTGCCCATGTCGCGCTTGAGGACGACGCGGCCGGCGCCAATGACCGGGGGGCCGGCGTCGTGGCCCATTTCGGGTTTGTAGAGGGCTTTAATGTCCGCCAGGGGTGTTACACCGGCAGTCCGCTGACCGTACGGATCAATTCCCAGCTCGCGAAGCTTTGTGAGCTTCTGGCGACGTTCCTGCTCGTAGTGACTCATCGATTCCATTGCATCCGCCAAAACGGTTGATCTTACGGACTGGGAACCAAAAATAAAAACCTACAATCATGGGAATCGTAGTGTCATGGGCGGCTCCTCCGCGCGTGCTTGACGCGCGCGATCGATCGCCCGACCATGAGGGGGCGCCTTATTGCAGGGAGAAGTACATGATGAAGTTGGCTGCGTTTGCGGATGAAATCTCACCGGAGCTGGAAGAACAGATCAAAGCCTGCCGGGAGAATGCCGTCACCCATTTTGAGCTGCGCGGCGCGTACAACAAGAACGTACTTGATTTTGAGAAGACCCTTCGCTCGGAAATAAAAGCCAAGCTGGATGCCAATGGGCTGGGCGTCATCAGCATCGGGTCGCCCATTGGCAAGGTGAAGATCACCGATTCCTGGGAGCCGCATTTCAGCCGGTTTAAGCTTGCGGTGGAATCGGCGGAATTCTTTGGGGCGCCCTTCATTCGAATCTTCAGCTATTACCCGCCGGAGAAGGACAAGGACATCCGCCAGCACCGTGATGAAGTGATCCGGCGGATGGAGGCCAAGGTCGAGTACATCAGGAACCACAACGTCACGATCATCCACGAAAACGAAAAGGAGATTTACGGCGAAAAGGGGAAGCAGTGCCTGGATTTGATGCAGACGATCAATTCGCCGAAATTTCGCAGCGCCTTCGATTTTGCCAACTTTGTGCAAGCCGGGGAGAGGCCGCTGGACATGTGGCCGTCGCTGAAGCCTTATAGCGTGCATATCCACATAAAAGACGCGATGCTGGCGGATGGCAAGGTGGTTCCTGCCGGCCAGGGTGACGGGCAGATAGAACCGATCCTGGTGGACCTGGACAAGAGCGGCTACACCGGCTTTCTGAGTCTTGAACCGCATCTGAAAGCAGCGGGCCAGTTCAGCGGGTTTAGCGGGCCCACGCTCTTTAAAGTCGCGGCAGATGCGTTGAAACAGTTATGCCGGAAAAACAACATTCCGCTGGCCGGTATCTAAGCGAGTGCGGAGCCGAGCTTTAGAGGGGCGCGGGATAGTAATGTTCGATTAGGATTCCGGAGTAGTCTTTACCCATGTCGATCCCGGCTCCAAACCCAACCCTTCGCGCACCGGTTTGGCCATCCGACCCGCCCCACTTTCACGTCGTTTCTCCGCCTAGCCGCCTTCTGATTCCAATGTCGCCCCGTTTTGAAGCCGATCTTCCCAAACCACCGGGAACGGTTGTGAGCTGTGGTGAACCCATGGCTGATGAAACATTCGCGGGATCGCATACGCCGCTGGCTCCCTTCGATGGCGCGGTCGGCGAGTTGGTAACAGCGCAGCTCACCA
Source organism: Planctomycetota bacterium (assembly GCA_030775485.1). Lineage (GTDB taxonomy): Bacteria > Planctomycetota > Phycisphaerae > Tepidisphaerales > Tepidisphaeraceae > JALYJB01. Next base: position 248,026 of record JALYJB010000003.1, on the reverse strand, counting down.
GTGGCCGTGAAATTCAGGCGATTGAGCTAATCGTGGATCCTCGTCAAACGACGCCGGCCAGGGATTTTTTCAAAAAATCAGAGCCCGCGGCGGATCGCTCGGCGCTGGGGGCCTGGATTGATCGCCTGCGGAGCGCCGGGATTTGGGCCGACCGGGGCGCCAGCCCAGACCTTATCGCCCAACTGAACCAAAACCTGGTTCGCCCCTCGGATATGGTTATTTGCTCGGTGCTTGATGTCGACGCTGGACTGCGATTAAACGCAGCGGTCGCTGCCCATCAAGCCGATGAAATGATTAGGGGCGTGCGACTCATCGCCCGACTAACGGGCGCCAGGCGAACCGCGGTTGTGATAGAGCAATATGCCGCCCCGGCGTGGGCAATGCCAATCCGCGATGCCGCCCAAGCCGCGCAAATTGTGGTAATTGATTTACCCAATGATTATCCGCAGTCTGACCCAACCTTGATGCTTTACACGATCGCCCGACGCCGATTGCGGCCGGGCCAGTGGCCCACCTCGCAGGGAGTTCTGCTCATGGACGCGGCAGCCGCGATCGCAGTTGCGGAAGCGCGGAGCAACCGGCCGGCGTTGTCCGTTCCGCTGGCCATTCACGATCACATTCGCCAACAAGCCCATTTCCTGCGTGTGCCGATTGGTATGCAACTGGCGGACATTTTGGAGGGGGTTGGCATACATTCTGATCATGTCAAACTTCGCGGTGGGGATTTGCTGCGCGACGTTCAACTGAAACCCCAGGCCATTGTTGCCGGGGCTGAATTGACGATCCATGTGACGCCCCTGGAACTACTCGTCAACCCGGAACCCTGCATCCGTTGCGGGTGGTGTCTGGATGCCTGCCCCACGCGCGTGCAGCCTGCCGCCGTATTAGAAGCCATCCAGCGCCAAAATCCGGCACTCGCCGAGCGAGCGGGGATTCATGCGTGCATTGAATGCGGGCTCTGCTCGCACGTTTGCCCAGCCCATCTGCCGCTGTTGGCGTCCATTCGAGGTTTCCGCGCCGCTATGCCCAAGAATTTGCCCCGATGATTCGCGCGACAATGGGGCTTTTCCGATGCTTCGAGCGGCTTGGCGCGCCGCGAGCGCGGCTTTACCTTGTTCAACATGACCGACAGCGGCGCCGCCGCGACCATTCCAATGAATGCCCATTCGCCGCTCCGGTGCGCGCCGGTGCTATCGCCGTTGCATAGTGGAATTGGCGTGGGCACGTTTCTGGCGCTTCATGTATTGGCGGCGACCTTTCCACTGACGGCCGGGTTTATCATCTTTGGGTGGCGGGCGGTCGGCACGGCCGGGGCAGTCATCTTTTCCACGCTCGCAACGGCCTCCATCTGGAAACGGATTGGGTGGCGCGGCGGGCAGATTCGGCTTACCCATTGCGTATGGTCGGCAATTCTTCTATCTCTGATGCTTCCGCCTCATCTGTTCACCACGCAACTCTATCACGGCCAAACGGTTTGGCCGCTGCTGATTGCCGCGGGCGTGACACTGGGGATTTTGTGCTGGTTGCTGGGAGGGGTGGGCGCGCAGCGCGTGCAGCCGGCGGTGGCGGCGATTATTTTCCTCTTCGCGCTCTTCCACGACATATTAACTCCCCGATATGTGCTGAAGGCCGATCATCTCATCGTTGGGGACGTGATGCGGGCTGATCCCGTCGAGCAAACGCTTTCCAGCAAAGACCCGTGGATCAACACGCGCTCAAGCAACCCGTTTGATTCGATTCAGATGGAGCCGCCGGCAGACCGTCTCCTCGCCTACACCTCAGCCCAGCGAAGGCCGGACCGCTCTTCCCTGACGGTGCAGATGCTGATTCGCGATCAGATGCCGCCGCTGGAAGATCTGATTGTTGGTGGGCAAAGCACGGCCATCGGGAACGGCAGCGGCATCGCTGTAATCATCGGGGGCTTATTTCTGCTCTATCGCGGCCTTATCGATTTCCGCATTCCGCTTCTGGGCGTGATCGCCGCGATGGTCGCCCTGCTTATTTTGCCGATACCGGTCATCATTACCGATAATGGAAATGATTGGCGATGGCTGGCATTTCGAGAGCATTACCTCGGTTGGCCAACAGCCATCACGCTGGTGAATTACGAAATCCTGGCGTCGCCGCTGCTGCTCACTTTTTTCTTTCTGGCCAACGCCCCGGGCCTGCGGCCGATCACGCGGCGCGGGCGGTCAATTTTCGGCATTTGCCTGGGCGTGCTGGCGGCTGTTCTGCAGTTATACGTTTCCTCGAGCATTGGCCCGTACGTTGCGTTGATGATCGTCAGCCTGATAACACCCCTGCTCGACCGCGTGCTTAGGCCAAGAACACTGGTTTAATACCTGAGGGACCCTGATGTCTTTGACGCTCCGCTGGGTGAAGGAAGACGAGTTTGACCGTGTCGCCGAGACTCGGTGGATGGCCTATGGGAATGCGGGCAGCGAGCTTGCCAGGTTCAAAGAGGGAATTCGAACCGATCAACGCGCCGGCCCCGGCGATTATCTTTTGGCTGAGACAAACGGACAGGCGGTTGGAACCACTACATCCATGTCCCTGACAATGTGGGTGCGCGGCGCGGCCATTTCCTGTCAGGGGGTGGCGTATGTTGGCGCTATCAAGAGCGCGCGGCGGCGCGGCGGCGGCGCGGATGCAAAGAGCGCGGGAAACCCGGGCGTGGCGAGCGCCATCATGGCGGAATCGCTGCGGATCGCACGCGAGCGCCAGCACGTTATTTCAGCGCTCATGCCTTTTCGGGCTTCGTTCTACGAGCATTTTGGTTACGGGCTGATGGAGCGCCAGGCGCGCTGGACGCTGCCTTTATGCACCCTGCCATCGGGCGACTGCGAAGGCTGGCGATTGATTCAACCTGGCGATTACGCGGACCTGGCCGCTGCTTGGCAATCGCGGGTGGAAGCCGGACAGTGCGATATCGAACGATCATCCGGGCGCTGGGAATCGCGGCGAATCGCGGAGCAGGAGGGGATGGTATTCATTGATCGTCCCGCCGCCTCAGTGCCGATCCGGGCCAGCGCGCTGATGACGAAGCAAATGATCCTCGACAAAAGCGTGCTTCATGTGAACGAGTGGACTGCTGACAGCGCCGCCTCGTTTAAAGGGCTGCTTTGCTTTCTTTCGACACTGCGGGACCAATATTCGTCGGCGATTATTTCCGTGCCGGCCGATTGGCCTCTCAATCGTTGGCTTCGTGAGCCGCAGCTTCCGCATCGGCTGGTGGAGCATGCGGTTGCGGAAGCGCGCATGATCACTCCCCTGCAAATGCGCATCCTGGATCACGGCAGATTCCTTCAATCCCTTCGATTAACAGCGGAAGCCAAGGGGCGGTGTCAGATCGCAATTCAGGAAACGGAAGGACATTTATCGCACTTTGGTTTGGACATCGCGGAAGGCCGCGCTTTCGTTAAAGCCGGTCAGGGCAACCCTGACTTTGAAATTCTCGACAGGCATTGGGCGGCCATCGCCTGCGGTGATTTATCAGCCACCCAGGCGCTATGCTGCGGCTTGGCGCGGGAGAACACCCCGGGCACCGCAAAACTGCTGGATTGCCTGGCAGTTGGCCCCGCGCCGTTTTGTCAGGAATACTTCTGATTTTGCCGGGAAATTCATGGTTTCAGCTTTGAGTTTTGTCAACATCGGGCTTACGCTTGAATAGCCTTCACACGGACTTGAGCCTTGGTGCTTGTAACGGAACTTTTATTCGCCGCTCGGCGTAACGATAGAGGATGACCCAGCCGCCAACAGATCAGCCCGCGCCCTTGCCCGCGCCTCCCTTCTGGCAGCGGCGCTGGGTGCATGATGCCCTGCCTTTGGCAACTTCCATCGTTTTTCATTTAACGATCTTCGTCACCGCCGTGCTTCTGGTGCCGCCGCTTGTGCATAGCGTGATTCATGACACCAGCAAGGAAGAAGTCATCGTTCCCGATACCACCCTTGCGCCAAACAATCATATTGGGGGCGTGCCGAATGCGGGCTTGAGCAATGACCCGTTGCGCAGCGCTGCGCAGGAACACGATCCCACCGCCGACAACCATGGCTGGGCTGATCGACAGAGCGAGAGCCTTTCGCAGGCGCTGGGCGGCGGGACCGGGATGAACGATGATTTATCCAGCGGCACCCAAAAGGCCAGCGGGCGAACCCATGACAATGCCGCGCTCAACCCGTTCACCGAAGGGGAAAACCGAACGGCCAACTTCGGCCCGCGCGGTGGTGGAGCGGGGATGGGGCCGAGGAGCAAAATCTTCGGCGAAGGCAGCAACGTTCGAAGCGTGGTTTACGTTTGCGATGGTTCGGGCTCGCTTATCGGCGGGAAGGATCAAACATTGCGCGTCGAACTTAAGAACGCCGTGGCACATTTGTCGCCGATTCAGGCGTTCGATATTCTGATCTTCCAGGATAACAAAGACACTGGCGGGCAATATCAATCACCCTCGGGCAATGGGCTGACCATGGCATCGCCGGCGAATCAGTCTAAGGTCTTCGATTTTCTGGATCGGAGAATGATCTTCCACGGCACCACCAACCCGGTGCCCGCTTTGGAACAGGCATTTCATGAAAAGCCGCAATTGATTTATCTTTTAACTGATGGCGAGTTCGATGACCCCAGTGGCGACAAGGTGCTGGCTAAAATCAATGAGCTGAACCGCGATAAGAAGGTTCACGTGAATACGGTTCTTCTTCTGGGCTCTAAGCGCGAGCAGGATCAATACAAGGATTTTGAGGGGATCATGGATAAAATCGCCAGCCAGAACGGCGGCGTCTACAAGAAATACTACAGCGACAACCTCTAGAATTTCGATGCAAAATAATATGGGGCGAATCAGAATATCAAACCTTGAACCCAGCCAACCGGCAGTGAGATCGGCTCCAGCCAGGGTTGGGTTGAGGTTGCGATTGCGACTGATGGATGCTTTCCTGTCGCGAACCAGCAGGCCGAAACGTTGCGAGGGCAATGTCCCCGGTTTCAGGTCACAATTTCCAGGCGTTGCGAGGGCAATGTCCCCGGCCTGGAAATGCCGATCGCGTGGGCGCTTCCAGATGTCGAGCATTTATAGAAGGGCTTCTCATGCGTGCCTATGCGACCTCCAGACTTCGTCTGGTGCTGTTTCTGCTGCTGATTGGCGCAGCCATCATCCTGATGGCCCGCCCCAGCGTGGCGGCCGATACCTCCGGGGCTGATCCGAACGCCGTGTCCGCCAAGCCGAGTGTTTTTTCGCTGGTGATGGATAACCGTGATCCGGTTTTCTTTACGATTTTGGCACTCTCGGTGGCCGGGTTAACGTTAATCATTCAGGGTTTCATGAACGCGCGACCGAGCGCATTCCTTCCGCCGCAAACGACTGAGCTGATTCGAGAGATGATCACCCAGCGCCGTTTTCAGGAATTGATCGACTTCACCGAGCGCGACCCCAGCTTCGTCAGCCGAGCCCTGAACCCGGCGCTGAAGCGCGCGCCAAGTTTCAGCAGCATGAAGGAAGCGATGGAGACCGCGATTGGCGAGCAGACCGCGGAGCAGTTCCGCAAGATTGAATACCTGAACATCATTGGCAACCTTGGCCCCCTGCTGGGCCTGCTCGGTACCGTGCTGGGGATGATTGACGCGTTCAGTTCGATGCAGGCGCGGCACGGACAGGCGAACCCCGCCGACCTTGCGGGCGGCATTTCCAAGGCGCTGTGTCACACGATGCTGGGCCTGATGCTGGCGGTGCCCTGCCTGGCAGCGTTCGGCATTTTGCGAACCTGGGTCGATCGGATGACCGTGCGCGGCGCGCTGATTGCGGAAGAGCTTCTGCTGATGATCAAACCCGCCGAAGCGCGCCCTGCTGCCGCAGCGGTTCGCACTGGGATGGTGCCGGCGCCAATGGCGATGCGCTTTCCACCTATCGGCCCGGGCGGTCCCACCGGTGCCCCGGTTCCCTCGGGTCCCACTGCTTAAACCCCAGTCCGCCGCGTCCGGTTGTCCCAGCTAACGCAATCTAACCAGAGTCCCCGATGCGCAGAACGCCAATGCCCCCGATCAGAGATGGCGGTGTGAATGTCACGCCGCTGATCGATGTTGTCATGTGCCTCATCGTCTTCTTCATGCTCGTTGCGAAGATCGGCATCGACACCGGCAGTGATAAGAACATCGATATCCCCACCAGCTTCCTGGGCATCGATCTTCACGACATGGGCAACACGCTTACGCTGAACGTCGTCAACGGCCCATCGGGCATTCCAGATGCCCAGCCGATCGTCGCCGCGTTGGTGAAGGGGCAGATGGCGGAACTCAAGCTGCATGATTTTCGGGATGGAAAGGTGACCAATCCGCTGCGCGATACGCTTAAAATGTTTCACGACGGCGACTCATCGCGCGGGCTGGCGGCCAACCCGGATTTTAAGGTCATCATCCGCGGAGATAAATCGCTGACCTATAATTTCCTGGCCCCGATTCTGGTCGAATGCAACCTGGCGCATGTGCAGTCGCTGGCGTTCAACACCAAAAAACCAGCCTGATATTCATGAAAATCCAAGGCGCGAAAAAAATTCATTACGATTCCGGGCCGAACATGACACCGCTGGTGGATGTGGTCATGGTCATTCTCATTTTCCTGATGATGACGGCCAGCTTCACCAGTGCTGAGCATTACCTGGTGAGCGATGTTCCCATCTCCGCCAAGGGCGTTGGGGGCAAGCCGCCGCCCGGTTCCATCATGCCGACCAAGTTTACGATCAACGTCGATCAAAGCGGCCCCTACTACATCGCCAAGGCGGGCAACTTTGCCTCGGTTAAAAGCACCGACCCAACCAAGGCCTATGCTCAGCTAAAGGCTGATCTGATGGGACAAATCCAGTCGTTTAAAGACGCCGGCATTAAGTCGGATGATGTGCAGGTTGTGATTTATCCGACGCAGGCGGTCACGCTGGACAATCTCATTCCCGCGATGGAAGCTGCGACGGACGCGGGTTTTAAAAAGATAAGCTTTGGAATCAATCAATGAGCACCGGCGGAATTATAAGTCGCTGGCTGATTGCGATCATTCTGGCAGCCCTGCTCACGTTTGAAGGTCGCCTGATGGCGCAAGCCGCGCGACCCGCGGGTCTGGACGCGCTGGGCGATGACGCGCTTCTGACGGAGTTGGCCGGTCGCGGATTGGATGACCTTCTCGACCAGGTATTCGACGCCGATCGCACCCCAGCGGATCGGCGCAGCGTTATCCGTGATATCGGGGCTTTGCAGCGCCTTTCCACCGACAAAACGATTTCCGATGCGCGGCGCGAGCAGATTCTGAACCGCGTCGCGGCCGGCGCGGACAGTCTCATTCGCGCCTTCGGCAACGATCCTGAGCTTCTGACCAGGGAGGCCCGCACCATCGCCGAGCAGGGCGTTGATCCGCAGACCGGTGTTTTGGAATATTGGGGCGACAGCGACGCTGAAAAGGCACACCTCCGCCCGCTGGCCCAGGCGGCGGTGCAACTTTATGACCAGGCATCGAAGCAGGCGACCGCGCAGGCGACTGACATCGCCAATCGCCTTACCGGGCCTGATGACAAGCTTGCTGACACCTGGCGAAAGACCAGCGACCTGGCCGGGGCGGCGAACTATCAGAAAGCGCGCATGCAATATGCGCTGGCGCTTTCAATGGACGTGGCGGATGGCAATCGCGACCCTCTCATCGACGACGCGATCAAAACGCTTTCACAGTGGGACAACGCGGATTCCGGCATACAGCCGCAGGTTCGGCTGATCCTTGCCAAGCTGCATGCCATGCGCGGCGGCCGCGATGAACTGGTCACCGCTGCCCAGATGGTTGATTCACTTCTGAACAGCCATGCAAATCAGATTGCGCCCGAGCCGACGCCGCAGTTGCTTCTTGAAGCGCGTTTGTATGGAGTTATCGTCCGTCTGCTGGCCGGGGATGCGGCGACAGCCAACTCCGCGCTTGCCGATGCCGCGACCTACCAGCAGGCGCACTTCGCCAATGATCGCGACCTTGAAGCCGCGATTCGTTTGCTCAACTACCGCTTGGCCGCGTTGCAGGCGGATCAATCCCCAGCCGGCGCCGACCGCAACGCCGCCAATGCATCGGCGGTGCAGCAACTGACGCAATTGCTGACTGATTTCCCTGGTTTGCAAAAAGAGATTTATCGCCAGTTGGTCAGGCGTATTCCCACCAGCGCGGACATGAAACAGCTCGACCCGCTGTTTCTTCGCGCGCTGGTCGACCAGGGGCTTCGGCAAATTCTCTCGGCAACACCGGATCAGATTGCCGACAAATCAACCATCCGAAAGTCTTTGGATGCGGCGCTGGAAATTATGTCCCGATTTGCCGCGGGAACGATTCCCGCGCAGCAGGCCATTGAGCCATCGCTTTACCTGGGCTTTTTCCAGGAATATCTGGGTGATAAGGCCGGCGCAATTAATTCGCTGCTTGATCACATTCAAAGATTTGGTAAAGAACCGGCAGCGAAAGCCGCTGTAGCGCTTGATCGCGCCCAGACTTTAATTGCGGACCTGCGGCAAGCTGCCCCCGCGGGAAAAATTGATGCGCAGGTCCAGCAGTTGCAGGATCGGTTCCTGCCTGTCGCAATCAATCCGCCCTTTAATCGTCGGGAATTTGCGCTTCAGTATGCTGCCAGCCTATATCAGCAAAGGAAATGGAACGAGGCGATTCACTACTATCAGCTCGTGCCCGATACCGAACCTCCAGCAAGGCGCCTCACCGCGCAATACGGGGAGATGGCGGCAACCAAGTATCTGCTGGAAGAATCGCCCAATGCACACGCGGAAAATAAGCAGCAGCTTGTCGGCCAAATTCAAAAACTTGCGGAGGCGGTTCGCGGCATTTCCACTGACATCATCAAGAGCCAGGCTTCGGAAGCAGACAAAGCCCATGCGCGCTCCACGCTGGCGCGCACGTCGCTGGTAGCGGCGGATCTCACGCGGCGCGAGCAGAAGGATCCGCGGCGCGTGCTGGAACTTCTTGCCGGTTTTGAGGATTCCGTTCAGGGTCTTTCCGACTCGAAAACGCTGCTCGCCAGTGCGCTTTTCCTCCGCGTTCAGGCTTACATGCAACTCGGGCAAAATGATCAAGCGACGCAAACGCTGGTGCAATATCTGAACACCGCAGGCGGCAACGAAGGCGCGGACACCGTCAAGCAATTGCTCTCCACCCTGGATGATGAGCTGGACAAAGCCCGCGAACAGAGCGGCTCCGGCACGGAAGCGTCCATCCGCCAGCTCACCGCCAACCGCGCTCTGCTCAGCGGGTTCCTGGTGAAATGGGCGACGGAAAATGATGACACGAAGATTCATCGCCTGGCGTATATCTACCAGAGGTTTGACGCGGATACCCAGTTCGATGCTGCTGTCGCCGATGCCAGCGCGGAATCGCGCCAGCGCGGGTTGGCGGCAGCCTTGGAACGGTATAAGCAACTGCAATCACCTCAGAACGTGACGCTTTACCAGGCCAGCCTTGATCCAACCGGCAATGTCGATAAGAACTACCCTGATCCACTGGTGACGCTGGGAATTGGCCGCACCGCTTACGAGCTGCACGACTGTCAGACCGTAAAAGACACGCTGGGCCAACTGATACACGACGAAAAACTGGGCGAGAACACCGATGAATACTGGGAGGCAACTTACAAGCTTCTGGATTGCATGCACGCCCTCGCAAAAAGCGGCGACGCCAACACCACCGATGCCCAGGTTCAGCAGGCTTTAAAAGTTCAATATCTCATCTGGCGCGACGGTACCGGCGGAAAGAAATGGCACGATAAGTTCGATGCCCTGCGAAAAGCCGTGCTTCCGGATTGGACGCCCCCGGCAAGCGCCACGAACCCAGCGGGATAATGGGCTTTGCTTTCCACACCGGCGCACTTATGCCACCGCGGATTCAGCCTTCTCACCCAAGAGGGCATCGACGAACCGCTTGGGATCAAACGTTTCAATATCCTCAGGCGTTTCTCCCAGGCCGATGAATTTCACGGGGATGTTGAGCTGATCGCGAATCGAAAACACCACGCCACCCCGGGCGGTGCCATCCAGCTTGGCCAGGAAAAGGCCGGTGATACCAATGGCTGCCGAGAAATGCTTGGCCTGCTGAATCGCGTTCTGTCCCGTCGTGGCATCCAACACCAGCAGCACCTCATGCGGCGCGCCGGGAATGCGCTTGGCCACCACATCGCGAATTTTGGTCAGCTCGCGCATCAGATGGTCCTGGGTGTGCAATCGCCCGGCGGTATCGACAATCAGCATGTCGAACCCGCGCGCCTTGGCTGCTTCGCAGGCGTCATATGCAACGGCTGCGGGGTCAGCGCCCATTTTGTGCTTCACGATCTCCACGCCAATCCGCTGTGACCAGATCGTCAGTTGATCGACCGCAGCGGCGCGGAAGGTGTCGCTGGCGCAGACCATGACCTTCTTATTCATCTGGTTCTTGAGAAGGTATGCGAGTTTGGCGATGCTGGTGGTCTTTCCCGCGCCATTGATGCCCGCGACCAGAATGACGGTCGGCCCTGTCGGAGCAATAATCAGCTCGTTATTTTGCTCCGGCCAGCCGGTCAGCAATTGCTCGCGTAAAATCGCCTCGGCTTCCTCGGCGTTGCGAATTTTGCCAAGCCGCCAGCGGTCGCGGGTTTCACCGATAAAGCGCTCGACATTTTTCACGCCCAGATCGGCCTGCAGTAGCTTCTGTTCCATCTCTGCAAGGAATTCTTCGCTGATCTGCCGGCCGGGAATGAACAGTGTCCGCACGTCCGTGTTCAACACGGCGGCGGTCTTGCGAAGGGCGCCCTTCAGCTTATCGAGCGTTTTGGAAAAGAACCGCATAAGTCTCAATGATCGACGGGAGGAGATTGCTCGGGATTGGCTGGCATGTCATTTCCCGCAACTTCGGCCGTGCCCCTGGGCGGAACCACGGTTGTCGCGGGCGGCAGGCCGCTGATCAGAGCCACCTTTTCACGAAGCACCGCATCCAGCACCCCATTGATGAAGGCCGGGCTGTTTTCCGTGGAAAATTCCTTGGCCATCTCAATGGCTTCATCCAGCACAACTTTTGGCGGGGTATCGATCGAAGTCAATTCCCAGACGGCAAGCCGCAACAGCGAACGATCCACCCCCGGTTGCCGCCGCGGCGGCCACTGTGGGGCCAGGCGCTCAAGCCACTGGTCGGTCGTTTGGCGCATCTCCCATGCGCCGGAGGCCATCGACATGGCCCGCGTGCGGACGGTCGCTTCGTCGCTTCCGGTTTCCAAGACCCGGTGGGCGAGATCCTGGTCGGCATCACCATGGGCGTCCCACAGAAACAGAATCTGCATCGCCAGTTGCCGGGATTTACGCTTATTCAACATCTGCCAACAAGATACGAGGAAAGAGCGGTGGTGGAAAGCATGGCCCCGGGCGAGCGACGACTGACTACCTGCCGTTGTCGCGTGAGATTCGCTGGAAACAACCGATCATTTCCACCGCCGCCTCCGCGGCATTGCGCCCGGCGTGGCTGTGGGCGCCGCCTATTCGATCCTCCGCCTGCTGCTGGGTGTTGGTGGTCAATACGCCGAAAATGACGGGAAGATCCTCCGACAGAGCGACCTGCTGAATACCGTGCGCACATTGGCCGGCCACGAAATCAAAATGGGGGGTATCGCCCCGGATGACCGCCCCCAGGCAGATGATCGCGGAAAATTGCCGCGTTCGCGCCAGCCGCAACGCGGTGACGGGCAGCTCAAAAGCGCCCGGTACGCGATGAACCGCCGCCCGCGCGGAATCGATCCCCAGCTCCGCGAGTCGCGCGAGACATCCCTTCAACAATTCGTCGGTGATCCGCGCATTGAACCGGGCAACAACAACCGCCACCCGCACATCGGCGGGCGCTTTGTAATCAATTGCCGCGGGAATCTCAGTGCTCATGTCGTGAAAGTATAGGAGAAATTGAGGCAGCGATCCTGTTTGGTGGGGCTGCTAGTTGATCTTCCGAACATCCAGCAACACCTTCCCCATCGGCCCGGCCGCCAGGCGTTCGAAGGCGGGAAGAAGCTCCTTAAACGGAAAAACGTGGTCTATGAGGGGCCGCGCGCCGGTTCGTTCTATCAGGCCCAGAACTACCTTCCACGTTTTTTGCGATTCCGAAGGCGTATACGCCCCCACCGCAACCCCGCCCATTCTCAATCGCCGGAAAATCATCGAAGCGGTATTGAACTGCGGGACCGGCCCCGCCAGACGCCCCACGATGCTGATGCGCCCGTTCGCCCCCAGCGTCTCCATCGCATCCGGCAGCAGCGGCCCGCCGATATTGTCGATAATCAAATCCACCCGGCGCGCGCCCAGGAACTCACGAACGTCCTTTCGCCAATTCGCACTTGCCGGATCAAGCGCCAGATCCGCGCCAATGTTCAAAAGTTTTTTCTGCTTCTCCGCGCTCCGCGACAGCGCGATGGTGGTATGCCCAAGCGCTTTGGCGAGTTGCACTGAAGCCACGCCCACGCCGCCTGATGCGCCCGTTATCAGCACGACCGAAGGGGGCAAATCGCCAAACTGCGTCAACGCCTGATAGGCGGTTAAATAGACCAGCGGCGCCGCCGCCGATTCTTCCAGCGTCCACCCCGCGGGGAGGGCCGTCAGCGACTCCGTCGCCACCGCAACTTTCTGGGCGAATGATCCCCAGCGGTGCACGCCGGTATCGCCCCGCAGAATGAGCATTCGCTGGCCGATTTTCAAATCCGGAACATTGCTGCCTACGGCGCTGATGACGCCAACGCCATCGCGCCCCAATATGTGGGGCATGGTTGCCCGCGTCGGGTATTCGCCCTGCGTGAGATATCGATCTGCTGGATTGAGCGCGGCAAGTTCCACGTCCAGCACCACGTCACCCCGCCCGGGAACCGGGTCCGCAACGTCAGCCAGGTGAAGCTCGCCTAGACCCTCCAGTTTGTTCAGCAGCCACGCTTTCAATATTCACCAAGAAAATTCTTCGCCGCGAGCATGCGCTACTCCTCGTCCGCCTTGGGCCGGTATTGACTGGCGATTTGCTGCTGGAGGTTTGGCGGAATGGGTTCGTAGTGGCTCAGCTCCATTACAAAGCTTCCCTGTCCGCCGGTCACGCTCTTCAGCTGCGATTGATATTGCATCACTTCAGAAAGCGGGGCCTGGGCCTTAATCTGGGCAAGGCCACCGGGGACGATATCCGTCGCCTGAATCCTGCCGCGCTTGCCAGCTAGATCTCCGGTAATTGTGCCCATTTTGTCTTCAGGCACCGTCACTTCCATGTTCACGATCGGCTCCAGCAGGACCGGATGCGCCTTGCTGACCGCTTCCCGAAACGCGAATTTTCCCGCAGCCCGGAACGCCACTTCCTTACTGTCGACCGGATGGTGCTTGCCATCGGTGACGATCACCCGCACATCCTGCAGCGGATATCCCCCCACCACGCCCTGCTCGAGCAAATCGCGCACGCCCTTTTCAACCGCTGGGATAAATTGGCCCGGGATTGTCCCGCCGAATACTTCGTTGACGAATTCAAAACCCCCGCCGCGCGGCATGGGCTCGATCCGCAGGAACACCTCGCCGAACTGTCCCGCGCCACCCGTTTGCTTTTTATGGCGATGGTGCCCGTCGGCGGTGGCTGTAATGGTTTCACGATATGCAATCTTCGGTGGTTTGGTATCCACGTGCAGCCCACGATTGGCCAGCTTTTCCAGGATTAACCGCAAGTGCAATTCGCCCAGCCCATTGATCACCACCTCATGTGTCTGCCGATCCGTCGTCCATCGAAAGGTCGGGTCTTCCTCAGCAATCTTGGAAAGCTGAACGGAAAGCTTTGTTTCGTCGCCGCGCGCCTTGGGGGAAATCGCCAGGCCGAACATCGGCGTGGGAAACGTCAACGGACGCAGGTGCACGCTGTCGAGCGCGTGGTCATCGTGCAGCACATCATTGGTATGAATCTCATCGATCTTGGCGACTACCCCAATATCGCCAGCGATTACCTCCTGGGCCTCCCGATGTTCCTTACCCTGAAGGTGAAACACATGCCCCAACTTAATCGGCTTCTTACTGTGCCCAATGTAAACCATCGACTGCCCGGAGCACTTGCCCTGATGCACCCGGAATATCGCCAGCTTCCCCACAAATGGATCGGTGGTGACTTTGAAAACATGCGCCAGCATCGGCCGGGAAGGGTCGTTGCGATAGGCGAACGGCACTTCCTCCTGCGGCTGCCCCGCCCCGCCGCCGCCTCGGAAGCTGAGGAACGGCCGTGGATTTCCCTCTTCGGGTGATGGGAAATGTTTCGCGATCGAATCCAGCAGTTCGGGGACACCTACATTGGTTTTCGCATCAGTAAAAAGTATCGGCACCACGTGCGCCTGGTCCATCGCCATTTCAAACGGCGCATGCAACGCGTCGTAGTTCGGGTCTTCGCCGCCCAGGTAACGTTCCATCAGCGTTTCGTCGAGTTCCACGATCTGGTCGAGAATCGCGGTGTGCGCCTCCGGAACCGAGAGAATGTCGCTTTCCCCATTTTTATTCAGCAGGCATTCAACCACCGCCTTGCCCTTGCCGGTCGGCAGGTTGATCGGCAGGCATTCGTGCCCGAAGGTCTCTTGAATCTGCTTCACCAGTCCGGCCGGATCAATTTCCGCGGAATCGATCTTGTTGATGATGATCGCCCTCGGCAGATCAAGCGATCGCGCGATGTCCATCATCCGGCGCGTCACCACTTCAATGCCGCTTTGCGCGTTGATCACCACCGCCACGGTTTCAACCGCCGGCAGGCAAGCGATCGCGCTGCCGATGAGATCGGGGCTGCCGGGGGTGTCAATCAAATTGATGCGCTTGCCGAGATGATCGCAGTAAAGAATCTTCGGATAGATTGAATGTCCGTGTTCCTTTTCTTCTTTTTCGAAATCGCTGAAGCTGGAGCCGTCGAGCACGGATGCCTTGCGATTGACCGTTCCGCTGGCCAGAAGCATGGCATCGATCAGCGTGGTTTTGCCGCTGCTGCCGTGACCGACAAGAAGAACATTTCTGATATCACCGGTGGTATAGGAAGGCATGGATGGGCTCCTCGCGATGAAGTGCCCTATAGCCTATCCCGCGCGATAACAGTCGGCAAGAAAAAGATTTGAACGCGACATGCATTTCGCTTCCGGCAAATCGCGGGCCAAACGTCCGCGCTCATCCCATCCAGCCCAGCTTTCGGTAGCCAAATTCCGGATGCACCGGATTCTGCACGGGACTGAGCCATTTCACCGCGTTTTCGATGATCCGCAGGACATTCGGATCGTGGTAGGTGGGAAACGTTTCATGCCCGGGACGGAAATAAACAATCCGTCCCGCGCCGCGCGTCCAGGTGCATCCGCTGCGAAAGACCTCTCCGCCGCTGAAGCTGCTGATCAGAAAGGTGCACTCGGGCTCGGGGATGTCGAAAAACTCGCCGTACATTTCCTCGTGAGGGAGAATGAAGTGGTCTTCGATGCCCCGCACGATGGGGTGGCCCGGTCTTGTAACCCAGAGAATCTCCCGCTCGTTTTGCTCTTCGCGCCACTTCAGATCGCAGGTGGTGCCCATCAATTTTTGAAATATCTTCGAATAGTGCCCGCTGTGCAGGACCAGCAGGCCCATCCCCGCCAGCACGCGCGCGTGGACGCGCTCGACGATGGGGTCGCGCAAATCGCTATGCGCCAGGTGTCCCCACCACGTCATCACGTCGGTGGTCTGCAGCACATCTTCCGTGAGTCCGTGCTCAGGCTGATCGAGGGTTGCCGTGCGCACTTCCAGTCCATCGATTTTTCGCAAATGGGTGGCAATCGCCTCGTGCATCCCTTCGGGATACACCTCGGCGACCTTGGGATTGCGCTTCTCGTGACGAAATTCGCTCCAGACGGTAACGCGAATAGGCATTGGGTCGTTCCTTTGGACCCGAGATATAGCTTGCGCAACGAGGCGGGGGAAGGGGGATTTCTCGCGGTGGGATCTGCTGAAGCTTCGAATCAAGGCCAAATTACGTCAAATTACATCTCGTAGTCGCCACTGCCGATCTCTTGAACTTCGCCATTTACAGAATTGCCCGAGTGCGACACCGACATTTCCGCGGGCACAAGATATTCGCCGATGGCCTCAACCTTGAAGAAAGTGGGCATCAACTCATTGCGCTGCAGCCACCCGGTAATCACCAGTTCGATGGCTTCATCCAGCGATTCAATCTGTGGCTTGCTAAGACCCGCCAGGTAATGCGACCCTGCATCGCCAAACTCTTCACGAGCGCGGGCGCCCATATTTGCGAGAACCGCCCGGGCATGCCCTCCGGATTTGGGATCCCCCAATACCATTCGGCCCACATAAACCGTCGCCGGGGATTGCGCGGCTCGGTGGGCGGCCTTGATCGCTTCGCACACCGCCTCGGATCGGCTTTCAAACGCGCCAAGATATTGATCACCGTTCAGCGAAAATGTGTATTTGCCAATCATGGGGCCGCCTTCGTTTCCCTTTCATACCATTAGACACCGTTGATATCAGCTCGATTGCGCGACAGTCTAAGATCGCTTCAACTATTGGTATCCAATAGATATACGTTCTTTTTTGTCATCGGTTCCAAATGGGGAGGGGCGTTAGAAATCGTGCGGTCTTAGGGGTTTTGCTGGCTTTGCGGCTGCTGTGATGGACTGTCGGGTCGCTGTCCTGTCGAACCGAGCTGAGCTGGCCCCCGCCATAGCATACCAAAGTGCTTCAATGCCTGCCGGACCCCATCCACGGGATCAGCCGCGCGGCGCCAACGGTCAAGCATTTCCGCACAGCGCGATTTCATCTCCAAATATCGGTTCCCGATGGTAATGTCCCATAAAGCATCGGCCAGCGCTTCGACACTCCGCGGAGGGACGATCAGGCCGTTGTCGTTATGACAGACCAGTTCCACCGCGGCGCCGACAACGGACGTCGCGACGACGGGAAGATCGCAGGCCAGCGCCTCGTTAATCACCAGCGACCACGGCTCATATTCACTGGGGTGCACCAGCACATTGCATGCGTGATACGCCAGCGCGGCTTCATCAAACTGCAAAAACCCCAGCCATTTAATGCGATCGCGGAGCGCATCGGGCATAAGTGTTTCCAGCTGAGCGCGAAGCGGTCCGTCGCCGACAATAACTAAATCCCAATCAGGACGCGCGACGGCAATTCTGGCGAACGCTTCAATCAGCACGTCCACCCGTTTTACGCGCACCAATCTTCCGCAATACAAGAGTCGCCGGCGATCAGGGGCAAGGGAGAACTTCCGGCAGAACGCGTCCACCTTTCCCTGCTCGGGGCGGCGAAGCGCCGCGTAATCCGGCTCGTACGGAAACAAAAATTCGGGAAGGTTATGATCGCTATACAAACGGAAAAAGGCGCGGCCGCAGGTGCCCATTGGCATAAGCCCCGCCAAACGCTTCAGGATCCAGCGCAGATAGCGCCGCTTGATCCATCGCAAATGCGCGGGCTGCCGACCTTCGGCAAAAATGTTCGAATCACCGCACAGCACCAGCGGAATTTTCTTGCGCCGGGCCCAACTGATCAGCATCAGCCGCGTCAGGTCGTTGTAGCCCAACAGAACGACCATTCGCACGTCGTTCTTGATGATGTATTTGCAGATATCCCTGAAGAGTGAAAAGTTTCTTGGCGAAAGATAGCGTCCGGGAATCAAGTGGTGGGTTGGGAAGAAAACCGAATTCAGCTCCGTGCCTATCTTCATCTGCCAGGGCATGCTGGGATTGGAAATCGTGTGCGTAAAAATGTTGTGAATTTTGACTACATCCAGTTCGGTGGTCAGACGCTTTAGTACATGTAGCCGATACGGCGTAGGCTCATTGGAGATAATTGCAATCTGAAACTTCGAGGATTCCGCCATTCCCTCCTCGGCGCGTCCAGCAAATCCAAATCGCATTTGATAGTCATTGAACGCCGCCGCCATTTTGGGCGGCAACAGTAGCGGTGCTCCACGATTGTGACGCTCCCGGCCTATCTTCTGAATCGAACGCTCCATCCAGGCCCGAGGCATCGAAAGCGACAGAAATTGACATAACTGTTTCACCGAACTGACCGGGTCACGAGTCAAATGCTCGTAATTCATCTCCAGAATGCGATCGCCCAGCCGGTCGCGCCAACGATCGATTTCCCCCATGGAGACCAGCCACTCGTAAGCGCCCATCGACTCGTAACTTTTCAGCAGCGAAACCTCATCGGGAAAATAGCCCGCGGCAACACCGTCTTCCGCAAGCGCCGTCCATTTGCAGCCGCCGCGCCCCCACCATCGGTTCAGCTGATTGCGACCGGCAATCGAATAGGTGCGATCCAGCGAAAGCCGTCCGATCGACCTTACGACATCAACGCCGTCCCGCATCATGTGAATGTATTTGCTACCCGGCCTGAGCTCTTCAATAAACCCGATCCGGCACGCATTGAATGGAGTCTTTTCCAGAACCAGAGCAGCGTTGGTGCGGCGCGCGGGTTCAATTAAAAGCTGGTGGAAACGGCGCTTGGCTTCGGCGGTGCAATGATGACCATCAACCAGTAACCGGCTGGCCCCCAGATGATAAAGGTTCAGCACATCAATCGATGGATCGATCGTCCCCCAAAGGTGATACGGTTCAAAAAAATAGAGAACCTCGGGATGATCGCTGAAAATTTCTCCAACAATCGTGGTCCCCGAGCGGCCGCAACCGATCAGGAATGCGGCGCGGGCTGCCCCAGTGGCATCTCCCACGCGCTGAGTGACGATTTGACGCTCCGCCAGTTCCTTCAGCACACCATATTTCAGCGCGCGGCCGATCGGTTGGTACAGACGCCTCATGACTTCGCCACTCCGCTTGAAATCCATGGCAATGCCCGTCGCTGGAACCATCCCGACTCGTCTGCCGCTTCAAACGGAAACCGCGCCATTATCAGGAGATGTGATCCTTCGTTTATCTTTGATACAATACGTTCGGCCATCCAACTATTCCAGAACCGGGTGGAGAAACCCATATCTCTCCTTCCTTCAAGATCGACGAAATTGGCGGCCCGCTAAAAACAATGAGAATCCTTCACGCTATTCCGTCGCTAGACCCCAAAACGGGAGGCCCCCCAATGGTTGCAACGCGCCTTGCAGCCGCCCAGGCCGCCCTCGGACATCAGACCCGCATTCTTTCGTATCAATTCCAAGGCGCCGACGACAATATTCGGACCTCTCTCTCCACCATCCCCGACCTCGACAAAGTCGATCTTCAATATCTGCCCACCTTTACGCGAGCGGAACATTTACTGGCGCGCAATGCTCATAAACTAAGCGCCGTATGGGTCGCCCAGGCCGATCTGGTGCATCTCCACGGTGTGTGGGATCCGATCATTTATGCTGTCTCATCCGTAGCCCGAAAAAAAGGCGTCCCCTTCGTTCTCACTCCCCACGGCATGCTCGATCCCTGGGCCATCTCCCAGAAGGGATGGAAGAAGCGATTGGCTCTGGCCATGGGCTATCGCGGCATGCTCAACCGGGCCGCATTTCTCCATTTTCTTAATAAGGACGAGTTCGCCCTCACCACGCCTCTTCGACTGGGAAGTCGCCCCGAAATAATTCCCAACGGTATCTTTCTCGAAGAGCTCTCTCCTCTTCCAGAAAAAGGCAAGTTCCGGGCCCTTCGCCCGCGCCTCGGTGACAAGCCATTTGTGCTGTTCCTCAGCCGACTGCATTATAAAAAAGGACTGGATTATCTCGCCGACGCTTTTGCCATCGTAGCCAGGCAATTTCCCGATACCCGTCTGGTTGTAGCCGGACCGGACGACGGGGCGCGGGCGCCTTTCGAAAGCCAGATTCGCCAGCTCGGCATCGACCATCAGGTCGATCTCGTCGGTCCCCTATACGGCCCGGAGAAACTTCAGGCGCTGGTCGATTGTAATTGCTTTTGCCTTCCAAGCCGCCAGGAAGGCTTCAGCCTTGCCATCACCGAGGCAATGGCCTGCGAAGCGCCAGTGGTTATTTCCAGATCTTGCCATTTTCCCCAGGTTGCTGAATTTGGAGCCGGAATCATTACCGAATTGAATGCGGACGAAATTGCGGGCGCCATCGGACGGATTCTTGCCGCCCCCGCGGCAGCGCGGCTCATGGGATGCGCCGGGCGCGAACTTGTTGTCGCCCGTTACACATGGCCCATCGTCGCGCGGCAAATGCTCGATGCTTACGATCGGGCGCTCGGAAAATCCTGGAGTTAGTTTGCTGAGGAGAGAAGTGTGCCGTTGTCCTGGCGCGGCTCGCCACCCCCAATAACGCGGGATTGATCGCGCTCATGCACGGTGCCAACCATGCGGATCACCTGACCTGAATCGTCCAGATACATCCTGCCACGCGTTGTCACCAGGCGCGTTGAGCCATCCGCGCAAATAACGCGGTGGGAAATATCGTAATCGCGCTGTTTTTCACCCGCCCTGATGGAAGCCAGCCGGAAAAAATCGCGGTCTTCGGGCTGAATATAGGCGAAAAATCCTTCGTAGGTGTTCGCAAAATCAGAAGGTGCCCGCCCATAAATCTCAGCCAGATTGGGGGATTTCCAGAATGTGCCCGAGCGGAGATCGACATCCCAGCAAGCCACCCCTGATGATTCAAGCGCAAAGCTCAGCCGCTGCTCGGTTTGTTCCTTCAACCTTTCAGCCCTGGCGCGGGCGGAATGCAGTGAGCTAATGAGAAGGGAAACGAAAATAAATACAATCAGGCGGCCAACATCCTGCGGGTTGGAAACCCGCAACGAATCGGCGGGTGGGAGCATCCACATCGTCAGAAGGACGCATGCGACCAACGCCACCATCGCCGGCCCGAATCCACCGCGCCAAGCCGCAAGGCTGACCGCCGCAATTAACAGACCAAACATCCCGCGGTCAATGAGGGGCGGATAAAGCCAAATCGTCGCAAGGGCAACCGCGACACAAAATAATGCGAAGCCATAATCGGACCAGTAACGCTTTGGAATCTGACGCATGGTGTTCAAAAAAAATACACGCGCATCCCCCGCATAAAACGCAGCTAGAGAAACAAGTGCGCCCGCCGAGATTGTCGCCTGCCTACGCCCCAACATATTCCCTTAACGGTCCTGGACCAAAATTGTTTCCCGATTCCTTGGATCGGCCTCAATTCCCGCCCAGTTGCGTAAAAATGGTCAAATACTATAAGTGGCTCTAGAGCAATGCTCTAGTCCTTAAATATACGCTGCTTGATAACCGTTGCGCCGGGACCCACCACGACCTGATCCGTCGGCACATCCTTTACAACCGTCGCCCTGGCGCCGACCACCGCCCGGTCGCCAATGGTGACATTAGGACCCACGAATGCGTCGGCTGCGATCCAGACGTCCTGACCAATTGATATCGGCGGTTTAAGTAACGGAAATCGCCGGGAGGAATAGTCGTGAGTGCCCGCGCACAAATGCGCGAATTGACTGATAACCGCCCCCCTCCCTATCGTAATCTTGCCTAGGGAATACAGAATGGCATAGTCGCCAACAATCACTCCGTCGCCAATTTCCAGATTCCAGGGAATTTCCACCGCCGCCGTGGGGCGAATGCGCACATCGCGCCCAAGCTTCGCCCCAAATAGCCTCAACAGGAGGCGTCGCCACCCATACCAGTTGTGGAATGATGGGCGGAAAAGTGCTCCGCGAACGAGCATCCAAAGCGCGCGTTTTATGTTTTCCATCGGTTTCCAGGGGCTGTCTTCTCGTCGAACTGTTTGGGCGCGCCAATTTCCCCCCGCCACGGGCACTTTGGCGACCGAGGCCGCACGCGGCTGTTCAGGCGGAACAACCGGCTCCGCAATCATTGGCTCCAGCTTGGTGCGCACAGGCTCGGCAATTTGAATGACGATGGCCTGGTTTTCAATCGTCCGGACGCCCCCTTCGGACATCGCCAGACCACCAATGCCGCTGGGGTCTTTGCCCCCCGTTCGCACCAGTTCATTGTGCTTGGCGCGAATGAACAGCTCGTAGCTGCTGATCAGCAGGCATAGGTTTAACCCGGCCCGGCGGTCGAGAAATCCGCCGCGAATGAAATACATATAAAAGAACCGCAGCAGCCAGGGCATGGGCAGCTTGGGCGCCAGGCGATATTTCACCCATCGGCGCCGCGCCACGCGATCGGAATAAAAGCGCTTCAGCCCGGGCCATTTTTCCCGTTGTCGATAAATTTCGGTGGCCTCGAGCGTCGAATAGCGATTGTGCTTGGCAATGAAATGCTCAAGACCGCGCCGGTCTTCGTGAAACAGGAGATTCTTCAAGTGCTCGGTCGGCCCCTGGACAATCATGTGTTCATGAACTTCGCGCTCTTCGTAGCGCGCCATCCCGCGCTTGAACAGACGCAGGTTCCACGCGGGAAAGTAGGCGCAGTGTCGAATCTCACGCCCCATGAAAATGGTCAGCCGATTAATGTAATACCCCGTCGGGCGAAGCTCCGTCGCCGGCCGCGAGACGATGTTTCTCAGTTCTTCCTTTAACGCGGGACTGATTGATTCATCCGCATCAAGAATCAGCACCCATTCCGACTCAAATGGAAGATTATCCAATGCCCAGTTTTTCTGTCGGGCATAACCTTCCCAGGCCTTGTGGATGAATGCCGCCCCGGCCTGCAATGCAATCTCGCGCGTGCGATCTGTCGACCCGCTATCCACCACGAAAACGCGGCGTGCCAGCCCTTCAACGCTGGCCAGCGTATGCGGCAGGTTCAACTCTTCATTATGGGTTTGAATCAAAACGTCAAGCATTGATTTCCGGGTAACTCACCGAGTCCGCCACGTTATCGGTCGGCATCGTTATCGGCCGCCACGGTCCAGGGCCCTAGCCGATTGCAATGCAACTATTACTATATCGGAATCAAAGGCGAGGATCATCGCGCCCCATCGCAGCCTCAATGCCAATTTGAAGCAAAGAAACGCCAATGACCACGGAAAAGCCGCTGCGAATTCTTCATCTAACCGCCGGCTCTGACCCGGGCGGGCTGAGTCGTTATCTTCTGGATTTATGCGGCGCCATGCATGCCGCCGGGCATGATGTGACCATCGCCGGCCAGCGCGGCCCCTGGCACGATCGCTTTGCCGCGGCGCCATGGCCGTGGATCGATGTCCCTCTAAATGGAGGTCCTCTTGGTCTTTGGCGCAGCAGGCAAATACTGCGGACCCATCTGGCCCAGCATCCCGTCGATCTGATCCACGCGCATTACCGCAAATCTACCCTTGTCGCCCGGCAGTTGCAGCGAACCTGCAAACCCCCTGTGCTCTATACATTGCACCTCTCGCACATGCCGGTAACGGGAATATGGCGGTTATTGACCGATTACGGAGATCACACACACGCTGCCGCCACCGATGCCCGCCAATGGCTGATCGACGATTGCAAGCTCCCACCCGCGCACATCACCCTGATTCCTCATGGAATCGATCCAAACCACTTTCCTCGGGTAGAAGCGCAAACCCGTTCCGCAGCACGGCGCGCGCTGGGTCTTCTTGATGGCGATCTGGTCGCGCTCTTCATCGGTCGCATGGACGAGGTGAAGAACGTCCCATGGATGTTAGACCTCGCCGCCGATTCGAGGAGCGCGCTCCCCAACCTGCGAATTCTGCTGGCCGGAGAAGGTCCCGACGCGGCGGATTTACAGCAGCGCATCACTGACCAGGGCCTGGCCAATCGTGTCAAGATGCTTGGCCATCGCGAGCCTCTGCCCCTCTACCACGCCGCCGACGCACTTTTGCTTCCAAGCCGGCGCGAGGGATTCTCCCTGGTTTGCGCCGAAGCAATGTGCGCGGGCATCCCCGTCCTTCGTACCCGCACCAGCGGCACCGCTGACCTCATAATCGAAGGCGTCACCGGCCGCTCAACCCCCATAAAGAAAGATGCCTTTATTCAAGGTGCAATCTCGTTCCTGGCTGATCCAAAAGCCCTTGCGGCCATGGGAATCCAGGGCGCGGAACAAATCCGCAAAAATTTCACCTTTGAGAGGCAAGTTCAAGAAACGGTCGCCATGTATCGAATTATGACAGGCCAGACCGGTACATAGGGCCATTGTAATCAAACACGCGCAATCTCCAAAAAACAAAACCCACGGTGTTACCCATGGGTTCGTTCTTCCTCCGCAATTTCTCCACTTATCATCGCGGATTGAATTTAATGTATTACGCTTTCTCCAACATCGCATCCCTCAGTTTAAGCAATGATTCATGCTCAATCTGCCGGACGCGTTCGCGCGTAAGCCCGATCTGCTCGCCAATTTCCTTGAGAGTCAGCGGGTCCCCACCGTCCAAGCCATAGCGCAGCTTCAGGATGCGGGCAGCGCGGGTGTCGATGGTTTCCATCAGCTCACCTAGTTGCCGAAGATCGTCACTATCGCAGACAATTTCGTCCGGGGTTGGGGTATTGGTGTCAGCAACCAGTTCATTAATCGTCAACTCACCGTCGGCACTGCCAGACTGCGTGGGCGAGTAATACGCCTTCACCGCTTTCCTGATGATCCGCAGCTTCTTGGCCGGCATCTTCATATGGGCCGAAAGCTCATCGATTGATGGAAGCCGATCAAGCTTATGTTCCAGCTCGCGCATCGCCTGCTTAAGCTTGGACATCATCTCAACCATGTACGCGGGGATGTGAATCGGCTGCACGCTATTGATCAGCGCGCGCTTGATCGCCTGTTTAATCCACCAACTTGCATAGGTGCTGAAGCGCGACCCGTTTTCCGGATCGAATCCCTCAACCGCCTTGAGCAGCCCGATATTGCCTTCTTCGATCAGATCCGGCAGCGATAAGCCGCGATTGACGTAATTTTTTGCGATATTGACGACCAGGCGCAGATTCGAGCGAACCATGCGTTCGCGCGCCGCCGGATCGTTGTCATTGATGATCCGACGAGCGAGCGCTTTTTCCTCGTCGCCAGTCAACAATGGTGACTGATTGATCTGCCGGAGGTACAGTTGCAAGCCTGATTGAACAGCGGCGGATGCCATAGTATTTGAGTCCAGCGTTAAAATCGTTCCGCGTGGATTCGCCTGATCTCTACAGATCAAGATCCACGTCCTGCTGCGAGCATTTCCGAGAAGACAAAGCTTCTCTTCCCCGCCAACCGAAACGACGCCGACCCCAACCAGTATCGGTAGTCATCAAGCGCGACTTTTGAACGGCCTTATACTTAGGCGATAACAAAATTTAGGAAGAAACGAACTGTACCAAACGTGTTTCCGCATTCCGCTGCATTACTGACCTGAAACAGGCATTCCGATGGGTTCTGGTGCTCTTCCGCTGCCCGAGCACCAGGTCCGATTATCTTAGCCACCCTTCCTCATAACTCCAAATACTTTCCGAATTATGCTCCTCCGCTTGGATCGCTATGCTTGGTACGGAGAATTCCTGATATGGTTCGAATTTCCGCCAGCCCAAAAATCCGAGTTTTCCTTGATCTGATTGAAAAACTCCGGCATGTCAAAGATCCCGCCGATGCAATCTACAGGTATTCCGAGGCCATGAGGCAGGTTTATGGCGACTCGGCCTTCGTCTACCTTTGCACGCGCGGCCTCCCGCCGGGCCAATTTCGCATCACCCGACTGCGCTACGCCGACGGCACCGAGCACGTTCCGGCCCAGCACGCCCACCGGTACCACGAATTGCCGATTTACGAAGGCGGGTTTCTCGGCACGATCATCGGCGCGGGGGAATCCCACGTCACCGATCCCGTCGATCTCTCCGCCGATCCACATCTGGGAACGATTCTTCCCGGCATTCATTCAGCCATTGTCGCGTCGATTCCGCCCACTCCCTTCCCGATGGATTTTGCGGTCCTGTTTGATCGCGATTCCGAGCAATACACCATGGATGGGTTGGACGAGTTTGTATTGCGCGTCAGTGCCCTGACGGCCCTGGTCAACCAGATATACACTGCCGTCGAGCTTCAAACCGCCCATGATTTTATCGACAACCAGGTGCGCGAGATCGCCCGCATACAACGATCGCTGCTGCCCCACGATCTGCCCCCCATTTCCGGCCTGGAGCTGGCTGTTCTTTATCAGACATTTGAACTGGCCGGCGGGGATATGTACGACCTCATTCGCCTGCACACCCCGCACGATCAGGAAGAAGTGATCGAACGTTGGGCCATCTTCGTGGCCGACGCCTCCGGCCACGGCCCCGCGGCGGCTGTCGTCATGGCCATGGTGCACGCGATTCTTCACGCAGCGCGCCGCGATGTCGCCGGCCCCGCCGACGCGCTGCGGCACCTCAACCGCCAGCTATGTGCCATGCGAATCAACGCTTCATTCGTTACCGCTTTCCTGGCTTTTTATGAGCCCGCCAATTCGCGAATCATCTACAGCCGCGCCGGGCATAATCCTCCCATGTATCAATCCGTCACGGGCACGCAGTCATTGCTCAATGCCGTGGGCGAAATACCACTCGGCATTGATCCCGAAATTATCTACACACAGACCAACCTCGATCTTCAGCCCGGAGATACCGTGGTGATTTACACCGACGGAATTGTCGAAGCCCTAGCCCCCGATGGCGCCATGTTCGGCCTGGAGGGTATTTCCCAAACCCTGGGCGAAACAACGCAGGGGGCGCCGGACGTTATCAAGCAAATTAAACACGCTGTGGAAGTGTTCCAGGGCAACGGACATCCCAATGATGACCAGACCATCGTCGTCCTTCACGCGCTTTGAATAGCGTGGTAAAAGTGCCCGCATGGCGCAACAGGGTTCTTTTCTGGTCATCGCGATTCTTTGCGCCGTCGGCTTGCTCCTTTTGGGCGCAGCCCTCGTCAAACAGGGGCTTTGGCCGCCCAGACAAGGTGAGCAGCCCCATTGCCGCTCGTGCGGCTACCTGCTGATCGGCATCGATAGCCAGCGCTGTCCCGAATGCGGCGCTCTCCTTTCACCGATAAACTCCCGTTTATCTTGAACGATTTTTCCCTTGACTAAAATAGAATGTTAGGATAAAGTTCGGCAATGGCCCCAAACAAAATGCGCCCACAATTTCGCCGGCCGTAAACTCTCGACAGAGTCATGTAAAAAGGAGATTTTATTTAGACCCAAATCCAACGCTAAACAACAAGAAACCTAAAAATGTCTCACAAACCGGGGGGGGGGAATGGGACATTGTGAGACAATGTGAGATTTCCTAAAAAACAACCGTATCCGAGGCACACTGGATATGAGAACGCCCAGTTGCCACCGCGGCGGTTTTGCGATATTCGTACGCCAGTCGGCATTTCCGCTGTTGGGCAAAGTTGGTTGTTTGGAGGCAGCCTCGCGGCGGAACCCCTCGCAGAAGCACGATCTATCGCAAGGCAGGTCTCATGGACATCGGCACATTGCGCAAAAAACTGGCGGCCATCGGTCAGGAACACGTGCTGCGGTTTTATAGTGCGCTGGAATCGTCATCGCGGCAGTCGCTCGTTGCCCAGCTTTCCGCAATGGATCTGGAGAACCTGAACGAGCTGGCGGAATCCCACGTTCGCCGGAAACCGCCCATTCCGCTGCCGAAGGACATCCAGCCGGTGCGGGCTTTTCCACGATTTCCAGATGCGAGCCGGCGGGCGCTATATCAGGATGCCGAAAAACGTGGCCAGGAGCTGCTGGCCGGTGGCAAGGTCGGGGCATTTCTGGTGGCGGGCGGCCAGGGAACGCGCTTGGGGTATGACGGACCCAAAGGCGAATACCCGGTCACGCCAATTAAGAATAAACCGCTGTTTCAGGTCTTTGCCGAGCAATTGACAGCCCACAGCCGCCAAAGCGGGCGAATCATTCCCTGGTACGTCATGACCAGCGATGTGAACGATGTAGCAACCCGCGCGTTCTTCGATAAGCATAAGTTCTTTGGATACGACGAGAATTCCATCGTCTTCTTTCCACAAGGGATGATGCCAGCCTTTGCCCATGACGGTAAATTACTGCTGGGCGAGCAGGATTCCCTGGCGCTTTCCCCCGATGGTCATGGCGGCAGCCTGCGAGCGATTTTTAAGAGCGGCGCCCTCGCCGACATGCAAAAGCGCGGCATCGAGCATTTGTCATACTTTCAAGTCGATAACCCCCTGGTCCACTGCATCGACCCCCTGTTTTTGGGCCTCCACGATCTCACCGGCAGCGAGATGTCCAGCAAGGCCGTCCCCAAGGCCAACGCCATGGAACGCGTGGGAAATTTCGTGATGGGTGATGATGTGCTGCAAATCATTGAGTACAGCGATCTTCCCGAAAGTCTGGCCGTGCAGACGAATCCAGATGGCACGCTTCGTTTTGGCATGGGGTCGATCGGCATCCACACGCTGCGGGTGGGATTTGTCGAGCGGCTGAACGAAGGTGGCCGGCTGAATCTCCCCTGGCACCGCGCCGAAAAAAAGGTGCCGTTTATTGATGCCAAGGGCGACACGGTGAAGCCGGACAAGCCCAACGCCGTGAAGCTGGAACAGTTTGTGTTCGATGCCATCCCTCTGGCCCGAAACGCGATGGTCTACACGACGGATCGATCCGAGGAGTTCTCCGCCGTAAAGAATGCCGAGGGGGTGGATTCGCCCGAGACCTGCCGGCGAGACCAGGTCCGTCGCGCCGCGCGCTGGTTGCGCGAGGCCGGCGTGGAAGTGCCGGTCCTGAACAACGAACCGGATGCGAAGATTGAGATATCGGCCCTGTATGCGCCAACTTCGGAGGCACTGCGGTCCAAGCCGCTGCCGTTGAAGCAGATTCGGCCTGGCCAGACTGTTTATCTCGGATAACGACGCCGCGGCTGGCTTGCGGGAACCCTTGGCTGGCAAAAAGTTTAGGTAATACACGCGGGTTGTGGCCGCGATTACATTGCATCTGCTCATCTGTTCGGTAGAATTCTTCCATACAGGCACGGAAGCCTGCCGATGAAATTGGGTGTCGTTTTCACGCGCTACCGCACCTGATTGGGAAAGGGACGTCCCAGTGTTTCTGCATCAACTTTTTGCTGAATTTGACCCTGCCAAAAGCCTGACCGACATTCCCAAAATCGAAATACGCGGCATAGCCGACGATTCGCGGCTGGTTCAGCCCGGTGACCTGTTTATCGCCCGATCCGGGCAAGGTCTGAAATACGTCGCTGATGCCCAGGCGCGTGGCGCGGTGGCCCTGGTGGCTTCGGCGCGGGTTTCGGGATGTTCTCTGCCTCAGGTGGTGGTGAGCGATCCAGCGGCAGCGGCTGGCTTGCTGGCGCACATCTTCTTTCATCATCCAGCTCAGAAACTGCGCGTGGTGGGCGTAACGGGAACGAACGGTAAGACCACGACCGCGTACCTCATCCGCCATGTGCTGCGGAAATTCAATATCCGCTGCGGAATGATCGGCACTGTTGAAGTGGATGATGGCCGAGCGGTACACCCCTCGGAATTGACGACGCCCGGCGCGGTTGAGCTGGCCGGACTTCTGGCGCGGATGCGCGGACGTGGTTGCAGGGCATGCGCGATGGAAGTTTCCAGCCACGCGCTGCAGCAAAGCCGTGCCGCGGGAATTCATTTCGCGGGAGCAGCTTTCACGAATCTCACGGGCGATCATCTTGATTATCACGGCACGATGGAGAAATACGCAGCCGCAAAGGCGATGCTGTTTAAGGGATTGGGCGACGATGCTGTTGCGATTGTGAATGCTGAGGACAAGTGGTCGGCAACCATGACGGCCGGCTGCAAGGGAAGAATCATCCGCTTCGGATTTGGGAAGAACGCGGATTACCGCGCGCGAGACATCGCGGTGACGGCGGAAGGATCGCATTTCATTCTGCATACACCCGACGGACAGGCGGAAGTTGAAGTGGGATTGATCGGGAAACACAACATCGCCAACGCGCTGACGGCCGCGGCGATCGTCGGGGAAGTTTTTGGCCTTTCGGTGCATCAGATTGCCAGCGGATTAAAGGATGCGCCGGGAGCGCCGGGACGGCTTCAGGCTGTGCGCGCGGGGCAGCCTTTCGCGGTGCTGGTGGATTATGCGCACACCGATGATGCGCTGGAAAACGTGCTGACGGCGATGCGCCCGCTGACGCGCGGGAAGCTGCGGGTGCTCTTTGGGTGCGGTGGGGATCGCGATCGAACCAAGCGGCCGCGCATGGCGCGAACGGCCGCGCGGCTTGCGGATGCGGTTTATGTCACCAGCGACAATCCGCGCAAGGAAAACCCGGCGCAAATCCTGGACGATATCTTCACCGGTTTTGGTCGAAATCATTCGACGCCGATCGTTCGTGAGCCGGACCGAAGGGCCGCGATCGAGAAAATCCTGACCGATGCCGATGCGGGTGACGTTGTGATCCTGGCGGGCAAGGGGCATGAGGATTATCAGATTATCAACGACGTGAAATTTCATTTTGATGACGTGGAAGAAGCGACGCGCGTGCTGATGACAGCGGGAGTGAATCGATCATGAATCCACTGACCCTTGCGGAAATCCGGCAGGCGGTTGGGGCGAGAAATTCGCGGGAGACTTCGACGTGGTCGCCGCTGGTTCGGTTTGTTTGCAGCAATTCGCGGGAAATGCAGGCGCAATCGTTGTTCGTCGCGCTGCGCGGCGATCGGTTTGATGGACACGAATATCTGTCAGCGGCCGCCGAGGGCGGCGCGGTGGCGGCCCTCGTGGATCATTGTCCCACGGACGCGCCGGCGGATCTTCGCCTGGTTGAAGTTGAAGACACGAAGCGGGCGATGGGCCGGCTAGCGGCGCATGTGCGGCAGCATTTGCGTGGGAAGGTAATCGCCGTCGCGGGCAGCAACGGAAAGACGGGCACCAAATATCTGATTCATTCCGTTCTTTCACCAGCGCTGCGCGGAACGATTTCACCCAAAAGTTTTAACAACGATATCGGCGTGCCGCTTTCCATTTTTCCCGCGGATGTTGTTCAGGATTACCTGGTGCTGGAGATCGGAACGAATCATCCGGGCGAAATCGCGCCGCTGGCGCGGATGGCTAATCCGGATATCGCGGTCATCACCAATTGCTCGGCGGAGCATCTGGAAGGCCTCGTGGATCTTGCTGGAGTTCGACAGGAAAACGCGCGGATCGTGGATGGCTTGCGGCATGATGGGTTATTGATCATCAATGGCGATGACGCCGAATTGCTGGCGGCTGTTGAAAGCTTTGAAGGGCGAACGATCACGTTCGGATTTGCTGCGTCGAACGACCTGATCGTTTCCAATATTGTTTGCGACGCAAATGGAACGGAATTTTCTTTGGGGCGGGATGCGCTGCGGTGGTATGTGCCGCTGCTGGGCCAGCATGCAGCGGTAAACGCGCTGGCGGCGATTGCGATCGGGCGTGAAATGGGGCTTGCGGATCAGGACATCGCGGAGAATTTGAAATTGGCAAACGGGCCGGATATGCGGCTGCAACTGACGGATGTGGGCGGAATTCGCGTGTTGAACGACGCGTATAACGCCAACCCCGCTTCGATGAAAGCGGCAATTCAAACACTGGCAGCGCTGCCGACCGGCGGGCGGCGGATTGCCGCGCTGGGCGATATGCGTGAACTGGGCGAGGCTTCGGAATCGTGCCATCGGGAAATCGGGCAGTTTCTCGGTCGCGATTTTCCACCGGATCAATTGGTCTGCATCGGGACGGCTGCACGATCGATCGCGCAGGAGGCGATGGATTGCGGGCTTGAGCCGCATGCGGTGCGGTATTACCCCGATGCCGCCGCCGCGGCGAAGGCGATGGTGAGTGGGCTGCGCAAGGGCGATCTGGTGTTGTTGAAAGGATCGCGCGCCATTGGCCTGGAGGCAATTGCCCGGGAAATTACAACGTGGCAGAAAAAGCTGGCCGAAGTAGTTTGAACTGAGCAGAAGGTTTGCGTTCACAGGGCTGCGGGCAAGTCATATCATGCTTTATCTTTTGCTCCGCAATCACCTCTGGCTTGAAGCGCATCACATTGGGTTTCTCCGCGTTTTTAATGATGTCACCTTTCAATCGACCGTCGCGGTTATTCTCAGCTTTGCGCTGGTGATGCTGCTGGGACCGCGAACGATTCGCTGGCTTCGCCTGCAAAAGATCGGAGATGCGGCCAACTTCGATCAGGCGCAGATGAATGAGCTGATGCGATCCAAAGTGGGCACGCCGACGATGGGTGGCATTCTGATTATATTTTCGATCGCGCTGACCACCCTGCTGCTGGCCGATCTAAGCAACTTTTATGTGCGGATGGCGGTGATCTGCCTGGTCTGGCTTGGCGCACTGGGCGCGGTGGATGACTGGCTGAAGCTGACCACGCGCCGTCGGGCAGCGGCATTGCCCCCGGGCGGCCAGATCAGCAGGCAAGGATTGACGTCGCTGGAAAAAATATTGTTCCAGATTGGGCTGGGCGTGCTGCTCTCGTTCTTCACCTATTACTACAGCGCGAATGTCACGAGTCATACGTTGTACTTTCCGTTTTTTAAGAATCTGAGTCTGCGGCTGGCGCCGGCGATGTTCATCCTCGTGGGAACGGTGGTGCTGACGGGCACGAGCAATGCGGTGAACCTGACGGATGGGCTGGATGGTCTGGCGGCGGGATGTTCCGCGATCGTTAGTTTCACGTTCCTGATTCTGGCATTAATCCAGGGATATCAGCTCGGATCGATGGGCCTGGCGCAATATCTGTTTCTGCCGCAGATTCCCAACAGCGCGCAGATGGCGGTTATTGCCGGGTCGATGGTTGGGGCGTGCCTGGGTTTTCTCTGGTTTAATTGCAACCCGGCAGCGGTGTTCATGGGGGATACGGGGTCGCTGGCGCTGGGCGGATTGCTGGGGTATATAGCGATTGTGATTCGGCAGGAATTGCTGCTGGTTTTGTGTGGCGGGATTTTCGTGGCTGAGGCGATGTCGGTGATTCTGCAGGTCGGTTGGTTTAAATACACGCGGCGGAAGTATGGCGAGGGCCGGCGCATTTTTCTGATGTCGCCGCTGCACCATCATTTTCAGAAAAAGGGATGGGCTGAAACGCAGGTGGTGATTCGATTCTGGCTGATTGGGGCGATGCTGGCGATGGTCGCGCTGGCGACGATCAAGCTGCGATAAGTGCAATTAATTGCCGCCAGAACGCCCTTTCGGCGGAATTTTAAGCCGCGGAACCATCATTCATGGTGAGCTGCGGCTTCGTCCGATAACAAACACGGAATGCTAAGTTCGATCTATCAATTGCGCATCCGCGATGTGCTGACGCTTTGTGTCATGGGGCTTTTGCTGCTTGGGGTTTTGATGGTTCAGTCGGCCTCAACCAATGTGGTCGATCAGTCGCAATGGACGAGCAAAGGGACGAAGCACGCTATCTTCGCGGCGGTTGCGCTGGCGACGTTCTTTATTGTGGGAGCGATTGATTACGGATGGCTGGCCCGTGCGCCGAAAACGATTTGGCGCAGCCCGATTTTCTGGATTCTTGTGGTTGCGGCGGTCGCCAATTTGGTGGTGCTGGTGCCGGGCGTTGGGATGTCGGTGAATCACGCGCGGCGGTGGATCAAGCTGGGGCCGATTCAGATTCAACCTTCTGAGCTGGCGAAATGGGCGGTGGTAATTTACCTGGCGTATTGGCTGACGCGGCGGCCGGTCAATATGGACAAATTCTTTACCGGTTTCCTGCCGACGATGGTGCCGATTTGTGTGCTATGTCTTTTGGTGGTGATTGAGGATTTCGGCACGGCGACGTTGATCGCGCTGGCGGCGCTCACGATGCTGCTGGCGGGCAAGGTACGGTGGCGGCATCTGGCGCTGACGATTCCACCGGTTCTGGCGATCGCAGCGTGGTTTGTTATGCACAAGGATTATCGCTGGCGGCGCATCACCGCGTTTGCCAACCCTTATGCGGACCCGACGCGCGAGGGGTATCACATGATTCAGAGCCTGCTGAGCTTTGCGACCGGCGGCTTCGCGGGGCGCGGGCTGGGCAATGGGATTCAGAAGCTGGGGTATCTGCCGGAAGATACGACGGATTTTATTTTCTCGGTGATCTGTGAGGAGCTTGGATTCTTCGGCGCGCTGCTGACGATCGCGCTTTACCTGGGAATTTTGTATTGCGCCTGGGAAACCTTGAAAGAGAAGAAAGACAATTTCGGGCGCCTGTTGGCGTTCGGAGTGGGAACCATGGTTGCACTGCAGGCGGTGATCAACATTGCCGTGGCAACGGTTAGCGTGCCGACGAAGGGTCTGTCATTGCCCCTGGTAAGCTTTGGGGGAAGCGGGTTGATCATCACGTGCGCGGCGCTGGGGCTGTTGCGGAGCGCGACGCGAAGGGAGCATGAGGCGGAAGAATTTGAGGTGGAGAAAGTTGGCGGTGACGACGCTTCGAACAGTTCAAAGGCGGGGGCAATTCGGATGGCGCGTGCTTCGACCGCAGCAACTTCGGGAGCCATCACGCGGGTTTCGGACCGGATGTGGCAGCACTTCACTTCGCATTAGGGCTTTTGACAGCTGCGCTGGAGGCTTCGAGTTTTTCCTCGGCTTCCGGGCGGCGAATGTAGATGGGGATCAATTCCATCGGGGCGGTAAAGCATCCCTGCTGAGCGAGTTCCCACCCTAATTTAGCGACGATTTCCGCCCGCGGACGCCAAAGCGATTCATCCGCGATGGATAGGAGCGGATCGTTTTCGGGGACGAATTTTCTATGATAGGGTATGCCTTCCCCCAGCAGACAGACCGGCCGAGGCGTGGTGGCCAGCATGGCTGTCAGCGTTCCAAGATGCGCCGGTTGCAGGGGTTTCCAGAAAAGGCCTGATTTCTCGAATGACGCGGTGAAGATCTGATCGCGCTTGGCGTCGATGACGATGATGAGATTCTGGGCATCGCGCGGCGCGTTTTCCGCTAGAACCCGGACAGTGGGCACGGCGACGAGCTTTGCGCCGGTGGCAAAAGCGAGAGTCTTGGCCAGTGTGATTCCGATGCGCAAACCCGTGAATGAACCGGGACCCGCGGAAACATAAATATGGGCAATATCGCCGCTGGTCCAGCCGGCGCCGCGACAGAGAGCGTCGATCGCGGGAACGATGCGGGCAGCGTGCTGGAGACCGTGCGGGAAGGTTTCCTCGGCGAGCAGCTTGCCATCCTGAGCGAGGGCGACCGATCCGATGCGGCTTGAGGTTTCGATCGCCAGACTGCGAATCATGGCGGCATCATAAGCTTGATGCGCCGGAAGATCATTCCGACCGGGAAACGGAGGGTGACGAGTGGAAATCGGCGGTGGAAGTTGATTCGCCGTTGTGATTTTGCTCGCCGTTGGCCGGCTGCGGTTTGGGGGCGGGCGGGACGCCAACAATCACATCGCCGATGGAGCGGCTCTTGCGGCTTCTAAAGTAAATGTAGATGCCGAATAAAATCGCGATCGCGATCCCCACGAGCGTGAGCGCGAGTTTGAATTCATGCAGTTTACGATTCATGGTGTCGAGGTTCGAACCAAACCAATATCCGAGGAACATGAAGAGTCCGCCGCTGAAGATCGCCGCGATGCTGTCGACAAGAATGAACTTAGGGAATTTAAAGCGCGTGGCTCCGGCGGCCACCACCATACCACCCCGAATGCCGGCGAACAGCCGCCCCACCGCAACAACAAGGACACCGTACTTATTGAAGAGGCGTTCGGCGTGTTCGATGCGCTCCATGGTGATGTGGCGCCCGACCAAGGGGACGCGCGTGATGTTGTGCCCGTAACGCCAGCCGAGGCGGTACAGCATGGAATCACCCCCGATGATGCCCAGCCAGGCCAAGGGCGCGGCAATGAAAACGTTCATGTGGTGCTGGGAGATGAGAAAACCGGCGGCGACCAGGGGAATATCTTCAGGTACTGGCAATCCCAGGCCGCAGGCGAGCAGAATGCCAAAGAGCATGATGTAGCCGCCCCACTCGAGGCAACTTCGGACGTGCTCGAAATCCAGCAGTGAAAATAAAGGCAGATGATGCATCACGGCGACATTGGCCCTCCCACATTTATCGACTGCATCATACCGGTGCTAAAAAATGGAACAGATAAAGAAGATTTCTTAATTGTAGAAGAACTGTCGACTGAGCGGCTTAACCCGAGCTGAACACCTGGTTGGTTTCCGAACCCTTAAATCAATCCAGAACCTATATGTAATACATCGACTGTTGGACCGCGGCCGCTCGATTCACATGTTCCATGAGCTGTTCGAGGGTCATTTTATCGAGCACCTCGTCGGTGGCAGCTGTGAGGCGCTCATTGACGAGGCGAATAGCGACCTTGCCTGGGGACATATCATTGGTGGAGACACCCTCTTTTTCGTTGATGGTCAAACGTCCTTCGAGGCGACGGATGAGGTCGCCCACTTCGATATCGCGTGGTGCTCTGGAGAGTCGGTATCCGCCGCCGCTGCCGACTTTGCTTTCGAGGAAACCGCCACGGCGCAGGGCCAGCAGGATGGATTCCAAGAATTTATTGGGCAGGCCCTCCTGCTTGGATAGATCGCGCGACTGGATGAACCCGGTCGGCCAGAGCCTGGCTAGCTGAACCACCGCGCGTAGGCCGTATTCTGTTCGCTTGGAAAGTCGCAAATCATTTCTCCGCACTAAACCTGTAGGGATGGTACGGGTTAAGAGGCGGCGCGGTCAATCGTGACCGGCGGTTAGGATTTTTTCGAGGCGAAATCCTTCATGAACTGGGCCAGCGTCTGGCAGCCCTCGACGGGCATGGCGTTGTAGGTGCTGGCGCGAATGCCACCGACGGTTCGGTAGCCCTTGATGCCGATCATGCTGTTCTTGGCGGCGGTCTTTATCAGTTCATCGGTGAGTTCTTCGCTGGGCAGGCGATAGGTGATGTTCATGTGGGAGCGCTGGTCTTTGTTGGAGACGGTGCCCTTGTAGAAACCGTTGCTCTTGTCGATGACGTCGTAAATCATGCCGGCTTTGAGGGCGTTGCGTTTTTCCATGGAAGCCAGGCCGCCCTGGGCCTCGAGCCAGCGGAAGATTTCCAGCAGAACGTAGACGCCGAAGGTGGGCGGCGTGTTGAGCATGGATTTGTTTTCGGCCTGATCCTTGAAGCTCCAGAGTTTGCTGGGAACCTTTTTCTGCTTGGCGTACATGTCTTTGCGAACGATGACGAGCACGACGCCCGCGGGGCCGAGATTTTTTTGAGCGCCGCCGTAAACAAGGGCGCATTCGGATGCGGGGTGCGGGCGGGACATGAATTCGCTGCTGGCATCGACGATGAGATTGGGATGCTTTGGCCAGGCGGGCAGGCGGTGGCCGTGGACGGTTTCGTTGGAGCAGACGTGGAAATAATCGGCGTCGGCAGCGGACTTCCACTCCGCGGGGAGCGGGGAGTGATCGAAATTACTGGCTTCGCTGGTGGCGACCACGTTTAGCTTGCCAACTTCTTTTCCGAAGGAGACGGCTTTCTTGCTCCACTCACCGCTGACGAGATAATCAGCGCTGGTGTGGAGGAAATTCATGGGGATAGTGGTGAAGAACTGGGTGGCGCCCCCCTGAAGGAAGAGGACATCATGGGTATCGCCCAGGCCCAGCAGCTTTTTGCAGAGGGCGTTGGCTTCATCGTTGACGGCTTCGAATTCCTTGCCGCGATGGCTTACCTCGGCGATGCCGAAGCCTTTTCCCTGATAATCGACCAGGGCGGCGGCGGATTTCTCCAGCACTTCGGTGGGAAGCATGGCGGGACCGGCACTGAAATTAAAAATTCGATGAGACATTTTGGTTGTTCTCCTCTGCTTTTGTTTATTTGCTAAATCGTTGGCACAGCCGGACCGCTCAGGCGTTCTGCCATTGTTTCTTGAGATACGCCAGAACCCTTGGGGCGGCAATTTTAAAATCGTTGAAACCCAGTGCTTCAACGCAGATGCCAGCATCATAACCGGCATCCTTGAGAATGCGGAAGAAGGGGCGGTAATCGGCCTTGCCGCTTTCACCGGGGGCGAGGCGGCCTTCTTTGTCAGCGACGTGGACGTGGCGAATCCAGGGCATGGCGGCTTTCAGATCGGTTGGGCTGTCGCTGTCGAGCCAGTAGTGATAGGCATCGATGAGGCACTGAATGCTGGGTTGATTGATTTCTTTTATGTAGGTCATCGCTTCACCGACGGTGGTGATGATGTTGCATTCCTTGCTGTTCAGGGGTTCGACGACGAGCGTAACTTTGTGCTGGGCGGCGAGGGGCGCGACCATGGTCAGGAATTCCAATATCTGCTGGCGGGCACGGTTGCGGTCGAAGCCTTCGGGAACACCGCGAGCGCCTGCGCTGCCGAAGACCAGCAGCTTAATGCTGGTGAGGCCGGCGCGGCGAAGGACGTTGGTCATGTAGCTGCAGACTTTGGGAAAATCCACCACGGGGCCGACGATTTTGAGATCGCCGGGGACGAGGAGATTTGCGGCCAGGACGGGGAGCGCGGAGGTGCGCAGGCGGGTCTGGCCGGTCCACTGGGCGTCGTCTACCAAGCCCTGGAGGAGCGACTGGACGCTTTCTTCGAGGAAATCGAAACCGGCGGATTTCACGTCAGCGGATTTTTCGATGGGCGCACAGACGCCAAACTGCATTTTTTGGCTCCTGGAAAGGGGGAGATTTTAGGGGAAAGCGGGCGGGAGATGCAAACTGCGCGGCGCGGGAAAGCTTAGGCACGGGGGGCGATGCCGTCGGCGGTGACTAGCAAGATGCCGTCGGTGACCTGGTGGGGCATCTGGGCGAAATCGGATTCTATCTGGGGTTCCAGTTTGGCGACGGTTTCTTCGTCGTTTCTGAAGCAGAGGAGGATGTCGCGATTGGGGATGGCGGCGGCGAAGGGGCTGCCGAGATGTTCGCGGAGTTTTTCGTGGAGGTTGGGGAGGAGGAGTCGGCTGGCGTCGTAGCCGTCCATGGTTTGGAAGAGGATGAGGTAGATGCGGCCGGATTCGTCCTGGGCGGCGTGGGCGCTCATGGTCTGGCTGCGGGCGAGAAGATTTTCCAGGGCGGCTTCGTGGAGCTGGTCGAGGGAGACTTTCCAGCGTTTGAGATGCGCGCTGGTGAGGTAGGAAATCACCCGATCGTCATCCAGGGCGTAGGCGACGGACAGGCCGTTGATGAGGGGCTGGCTGACGGCGTGATACTGGGAACCGGGATCTTCAGCAACGAGGACGGGCATGACGCGCTGGCGGAGTTCGTCGAAGGAGCCGTCACGATCGGGGGTGCCTTCGGAGGCGCGTATCAGTTCCACGACCCAACGCTCGACATGGCGGCGGGTATCTTCCGGGCGAAGCAGGGACATGCGGTACAGGTTCTCAAGGGAGGCTACATGACCGTTGACGCGCATCGAGAAGGATTGTTCGGCGCGGGAGATTTTGACGAGGGGGAATTTCTTACCGACGAGTTCAAGGACCGCGTGAACGAACTTCTCGCGCGAGGGTGCGCTCATACGATGAATATACCATGAAAAGGGGCATTAGATTCGAGGAAAAACGTTCGTTTTTGCGCGGTCGGGTAGGAAAACATCACCCTTCCCCGCCACCGAGCTCGCGGGTTTGAAAGCTCCACATGCCGGCACACATCGCGAAGGTGGCATATGAGACGGCGTAGAGCGCAGCAATGCCGACATCCCACCAGAGGCGGCCGAGCTCTATAGCGCCGTTTTCGACGGGGGTGGTGGCGTTGGGCAATTTGATTGCTGAGAGGACAGTCCATTCCTTCAGATCAAAAGTCTCCAGATAGGGAATGACCAGGCTCACGAGCCAGGCGAATCCCTTCGCCAGCGCGGATTTGTCGGCGATGGGGCCTGCGTCGAGGGGGAAAATAAAACGAGTGAGGTTGCCGGCAAAGTAGAGAAGAATGACGGCTGGAAGGTTGACGACGAGGGAAAAACGAGTTGAAAGCGCCACGCCAACGGCGGCCAGAACGCTGACCTGGAGCCAGGTAAGAATCAGTTGGGGAAAGAGCCCCAGGATGTGGCTCCATCGGTAATCGTGAATGTGGTTGCGGATGATGTCGTCCAGCGACGCCGAGTTGAGGTAATAATCGCCCGGCACCCGCATCCAGACGCCCAGAACAAGCAGGCCACCCAACAGAAAAACACCAAGGCCGGCGGAGAGGACGATGCCCAGGTATTTGCCGACCATTACTTCCCAGCGGCGCACGGGCTTGCTCATGAGGGTGAGCATGGTGCGGTCCTCGATTTCCTCATAAATCGATCTGCTGGTTGCAAACAGAGTGACCATCAGCACGAGCAACAGAATGACATCGAGCGTAACCGATTTGTACATCTTGGTGTCTTCACCGAGGGTGAAGAAGGGCAGCAGGCCAAAGATGATGACAATGGCTGCTCCCAGGGACATCAGCAGCGCGTAAATGGGCTGGGAGATGGCTTCTCGAAACGTATAGCGGGCGATGGTCAGGGTTCTGTACATGAGGGGGAGTTAATCTCGGCTCCGTCGGGGGGAGTTTACAGGCTTAATTTGAGCAAATCCAGACTGGGTCCTATTTGATGAGCCGGCTTCCCTCAACCCTCCTCCCCGTCGGCACGGGGAGGAAGGAGAGAAGGAGAAGACGTTCGGAAAACGTCTGCCATTAATATGCGCAACTTCAGCTGGGGTTGCAGAATTCGGTTTGGTTTTGAGATTGGGAATTAATGGCGGATGGCGAAGTAGTCGAATTCTCCCGTGGCCGGGACCACGGTTTGATCGACCTTTTGGATGAAGTCGTTCATCTTGCGATTTACGTCTTCAACAAGCCGATCGATCTCCTGTTCCGGCCCTTCCATCACCAGCTCAACACGACCGTCGGGAAGATTTTTGACATAACCCGCGACGTTGTACTGCATTGCGAGATTTTTGACAGTGTATCGAAACCCGACTCCCTGCACGCGGCCATCATAATGGCATAACCGACGATGCGTGAGGTCGCGAGCCGTCGAGTGCATAGCGCAAATATAGCGTCCGCATGGGAAACGACCAAGATCTATTTTTCCGCGCTTTGAAGATTTTTGGGCGGTTTTATCAATCTCGATCTCAAAGCGCAATCGGGCGGTGATTTATAACTGAAATTGTTCGCCGATCTCCTCGTAAGCAACCTTTTGCATGAACGCCTTGTATTCGACTTCGATTTGCGACAAGTCTTCGCCGAGATAGTGTTCGAGCATGGGACGGACGCCGGTTGGGTCCCAGGGCAAATAGGAACGGCGGTGAGAGCCGGTGGGGTCGAAGACGGTGCCGTCGGCGGTGTCGGCGAGCCATTTCTGGAGGGCGGGTCGGAATTTCTGGTTTTCACCCTCCCATAGGAACTTGGCGAAAGACCAATTCTGGGCGTAGAAGGCTTCTATTTTGATATCAGGCAGATTGACGATTTGGCCGGCATGGAGGGTGATCAATTTGTCGAGGGGGAAAAGCTCGCCGGCATCCATGGCTTTGCGGAGCGATAGCGCGCGCTGAGGATTCATGGATAGATTCCAACGGGGCAAATCACCGTTCCACTGGACGTCTTCAAACATGCAGGCAAGGCCCTCTTCCAGGAACGGTGGAAGTCGGCCCTTGAAATGGCGATTTACGAACTGATGCCAGCCCTCATGAGCGGCGATGGAATAGGTGGAGACGTCGCCGATGTAATAGGCGACGTACCAGTCGTGAATGGTGTATCCCCCACGGCTGATCTGGAGATAGACGCTGGAATCGGCGCCGGTATGCTGGCGCGTGAAATTGATCCACTGGACGCGATTGGCGAACAAATAGCATTGCATGGGGTAGGTCGTGGGCGTGACCTGCGGCGCCAGCAAGCGATAGGTGGAAAATGCCCCCTCCATGAGTTGGGCGGTGCGGGCGAGGATGTCGAGGCGGTCGTCGAGGGTGGAATATATTTTGTAGTGCTCGGTCTTGACCAGCTTTACCCTGGGGCCGGTCGAATTGGCGTCTTCAATGGTAACTAGAGCTGGGGTGGTGGGACCGCTGAATGTTCCTTTTGCTCCAGGACTGGCGGAACAAGCGGCGACACTCAAAAGAATAAAAATGGTGAAAAGGCGGAAAGAGGAACGATTACTGATTTGCTTGCACGTCTTCGGCTTTTCAAACAACACAGTTTGCCTTTCGCGATTGTCGGTTTAGGCTGGAAGTCCGTGGCTTCCGTACGTCTGGATATCATCAGCATTGGGACGCTATGTCGCAACAGACTTTGGGGCGAAACAACCGAGGCGCGCACGGCGCATGCGACGACCACTCTGGTTCGCGGCCTAAATCGAAATATTATAATCGACCCGGGCCTGCCTCTGGCGCGTTGGTGGCGCGCCTCGGCGAGCGGACGGGTTTGCGGCCCGCACAGATCGACACGGTGTTTCTTACGAATTTTCGACCGAGCCACAGGGCGGGCTGTCGCCACCATCTCATGCTGTAAGGGTGAACATCGCGAACATGACGATCCAGACCACATCGAGGAAATGCCAATAGACCGCGGCGTGGCGGACGCCCAGATAATTTTCGTGATCGTAAACCTGACGGCTGGCTTTATAGGTGACCAGTGAAAGGAAAACGACGCCGCCCACCACGTGCAATGCGTGGAGGACGATAAGGCAGAAAATCAGGCCGTATAGATTGTTGTTCATTGCGTGGGCTTTGCGATGGTCGGCGAGGATCCGCACGAGGCAGGGGAATTGGATGACCAGGAATGCGATTGCGAGCACGAGGGTGACGCGCAGCCACGCATTTAGCTGATTGAGGCGCTCGAGGCGGACATTGTAGACCGCGCGGTGGATTGTGTAACTGCCGGCGAGGAGGACGGCAGTGCTGACCCAGGTGCCCCAGGGAAGACCGAGATGCTGCGGCTCGGAAGTGCCGGCGAGGTGCAGGCGGATGAGGATGTAGCCGAGAATGCTGGCGATGAAAAGCATTGCAAGGGCGGCGAGGAAGAGCCACATGCCGATGATGGACGCGCGGTGGGATGCGTGGGGCAGAGGCCGGGATTGAGGGTTTGAGGTCACGGGCATTTAAATTCAAATCGCTTCAACAGCGCCGGTAGTGATTGGCGCGCTGCCGGCGGAAAACTGATGCAGTCCGGCTAGAGACCTACTGTGGAACTTGAGCTGGGGGCGTGGGTTTGATGATCGGCTGGTATTCATGGGAATCGAGCAAGGCGATTCCGATGAAGAGGGCTACGAAGAAAAACGCGGCTACGAGAACGACGGCGTTGAAGGGGCTGTCCCAGCGAAGATGCATGAAGAAAAGCGCAACCAGGGTTGCCTTGACAACCGCAATTCCCAAGGCGACCCAAATGTTGAACTGGCCGAGATCGATTTTTGAAACCGTGACCGTGATGACGGTGAAGACGATGAGGATGGCATAAACGCCCAGAAGGATGCGCTTGGGGACGGCATGCACGCCGTGGGGATCGTGCGGGCCGACATCGTCGGCGATGGGAGCGGGAACTTGGTTAGATGTACTCAGGCTCATGTTTAGTCACCTTTATCGCGAGGGGTTTGTGGCGCCACACGCGATCAATGAATCAGATACAGAAGCGGGAACAGGAAAATCCAGATCAGGTCGACCAAGTGCCAGTAGAGGCCGACGAGATCGACGGGCGTATAGTATTCGGAGCTGAAATCGCGGCGGATGGCGCGGATCATAATCCAGGTGATGAGACCCATGCCGATCAGGACGTGGAAGCCGTGGAGGCCGGTCATCAGGAAGTAGCAACTGAAGAATGAATTGACGCGCCACTGGTCCTGAGGAGACAGATGGCGATAGCGCTCGGACATCTGGGCTTCTTTTTCATCGGCCGTCAGAGGCGTGGTATTGATGGCTGTCTTGACGGCCATACCGGTTGGGCCGTTGTATTGCGGACGAACCTGGCTGACGTTGGCAGCGTCGTTGGCATCGAACGCCGAGGGGGCGGTTGAGGGGATTGCGCCAGTGGCGACCGCGGCGGGTCCTGCCACGGGTTGATCGGGAGGCAGATCAGTATCAATGCTTTTGGAGACATATTCCCCGTTGTATTTGTTCCAGAACCCCACAAAGACATGCTCATTCCACTTGGCGCGGTATTCGATTGTTTTGACGATCATGAAACCTGCTGCGCCGCAGAGCGTGAGAATGAGGCAGATGATGAGGGTGGTTCGCTGATTCAACTGGGCCGCACGAACGCCCCAGGCCATTGTTAAGCTGCTGGTGATGAGGATGACGGTGTTAATCGCACCCAGGGTGGTGTTGAGATATTCCTCGGCGGCGAAGGCGAACACATCCGGATGATTGTGGCGATAGACGGAATAGGCGCAGAAGAGGCCGCCGAACATGAGAATTTCGGTGCCGAGGAACACCCACATTCCCAGCTTGGCGGAGGTGTTTTGTTGCTCTGGGGTATCGAAGTGATGCGCCAGGTGCGGATCATGCCCGTGGATGGCGTGACCGTGGGCATCGGGGGACGTTGTATTAATTGCTGTGCTCATGCAAGTCTTTCGCGTTCACGTTTAGGTGGTTGGTGATGACCCTAATGTCTTCACACCATGCCTTCTGAATTCCTTATCAATCCGCAAACGCCGCTGCTCCTGAATTAATGGGTTACGGGCTTGGTTCTTCCCATGGGCGCTGTGGTCTGAGGTTCGGGTTCGTGCGTACGGGGAACCCAGCCGTCGATGGATTTGTCGTATTCCCAGGCGCCGAGGTGATAGGGATCATCCGCGGTTGGGCTGATGGCGAAGTTATCGTGGGGAGGCGGAGAGGCGCAATGCCATTCGAGGGAGTTGCCGCCCCAGGGGTTTGCCGGGGCTTTCCTGCCGTTGCGAAGGGCGTTGATCCAGTTGAAGGCTACTGTCACGAGGGAAATGGCCATCATGTAAGCGCCGACCGTGGACATGCGGTGATAGAGCTGGAATTCCGGGGGATAAGTTGCCCAGCGGCGCGGGGCGCCGTGGGAACCCATGATGAACTGAGGGAAGAAGGTGACGTTGAAGCCGACAAACAGAAGGATGGCGGCAAAGCGGCCAACATTTTCGTTGTACATCTTGCCGAAGATTTTGGGGAACCAATGATACATGCCGGCCAGAAAGGCG
Source organism: Planctomycetota bacterium (assembly GCA_030775485.1). Classification (GTDB taxonomy): domain Bacteria; phylum Planctomycetota; class Phycisphaerae; order Tepidisphaerales; family Tepidisphaeraceae; genus JALYJB01. The sequence goes on along the minus strand of JALYJB010000003.1, from coordinate 203,103 downwards.
AATAGCGTGCTGCCCATCATGACGTAGTGGAAGTGGGCTACGACGAAGTAGGTATCGTGGAGGGGAATATCGACCATCAGGGCGCCGAGGAACAGGCCGGTGAGGCCGCCGATGGTGAAAAGGAGTATGAAACCCATGGCAAAGAGCATGGGCGTGGTGAAGTGGATGGAACCGCGATAAAGCGTTGCCAGCCAGTTAAAGACTTTAACGGCAGAGGGGATTGCCACGCTGAAGGTAAGCAAACTGAAGACGGTGTTGGCCATGGCGGATTGGCCGGAGGCGAACAGGTGATGGCCCCAGACGAGGAAGCCGAACAGCGCCAGTGAGACTGAGCTGAAAGCGATGAAGCTGTAGCCGAAAATGTGCTTGCGGCTGTGAACGGCGATGACTTCGCTGATGATGCCCATGGCGGGCAGAATCATGATGTAAACGGCTGGGTGAGAATAGAACCAGAAAAAGTGCTGGTAGAGGATTGGATCACCACCGAGGGCGGGATCGAAGATGCCGATGCCGAGGGTTCGTTCGGCAATGAGCAGCAGGAGCGTGATGGCAAGCACGGGGGTTGCGAGGATTTGGATGATGCTGGTTGCGTAGAGGGCCCAGAGGAAAAGAGGCATGCGGAACCAGGTCATTCCCTTGGCGCGAAGGGTGTGGATGGTGGTGACGAAATTCACACCGGTAAGAATCGAGCTGAATCCCAGGATGAACGCGCCGAGGGTTGCGGGGATGACACCGTCTTCTGCTCTGGCAGTGCTATAGGGGGTGTAGAAGGTCCAACCGGTATCGAGACCAAACCCGCCGGGAAGATGGAGGCCGAAGGCTGCCCGCAGGACACCGCCGAGTAATACATAGGAGAAGAAGGCAGCGCCGCCCATGTAGCAATAGAGACTAAGAAGATTTAGACGGGGGAAGGCGACGTCCTTGGCACCGAGCATGATGGGGAGGCAGAAATTTCCAAGGATTGCGGGGATGGCCGGCACCATGAACATGAAGACCATTACCGCGCCATGCAGGCTGAACATGTTGTTGTAGAAGGTAAGTGCCTGATCGTGGTTTTTGATCATCCAGGGTTCGGTGGTCCAGAGGAAGGTGCGCAGCAGGACCGCGAAGGTGCCGCCCAGGAGGAACCCGGTGAGCACCAGGATCATGTACATGATCCCGATGCGTTTGTGATCGAGGGAAAGCATCCACGATTTTAAGCCGTGGGCGTGGGTGAGATAGTTATCCACCTGGGGTTCGAGAGACTGAACATTGATTGCGGACATAACAACACTCCAACGTCGAATTTCAGTCTTAACGGGCCGGCTGGGTAGCCGCGTTCATGAGCGCCGCGGAGGGGGCGGTCGTCGTCGTCGGTAAACTTGGATGATAATTTACGCTGATTGATTTTATATAAGCGATCAGGGCATCGGTAGAACGGTCATTCAAGGTACCGACGAAGGATGGCATGATCGGGGAAAAGCCGGGAATTTGTTTGGCGTTGCCGTTGGCGGGATTCACCATGATCATGTAGCGCAGGTAATTTTCGTCAGCGAGTTCCTTGCCGTCCTTGAGGGTGACCACGCTGCCGTAGACGTCTTTCCAAGTGGGGCCGCGACCTGCGGTGCCATCGACGCTGTGGCACTGGTTGCAGCCGTAGTTCTGGTAATAACGCTGGCCAAGCTGATCCGGCGGCAGGCCGGCGATGGTGTTATCAAGCCAATGCTTGTAATCGGCCACGGTCTGGACGGTTGCCTTGGCGCGCATTTCTGAATGGCCCAGACCGCAATACTGGGTGCAGAACACGTCGTAGACGCCGGCGACATTGGCGTCGATCCATATGCTGTTGTAGCGGCCGGGAACCACGTCTTTCTTGACACGGAACACGGGGATGTAGAAGCCGTGAATGACATCGGAGCTGTTCAGGAGAAACTTCACCGGAATGTTCATCGGCACATGCAGGTCTTTATCCACCCAGCCGTTGGGATACCTGAAGCTGTAATGCCACATCTGGCCCTGGACCACGATTTCGTAGGGGTCTGGGGGCTGCACGTTCATCTGGAGGAAGCCTTTGAAGCCGTACACGAAAATGATGACAACAATGACGGTGGGGATAAACGTCCAGGTCAGCTCGAGGGCGGTGTTGTGCTTGGGGGCATCGCCGGGCTCGTGGCCTTCGCGGTAACGGTAGATCCAGGCGAATCCGACGAGCAGAACGAGGATCAGCAGGAAGAAAAACACGCAGATGTAGAAGACGAAATAAAAGAGCCAATCGACCGGCTGGGCGATTGTGGAGGCCTGCGGCGGCAACCAGAAGTTGCCGCCGAAATCGGCGAGCATGTTCAGGTGAGCCGGCATGTTCAAACTTGAAAGCATGAGCACCATCACTTCATCGAATTCGTTGGATCGTCGTTTCCATCATCAAGCGGCTTAGTCTGCAACCGCACCGCGCCTTCGCGCCGAAAGAACCAGAACAGGGTTCCCCCTACCGTTAAGGCCGTGACCGCGCAGCCCAATTGCATCAGGCGCATCGCGGCGATTGCGTATTTGCCGGTGATTGCATCGTAATGAAGACAAAAGAGGAGAATCTGGTCCATCGGATCACCAATTTTGCCGTCAGAGGCTTCGACCAGTGAAAGGCGCAGGGTTTGCTCGGGGAATTTGACGCCGTAGAGATATTTAGAGAGCTTGCCATCGGGCATAAGAATCATGATGACAGCCGGGTGGGCATATTGACGGACGGAGGGCACCCAGTTGTAGCGAAAGCCCACGGCGGCGGCGAGGCGACGAATATCTCCCTCGTCGCCGGTGAGGAAATGAAAGCCGGTGGATTCACCTTCTTTGGCGTATTCCTGAAGGTAATGTTCCTTCTTGAGGGCAGCGGAGTCAGGGGATTCACTGGGGTTGATGCTGACGAAGAGAAAATCGAAATCAGATCCGGCCTTGAGTTTCATGTTCTTCGCGGATTCGATGAGGCCGCGAGAGACGACATCACAGAGCATGGGGCAATCGAAATAGCCAAGCTGGAGAACGAGGGGGCGCTTGGACTGGAAGAATTTGCTTAGCGTGACGGGGTTGCCGTGCTCGTCGTTGAACTGGATGTCGGGGGGAATCTGATCGCCCCGATGTTCGGTGACGCCAACATCACGATATTCCCTGGGAAGCGTGTTGGGGAGGCTATCGCTAGGGCCGTTAACCTCAGCTGACACGCGCGGGGAGGTGGCGGCCGCGACGATGAATATCGCGGTGATGATTGCGAAGAGATTTTTTTTCTCCCACACGTTCACGTTTCAAACCTTTTCTGTCCAGCAGGCGGCTGACAATTTCAACGGGCCGCCGGCTGGGTACTGGGCACTTTTTCGTGGGTATCCACGATTACCTGCATGGCGGCTTCGATTGGAATCGCCACGACCTGATTCTTCTCATCGATCCAACGATAGGCGCTAATATTGGCCTTCTGGCCGCCCTTCAAATCATTTAGCGCCGTATTGGGATACTGATCGGACTTTGCGGCAAACTCGGCGGCAACGTCGTTGTCGTACCAGGCCTGCGTGCCGACGATGGCGACGATCAGCACGATGGCTGATACAACGCCGATGGTTAGCACCAAGGGGATGTTGACTTCTTGTTTGAAGGCCAAGGCTCACCTCAGGATATCAGAGCAACACAACATCGACGCAATAAGACCGGTCATACGTTTTCAAATGCCAGAGAATCTGCCAGGCGCGGATCATGCACGGGTCGGATCGACGCATGCGACGCCTGGCGGATGACGAAGGCTACGATCAGGCCACCGAGGCCGAAGAACGTGGCCAGGTTTTTAGCGACGAACAGATGGAACTGGCCATCGAGCTGGGGGATCGTCATCCAGTATAGATCAAGCCAGTGGAAGCAAAGGAGCCAGATCGCCCAGAAGCCGAGCACCATTGGATTTCGTTTTACATGCCGGGAAAGCAGGCCGGCAAATGGGATTAGCACGTGGCCGAAGAGGATGGCAATGATGACGTAGGACCACATATATCCATTGCCGGGAAGGCCACCGGCGGTGGTTGCGCCGCGAATTTTGAGCCAGTGCGTTTCTTCAGGGAGGCTGGCGTACCACTGGAGCATGTATTGGCTGTAGCCGATGTACCCGAAGAAGAACGTGAAACCGAAGAGGAATTTTCCCATGTCGTGGAAATGCTCGATGGTTACGCTTTCGCGGAGGAAGCCGCGGGACTGAAGGAGCAGGACAATGAGAATCAGCGTGGCGAAGAAGGAGACCGCGCTACCGGCGAAGATATAAACCCCGAACATGGTGCTGCCGTATCTGGCGTCCAGCGACATGATGAGATCGAAGGCCATACTGGTTAGGGTGAAGGCAAAAAGCACCATGGCGGGCGCAGCCAGCGCCTGCATGCGAACGGTGAGTTGAATATCACCAGTCTCATCCTGCTTGATCGATTGCTTCCAGTACCACACCCCCAGCCAGGACCAGACGGCATAGCAGAATACAACGCGTGCGAGGAAGAACGCTGGGCTGAGATAGATTTGCTTGAAGTGGTTTAGCCCAAGCGTTCCGTCTTTGGCCGCCCAGCTATAAAGATCCCCGCGGCGCAAGAGTACAGAAAGAACGATTGGGGCGCTGAGTGCGGCCATAAGGGGCATTGAGGACGCGAGCCATTCAGCGATTCGCCGGACATTGACGCTCCAGGCGGCTTTGGTGAGATGCTGGAGAATTACGAAGAACAATGCGCCAAGCGTGATGGTCAGGAAAAAGAGATAGTTGGCCAGATAAACGTAAAAGAAGGCGGAGAAATTATTTTCGTTGGCATATCCGCGATACCCGAGGAACACGGCCGCGAGCAATCCGAGGCAGCCCAGGATGAGGCAGCCCTGAAACAACGGCCAGGCATGCTCGCGCAGGCTGAGCCGCTGGGGACTTGATGCAGAACTTGATTGATGCGTTGCCACGATGTCTTAGCTCCACAACCGGCGCGGGCCACTGTGGGCCGGTCGCCAATTTCCGCTGACAAATCAATGCGATAAATGTGCCTGCCGTTGATCTTCCGGCACAGCCGAAAGCGGCGCATTCTGACTAAACTGCAAGGCGCGAACATAAGCGACAATCGCCCAGCGGTCCGGGACGGAAATCTGGCCACTGTAGCTGGGCATATTGCGGATGCCGTTGGTAATCGTGTTGAAAATCTTTCCGTCCGGCTGGATGCGAATCGGGCCGGAAGTTAAATCAGCAGCCTGTGTCCACTTCATGCCTTGCTGGCCGTTGATCTGGAGTTCCATGGCGCGCTGATTGACCGGACCATGGCCGGAGCCATCCATGCCGTGACAGGGGAAGCAATAGATATTGAATCTTTGCTGGCCGTGCTTGAGCAGATCCATCGTCAGTGGAACCTGAGCGGGCAAGGCCGTGGCGAACTGTACGGTGGTGCTGCCGTCAGCGCCCAACATGCGCGTGAAGCCATGATAATAAGTGTCATCATCTTCCAGATCGGTCTGGGAAACGGTGCCGGGAATTTTGGGTCGCATCGCCCTGTCATCCGCGAAAAGATGATTGGTCTGCTGCTCGCGATATTTCGGTTGAACGCCCATGTCCTGCATGATCTGGATACGAGGCTCGGAAGATTTGTAAGTGCGGGCCTTGGCGATCAAGGCCAGCGGCACCCAGGTGAAGACGACCGCAACGAGCGCGACCGCGATCATCCAGAACGGCGGGCGCGGAAGCGGCGGCAGCGGCAGCTCGGCTGGCGCGTCCAGCGGGAATTCTCCCCCACCATTTCCGTGGGAGCCTTGCTGGCCGTAATGTTCTTGCTGCGACATCGATCAGTTCCTTAAATCACCCGGTCCTGCATTAATCTTCAATTCGTTCCACGGCTGCGGCGCCAATCGACGTCAGAAACTGCGACGTCGCTGTTTCATTGAATTTTTTATCGGCGGAGGCGATGACAATAAAAAATCGGTCGCTGGTGACGCGACGGAATCTTGGAACCTTCAGCAGCGGGTTATACAGCAGCGGCAGCCGATTCAAGGCGAACATGCCAAACACCGCAGTGAGCGCGGAGAAAAGCACGGTGCATTCGAAAATGATGGGGATATTGGCAGGCAAACTGAAAAGCGGTTTGCCGCTGATAATGAATTTGTAATCAAAGGCGTTGGTCCACCACTGAAGGAGCAGGCCGCCGCTTAAGCCGGTGAGGCCGCCGCCCAGAATAAGCCAGGGAAGAATGGTCGGACGAATTCCGATGATGGCGTCTATACCGTGAATGGGAAATGGGCTGTGCACATCCCAAACCTTGTAGCCTTCGGCGCGGACGCGACGGGCGGCGGCGACGACGCTATCCACGTCGGGGAATTCGGCGACAAGGCCGGTTAGAACCGGCGGCGCCTCAAGAGGCTCCACTTGTTCGTGGGAGGTTGATGTTTCTGTGACGTGTATCGTCATCGCATTTCCCGGTTATCTAAAACTGGCTGCCAACGAATTATTGATTGGCAAACCTTGGCGCGTCCTTGTCTGGGTTGTGATGTTCATCTGGACGGTAATCGGCGCGGTGTTCATCTGGCCCGTGCCCGCCGTGAATGTGGGCCTGGGGCATTACGGTCTTCACTTCCGCCATCGCGACCACCGGCAAAAACCGACAGAAGAGGAGGAAGAGGGTAAAGAACAATCCGAAGCTTCCCGCCAGGGTGCAGAGATCAACCCAGGTGGGGTGAAACGCATGCCAGCTGGAGGGCAAAAAATCGCGGGTGAGGGATGTGATGATGATAACAAAGCGCTCGAACCACATGCCGGCGTTGGCAAACATGGCTACCACCCAGAGCATCAGCGTGTTATTGCGAATCTTTTTGACCCACAGAACCTGCGGGAAGATGACGTTGCAGAAAATCATGACCCAATAGCTCCAGGCGTATGGGCCCAGGGCGCGGTTCATGAAGGTGAATTGTTCGTGTTCGTTGCCGCCATAGGCTGCGATGAACAGCTCGGACATGTAGGCGTAACCGACGATCATACCGGTGGCGAGCATGATCTTGGCCATGTTATCCAGGTGACGGCGGGTGATGATGTCCTTAAGGCCGAAGAACGCTCGAGCGGGAATCGCCAGGCAAAGCACCATGGCAAATCCGCCGAAGATTGCACCCGCCACAAAGTAAGGCGGGAAGATGGTGGCATGCCAGCCGGGAACCTGTGAGGTTGCGAAATCGAAGCTAACCACGGAATGGACGGAAAGCACGAGAGGCGTCGCCAGAGCAGCGAGAATGAGATACGCCCGCTCATAGCGATGCCAATGTCGGCTGGAGCCGTTCCAACCAAGGGCGAAGATGCCATAGGCGGTTTGGCGTATTTTGCTTTTGGAACGATCGCGGAAAGTGGCTAGATCGGGCACCATGCCGACGTACCAGAAGAGAAGCGAAACGGTCGCGTAGGTACTGACGGCGAAGACGTCCCAGAGCAATGGTGAGCGGAACTGCGGCCACATTTCCATTTGATTGGGAATGGGGAACAGCCAATACGCAAGCCAGGGACGGCCGACGTGAATACCGGGGAACATGCCCGCGCACACGACGGCGAAGATTGTCATCGCCTCGGCGAAACGATTGATCCCCGTGCGCCAATTCTGGCGGAAAAGAAACAAGATAGCGCTGATGAGCGTGCCGGCGTGGCCGATGCCAACCCAGAACACAAAGTTAACAATGCCAAAGCCCCAGGAAACGGGCTGGTTGTTGCCCCATACACCCACGCCGGTGGTGAACAAATACAGCACGTTCACACCCAGAAGGCTGAGCAGGCCGAGCGACATGGCAAACGCGATGTACCATGCACGGGGCGTCTTGACTTCTGCTACCGCAGCGACCGTCTGGGTGACGGAAGTGAAATCCTTATTGCCAACGACAAGCGGGGCGCGGAAACGCGGATCATCAGTGGTATTGTCCGCGTCGCTTCGACTGGCGATTTCAAGCGCGATATTGGAAGGAATCGTTGCCATGAATCACAAAACTCCGCTGATCACTTCATATCCGAACAACAGGTCGCCATTCATACTTATTGCCTAGGCGTCGCTGGGGTTACTGATTTTGGCCAGGAATCGATTTCTAGGCCGGGTATCCAGATCGCCCAGAAGGCTGTAAGCCCGATTGTTCTGGTGCAGTTTGGAAACCTTAGACTCCGGGTCATTCAAGTCGCCGAACACGATTGCATTGGTTGGGCAGGTCTGCTGGCAGGCAGTGACGATATCGCCGTCCACCAATTCCTGACCGGCCGCGCGCTTGGCGGTCTGGGTGTTATGAATTCGCTGCACGCAGAAGGTGCACTTTTCCATTACGCCACGCATGCGTATGGTAACTTCCGGGTTGAAAATCAACGCCTTGATTTTATTCACCTGCTCGAGCTGTTGCTGATCCGGGATGCCGGGGTATGGCATGGGGTATTTGTCGTTGCGGGGGTCCTGACTTTGCCAATCCAGATAATTAAAGCGGCGCACCTTGTAGGGGCAGTTGTTGCTGCAATAGCGAGTGCCAACGCAGCGGTTGTACACCATGACGTTGATGCCTTCGGTATCGTGCATGGTTGCGCCGACCGGGCAGACCTGTTCGCAGGGTGCGTTTTCGCAATGCTGGCAGGTTACTGGCTGATAGACCACTTCGGGATTGTCGGTGTCACCCTTGAAATAGCGATCGATGCGAATCCAGTGCATGGCGCGATTGTTCTGGGCCTGGTCCTTACCGACGATGGGCACGTTATTTTCGGCCTGGCAGGCGACGACACATGCCTGACAGCCTATGCAGGTGTTCATGTCGATGGCCATGCCCCACTTGTGCGGGACTTCGTAGCCGCCGGGCGGGTTGAACAACTGCTGGGTGAGGCTGAACGTGCCGTCTTCGTTTTTCTGGAACAGTTGGGAATCGCGCTTGTAATCGGTGAATGTGGCTTCACGGATGATCTCCGCGCTCTCGTACTTCTCCGCACCAACGCGATCCTGCAGGCCTTGCAAGCCAATTGGGTCGAGCAGGTAGTGGTTTTGGGTGGTGACCAGGCTGTAGGCGTCGCCGGTCTTCAAGCAGGTCACGCCGGTGGCCAGGAAAGGCATTGCAGTGGTGCGCAACTTGTATGTGTTGAAGCCAACATCGGTGCCGATATGGCCGGCGCTGGTGCGACCGAAGCCCAGCGGCAAACCGAGCACACCGATGGGCTGGCCCGCCATGATATAGGCGGCAATTTCCAATGTTCGGGCGCCAATGGTGATTCGAAACTTATCGCCCTGGCTGAGTTTCAGTGAGTCGGCATCCTTCTTGGAGATCAGCGCGGCGTTATCCCATACCAACTTGGTGAGGGGATCGGGCGTTTCCTGGAGCCAGCCGTTGCTGGCGAAGCGGCCGTCATAGACGTGTGAATCCTGGAGGAAGCGAACTTCAATTCCATTGCCTGCCGGTGGGATGGCGCCAATCACCGAAGACGGTGGATTGATGGTTGTCAGATCAATTGTTTTGAACTCGCTGCCCGGGAGCATGCCATCGTGCAAAACATGGCGCCACACGGAGTCAGAATTGCCGCCACCCGAGAGCCCCGCAAACGTTTTGCGAACGATGGCGTCGCTGGCGGTTTCAGGTTCACCGGCGAGAAGCGCCAGAACCTGATCGGTGGTCTTGCCGTTGTAAAGCGGCTCAATCAATGGCTGGCAGATGCTGATCGTTCCATCCCATGCGCGGGCATCGCTCCAGGCTTCGAGATAATGGGCGCGCGGCAGATGCCAGGTGCAGGCCGCGGAGGATTCATCTTCGTAATGACTGAGGTGAACGGATATTCGAGCGTTTTTGAGGGCGGTGGCAAAATCCAGATCTGCCGGGGCATCATAGACGGGGTTCCCGCCCAGGATCAGCAATGCATCTACCTGCTTGTCGTTCAATTGCCTGGACAGCGCGGCGATGGAATCGAGGTGGCTTGGACGATCAGGGTTGGGCGCTTCGTAGATCGTAACCGTTGTGCCTAATGCGCCGATGGCGGCGTTGATTGCCAGTGCCCAGGCTTGAATATCGGGTGACAGATGACTGCCTACGGCGACGACAGCGCGACCCTTGTCTTTCTGAAGGTCGGCTGACGCGGCATTCACAAAATTCTTTTCGGTCTGCGTGAGCGCGTCGCCGGATTCATGGCCGATGCCAAGATTGGTGGCAATTCCCGCCAGAATGGCCCCCAGGCGCGAGCCCTTCACCGGCAGCCGCTGGTCAGCGACGGAACCGGTGATGCTGAACGCGCTTTCGGCAATATAGAGGCGGCTCATTTCGCCGCCGGCATCGGCGTCGGCGGAGCGCCGGCCCGTGGCCCAATCGCTGGCATAGCGAATGTGAGCGGGATGCGTGCCGAGCAAATCCGCATCAATGCAGACAATGGTCCTGGCCTGATCGAGATGCAGCATTTGGCGGGCGGCTTTGCCGATCGCGGATTTGGCGCCGATGCTTTCGTTGTCCCGGCTGAGGGGTTCGTATTCGAACCACTGGAGCTTGGGGAATTTCTTAATCAGGGCATCTCTGAGCCGCGCGGTTGTTGGGCTGTCGGTGCTCTCGGAAAGGATGGCGAATTTGGAGCCGTCACTTTGCTTGAGGATTGCCTGGTCGCTCAGCACAAATGCGCCGACGAAGGTTTCCCAATCGACGGTTTTTGCGACGCCGCTGGTGCGGTCGATGAAAACGCGGCTCCGGTCGGGGTCGTAGAGATTGAGGAGGCTGGCCTGCGCGATGGCATCGGCAGCGCCGATCTTTCCCTTGACGGTCTGGGAAAAGGGATGGCTGGGATTGCCTTCGATCTTGATTGGCCGGCCATCAAAGCTGCTGACCAGTAGCGGAACGGCAACGCCGCCCAATTCCATCACCGTTGCATACTGCTCTGGAACACCGGGAATGCGATTTTTAGGATTGCTGGTGTAAGGCGCGAGTTTTTCTTCGGGCCATCGACGGCAGCCACTTAGCGTGATGCCCGCCAGGGCCATGGAGGCGCCCATCAGCGACATGAAGCGCCGGCGCGTCATCTCGGGCATCTTAATGAGACCGTCGGGGTCGTAGGACGCGAATTCGTGCTCGGTGAGTTGGCGCACCTCAGATGTCTGCGCCAGGTCTTCCAGGCTGCGCCAATATTCGCGTTGAGTGGAATGATGCTTCATCGGTTCTGAGCCTTGCCAATCACACGGACTTTTGCGACTAAATCTCGATCACCAATCATCATGGACGTTTCCTGCGGACTGTTTTAACGGTGACACGTCGAGCAACTGGTCATGTAGGCCATGTCGTGAATTTTATATTCCTTCAATAATTCTTCAGCGGGCTGCTCATGCTGACCCGGTTGCGGCCAGCTCATGTCGGTTACAGGTATATCTTTTGGCCGCAAATGCGAACCGGGATCACGATGGCAATCAAGGCACCAGCCCATGCTGAGTGGCTTGGCTTGCCAGACTTGTTCCATGCGATCGATGCGGCCGTGGCATTCGATGCATCCGACGCCATGACTGACGTGCGCGGAATGATTGAAATATACGTATTGAGCGAGGTTATGAATCTTGATCCATTCGACAGGCTTGCCGGTTGTCCAGCTATCCCGGACGGGCTGGAGTGCCGGGCTTGCGTTTTTGATATTGGTATGGCAATTCATGCAGGTTTGGGTCGGCGGCAGCGCGGCGAAAGCCGCTTTTTCCACGGTCGTATGGCAATACCTGCAATCGATCCCCAGCTTCCCCGCGTGCAGCGCATGGCTATAGGGAACAGGCTGAACGGGGGAGTATCCAACTGCCAGAGTCTTGGGAGAGGCGCCGAGCGCCACGACCGTTGGAATGTAGAACATAGCGCCCAACGCCCCGACGACGATAACCGGCAATAAATAATTCGCCCATTTGGGGAAGACGAATTGCTTCTCGGTGGAATCTTGGTTCATCGGATCGCGAATCCTGGCGCTCCCTGGCGCCTATTCCATTGGCGCAACGCTTGGTTGCGACGTGACGTTTTCTGGTTCTTCGCCTTGACAACTCCCTAGGGGCGAAGGGCCATGACGCGGGTGATCTTATCGACCGGTCACCCCTACAGCGATACCGAGCGGGTGTGGCATTTGGTCGCACGGGGACTTTCCCATACCGAACCCGTAATTGCAATGACGCCTTGGACCGCATTTTTCAATATCAATCGTTTATGCACAACAGGTTGGGGAATTCCCGAAGAAAAAGATACGCGCGCCCGCATGCTCCGCGCAGGCGATACGCTCAAGGCATCGGGGGATATTTGCTCAGTTTTCGCTGTAGCGATCTTCGGTGAATTCCAAGGACGCGCGCGGCCTGGGAGATGTTGCCGTCGCAATCGTTGAGCACACGCTGAATATGTTCCCATTCGACGCGCGCCAGCGACGGGGCGCTGTCCGGCGCTGGCACCATTGCAGCCGCCCGCTCATTAGCTTTTTCAAAGGCTACAAGAATTTGGTCGGCGTCCGCGGGCTTGGTGAGGTAATCGGTTGCGCCACGGCGCGTGGCTTCGACTGCCGTGGCGATGCTGCCGTAACCAGTGAGCACGACAATTTCAATATCCGGATCGATGTGAATCAGGTCGCTGACCAAGTCCAGCCCCGATCCGCCCGGCATTCGAAGATCGATCACCGCGCGATCGGGCCTGCGAGCGCGAGCCATCTCGCGGGCTTCGGCGGGCGTCCCAGCACCGAAAGCTTCCAGATCGCGCGCGGAAAGCGCGGCCAGGAGACGGTTACGGAAGGTCGCGTCATCGTCCACGACCATAATTTTCGATTTCGAGTTTTGAGGGGGAGCCGCCATTGCGCAGGGAATTTTACACCAGCGGAATCTCAAAGACAGCGCTGGTGCCTCGCCGCGGCTCGGATTTTAAATTCAAGGAACCGCCGAGCTTTTCGGCGACCAGCCGGGCGAGGAAGAGCCCCAGCCCCATCCCCTGACCTGGGGGCTTGGTGGTAAAGAACGGCTCGCCGGCGCGCCGGGCGACTTCCCGCGCCATGCCGGCGCCCTTATCGCGCACCTCGAACACCAGGCGACCTTCTCGCGGGTAGATATGCAGTTCGACAATCTGACCTGCACCCGAGGCATCCATCGCATTGTCGACAAGAATGCTAACCGCCTGCTCGATCGCCCGATAAGGCACGGCGACCCGGCGCAGTTGCGCGGCACATTCGATCCGGAGAGATTCACCTGTGACGGTTCGCAGCGAATTCCGGAGAGACGCGACGAGTTCTTCCGCGGTCATCAAAGAAGGTTGCGATTCACCCTGCAGCACGTCAACGCGCATACGCCCGAGAATGAACTGGCAACGATCGACCTCCTGCCGGATAAGGCGCGCGTCGTCGGCAAGCGAATCGCGCAATTGAAGCTTTTGGGCGAGCACTTCCAATTCCTTGGCGACCACGGCAATCGTGCTTAGCGGGGTATTCAACTCATGGGCCGCGCCGGCGGCCAGGGTCGTCAGGGCCGCAAGCTGCTCATTACGCCGGGCGCTTTCACGGGCGTGGGCCAGATCCTTCTCATGCCCGCGCAGTGATTGATTCATCCGTCCGATGAAATAGGCAATGAGGATCGAAACTAGAACCAGGGAAACCCAGTTTGCAGCACCCGAAGCGACCGCTGAAAGCACTAGCGGCCCGGACAGGGGCGGCCAAAGAAATAACAATCCGTAGCAGAGGGTCGCTTCCGCAACGACGACCCATGACCAAGCCTCGGCAAGCGTAACCACGGCCATGGCCACATGGACCAAATAAAGCGCGCTGAACGGATTTCCCGCCCCTCCAGAACAGTGCAACAGCCCCGTCAGCAGAAACACATCCAGCATGAGCACGGCGGGCACCAACCACGGTGGAACGCGCCGCATTGTCCAAGCTTGAATGACAATATTGCTGAACCCGGTCAGGGCAATTATTGCGTTAATCGCGTAAAGCGGAAGATGGAGATGCAGAACAATCACGGCAATGGCCGTCGCCATGGCCTGCCCCGCAACTGCCATCCAGCGTAGGCGGGCCAGCCATTCTAGAACGATCTGGGGGTCTTCGACAGCCGGGGGGAATATGGCGAAGCGGGAATTGGGTACTGGGCCGCTGTCGCGCGGAGAATTTGGTGGCAGAGCCGCCAGATTTTGGGGGTGTGAGGCGGGGGATGATGGGGCCTCGGAAAGCGGGTTCACCGCGGGGTCTCATAGACTTCAGGATCGTCCTCGGAGCCGGTGTGTCGCACCATGGCACGCCCGCTGGGCCAAAGGGTTACATAAAACATAAACGCGACCAATGCAGGAAGGAGGTTGGGAAGCAACGAATGGTCAGCGTAGCAACCGACCAAGCTGAAAATCCCTCCCACAACAAGCGCCAGCCAGACTGCGATCATTCCCAGAAGATATTTTCCGGGAGAGACGGTGTGTCCGGTCCAATATGCCTTGAAGACGTGGCCGCGCCAAAAGAACGAGCAGGGGACGGCAACCAGAAGGTAGATCATTGCAGCGACGAACCAGCTTGTCCCCTGGTGCCGCGCGACGCCCGTTTCATTTGCCAGCGCCCAAACGACCCAAAGGAAGAGCAGGAAAGGGATGATGAGGAATGTGATCCAGGCGACCCAGGCGACCCGCACAGCCACGACAGTTGTTAGAAATCCACCATTGCCGAACGCCCCGCCGTTGCTCATCGCTTTTGTCATGTTCCTGTCTCCAGTTAAGCCCTGCCTATATTGTAGTCAGCGCTTGGGGCAACCAGGAACCGAAAAAAAGTGATTCGGTCATTTTGCCGGAACTAAACAGCCGTGGCCTGCTGGAATTCCTTGCGGCGGTCGGCCATCTGGGCTTTCAATCGCGCCAGAATGGAGCTGTGCATCTGGCTAACGCGAGATTCGCTGAGGTCGAGGGTAGCGCCAATTTCCTTCATGGTCATTTCTTCGAAGTAATACAGGATAATGATCAGGCGCTCGGCGCGCGAGAGACCCTTGGTCATGAGTTCCTTGAGGTCTTTGCGCTGGATTTCCTTGACGGGGTCGGCGCCGCGCTTGTCTTCCAGAACGTCGATTTCGCGCACGTCCTTGTTGCTATCGGTTTCGAACCATTTTCGGGAAAGCGAAACCAATCCGACGGCGCTGGCATCCTTGGCAATTTTTTCGAATTCGCCGATGCTGATTTTGAGGCGATCCGCAATTTCGGTGTTTGTGGGGCAGCGGCCGAGCTCGGTTTCGAGAGATTTGGTGGCGGCATCGAGCTTGTGGGCGCGGCTGCGGACGAGGCGGGGAACCCAGTCCATCGAGCGCAGTTCATCCAGGATGGCGCCGCGAATACGTGGAGCACAGTAGGTTTCGAACTTCACGCCACGAAGAAGGTCGTAGGCGTTGATGGCATCCATCAGGCCGAAGATGCCGGCGGACATCAGGTCGTCCAGCTCAACTTCATCGGGAAGTTTGACGTGGATCCGCTCGGCATTATAGCGCACTAGGTGGAGATAGTTCTCCATCAGGATATTGCGCAAGGCCTCCGATTTATTCTTTTTGAAGTCGACCCAGACTTCCTTAATGTCGCGGACTGATTGCTTGCCGACGAGTCCTCCCGATCCATGGGATTTATACGTTGTTCGCATTTTCTGGCCTCTCGTGTAAGAGTTTCTCGTGAAGAGCGGTCTCTCCGTTAGAGAATCTTCCGTGTTACTCATTCATCCGTGAAAGCGCGGTTGACGGATCCGGATGCGGACTGGTCTTTCGACCAACTTCGGACCCAGCCACTTTCGTTTATCGGTCACTCGACCCCAGGGGCGCTGAACTATTTTTCAGTTTTTCCTCTTCCGACTTTAAGTTTTCTTCGAGCATTTTGCGGGCCATTCCGCCCAGAACCAGTCCGATAACCAAAGTTGCCATCATGGCCGTCAGGGACCGCTCGACCGTTGTGGTGAAGGGGTTGTCGGCTTCAAGGCCGCTTTCCACCAGACAGATGGCGAACACCAGAAGGGACATTACCGCCGCAATACGCATGACCATGACAGCTCTCTTTCTTCACACCGATCGATTACCGACACACTGACCTGTTCTCTTTACTCTGCTGAAACCCTGATCATCATTTTTTAAACCACCGGCTCATGCGGTTGAAAAATCCGCCTGTTCCGTCGGCGGTGGGACCGACTCCCCTCTCCAATCGCATTGCCAACTGCCCGATGCACAGACTCGCCGGGCAGCGCGGGCTCGCCAGCAGGAAGGGCATTCGACGGCGGACCGCAGCAGGAACCTCCGGATCGCTATGAACGAAGCCGGCATCAAGCACATTCACCTGCAGAAATTGCTTGGCAACCTTGGCGATGCGTTCATAAACGACCCGGCCTTCGCCCTGCACACGGACCTGATTGACCAGAAGACTAATCGGCCGACCAGTTTCGTCGCGGCTGATCACCTTGATAACCGCATAGGCGTCGGTAATGGCCGTTGGCTCGGGGGTTGTGACGACGAGCACATGATCGGCACAGCGCGTGAAGCTCAGAACATTGGGGCTGATGCCGGCGCCGGTATCGATGAGAATGACATCGGTGCGGGCTTCCAATTCGGCGAGGGCGCTGACCAGCCGCTGGCGGTCGTAGTCGGTGAGATCGGCCATGCGAGCGAGGCCGGAGGCGCCACCGATGAGACGGAAGCCGCCGGGGGCATCCACCATTACATCAGCCAACTCTCGCTTGCGCGAAATCACGTGCGACAAATTGGAAGGCAGATCGACGTTGCAAAGGACATCAGCGTTGGCGAGGCCCAGATCGGCGTCGAGGAGGACAACCTCTTTGCCGGCTGACGCCAGCTTAATCGCGAGATTGACGGCGATATTGCTCTTCCCAACGCCGCCTTTGCCACTGGTGACGGCAATGACCGTGGCGCGGGTCCGCTGACGCGCGATTCGGCGTAGCTCGGTGGCTTGATCGATCATGACTGACATTGAACATTCCTTTGATTCGGTGGCTAGCTTCTTTTCCCTGGCCGTTTTTGCCTGCGTCCTTGCTTAGAGCGTGTTATGAACTTTTGCATTAGTTTGGCAGTACAGTTCGGATGGCAAGGAAGCCTTACCCAAGCGACGTAACGGATGACGAATGGTCCTTTGTAGCGCCTTACCTGACGCTGATGAATCAGAACGCGCCCCAACGTGAGCATGAGCTGCGTGAAGTATTCGACGCGATGCGGTGGATCGTCCGCGCCGGCTCGCCCTGGCGGTATATGCCCAACGACTTTCCGCCGTGGGAGATCGTCTATCAACAGACACAGCGTTGGATGGCGTCGGGAGTATTCGCGGAGATGGCCAAGGACCTTCGCGAGTTGTTGCGAATGCTGGCCGGCCGCGACCCGCAACCGACGGCGGCGATCCTGGACAGCCGCACGTTGCAGTCGACGCCCGAGAGCGGACATCGGGCCGAATATGACGGAGCCAAGCGGAAAAAAGGCTCCAAAGTACACATTGCCGTCGATACGCTGGGCCATCTGCTGGCGTTGCACGTGACGCCGGCCGATGAACAGGACCGCGCGCAAGTCGGAAAGTTGGCCAAGGCCGTGCAGGAGGAAACCGGAAAATCTGTCGAGTTGGCGTACGTCGATCAGGGATACACCGGCGAGCAGCCCGCGGCGGCGGCGAAGAAAAAGGGAATTGAACTGTCGGTGGTGAAATTGCCCGAGGCCAAGAAGGGTTTTGTATTGTTGCCGCGACGGTGGGTAGTGGAGCGTTCGTTTGCTTGGCTGGCGCGTTTCCGCCGGCTGGCCAAAGATTACGAGCGACTGGCATCGACTCTGGCTGGAATGCATCTGGCGGCATTCGTCTGCCTGATGCTGACTCGACTGATGGGAATTGGCGAAAGTTCATAACACGCTCTAGCGTCTAACGAAGCGGTCGATCTTCACGTCTTTTAACTGATGATTCCCAGGATTAACTGAGCCAGTTTGCGGCCCTTGCCTACTTCAATATCGTCAGGGACATCCTGGCCGGTCGTGACATAACTCAGTGTTTTATTAACCTTTTTGATGACATTTAGAACAATGCCGACGTGGGCGGCTTCGTCCAGCTTGGTAAAGATGATCTTGTCGATCCTAACTTCCGCGAATCGGTTGATCGCCAGTTCCACGCATTCTTCACTTGCCGTGGTGGAGAGAACGAGATGAACCTCGTCGGGGTTGGCGGCGACGAGAAAATTCTTTAGTTCATTTAGCTTCAACGTGTCCTTGGGACTGCGGCCGGCGGTGTCGATCAGGACGAAATCGCAGTCGGCCATGGACTGAATGGCGGCGGTCAGGTCCTCAGCGGTGCCGACGACGCGCAGCGGCGAGCCGATGATTTCGGCGTACTTGCGGAGCTGATCGATGGCCGCGATGCGGTAGGTGTCGATCGTGATAAGACCGACGCGGCGCTTTTCTCGCAGTTGCAGGTTGGCGGCGAGCTTGGCGATAGTCGTAGTTTTGCCGACGCCGGTGGGCCCGATGAGTGCGACGACGTGTGGACCCACTGCTTTGGTTCGCACGATTGGGCCTGAAGAGGGCAACATACGCTCGATCTGGTCAGCCAGCTTTTCGCGAACAAAATCCGCCTGATTCATGTGCTCGGGGCGTATGGAGCGATGCAGCGTTTTAATCATTTCCGTGGCGAGCTCTTCTGCCACCTGATTTTGGATAAGCTGGTTGTAGTGCTCGAAGAGTTCCTGCGGTACCTCCGGGCAGCGCTTCTGACGCGATTGCTTAACCAGGTCATTCACCATCGCCTTTAGCGTGGTCATGTCCTGGGCGATGCCTACCATGGCGGCGCCCTGAGCGGCGGGCGTTTCGATGAATTGCCGGCCCGGAGGCATGGATGGGGCAGCGCATGGTCGGTCGAGGAGCGGACGTTCGGAAATCGCGCGCGTTGCAAGAGATGCGTTCACCTGAACAACTTGCCGGGAAGCAGGACGATGTGCGCGAACCGCATCGCGCGATGGACGGTCGGCATCACGATTTCGATCTGGCACGCGAAGACCACGGCCCGCGGTGATTTCAACCACTTCCTGACGGCGCAGGCCGAGCCAGCGGTGCTTGAAGAACGTGCGGGTATGCAGGATCACTGCGCCCGGACCCATCGTCGACTTTACGTCGGCAAGGGCTTCGCTCATCGTGGAAGCCTGGAATGTCCTCAGATCCATTTCTACACCTTCATCCATTCAATCCCACGAGCGCGACGGCTTCGACCGTGACCTCGGGAACGATTTCATTAAAAGCGAGCACAGCCAGATGCGGCACCGAACCTTCAATCATTCGGCGAACCGCCGAGCGAACGGCCGGCCCGCAAAGCAGCACGGCGGAGCGACCCGTTTGCATGAGTTCCTGTGACTTTGCGGAAATTTGTTTCGTGATCTGCTGGGCGGTTTGGGGCGGCATGGTGTTGTTGGTGCCGCGGTCACTTCGCTCGAGGTGACCGTTGATCAATTCTTCAAGGGCCGGGTCAAGCGTAAGGCACCAGAGCTTGTCGCGGTCATCGACGTATTGCTTGCAGATCGATCTTGCCAGCGCATGGCGCACATATTCGGTCAGGACTTCCAAGTCCTTGGTCCGCGATGCGTAATCACCCAGAGTTTCGATAATTGTTTCGATATCGCGAACGGCAACGCGCTCGCGGAGAAGATTTTGCATGACTTTCTGGAGCTCGCCCGGCTTCACCTGGGCGGGAATGACTTCTTCCAAAAGCGCCGGTGAACGTTGTTTGAGATTCTCAAGGAGGTTCTTAATTTCCTGGCGCGTGAGCAATTCGTGGGCATGGCTCTTCACCAGTTCGGTGAGGTGGGTTGCAATAACCGCGGATTCTTCGACAACAGTGTAGTTCAACAACTCAGCCTGAGCGCGCTGGGGTTCGGTAATCCAATATGCGGGGAGGCCGAATGCTGGCTCGGTGGTTTGCACGGCACCGACGATGGGGCCGGAGGTTGCGCCATTGTCCATTGCCAGGAATTGCTCGGGATAAGCGACGCCCCGGCCGATGACCTGGCCGCGAATTTTCACAACGTAATCGTTGGCGCCCAGTTGCATGTTGTCGCGAATACGAATGGGCGGAACAAGGATGCCGACGTCAATCGCGATCTGGCGACGGATGAGGCTGATGCGCTCGAGGAGGTCACCCTTCTTGCTGGTGTCGACCAGGCGGACCAGGCCGTAGCCGACTTCCAGTTCCATGGTGTCGAGTTCAAGGAATTTTTCGACTTTTTCCGGTTCCTTCTTCGAGATCTTTTCTTTTTCCTTAGCGGCGGCGACTTTGGTCACAGTCTGCTGTTTGCGGGAAAGGGTATACGCGAGTCCGCCGCAACATGAGCCGAGGACGAGCAGAGGAATCTTTGGCAGGCCGGTGAAAAGCAGCAGTCCGAGAAACGCGGCAGCAATTACCAGTGCTTTGGGATTTGAGAAGAGCTGGGAGAGCACCTCGTCGCCAAGATTCGCGCGACTGCTGGTTCGAGTAACGATGAGACCAGCGGCCAGAGAGACGATGAATGCGGGGATCTGGCTTGCAAGACCGTCACCAATCGAAAGCTTGGTGTAGAGGGCGAGGCAATCCATTATGCCCCAGTGCTGTTCGACCATCCCGACGTAAAGACCACCGAGAACGTTGACGAATGTAATCACGATGGCGGCAACCGCATCGCCGCGGACAAATTTGGAAGCACCGTCCATGGCTCCGTAAAAATCCGCCTGCTGGCCGATTTCAGCGCGGCGTTTTCGGGCTTCGGCTTCGTTGATAGTGCCGGCGTTGAGGTCGGCATCGATGGCCATTTGCTTGCCGGGCATGGCGTCCAAAGTGAAACGCGCGGCAACTTCGCTGATTCGGGTGGCGCCTTTGGTGATCACGACAAACTGAATGACGATGATGATCGTGAAGATGATGACGCCGATGGCGAGCGAGCCCTTGGTGACAAAATCCGAGAACGTATAGATGACATCGCCAGCGCTGAAGAGAGCGGTTTTGGGATCACCGGTGGCAGAAAGAATGAGTCGCACCGTCGCGACATTGAGAACCAGGCGAAATAACGTCACCGCCAGAAGAAGGGAAGGAAATACCGCGAATTCCAGCGGACTTTGTACATAGATGACGGTAACGAGCACGACGATTGAAAGCGTAATATTGAAGACCAACAACATATCCAGAACGGACGTCGGCAATGGGATCAGGATCACCAGCAGCAGGCTGATGAAGGCCATGGGAAAAATCATGCCACGGTTTTCGTGGATCTTGATCAGGAAAGGATGGGAAGGAATAGCGGCCATTTATGTTCGTCAGGCTGGAAGCGCGGTCCAATGGGGAATGGGGTGACTGACACCGCGGCTGAGGGCATAGACATATGCCAGAATCTCCGCGACAGCGGTGTAAAACTCTTCTGGAATTTCCTGGCCCACATCAACGGTTTGGTAAATTGCACGTGCCAGGGGTGGCCGCTCGATAATGGGGAGTCCAGCCTCAATCGCGAGTTCGCGGATACGTGCGGCCATGTAATCCGCTCCCTTGGCGACCAACTTAGGCGCCCGCATTGTCTTTTCGTCATACTGCAGTGCAACGGCATAGTGCGTCGGGTTGACGACGATGACATCGGCGGTGGGCACATCCTTTTTCAGCCGTTGAACGGCGCGCTGAATAGCGATTTGGCGCTGGCGCTGGCGAACCAGAGGATCGCCGTTCATTGAGCGCATTTCTTCTTTGACCTCCATCTTGGTCATGCGGAGGGATTGCTCGAATCGGTATCGCTGATAGATGTAGTCAAGAATGGCCAGAACCAGAAGCAGGATGCCAACTCGCATACCGATCGAATAAACGATATCAGCACCCAGGCCAAAGATTTGGATGAAGGATAGCTTCTGGGCCGCGACGATTTGGGCAAGCCGGTTTCCGACGGCGGAATAAGCGGTTAGTCCGACCATCACGAACTTCACAAAATTCATCACCAGGTGCATGACGCCCTGACCACCGAAGTTTTTCAGGCCACGAACCGGATTGAGCGCCGCGAAGTTTGGCGAAAGCTTCGAAAAATTAATGATGAATCCCACCTGGGCGAGATTTGCCAGAGCCGCGATTACAACCGCTCCAAAGAATATTGGCGCCAGGGCCATCGCGGTTAATGCCACGCAATGCAGCGCCTGTGTGGCAAGGAGTGTTGTGCTGTTGTCGGCCAGTGAATGGGCACCGAGCATTTCCAAGAGAATGGCTCGCATGGCGGTAATAATTCCGAAGCCAAACCACTTCAACAGAATCAGCCCACCTACAAGGATGCAGGCGCTGTTCAAATCGGTGCTTCGGGCGATGTTTCCCTGTTCGCGGGCCTCCTGGCGCCTGCGGGGTGTAGGGGCTTCTGTTTTATCGCCTTCGGATTCTGCCATCTGACTTATGTCCTACCGTTAGTGAAGCGTATAACCGGCATATGCCGCTTTCATTGATTGCCACAACGCGTCGCTGATCACGCTACTGGTCAAACCCAAACCAATGATGAGCACCACAAGCCCGATCAGGGATCGCAACGAGATGCCTGCCGACATAATGTTGAGCTGAGGAACCGTTTTGCCGACGAAACCAAGAATCAGGTCGACGACGAGCATGGTGACCATCACTGGCGCGGCGAGCTGCATTGCCATGACGGTGGCTGATTCAAAAAGGCCGACCAGCAGGTTCATGAGGTTGTGGCTCATGCCGACCGACAAGAGCGGAAAAGTTGCGAAGCTTTGCTGCACTCCACGAAGCATTGCCTGGTGACCGTTAAGGGACAGAAAGATGATGAGGCAAAGGAAGAAGTAGGCATCACCAATCATTGAACCCTGACTGCCGAACTGGGGATCGAAGGTTTGTCCAAGATTAAGGCCCATTTGTTGGCCGATTATTTCACCTGCCCACTGAGCGGCGATGAACACGAAAGCGACGATCATTCCCATTGCCAGGCCGAAGACGATTTCGCCGCCGATGGCGACCGCGAGATCCCATGGGGCGGAGGGAAGCTGGACCCGTGCGGTGATTCCGGGGGCGATCGCCATTGCGAGCACCGATGCAATCATGGCCTTGATGCGGTGGGGAATGCGATCGCTGCCGAGGAGTGGCGCGTAGATCATCATTCCCGCGATGCGAAAGAGCACCAGCACGTATACCGGAATGATGTTGAGAACATTTTCAACCATCTGATTCAGCTAAATGCAACTACACGTCTTATCCACCCTGCGTGGTGACAAACATTGTCACGGCATACGCCATGAGGCGATGGCACATCCAGGGCATCAGCACAATGGCGGCTGCCACCATGGAGACGATCTTTGGAATAAACGAAAGGGTCTGTTCTTGAATCTGTGTAACGGCTTGCAACAGGGACACGACGATGCCCACGAGCAGACCAATGACCAGCATGGGCGCTGAAATGAGCAGCGCCATGAGCAACGTGTTGCGGATCAGATCCGTGGCTTGTTCAAGAGACATGTGCAACACCCTTCCTTGAGTGTTTGTTCCTGATGCCCCAAAGCCCATCCATGGGCCAACAAACAGGCAACAAGATCAGGTGACGAAAGTACCCATTAAATTTCCGATAATCAAGCGCCAGCCATCAACCAAAACGAACAGCAAAAGTTTAAATGGCAATGAGATTAAGACTGGCGGCAACATCATCATTCCCATGCTGACGAGCACGGATGAAATTACCATGTCGATGATGAGGAACGGGAGGTACACCTTGAAGCCGAGCGAAAATGCGGTCTTCAGCTCGCTCAGCATGTAGGCGGGAATTAGCGTTGTAGTGCCAACATCACCCCAATTCCTGGCCCGTGGCTTGTGGGCGAACTGCATGAATAGATCAACATCTGATTCGTTATGGTTTTGAATGATTTGTTTGGTCATGAACTCGCGCACGGGGACAATCGCGGCGGAAAGAGCAGCGGTCTGCGTCATTTGGCCATTCATGTACGGAGCAAGTGCCTGGCTATTTACGCGATCCCAAGTGGGACCCATGATGAGGAACGTCATGAACATGGCTAATCCGATGAGCACCTGGTTGGGCGGAAGCTGCTGGGTGCCCATCGCCTGCCGAAGCAGCGACAGCACGATGATAATGCGCGTAAAACTGGTCATCATGAGCAGAATTGCAGGCGCAAGTGAAAGAACGGTGAGCAGAATCAACAACTGCATTGCCGCGGAAAAGTTTTCACGCTTGGTGAGGTCTGGCAGGTTGTGGGTGACTGTGAGAATGGGGCTGTCGGGAGCAAGCGCCACGGGGGCGTTAGGATCAGCGGCTGCGGACGCGATGGGGGCTGGGGGCGTTGCCGCGATAGACTGCGCGACAGCCGATGAAGGCAAAGCGAAAATAAATAATGCGCTGAGTGCACATACACCGAGCGCGCATGAACCCCAAGTATTTGGACTCAAGAGAGCATCCTTTCTCCTCGAGTGACCCGATCAAAGGCGTTATATCACGCGATCTTCGAAAAACCAGATGAAGCGCGCGCGAAATATATTTTTTGTGAAAATCTCATTACGTTTTTAAAAGTAATTACCGAAGTTCGATTTTTTGGCGCGCGAAGTTTAATGCTGGAAGCGATCAGGCCCCGCCTAGCTGGCGAGCAAGGTCCTTCACTTTTTCAGAAAGATCGGACAATTCGTTTCGCGTCGTCACCACAGAGGGGTCGTTAATTTCGTGCGTGGGATCGAATGTCGATTCGCTCACCGGGTTCAACCTGCGTGGCGTCGATTGTGGAACGAATCCAGTAGCGCCAGCGGCATCGATTCCTTCAGCATCGGAAATGTTGTCGACCGACTGGGACAGTGCTGAACTTACAAATCCTTTGCGCGCTCGACCGAATAGCACATCGAACTTGCTTGCGGCGGCGATCGATTCCTCGCGGACCTTGTCAAGCATTTGTTCAACTTCGTTCGCATCTGTGATTTCACACAAGGGATTGAGGTGCATACCAGTGTCCCCCACTACCACCAGCCGTTTGCCGACTTGAACAAGCAGAAGATGCTGGCGCGGTGCGATGGCAACGCGCGAGATGATCTTCATCGAGTCGGTGGCTCGGTGGAGGGTGGCGCCGGGAATCCAGCGCTTTGCGAAGAGTCGTGTAAGCAGAATCAGGCCGATGACGCCGCCGAGCGCCAGGATGACACGGGCAGCATCAAATTTAACCGCTGGGGGAAGCGTATCAAGGGGGGTGGAATCCTTGGGGAGCGGTGCTGGCGCTACGTTCGAATCGCGCTTGATTAATTGTTCTGAATAGATGTCTTTTTGCGGGGACGTTGGGGAGGTGGATAGCGCCCCCTTGGATGCATCAGTTTGCAGTGAATCGGCCTTCACCCGGGTCGAAACGGAGGTAATCGTTAAGCAAATGGCCAGAAGAAGAACGCTGGGCAGTTCCCGCGCGGTTTTTGCATGAATTGAGCCAATGCGCGCCATCATGGTTTTTTTGAGGGTGGAAGGCCTCAAAGCGCCTCCTCTTTCACACCGGCGACAATTTCATTTACGCGTACGCAAAAATTGTCGTTTAACACCAACACTTCGCCCCGGGCGACGAGGCGTTCGTTCACGAAGACATCTACAGGATCGCCGGCGAGTTTATCCAGCTCGACTACACTACCTTCGCTAAGCTTCAGCACATCTTCCACCAGCATTCGGCTTCGACCAAGTTCGATTTTGACGTTGAGTTCGACATCGCGAAGCAGATCGATGCTGGAGACTTGGGCGTCGGCCATTACCTGCTGAAAGCTTGGAAGACGGAACGTTTCGGCATCTGGGGCTGGTGTGTCGCCGGGGGCATCCTCAAAATTGGCTTGTTTGAGCAATTCTTCGATCGCAGTGTCATCGCTAATTCCGGCTGGGGCATTGACGCTGGGGTCGTCCATAATTCCAGCGCCGCTTTCGGCTTGCTTCAATAATTCGTCGATGTCAGCAGCGCTGAACGTGTCCGGTTGGCTGGCGTCGGCCGCGGATTGTCCCGTCACGTTGTCAAATGTAGCGCTTTGCGCGATTGCTTGAAAATCTCGTTCGTTCGCCGCGTCGTTGGATTGCGTTGACGGAGTGGATTCCGCAGTGGCGGGAGGGTGCGGAACAACATCGGGCGACGACGCTTGGGAACCCGCGGGGGCGGACCCATCAATTGCTGGGGGAATCGGGGGCTGATCTGCCATGCATCACCATCCTTGGCTGCCGACCCAGGCGACCTCATGCCGCCTTTGTCTTTCTTCTAATGTACGACTATCAAACGAGATCGTTCAATAATCCGTTCGGAACGGAATGCATCGTGGCACAAGTACTTCGTCGATCAGGCCGTCACCGACCAATTCATCGAGCTGATACTTGATCTGCCGACGCAACGTTTCGAGCCCAGGTTCCGAGCCGCCCCCCAGTTTTTCGGGATCGGACTGAGCAATTATCGTGCGGACACGGTCTTTGATCAAGGCATCGCGATCCGCAATTATCTTCTTTACTTTATCGTGCGCGTCAGCCTTTACCTCCAGAACAACGCTCATGTCGTACAAAAACATTCGCCCACTCTGTTTATTAGGGAAACGCGATTCCAAAAGCTGTATTTCCACGGTCTGGTTTTTGTCAGGCGGCGCATCCTTCTGGTCAGCGCCTTCTTTCTTGATGATTGTTGTCAGGTCAGCGGCGCTTGCGTTCTTCGCGCCATTGCCCAGGAATTTCATGCCTGCGAAGAGCACAACAGCTTCTAAGAGCATCACGCCGCCTAGAAGCACGGGCATTTTGGTTAGAAATCCGCCGCCCTTTGGGGCTTCTTTCTTTTCCGAGCTGGGCGCCGCTTCCGGCCGTTTTTCTGCTTTTTCTGCCATGATCGTCCCTTTAAGGGAGCTTGAGAATGCCTCCCGTGTATAGACTGTTCATAGCGTCTATCGGCGTGCCAACGAGGCCACTTTTCCAGCCGTAGCGCAAAATTCGCCTTTGCGTTGACGCCGTGTAAGAGAATGAGCCTGGAATAGCGAATTTCAATCTGTTATCGGCCTGCGAATGACCCGGGCGTATTCAATCGCTCTTCGGGTTACCTCTGCCAATGTTTCCTTAACCATCATTTTTTCGCCGGTGTCGCAGCAGACGACGGTATCAGGCGTGGATTCAACATACCGGATCTTTTCGGCGTTAATCACGAATGCCTGCCCGTTGAGTCTTGTCAGCTTGATCATTTAAGTCCCCTTTCCTTTGGGTCATAAAAAAAAAGCGCCCTCGCGACAGCAGAAAAAACACCTGTCGCGAGGGCTCACATTTCGATTTACGGACTGCGAAGATTGTCATTCGTGGGGTCATCGGGTCGAGTTCAGAAGTTCGGTAATCAGCTGGTTGCTGGTGGTGATGACACGGCTGCTGGCGCTAAAGCCGGTGGACGCAATGATCATGTTGATGAATTCCTTGGAGATATCGACATTGCTTCCCTCCAAAGCGCCTGACTGAACATTGCCAGCTCCATCAACCCCAGGCGATCCAATGATGGCAACGCCGCTATTGGCGCCTGCCTGGTAAAAGTTACCGCCCTGATTGACCAGTCCCTGGGGATTGTGGAACGTTGCGAGCGCAACCTGTCCAAGCGTCTTGGTCAAGCCGTTGGTAAACGACCCGCTGATCGCACCGCTAGCGCCCACGGAAAAAGATGCCAGTGTTCCGATCGGTTCACCATCCTGGTTGCTCATTACTACCTGCGATGTTGTGCTGGCAAGTGATGTTGTCTTGCTGAAATCCAAATTCATGACAACTGGCGTACCCGCGCCCGTTCCAGTGCGGCTAATTGTAATGGTGGTTCCAGTGCTGGATTTAAGCGCCCCAGAACTGTCGAACGTCAACGTCCCGTTGCCGACGACCGGGCCGGCGCCTCCCTTGTTATCCGCGGAGGAGGCGTAAAAACGCCAGGTGTTACCCGAATCGGCTTTGGATTCCAGAACTGCTGTAACGTCCACGGTAATGGGCGAGCCCAGGGAGTCGTAGCCGGAAATGGTCGTGTGCGTACTTTCACCCACCGGGTTATTCGTAAAAGCGCCATCGGTTCCAGCGGTTATCTGGAAAGGTGACGTTCCACTGGAATCGGAAATTCCACTGCTGCCCAGAGTAAGGGCGTTATCGGCGCCTGTGTTTCCAACGATTGTGAGCTGCGCCGTAGTGCCGGTGGTTTGCAGAGTGGCACCTGGCGTCGGATTCCCTGCCTCGAGCACGGAGGTGTCGATTCCCAAGGATTCATTAACAAAATTCTGCAGGTCGCCAACCGTTGTTGTGGGCGAAATCGCCAGTGAGTTTGAGGGCAGATCACGCGAACCGCGCGTGCCTTTTAGGGTCAGGGTGTCGCCCGCGGCAACTAGAGCAGCTGGCGTCGCGCCAGTGCTGCGAAGGTTTACCAGTGGGGTTGTGGCCGTGGGCGCGGTGCCGCCAACGGTACCCATTGCCTGGCTTGTGAGAATCGTTGCCCCCGCTGCGGCCGGGCCCGCGGCATTCAGGTTGCCTTGCAGCGTTGCGTTCGATGTCGCTTTACTTTCCGTGGCCTGTCCAATTGGAATTGTGACGTTCTGCAAGGCACCGTTGATGATATTTCCTGACGAATCGGAGCCGTACCCCTGAACAAATGCCCCGGTCGTGGAAACCAGTTCATTGCTGGAGTTGAGAATGAACGAGCCGTCGCGCGTGTATTGCTGGCCCTTCGAGGAATTGACGACAAAAAACCCATTGCCGTTAATCGCCATGTCGGTGCTGACGCCGGTGGTGTCAATCGTCCCGGGCGTGAAATCGGTGGTGATGGCGGCGACTTGCGAACCCAGACCATGCTGGCTTGGGTTCGTGCCGCCAAAATTCCCATTAGGAGCGCTGCCCGGCTGGTCCGTGACGTAGAATTGGGGACTGAAAATCACCGAGCTGGATTTAAAGGCCACCGTATTAACGTTGGCGATATTGTTTCCCACGACGTTCAACCGCGTTTGGTTGACGTCCAAACCAGAAAGGCCTGTGAACAGCGTACTTGTCAATGCCATAAAACACTCAATTCGGCCACGGACTTCCTAATTCAAGACATTGTGCCGCGGCTCCGCCACGGACCTACTGCGCATCAGACTGCCCCAATCACGCTCCACTTGTGGGTGATGCCGCTGTGCTCGCGGCTTTCGGTCCAGAGATCGAGGTTAGATTCGCCAGGCTCAGGATTGAGCCGTTGTCCAGTTTCAGGTTTACACCGTTGGAGGTCACTTGAACCGAGCTCACGGTGCCGCTGATCGACATCTTGTTCGAATCAGTGCCCTGCACAACCTTGCCGATCATCGATGCGGCGGAACCAATGGAGCTCTGCTGAACCACGCCCTTGAGCGCTGTATCCATATCGGTAGCAGACTGGAGCTGACCAATCGAGGTGAGTTGGCTGAGCATCTGGTTGCTGTCTGTCGGCTGGAGAGGATCCTGATTTTGCAACTGGGTGACCATAAATTTGATGAAGTCTTTTGCGGTCAGCGAACTACTGCTTGACCCCACGGTATTGCCCGACGAGGTTCCCGACGCAGCACCTGAGAAACCGATAGAGTTGTTCACAATAGGGCTCATGCTGTTTCTTTCGGCCGCTCGTTGAAAGGGAATCCAAATTTACGATGTGGTAATCTGGCTTGATGCCGAAGCTGCGCATAACCAGCGCCGAATCTGCGCCGAACGTTTTTTCGGCGCGCGGGACACGAAAATCAGGCGACCAGATCCAGCGGATCCGCGCCCCCTGAAATGCGCGCCCACATCTTGCGGACCATTTCCTTGCGCTGCTGTTCCTGCTGCGTCGTGCGCTGATCAAGCGCGCTATTGGGATTGTTGTCTTCGTGGCCACCGCCTGAGTTGGAGGAGTTTTGCGGTTTAGCGGCCTGTTCAACATGCAAGCGATCAACACTGACGCCTTGTGTCTCAAGCGCAGTTTTAAGCTGGCTGAGTGTGTGGCTGAGTAGGCGCGTCGCCTGGTCGTTGGTGGTCTGAAAAGAAGCAGAAAGCATCCCATTTTCCATCTTCACGGTCAGCTGCATTGGACCAAGTTCCGGTGGATCAAGACGAATTTGCATGGTGCCGCCATTGGGAAGAAGCTGCCCGTGAATCGAGGTGGCAATCCGCCCATGGTTGTCTTGGGCGAACTGGACATCGGGCGAAGGCGTCTGTGGGGCCGGCGCGGGCGTGAATTGTGCTTGCGCAATATGAGACGTGCCGTTTCCGGCGGCTGGATCGATTGCCTGCGACGCAACGCCGATTGCGGTTCGGAAGCCCGTTATGGTTTGATCCTTGGGCGTGGCGTCCGTCGGTGAAGGCGGCGCGGCGAGGTTGCTGGCATCTCCGACTTGCTTCGTGGCAGAGTCGGCCGGAGCTTGATTTCCCGTAGGAGCGAAAGCCTTAAGTTTTAATCCCACGCCCTGGGCATCACCGGTGGGAGTGGTTTCGGTACCATTTTGATCGCCTGATGCGCCCGAATTTGGAGAAGCAGACGCTGCGTTTCCATTATTTGCGGTCACAGCAGCCGCTTGGGCGGCTTGCGACGATGAATCGGCCGTGCCGGCGTGTGTCGCATCCGTCGAAGACTTACCTTGGTTGCCGTTCGCTGGTGATGGATCCTTAGGTGGACCGCTGGCATCCAAATTTGGCTTTGCGATTTTGCCCTTCGCAATTTTTGGCGCCTTAACTTCGGTTGTCATTTGAGTAGCCGAGCCTTCGGACCGCAACGGAAGATTTTCATCCTTGCCCCCTGAGTGGCTTTGATCCGTGAAATGTTTTGAAGCGTTGCTGGAAGGATCATTATCATCATCGCGCACCGGCTTTGAACCAGGTGCTTTCACTGATTTTGACAAAGAAGCCGCTTTGTCTTTGTTCGGGCCCTTGTTGCCAGGTTCACCTGATTTTGTTTTCTTTTGAGTCGGCGCATCGGATTTCTTAGTCTCCACTTTGGCCGTGGGCTCGTCCGATCGATCTCGAATTTTCTTGAGCGTGCCTGAAAAGCCTTCGTTGGTGGGCGATAGTGAAGAGCTAGAATTCGGAGAATGATGCGTCAACGTTGGCGCCGTAGCGAGATTGCTCATGATTGAAGTGGTCATGGTTGTTTCCCGTCGCTGGTGGAGGCCTGAGCCAGTCTGATTCTTTCGAGTACCCGCTGAATGAATCCGATTTCTTCAGGCGTTTTGAATTCCTTGATGATTTTGCTCGCAACTCGCGGCTGCATGGCTTCCAAATATTGCTGAACCGTGCCTTCGTTAAGCGCAAGAAAGATTGTCTTAACCCTCGGACTTGGAAGGTTGTTGTATAACTCCAAGCTGTCTTGAAAGCCTTTATCGGTGGCAAGACGGGCTGATTCCTGTTCGCGATCGGTGAGAGCTTTTTTTTCCTTTTCAAGCGCCGCTCGGTCGGAACTTAATTTTTGATTGGCGAGGTCCACCTGTAATTTAAGATCGGTTAACTCACGTTGGCGACGATCCAGCTCCAGACGCTGGGCGTCGAAGGTGTGTTGGATAAATTCAACCTGCTCCGAAGCCGGCCGACCTGTTTGAAGGGCCATTAACTGATCCAAGCCCATCGCCGGATGGGTGACGGACGAATCTGTTGTCTCCTTTAGCGCCGCCTGCGGCGTGGAGTCGGTGACCGGGAAAAGGATTGATTTTACCTGTCCGATGCGTGCTTTATCCAAATGGCCACTTTTGACAAGCCAGCCCAGCGCGCCAACGAGCGCCAAAAAATTCAGTGCAAGCAAAAGGACCAGTACAGAAAATAATTTCTTCATGACATGCCCGCCTGGGCTTCAAAATCGATCTGTGCATGATCCGAACCGCGGTCGTCCAGAAGCTGGCGATATGCCAATTGCATTCCCACTTCATCCAATGCGGCCAGCTCACCGCGCGCAATAGCTTCCTTCCAGCGATTGAGCTGCCTTTCTCGCAGTTTTTCAACGATCTTGCGCTGACGGGCCGCATCGATAAGCTTCTTTCTTGCTTCGTTGATCAACGCCTGGGCGGCCGCCATTTTTTCCGCGATGCCCATCGCTTTGCGCTGCATCGACAACGTATAGCGCCGGTGGGCGGCAAGGAAGCTTAGATCGAGCTTGCCCAGCAGGCGATTATCGCGCATGTCCTGATCTGTCACTCGCGCCGATGAATCCAGGGCGCGCAGCTCGGCATCGAGTGCCGCCAGCCGCGCCCCCAGCTCTACGACATCGCGCTGCCGCTCCGCTTCGATATTCTTTCGCTGGCGAAGCAGCCCCTCAAGCTTGAATATAAACCTGGGCATAGTCGATCGATCCCACGGCCAATGGAGCCGTCATCTCTTTGAATCGTCCTGATCGCTCACTTCGCAGCAGAAGCGGATGAACCGGCATTTCCTGCGGGCCTGACCGCACCTTTTTGCGCTTGGGCACGGATCACTTTTTCAATTTGATCGATCCAGTTCGAGAGATCTTCCAGTTGCTTTCGACTTTGTTCGAGGGTTACCGGAGATCCCGATTCCTGCTGAAGGAATTGAAGAATCTTTGCATGCACCTGTACAGCCAGATCAAATTCCGGATTGGCCCCGGGAGTGTAGGCGCCAATGTTCACCATGTCCTCGATATCCTGGTACACGGCCGCTAACGAAAGAAGTCGCTTGGCCTGCCGTAATTGCTGTGGGGATGTGACATCTCCACGCACTCGGCTAATACTTTGCAACACATCCAGGGCGGGGTAATGTCCGCGATTGGCCAGCGCCCGCGTCAGCCAGAGGTGTCCATCGACAATGCCTTTCACGGCATCAGGAATGGGCTCGTTGAAGTCATCCCCTTCAACCAGCACCGTATAAAACCCTGTAATCGAGCCTTGAGTTGTTTTTCCCGCGCGCTCGAGAATCTCGGGCAACATAGAAAACACACTGGGTGGGAAGCCTTTTGTCGCTGGGGGCTCGTGGGCGGCTAATCCGATTTGCCGCTGGGCGTGGCATAGACGGGTAAGCGAATCCATCAAAAGCAAAACGTTCTTTCCCTGATCGCGGAAATACTCAGCGATTGTGCAGGCAACCTTGGTTGAGCGCACGCGCAAAAGGGCTGGCTCGTCGCTGGTGCTTACAACAACAACGCATCGCTTCAAACCTTCGGGACCCAGGCTCTTTACCAGAAAGTCCTGCACTTCGCGGCCACGCTCGCCAATCAGTGCGACGACCGTGATATCGGCGCTGGTATGCCGCGCGATCTGCGAAAGCAGCGTACTTTTCCCCACGCCCGGCCCTGAAAAAATTCCCATGCGCTGCCCCATGCCGCAGGTATGCAAAGCATCGATGGCGCGCACACTTGTAGAAATGGGGGCATCGATATGCCGCCGGTCCATAGGATCAGTACAGCGCGAATCGAGACGGCGCATCTGACCCATTGGCAGCGATCCCTTCCCATCGATTGGCTGGCCGAAACCGTTGAGCACGCGGCCGAGCAATCGATGGGTGCAATTGATGGAAGGCGCCGCTGTTATATTCTCAATTTTGTCGCCGCGAGAAATTCCACCCGTTGAACCCAAAGACATCAATAAGGTGCAATCATGTCGGAAGCCGATGACTTCTGCCACGGATTCGCGACCCCCGAAGCTCCTGATGCCGCACAGCGCCCCCACCGGCAACGCCAGATCGTTTGCTTCGATTGTAAGCCCGCTGATCGATTGCACCTGGCCGACAACGCGGAACGGCAAAGCATTTGCGACCGCATCGATCTGGGCGCTCAGGTACATGCGATAGCCTCCGTCGGCGGGGAAATCACTGGCATTAGCTCGGCAATCACGCGATCGAGCTGCACGTCCAAGTCAGCGTCCACATGCCCATGGCTGCTGAAGATTCTTGCGCCGCCGAGGGAAACGGAACCGTCCTCAACGAGTTCGATATGCTTCAGTTGCGGCCACGCGATACGCAGATTGGGCAGTTCAGCGGCCAACGTTTTATGCTGTGCCGGATTGACCGCGATTCGAACATCGGCGCAATGAACAACAAGCGACATCGCCTCTTTCAGATTTTCCATCAGTGCCCGCGGGTCGATCATGCCCTGTCGCTTGGTAACACGCCGGGCGATGGCCGCAGCCAGATCAATCACTTCGCGCAAGCCCTCGGTCTGCAGATCATCTCGGCTGTTTTCAAAATCCGTGGAAGCCTTCGTGAGCGATTGCACAAGCTGGCTGAGAGCGAGGGAATGTTCAGCCAGTGCTTGATCGTGCCCGGACTTTCGGCCTTCTTGCATTCCCTGATTGATGCCGCTTTTTCTGCCTTCGATGAACCCCTTTTCAGTAGCCTGCTTTTTTAGGGATTCAGCTTCGACTTGCGCGGCCGCGATCATTTGCTCGGCCTTTTGCCTGGCGCGCAGAAGGACGTTGCGGGCCGCGGCTTCGATGTCCGCCATCGAAAATGCCGCCAGCGTTGTGGGAACCTGCGCGGATTTAATTACGCCCATTGGAATTGGCCTTGCTTGTGCGGTGCGTTCCTCGGTTTCGCCAGGAAGACCGACCCACCGGTCACACAACCATTTCCTTTTCGCCGCCACGACCGGCAATGATGATTTCGCCGGCATCTTCCAGGCGGCGCACGACATCCACGATCTTCTGTTGCGCGGATTCCACATCGCTGACGCGCACCGGACCCATGTACTGCATATCCTCGGCAATGAGCTGCGCGGCGCGCTCCGACATGTTCTTGAAAATCTTCTGCTTGAGCTCTTCGCTGGCGGTTTTAAGAGCCAGCGAGAGTTCCTCGTTATCGACTTCTTTAAGTACGGATTGAATGCCCTTGTCGTTGACCAGCAGAATATCCTCGAAGACAAACATCAGCCGCCGAATCTGCTCGACCAGATCAGGATCCTCTGCTTCAAGGCCTTCCATGATCCCCTTCTCCGTGGAACGGTCGGCCAGATTCAGAATCTCGGCGACCGTGTCCACGCCCCCGGCCTTTTCAAAGGTCTGACTCACGATGTCCGACAGGCGATGTTCAAGGCCGCGTTCGACTTCCTTGATAACTTCGGGGTTGGTCTGCTCCATGTTGGCAATACGCTTTACGACTTCAACCTGCTTCTGGCTGGGCAGACCAACAAGAATTTCGCTTGCTTTGACGGGTGGAAGGTGCGCGAGAATCAGGGCAATCGTTTGGGGATGTTCGTCCTGGATAAACGTAAGCAGATTTTCGCTCTCCGCTTTCTGCAGGAAAGAAAAGGGCGACGTTTGCACCTGCTGGGTGACTTGCTTGATAACCCGTGTTGCGTCCTCTTCGCTCAGCGACTTTCTCAACAGAGCTTTGGCGTATTCCAAGCCGCCTTCGTTCTGATGCGCGTTGGCCAGGGCAAGGGTGTAGAACTCTCCAAAAATATCAGTCCGCGTCGTGAGGGGAATTTCGCCGAGACTTGCAATCTCCCGGCTGATTTCCTCAACCGCTTCAGGGGGAAGCCGCTTAAGAATCTCAGCGGCCTGGTCCTGGCTTAAAGACAATAAGAGAATCGCTGATTTTCTCACTCCCGATACTTCAGCCATATCAATTTACCTGTTCATGCTCCAGAAATTGGCGTTTGCATCAGACGCGATTCAGCCAGCGTTTGACCAGGTTAGCTGCTGCATCCGGATTGCTCTGGACCATTTGCTGAACCTGATCCAACATTTGCTGCGACTTCACGGCACCGTCGTCTAGTTCCACCGCATCCAGCATGGCGTTGCCCTCGCCCACCTCACCGGCAACCGGCTCACCTCCACCGATTCTGGTCGGCTCGGATGTTTCCATGGGCAAGGTTATGATTGGCGCCGGCACGCCCTTTCGAACCATCATGGAAACCATAAACAAACTGATTCCCGCCAGAAGCCCAACGCCAATTTCCTTACTGTATTTAATTAGTGACATTGGCACCGGAAGGGCCGATGTTGGCACCATGGCGGCAACATCCTGAGGCGGCGCGTCAGCGTAATCTGAAACTACCACCTGATCTTCACTGCCAATGCCCGTGCAGGCCACCACTTCTTTTCTAATCTTGGCAATCTCGGTGCTCATGTGCGACTCGAGGCTGGCTTCATCCGGATCCTTCCCGGTTATCCGTTTAAGGTCGTTGATAAAATGACTGCGCGGAACACGGACTGATGCCGACACCACAGTTGCC
The DNA here is from genome assembly GCA_030775485.1 of Planctomycetota bacterium. GTDB lineage: Bacteria > Planctomycetota > Phycisphaerae > Tepidisphaerales > Tepidisphaeraceae > JALYJB01. The sequence continues at coordinate 167,083 of JALYJB010000003.1, read as the reverse complement.
TCCCCGGGACCCTGACGAATCAGGTCATCGGTGGTCGTGTGGTCGTTCTCGAATGAACTTTTTGCATCGTTCGTCGTGGACGAGCCTCCTCCGCTGCCAGCGCTCGATCCAACGCTCAGCCCTACATTTGCTGAGGCGCCCGGCTCCTGACCGCCTGGGCTACCCGGAACCGTTTCCTGATTGCGATCTTCAGTGCTAGTCGCCATTGACACTATGCTCTTGGGATCAACCGCGTGTTTTTTTTCTTCTTTTGTGGAAGTGTTCAATTTGACTGAAACGCTGACCAGAAGGCCGGGAATGTCACTGTAATGTTCCAAAACTTTATCGCGGAATGCATCCTCCGCCTTGCGCTGTGCTTCGACGACTGAATCAGATCCATCAAGTCCGTCCTGGCCTGGATCTTTGATAGCAATGCCAACGCCATCGACAATCACAACAATCTGGCTCCTAAGCAAACCGGCTTGGGCGCCGCTGACCAAATCCGCCGCGGACTCGGCCAATTGCTTGGCGGAGGATTTAATGCCGCGTCCCCCCGTCGTAATATTAATGGTTGCGCGTGGCTGAATCGCCGCGTTATCCAGGCTTCGTTCTGTTGTCGGATCGATAATCACCGCCGCGTTTGAAACACCCGGGAAGTGGCTGATTAATTGTGCGAGCGTTCGGTTTTTGGCTTCTAGATAAAGACGATCGGTCTTGTCCGGCGGGTCCAGCCAGTTCGATTGTTTTAGTACGAGATCTTCGAAGGCATTATTGAAATCCTTGGGAAGTGCTTGTGAAAATCCTAGTTCTCCAAGAATCTCCATCTTGCGATCGGCTGGAACCATCAAGCGGTCGCCGACGACAGAGTGCGCGATGCCTTTTGAGTCAAGGCTCGCGGTCATCTGGGCCATATCATCCTGGCTCAGCGCTTGATTAAGAAGAGGGGTCATTTCCGGTTCGGCGGCCCACTTGGACCACCAAAGCACGGTCATGATCATGATCGCGACGAGTGATGCCGTCAGCATTTTCTGGCTGGCGGAGAGACCGGCAAGCTGTTCCTGAACGCGCGTGACTTGAGCTTTTAGAAAATCCATCGCTCAGCCCTCCCTGGCCGAGGAGAATCCCGCAGCATGTGATGCCGCACTAACCCGGATTGGTTGCCCAATTCTTTCCGCTACCGGCATCCATGCCCGTAACGACTAAGATGAATCATGTTAAATCATCTTCTCGCGGCAAATGCAAATGGAAAAGCGGAAAATTCGCCAATTCCAAACGAAATTTAATCGCGATGAAATTCCACGTTCGTGGAGCGGTCCAGATTTATATGGAAATGCCCTTGATCTCATCATAGGCATCCATCAACTTAGCACGGATTGCAACCAAAGTTTTAAACGCCATATCCGCTTTTTGCACTGCCGTCATAACACCGGTGACATCTTCCGATTTCCCGGTTGCCACATCGTTCACCGCCGCCGTTGCATCTTGCTGGAGGCGAGAAACTTCATCAATGCTCTTTTTCAACAAATCCGAAAAGCTTGCTGCGGTTGGGGACGGGGCGCCTGAAATGGAGGAGGATTGACCGACGCCACCTATGCGACCGATGTCCGGAAGATTATTAAGACCTTGAATCATTTCTAGACCATATGACGCCGATGCATCCAGATTACTATGATTTTGCCCGGGCCAAAAATGCTCCTGCCATTTTAGCTCATGCCAATTTGGTGGGGACCATTCTGACTGGTGCCACTTCGGCTCATGTCAAAATGGTGGCATTCCAAAACGGTTCAGGCCAATAGCCTTAAACTGGAGTTAAACATCGCCTTGGTGGTATCCATCATCGTTATGTTTGCATCATAAGCCCTTGTCGCTTCAATCGCATTGACGAATTCTGTCGACAAATCGATATTGGGATATGAAACGTAACCGTCCTTATCCGCGTTGGGGTTTCCGGGCTCGTGGCGACGTATGAAGGGGGATTCATCCTGCTGTATTGACTGTATATGCACCCCACCCTTGTTCGCGTCGCCAGCTTGACCGGGTGCCAAAACGACAAATCGGCGCCGATACGGATTTGGCTTGCCAGCGGCATCATTGGTCGTGTTGATGTTTGCGATATTCCCCGCGATCGTATCCAACCTGGTTCTTTGGGCCAACAATCCACTCGCGCCCATATCTAGTATATCAAACATCGCTTTTCACCTTTCGCTATTCGGCTTAGTGAGCTCATTCAATCAGCTCACGCGTTCCTTCAGCGCTAGCTGCATCGCACTATACTGTTGCCTTAGCAATTCCACCGCAAGGGTGTGCATGAGAGCGTTTTTCGCCTGATCGGTCATAAGTTGTTCCATCGAACGGTTATTGCCGTCATGGAAAAGTAGGCCGTTTTGCGGTTCCTCGACCTCCGAGGATATCTCGTCAAAATTGACGCTTCCCGGCGGAGCATGCTGCTCCTCCTGGACCTTCTCAGAGAGCATGGATTGGAACTTATCCAGCGACAAATCCTTTTGGATATAATCCGGCGTGGTCACGTTGACAATATCTTCACCGAGCACCCGTTGGCGGGCGTCGGTGAACTGAAGCCACTTCTCAAGTACCGGCGCGCTTCCCTGATTAAGTAGTCGATCTAAATACATCGCATTCCGTACAGATCAAACCGTGTGCCAAACAGAAATCCTATTGTCCAAGCATTTTCCGATGCAACGTGAAGCCGATTCTGCGCTTTCGCGCAATAAATGCGCTTGCGACTTGCTCCTCATTCACGCGACGCTCTCAGCAAATGCGCCCTCATCGCGCCAGCGTTTCAGCTTCATTCCCAATGTTCTAACACCAATCCCAAGCGCACTGGCTGTTCGAACGCGGTGCCCTTTAAATTGTTGCAGGGTGCTGAGGATGACCTGCTTTTCGATATCCGCCAATGGCCTCCCAGCCAGCCCCTGGGCAATTGGCGTCGCGGTGGTCTGGCGCAGCCAAGGCTCGATGGTTTCGCCGCGCACTACGCCGGGCTCAATTTCCAGAATAGCGGCGCGCTCCATAATATTCTGAAGTTCGCGCACATTGCCCGGCCAGTCGTATCGCTGCAGAAACCGGATCGCTTCCGGCTCGATATGGCGGAAGATGGATTTTTCTCGTTTGCTCGCCTGATGCAGAAAGTGACGTGCCAGATCAGGAATGTCCTCGACCCGATTGCGCAGTGGAGGAATCTCAACTGGAACCACGTTTAGGCGATAGAACAAGTCGCGCCGAAATTCGCCCTCATCAACACAATGCTCCAGGTTGCGGTTGGTTGTCGCAATCACGCGAACATCTACTTGCTGCGTCAGACTGCTGCCAACGCGCTCAAAGCAATTCTCCTGCAACACGCGCAACAGCTTGGCCTGAAGGGCCGGCGCGATTTCACTGATCTCATCCAAAAGAAGTGTGCCGCCGTCGGCAAGCTCAAACCGCCCGCGGCGAAGTTTGTCGGCCCCGGTGAACGCTCCTTTTTCGTGGCCGAAGAGTTCCGATTCCAGAAGGTTTTCTGAAAGGGCCGCGCAGTTCACCGCCAGCATGGGCCGCTCACAGCGTGCTGATGATTCGTGAATCGCCCTGGCAACGATTTCTTTCCCAGTGCCACTTTCCCCGCGAATAAGTACTGTCGCGGTGCTGCGGGCAACAAGCTCCACCTTCTGGCGAACCTGTTCCATCGCTGGGCTGTCGCCGATCAGCGGTCGCGGCGAGCCGATTTCCGTCATGCTGCGATACGCCTGATTTTCCAGCTTCAACCTGCTGTGTTCCAGCGTGCGGTCGATCATCAGCTTGATTTCGTCGCCATCGAACGGCTTTTGAATGTAGTCGTAAGCTCCAAGCTTCATCGCTTCCACGGCGGTATTCACTGTTGCGAACGCCGTCATTAAAACCACTGGCATTTCGGGGCGTAGCCGCTTGGCCTCGGCCAGTAGCTCCAGGCCCGTCATCTTGGGCATGCGGAGATCACTGATAAGCAGGTCGAACCGGCCCGCCGCCAGCTTGCCAGCTGCCACAGACCCGTCACCAGCGGAAATTACTTCATGTCCTTCGCGGGCCAATGTCGCAGCCAGCGAATCCCGCATCATTTCCTGATCGTCAACCACCAATATCCGCGCCATGAATCTCTCCCATGTTCCACACAAATGATCGACCCCTGATATTTAAATTCTGATTTCAAACATCGCCCCGCTCGGCGGCGAATTAGTCACTACGATTGAACCTTCGTGCGCTTCCACGATGCGATGCACGATGGCCAGCCCCAAGCCAGTGCCTGTCGCCTTCGTGGTAAAAAATGGATTGAAAATTCGCTCCAGCACGGCCGGTGGAATGCCTGGGCCGCTATCACAAATTGATAAACTGAATTGGCTCGATGCCTCGGCGGCCGACCAGACCACATCGATTGTTCCCGGGCCACCGACCGCCTCAATCGCGTTGATCAACAGATTCAGCAGTGCTTGCCCGATCAGCATCGGATCAACGTTAACGCGCATCGGGCGCGGCCCCTGGATGCGACAGGTGACGCCAGCGAATTGAATTCTATCCGCGGAAAGTTCAACCGCCTGATCTACCAAATCTGCCAAATCTGTCGCAACAGGATGTGCTTCGATTTCCCGCGTGAACTGCAAAACCTGGCTGACAAGGCTTTCCAGATGCTTCACACCGGAAGAAATTTTCCCGACCAATTGCAATGAAGCTGGTGATTCGCGCACGTCTCTTGCCAGCATTGATGCATAAAGCTGAATGCCGCCCAGGGGGTTGCGAATTTCATGGGCCATTCCCGCGGCCATCTCACCGAGAGCAGCAAGCCGCTTCTTGCGCTCAAGCTGCCGATTCTTCTCCGAAAGCTCATTGCGTAGCGACTGAACCGTCTCCTGAAGCTGGATGTGTGATTGCTGCAGCTTGTCCGTCACTTCATGGTAAGCAAGGATGATCTTGCCGAGCTCTTCAATTCGCGCGGCATAATCAGCGCGGGTCGCGGTCGATGATTTTTCAATGACTGCTTCCATCTGAAATTACCGCTGAATATCCAGCGCGGCGGCCTTTTGCCCGTAGGCCGCCGCGGCATAATTCCGATTGAACATCCGTGCTGCTGTTGCCTGGTTTATTTCGCGGCCGAGATTGATTTTCCGCTGCTGCAGTACAAGCGCATCATTACGGTCCGCACTGGTGATTTCCTCAAGAAGCCGGCGGGTTTCCGTTAAATAAAATTCAGCCTGAAGGCGATCGTGCTCACCAAGTTCAGCAAGAAATTCGCCCCAGCGCTTCTTAACGGGCGCGACGCATTGCTCGAGCTCTGCTATTTGGTCCAGCACATCCTGCCGCCTGGCTAAAACCGCCAGCAACTCCTCGGTGCAACTGTTCTGCACATATTCATGTTGAGCCTGCGCCAGTTTGGCCAAGGATTGATAGCCGGTAACCTGCTGCGCCAATGCCGCCAGAAAGGGATCTTGTGCCATATCGGCTTCTCCTAAACCTCAATCAAACGCGGCGCCAATTCCCGATGCGCCTTACCACATGCCAGAGTCGCTGGTCCACTGCAGCCATTGGTCCCAATATTTTTTGGGCATTGAAAAACTGCCATCCTGAAATGCCTCGGGCGGCATGTGCTTCAGCATCCATTTCGCGCGGTTATTCGCCGCCTTGGCTTCCTCAGTTTTACCCAGCGCAAAGTATGAATTCACAATCTGGACGTACGCGGAAACCGAAGATGGATCGTTCTGGTAACTGAACGCCGCAGTGTCATAAAGCTTGATGGCATCCTCATAGCTGCCCAGGTCGTACATGCAGTCAGCGCGGTAAAAATATGCCAGCTTTTGATAAAGTTTGTCCAGATCAGCCGAAGGATTGCCGGCGTGATAAAGATCGACCACCTGGTCGTACAAGCCGCGTGCCTTCAGGAGACGGTCTTTCTTCGCGGAAACTGCTTCCGCCACATCCGTCGCTCCCGCCCCAGTTGCTGGCTGCGCTGACGCCAGCTTCAGATCAAGAAGCGATGCACTCTTCCGATAGCTGTCGGCCATCATGAAAATCAGCTGCGGCTTCTTGTCATCGTTCGGATACCGCTCGGTCATCTCCTGAAGCCGCGCAATCGCTTCTTCATACCGGTTCGTGCGATAATAAAGTTGAGCCAGTTCCCCCAGGGCTTGGCGGAATTCCTCCGCGGATGGGTCGATCAGAGGATTATTCTCAACAACCCCGCGAAGAACTTTCTCCGCCTTCAGATAGTATTCAGGTCCCTTGGCGGCATATGCTTCGGCGAGAGGAACCGCCGATTTGCTCGCCGCCAGGCTCTTGGGATAACGAAACTGGTTTCGCTGATACGCGTCAATCGCCTTATCGAACAGCCCCGCTACCTGATAAGCCTTCCCAAGACGCAGCAGCGCATCAGGGGCCATGCGATCCTCGGGTCGCTCGGCCACGAAAAGTTCAAGCGCCGTAATGACAGCCTGCACGTTTCCCGCGGAATCGTAGAGATCAACACCCTTCCAGAGGGCGTCGGCATACCCCTTATCATCCGTTAGCGTCAGACCGCGCGACTGGGTAATGTAGGCATCCCCAGCTTTGGTCCGTAGCTCGCGCACCTGCTGCTGTCGGCGAATTTTGTCGGCGGGCATGGCATCGGCGATCGTGGCTTGCAGTTGCTCGGCCCGCTTCGAATAGATCAGGCCCAGGCGGCCGTAAAACGAGGGGCCGGGGTTCGGGTCGAGCGTTGCCTCGTACCCCATTACTTCCAGGGCCGATTGAAAATCTTCCCGGCCCGCCAACGTACCTTCGGCGCTCTGCAATCCATTGATGGCTTCAAGTTTGAATTTTGCGCGCGACGCACGGCGATCAACCTCAGCCGTTAGATCGTGCAGATCGCTGAGCCCCGGATCGGTCTGTCCCTGCACAATCCGGGAAACGCCCCGTCCCAGCCGCGCCAGCGGAGCCAGTCGCGATTCAGGATGGCTCGTTAGAACCACCTCATAAAATGAGATGGCCGTCATCGGGTCATTCTTACCTTCGTAAATCTGGCCAAGATAAAACGCGGCGTCACCGTCCAACGGATGTTTCACTCGCAGCTCATCGCGGGAAAGCCGAAAATAACGTTCGGCTTCGTCAGTCTGGCCCTCGCGCAGTGCGCAATATCCAAGCTGATAATTGACCTGCCCCTGATCAACCGGATCGGAATCCAGCCGCAAGGCATCCGACAAAAGTTTTTTCGCGTCGACAAACTGCTTCTGATCGATCAAAACCCCGGCGCGCTGATTCAGCGCCCACGCTCTTTCGGCGTCGGTAAGCTCGGTTTGCTTCAGATATTCATCGAGCGATGCATCTGCGTTTGCGGTGTCATCCTCACCAAGCTGAAGCTCGATCATTTTCCTGCGCAAATGCAGCGAATGCGTTGGATCAAGCTCAATCGACTGGCGATAATGTTCAATGGCTTCCGCATCGTGCCCCAGCGCGGCATAGCTGTCAGCCAGACGCCGATGAACCTCGGAATCAGCTTTGGCCCCCTGCTCCAACGCAATTTCAGTCTGTTCGATAATCCGTTGATGATTGGCAGGAATGCTGATTTTCTGCTGTTGCTGGGCAGCATCCAGTGCCTCAGCAAGCATCATGTGAACCGCGGCGCCCTTGTCCTTTTCGAGCTTTTCGGTTTCCAGCAACCGCGTCAATTGCTGCCAGGCCGCATCCGGGCGATCCTGCTTTAGATAATCGCGTGCAACGGCAATCTTTTGATCGATGGTTACGCCGGGGCCGGGATTGATGAAAAGGTATCCTGCGTAGACGAAAAGCCCGACCGAAAGGATAAAGAGAGGAAGCTGCCAGAGTTGAGAAACGCGCCCTGCCGGCTGGCTAGCGCTACGCGAGGCCATGGCATCCCTGCCTTTCGAGAACTCCGATTGATCCTCCTGATCAATCGACCAACCTTATGGATCGGTTTTTGGGAGTATATCGGAGCACTGCTCAAAGGCAAGTATTGCGCGTGGGAGTTGTGTGTTATTTTTTTCGGGAGAGATACCGCTACGAATTGTCTCTATCAAGGGATTTGGATTGGAGCGCAGGAATTACCGGAAAGGCTCTGATGGCGACAGGTTCAGCGGCCGCAGCCGCGCTCGCTCGTCGCGCCCCTTTACGAACATAGATGCTTAGTACCTCGTCTACGATCACCGCCGCCAGAATCACGCCGCCTGTGACGACATAATCCAATTGACTTGGAAGGCCCAGCAAATTCACCATGTTGCGCAATAATTGCAGTAGCGCGGTGCCAAGAACGATTCCAAGGATCGAGCCCTCGCCGCCGCGCAGGCTGCAACCCCCGAGCACGGCCGCCGCGATGGCGTACAATTCAAAAATCTGCCCGTGAGCGCTTGGCTGGATGCTTTGAACATCCATCGCATGAATAATTGACGCCAATCCCACCAGCAGCATATTCAGGACATACGCTCCGCCGATCACCCACTGCGTCTTGATGCCCGAAAAACGAGCCGCTTCCTCGTTGCGCCCGACGGCAAAAAGGTAACGTCCATAAACCGAACGATGCAGCACAACCCACATGACAAATCCAACAATCAACAAAATCAGAAAGGGCATCTTCACCGGGCCGACCACCCCAGTTGCCAGCCAATGCAGAAAGGGAAAAGCATCAGAGGCCTGCTTACCGTCGGCGATATAGCCGCGCGTGCTGTCATCGGTGATGACGCGCGCCAGACCGCGATAAATGAGCAGGCCGCAAAGGGTGACGATGAACGCCTGCAGGCGAAGCTTGGCTATGAGAAGTGCGTGAATCAGCCCAACGACCGCGACCAGCAACATCGCGCCGAGCGCTGCGATTGGCCAGGGAAGAAAATGATGCCAGGTGTGATCAGGTCCCATCTTCACCAACAGAATCGACAGTACGACGGCTTGCAGCGCAAAGATGGAACCGACGGAAAGATCGATGCCGCCGGTGATAATTACGATGCCAGCGCCAATGCTGAAAATCCCATACATGCCGATCAGACCAGACAGGTTTCGAAGATTGTACGCATGAAAGAATTGAGGGCTATTGAGCCGCACGATCAAACAGAGCACCGCCAGCAGAATCGTTATACCCAGTTCCTTCTTCATCTTTGCTCCACAACGACGCCGGCTTGGGCGTTCTTTGCAACCTCCGCGGCCGCGGTTCTGCCAAACGCCAGGTTCATGACAGCCTGCTCGGAAAATGCATCTCGCTTCAGAAAACCGGCGATCGCGCCTTCGCGCATCACCGCGACGCGATCGCTGATTCCCAGAATCTCTTCCAGGTCACTGGAAATTGCGATTACCGCAACGCCTTGATCCGCCAGCGCCCGCAGCAAACGGTAGATTTCCGCCTTCGCGCCAACATCAATTCCGCGAGTTGGCTCATCCACGATCAACACCTTGGGACTTAACGCCAACCATTTGCCGAGCACAACCTTTTGCTGGTTTCCCCCGCTGAGATTCATCGCGCGGGTTTCGACGGAGGGTGCCTTCACCCGCAATGATAACACCTGCTCCTTTGCCGACACTGTCTCGCGCCGCCGACTGATCAGCGCGGCAACGGTGTAACGCCAGATCCCGGGCATCGTGATGTTTTCACGAATCGTCATTTCGGTAATCAACCCCGTACGGCGGCGGTCTTCGGGCACCAGGAAAATCCCGGCATGGATCGAGTCGTCGGGATGCCGAATTCGGAGCGGCCGACCATCGAGTATAATTTCTCCGGACAAAGGCGGATCAACTCCGAAGATGGCTTGTGCCAATTCCGAACGCCCCGCTCCAACCAGCCCCGCGAACCCAAGAATCTCGCCCCCATCGGCCTCGAAGCTGACGGTCTGCGAAGGCTTGGCACTGGTTCGAACGCCGCGAACTTCCAACCGTTTGGGTCGTGGCGCTGTGGACGGGGGAACGAAGAAGTTCTTCAGTTCCCGGCCAATCATCAGCCGGACCATGTTGTCATGCGTAATCTGATCGCGGCTAAGATCCCCTGCGTTTTTCCCGTCCCTGAGGGCAACCACGCGATTTGCAATTTGGCCGATCTCTCCGAGTCGATGCGAGATGTAGATTACGCTCACAGATTGCGCGCGAAGTTCCTTCACTGTGGATAGAAGTCGATCCGTTTCGCTGGAAGTGAGTGAACTGGTTGGCTCATCAAGAATCAGAATCCGCGCGTTCTGGCTCAAGGCTTTGGCGATTTCTACCATCTGCTGCTGCGCCAAGGACAGCTTTTTCAGTGGCGTGCGCGGGTCAACAGTCAGGCCCAGGCGATGAAGATAGGGAAGACTCTCCTCTTCCATCTTGCGACGATCCAGCAATTTCAGTGGACCGCCCCAGGTCGGTTCGCGGCCCATGAACATATTGGCCGCAACATCCAAGTTGTCGAGATTATTCAGCTCCTGGTGGACGAATCCGATGCCGAGTGAAACCGCATCGCGCACCGAACGGATCACGACGGGCTTGCTGTTGATTTGAATCTCTCCGCCATCCGGCTGATGAACTCCGCCCAGGATTTTCATCAGCGTCGATTTACCCGCGCCATTTTCGCCGATAAGAGCAACAACCTCACCGACATCCACCGAAAGGCTCACGTGATCAAGCGCCACCACACCGGGAAAGCGCTTGAAGATACTGCTTAACTTGAGGATAGACGTTGACATTGCCAAAAACTTGGCCGATCCCAATTTCGGTTAAACAATCCCGTGCGCGGCTAACCAGTCTACTTGCCACCGGCGGACTTAATCTTGTTCATGAAATCGTCCACATTGTCGGAGGTAATCGCCAGCGAAGGCACGATAATCTGCTTATTTGGTGGCACGAACGACTTGTCGCCGCGAAGGTATTTGGTCATGTACGCGACGGCCTGACGGCCGAATTCATAGGGCTGCTGCACGACAGTCCCGAAAATCGTTCCGTCCTTAACAGATTCCAGGACGCCTGGATCAAAATCAAAGCAAACGACCTTGACAGAGCCCTTCTTGCCAGCTTCGTTCACCACCGTGGAAATCGCCGGCCCGTTGTAGCTGTAGAGACCAACCAAGGCAGAAATGTCCGGATATTTCGCCAGCGTATCCTGCACGTTGGCCTTGGCGCGATCCGGTTTGGCATCATCGGTTCGGACGTCGATCGTCTCAATCTTGGTTCCGGCGAGCACTTCTTGAATCCCGCTAAGACGATCCTGAGCATTCTGCGCGTCTTTGGTGCCGACGAAAATCATGATCTTCCCGCCATCGGGAAGTGCCTTCTTAATCAATTCACCTGCTTGCTTGCCGGCATCATGATTGTTGGTGCCAATGTAAAAAGCACGATCGCTTTGGGGGGCGTCGCTGTCCTGAGTGATTAGCAGCGTCTGATGGGCCACATCGTTCAACATTGGGGTTTCATTCGTTGGATCGCTTGGGCTGATGGCAATCCCATCGCATCCGCGAGCCAAGAGATCATCGATAATGCGCTTCTGCTCGGCCGCGGTTTGTTCCGAAGGAATCTTGAAGTCGACTGTTACGTTTGTATTTTCCTTTGCGCCTTGTTCGCAACCCCCACGAGCGGTGGTCCAGTAGTCTGATGCGTTATTCGTCACAAACGCCAATCGTAAAGGCTTATCGGTGCCGGTCATCGCGGCGCTTGGCATTGTTGTTGCGCTGGGCGCAGTCGTAGCCCCGGTTGAATTCGTTTGTGCGGTATTGTCTTTGCTGTCACAACCCCCGAACAATCCCGCCATAATGACAGCGCCCGCAAGCCACTTGAACGATACCGTCATAAAGAATCCTCCAGCCTGAAATTTGCGTGATACATTTCGACCTTAGACGATGCGGCCTGTGCGCAAGCCCATCCGCCGTGGCAAAGCATAGCAGACGAAACCGAACGGCGGAAGAGACACAGGAATCGGCTCGAACGGCCGGTCTGAGCTAGCTCTCTCCAGCCAAACGCGCGTGGCCATTTCTGGGCTGATTCCAAATTCGGCTCCCAGGGAAGTATTACTCCGCTACAACAATCGGAAAATCGCAACGATAATGCGCGCCATCGTCGAATGCTGTCTTTATCGAAAGACGCCATTCGTATCGTGGTCTTTCATTGGGGTTGACCGTCGATTCGTGCGAGCCCGCCGGCGCCAGCATCGGCATGCTGCCAACCGACAAACCGGGATTGGCACCTGCCACGAATGGGCAGGGCCTGAATTCCTGATAGACAGGTTCTCGGCGTTCCTGCTTCCCACGCCCCACGAGGGAATCGCAAACAATCCCCGCCTCAGCCGAACGGCCTGAGTAATCAAGAAATTCAATCTCGATAAATGCCACAAACGGCGACCCAACCCGCACCGCCGCGGTAGACAGCCGAACCCGCGGCGTATGGACCCGTCGACTTAATCGGAATTGCCTGATCGCTATGGTCAGCGGAATCAACCCGATCAATCCGTAAATGCTCAGAAATATCGGCGCGATCCGTTCAAATTCTCGCCCCACTCGCCAAAAATAGTCTGTCGCAACAACCAGCGCAAGGCCATACCACAGGGCGGAAATAATCGCCGGAAACTTCCACATCCATTCCAGCCTTCCGGATGGCCGAAGTTCGTAAGTCCCGTCTCCCTGGAGAGGCAGCGTCGTGGGCCGTACCCATTGTGAAACAATCGCGTAGCCCAGTCCGCAGGTAAAGAGGAATACAAATGGCATCGAAAACAGCGCGAACATCACACCCATAAATGAATATCGTCGCACCAGAAACGATTTGTCAGGGTGTTCCGGGTCGTACCGAGCGGTGGTCTGTTGCCCTTTGTGAAATTGCCGGACGATCCCCGACGCCCAGCTCCGTGACGCACTCTCACTTATCGGCAACGCCGAAGCCGATTGATACTGATGATCATCCACGGAATAGGAAAATTGAATGTCAGGCGAATAAGTCGTGTTGCTGCCATGCCTCCCTGAACTGGTGTGGCTCTTCACGTGAACAGATTGAATCACCGCATCCACCGGCCGATAAGTATCCATCCGATGATCCTGCGTCCAGATCATTGCAACACCGCCGCCGGTGAAAAGCAGCGGTAGGCATGCAAATGGAATTAGAATTATCGAAAAGAAAATACGCTGCACGCTTCTCCCAATCGCCGAACGCCGTTATTCCGCCAGATTGTGACAGGATAATTCTAGCTCGCGAGTTGGGTGCGATCTAGGAACACATTGAGGCAGACTTTCCGCTCGCAAAACGCCAGCGCGTGATCGTGCTGTAACAGCGTGTGTAGTACGGGTGTAATTCACTAATCAAAGAACGATCGGCTCAATTGGGAGAATTGGGAATAGTTCCCCGATCACGCCGGGCGGCAACGGAGGAACCACAATTGAGAAGGGTCGATTGTAAACATGCGCCGTCGCAAGAAACGTGGCGATCGGAATAGGAACTATGATACTGAACGGGGTAATTGTACCGGGAGGAACCGGCGGCCTGGGCACGATTGAATAGACGTTCACGCTCAAGTGAAAGTACCCGTTTTCACGATACCGGTGATAACCCCAGACATGAAAGCTGCCGTCGCCTGCAACCCTGATCACGCCCACCGAGGTTCTCCCGTCGCCCCAATCAATATAGCCGCTCAACACCGCGTTCGGCGCCTGCGGACCGGGTGAAAAGCTGCCAAAGTCTTCCGACAGCTGCTGGTTGAGCATCGGGTAAATAAGCCGCCCGACAATCCGCGCAGGACCTACGTCCGCCGTCCCTTGCACCACACTCAGCGGATGGCTTTGCTGTCCTGCGTCGCTAATCGTAATTGTCGTCGTATAGATTCCAGCCCTGCTGTACACATGGTCAATGCCTGCCACCCTCACAGGGTAACCCGTCCGTGTAATCACCTCGCCATTGGACTGCGTACCATCGCCCCAGTCGATCGTGGCACCCAACATTCCTTGGACAATCGAACTATTGAATGTCGCAACGTCGCCGGTGAAATCGTCGCCCGCTGAAGTATGAATGATAATCCCCTGCCCCGGCTGAACTCCCAGACCCGCGGGCGCGTGCGAAGGCAAACCTGCCGAAAGCATCTGCCGGCCTTCCAGCGGCTCAATACAAAAGGAAGGCGCGGACTCCTCACCCGTACTCGATTTTTTAATGAATTTGCCCACAAACCCTCCGGAATGGCCGAACGACAACCATAAGCAATATACCTCGCCCCCCCGCTGCCAACAATCAAATTCTGTGAATTCAACGCTGCCCCGGATAGCATGCCACCATGGCTGATTCGCTGGGAACTCTCTGCATCGTTTTGCACGGACATCTCCCCTACGTGCTCCACCACGGCTCTTACCCTCACGGTGAAGCCTGGCTCTATGAAGCCGCTGCCGAAACCTATCTGCCGCTGCTGGACATGATCGGCGAATGCGCCCTCATGAACGCCCGGCCAGCCATCACCATAGGCCTCACGCCGGTGCTCCTGGAACAGCTTTCTCATGAACGGTTTAAGCACGGCTTCGTCGCCTATTTAAATGAACGCACCGACCGCGCCAAACAAGACCGCGCGGAGTTTACCGCCAACAACCAGCCCCACCTCGCCCACCTGGCAACCATCTGGGAACAGTGGCATCAAACTCGTTTAGAACACTTCCAAAGGATTAAACGCGACATCCCCGCCGAATTTGCCGCCAGATTCCGCGAGGGACACATCCAGATCCTCACCAGCAATGCCACGCATGCCTACATGCCGCTTCTTCTCAACGACCAATCCATCTCCGCACAGATGTCCGCTGGTCTTCGAGCCAGCGAAGACCGCCTGGGAATGAAACCACGCGGCATGTGGCTCCCGGAGTGCGCCTATCGCCCCCAATGGGATCACTGGCTTCCTTCCGTACTCTTCGACAACCCGCGCAATCGCCCCGGCCTTGAGACGTTTATCGCTAACGCCGGTGTGACCCATTTCTTTGTCGATACGCATCTCATCACTGGTGGCCAACCCATCGGCACCCTGGACCACGGAAATTTCCGCACCATCAACGACGCCCAGCTTCATTGGGACACCCGCCGCGGCTGGCGCGATGTTCTTGAACCCGTTGGCGTCGTCAGCAGTCCGCAATCACCCCGCTGCTTCGCGTTCGGCCGACACCCGCGCGTCAGTGAACAGGTCTGGAGCGGCGCAATCGGCTATCCCGGCTCAGGCACCTATCTCGAATTCCATAAGAAAAACAAAGAACGCGGATTACGCTACTGGAAGGTCACCGACAACAAAGCCGGCCTCGGTGATAAAGATGCGTATTACCCCGACGACGTTCCCTCGAAAATCTACGAACACGCCCAACACTTCTGCAACGTGGTGCGCGACGTCCTCCGCGAACATCGCGACCGTACCGGGCGTCAGGGCGTTTGCGTGGCGCCGTTTGACGCCGAACTCTTTGGCCACTGGTGGTTTGAAGGCCCCCGCTTCCTGCGCGATGTCATTCTCACCATGAGCAACGACAAATCCGTCAAGCTCATGACTACCGAAGAAGCGCTCTACCATCACCCGCCTGACAAAGTCGTGCGAATGCCCGAAGGATCCTGGGGGGAACAAGGCAACCACAGCGTCTGGATCAACGACCAGACCCGCTGGATGTGGGAAATAGAATACCGCGCGGAAAACCGCATGCTCAAGCTGCTTCACGAATTGCCGTGGAGAACGGACGAAAAGATCGCTGAAATGTTGCGCCGCGCCGCGCGGCAGTTACTTCTGCTGCAGGCGAGCGATTGGCCGTTTGTCATCCACTCCAAGGGCGCGGTGGATTATGGCATCCAACGATTCGCCGGCCACGCCACCAATTTTGATCGTGCCACCCTCATAGCCGAAGAGATTGCCGCAGGGCAGGAAATCACGCCCATTCGCCAAACCGAACTGGCGGAAATGGATTCTCACGATTCCATTTTCCCGCACATCGATCTGAATTGGTGGATGTAATATCTGCCAAGCGCCGTCTTAGTGAAGCGGAAGGATCGCACCCCGCAGCGTCCTAAGCGCCTCCGACCATTGGCCGGTGGTTTGCGTCGTTTCGTAGATAAGCAGATCACTGAGTGTGACAAAATCTCGATTTTCCAACGATAATTTGATTTGTTTTAGTTGCTCGGTGAAATCAGCAAGTAGTTCCGTCAGCGGGCGGGTGCCGACCACAACTTTGGCCAGATCGATGTTCATCAGCTGAGCCGTTCCAGTGAATGATTGCTGAGCGTTATGCCAGGTGGTGAAACAGCCCGCGAGGCGCTCCATCGCTTTTACATTCTGGTTTTTCTGCAACAGATCAGCCGCCTCGTTCTTCAACCGATCCGCCTCTTCTAGCTGCGCTTGAACATCATTAAGAATCTCCATCGCCATCTCGCGAGGGTCAGTGGTCTCAATGAACACGGTATGGCCGCTTAGGGGCGAGCGGCGCACCTCGGGGAGCTGCTTCAAATCCGGCTCCAGCCCATCAATCAGGACATGAACGACCAGACGGTTCTCCTTTTTCAAATGGGCCAGCACCTGCCCCACGGTGCGCAAGCCCATCTCTTCGGTTCGCAGGGGTGTGTGATCAACGGTGACGGCCATTTAAGCTCCTTAAGCGAACCTATCGGCCGATTTAACCCCTCAACATGAAAACGTCCGATAAAATGCTTAAACGACAGCAAAATCAGAAGTCGTCATACCCACCGAAGGTGGAATCCGCACAAGCTTTGATGCGCCTTCGGGCTGTTTGATGTGGAATAGCGGATCCAACTGAACTTCTGGCTTTGGCGGGAATTCAGAGAATGGGTGTTGCAAGCCCGCTGCCGGGCAGATGTATGTTGAAGGTCGTCCCCTTCCCAACCTGGCTTTGAACATCAATCCGGCCGCGATGACGTTCCACAATCTCTTTGCAGATTGCCAGGCCCAGGCCCGTCCCACGCGGTTCATCTTTCCGTGCTGCGCCCTTGGTCGTGAAGAACGGCTGAAAAATCTTGGGAAGAAGTTTTTCTGGAATGCCAGGTCCGCTGTCGATTACCTGAATCTTCACGAATCCCGGTTCGGCAATGTGTGCCTTAACGGTCAAAGATCCGCCCTTGCCGGCCAAGGCCTGGCGGGCATTGATCAGCAGGTTGAGCAGCACCTGCTCTAACTGCACCGCGTCCCCATCGACCCACAGTCCCTCTTCCACCTGTATTCGCAGCGCGATTCCGTCTTTCTGCGGATCGCGCGCTAATACCGTCAGCACTTCGTCAACGATCTTCTGAACCAAAACACGGCTCAGTGAAGACTCGCCGCGGGCAAGCCCCAGCATCGACGCGCAAATCTTTCCTGCTTTTTCCGAGCTTTGAAAGGCTTTGGTGAGCGCTTTGCAAATCAGAGGCATGTCAGGCGTCTCGCTTTGTGCGCTCTGCAAGGCGAACTGCGAATAGCTGACGATGGGCGTAAGAAGATTGTTGAACTCATGCGCAATGACGGCGGCAATCGTGCCGATCGTCGCCAGTCGCTGCGACTCCATTAGCTGGTCGCGCAGCCCGTCAAGCTGTCCCTGAGTCTGGGCCAGTTGCCGTGTCAGCGATTCTTCGATGCTTGCAAGGGATGAGGCAGTGTCACTCACGTCCGCACTCTATCGGTAGGAATCACGGGGCGGCTTGATACTCTGCTGCATAGGTTTTTTATAAATTATCGGACCTCTCCGCTCAGACGGCGCCCGCTGTGGGGAATCTCAGCGGCGATTGCAAAAACGCCCCCAAGGAATTGCCATCTACGGCCGCGCTATACACGCGGTTATGACCACCGGCTTTGGCTCGATCCCGCGCCGCCCCCGCCGCGGAAAGGATCGAAGGCCCATCGCCGCATGATCCGTCTGCAATCCCAACGCTGCAGGTAATTTCGACCAGCTCATCGTTATAAGTCAGCCGCAAACCCGCGACGCGCTCACGCAGACGTTCGGCCAGAATCGTCGCCCGGCTCGCATCTGTATTGGGGCAAAGAATCGCAAACTCGCCACCGTCGCGACGGCAAACCAAATCTTCCAGCCGGCATCCAGCTACCAGGGTTCCCGCGATCGCGCGAAGCGCCATATCGCCCGTGGCGCGCCCGTGCTGCGAATTTATCAGCTTAAAATGATCGATATCCAGGAACAGGCACGCGACTGGCCTCACCGCCCTGCGCGACAGCGCCAGCTCTGATTCCAGTCTCTGCTCGAAAAACGCCGCGTTCCACAGGCCAGTCAGCCCATCCGTCATTGCCCGCTGATTCAGCAGCTCGGTCAGGAATCGGATCCGCAAAGCAAGTCCCACGCGCGATCGCGCCTCGGAAGGGTCAAGCGGCTTATTAAGATAATCCAGCGCGCCGTAGTCCCGGGCGGACGCGCGCTGTTCCAATGATCCCGAGTCGATCATCAAAAGGACCGGAATCTTCGCCGTCGAGGGATTCAACTTCAATTCATTACAAATCTCAAACCCGCTGCGATGGGCGAACTTGCTGTCAAGCAGAATAAGGTCGGGCACGAGCGCGGTTGCCATCGTTACAGCGTCGGAGCCGTCCCGCAAATGATGAAGCACGACGGCTTCACCCGCCAGGATGATGCGCACAAATTCATGAATCTGCGGTGAAGCATCAATCACCAGGATGGACTGGCTCATAGGGGCTCCCGGTTTACCGGTTTGCAGGTCGTTCCGGTTGTGTTCGTGTCGTTTCGTGTTGGTGCACGGAGCGGACAACCGAACACCGGTGACTTTTCTTCGCGGGCCGGTTTGCCCTGCACAAGATTCACAATCGCATCCGAACCCGCATTGTCCCCCTCATGACCGCGGCTATCGGTAATGCCCCCCTGGAAAAGTAATTTTCCCCGCGGACTATAGAGATAGGCCTGCCCACTGGTCGCCGCATCAAAGCGCTTCGCCTCAACACCGCCGATGTCGGTAATCCGCTTTACTCCACTTATCCCGGCGATATTCCAAAGGGCCGTGCTCTGTACAGCCTGCAAACCGTTCACGGATGCTACAAAAACCACGGTCGTCGCCACGTTGTTCGTGCAACGGGCCAAAAGTCGATTTAACTCGGAGAGCGTGGCCCGGCTGCAAGGACACTCCGGATGCACAAAAACCAGCAGGGAGAACCGATCTGTCGCCAGCAATAATGAAGAATCCGTCGGCCAGTCTGATTCAGGAAATGCCGCCGCGCCGGGCGTGAATTGGTAGCGTGATAATGCCCCCATCCCGCCCGCAACTGCCAACACCCACACAGCGCAGGCCACCGCAATAATCTGCTTAGAACGGGAGGCGTTCATGGGTGCCCTTATATCTATTGTGAACCCAGGCGCTTCCAATTACGCAGCGGTCCACTTTAATGTCTTCGGTAGATTGCCGTGCCGCCTTGATTCACGGGCGGGGCAAGAAGAAAAATATTTCGCAAGATTCCGAATCAAACCGAAAAGCGGTTACCGCGTCGCCGCCAGCAATTCCCCCGCGACATATCGGACCTGCTCTTCCGGCAGCTCCGGATAAACCGGCAGCGCCAAAACCTCAAGGCAGGCCCGCTCACTTTCCGGTAAATCCCCCGGCCGGTAATTCAAATAGGCAAAGCACTCCTGCTCATGCAGCGAAATAGGATAATAAATGCCCGACGAAATTCCCTTCTCGGCCAGAATCTTTTTCACGCGATCTCGATCCGGCACGCGAACCACATACTGATTGTAAATGCTCCAGTTACCCGTCTCGATGCGCGGCGTCACCACTTTGCTCCCCGCCAGAAGCTTATCGTAGAGCGCCGCATTCCGCCGCCGGGCGTCGTGCCACGATTCAAGGTACTTAAGCTTCACTTCCAACACCGCCGCCTGCACCGCCGCCAGGCGAAACATGCCGCCAATAAACTTGTGATGATATTGATGTCCCGATCCATGCACGCGAAGCAGCCGGCAATTCTCCGCAAACACGTCATCGTTCGTGCAAATCGCCCCAGCGTCACCAAACGCACCCAGATTCTTCGTGGGATAAAAACTCAGGCAACCGGCAAACGCATCCGAACAAGAACGCTTTTTATGCCGCTTGGCGCCAATCGCCTGCGCCGCGTCTTCAATCACCTTCAGCCCGTGCTTGGCCGCAATCTTGTTCGCTTCCTCCATGTTCGCAACCTGCCCGAACAAATCCACCGGCATGATCGCCCGCGTCTTGCTCGTTATTTTCTTTTCAATCAGCGAACAATCGATATTGAAAGTCGACGGCTCAATATCCACAAATACCGGTTTAGCCCCCAGCCGCGCGATCGAACCAGCCGTTGCAAAAAATGTGAAAGAAGGGCAGATGACTTCATCGCCCGGTTTGATGCCAATGGCCATTAGCGCGCAAAGCAATGCATCGGTACCGCTGCTGACGCCAATCGCGTGCTTCGTCCCGCAATATGCAGCAAGGCTTTTCTCAAATTTCTCAACATACGGCCCCAGAATCAGAGCCTGCTGATCGAAGACTTCATCCACAACCTTGCGAATTTCTTCGCGAATGGGTCGATACTGCGCCTGCAAATCCAGTAGCTTGACGTTCATTCCCGCAGGGTAAAGCAGACCCGCCAAAAAGTAAAAAACGCGGACCTCAGTTTCCTGCGGGAGATGGTGGATTGATTGGCTCGGTGGTCGAAGGGTTTGCGCTCTTATCTTTCGGATCCCACAGCCGAATGTTCTCTACATGCCCGCTGATCATCGTGAACCGCAAGCCCCACGCTTCATAGGTCAGCACTTCTAACCCATCAGCGTCCGTGCTGATCTTTTCATTTTTTCCATAACTAAATTCAACGTTCGCCCGCGCCGTGTTGATGCCGACTCCGTTCTCGGTCAACCCCGGATACGGAACGCCGCCCATGCTGGCCGCCGCCCCGTTTCCGTAACAGATAATCTCCTGCACCGTGCGCATCGGTGACATTACCAGCCCAAACCCCTGTGA
This sequence comes from Planctomycetota bacterium, assembly GCA_030775485.1. Lineage (GTDB taxonomy): Bacteria > Planctomycetota > Phycisphaerae > Tepidisphaerales > Tepidisphaeraceae > JALYJB01. The sequence continues at coordinate 146,251 of JALYJB010000003.1, read as the reverse complement.
AGGATACAGCCAGTGCGTCTCATCCCCCTGCTCGCGCGTTCCAATCTGGGCACGCACAGTCTCCTGTGCCGTGCCCAATTTAATCGCCCGCATCCCCTGGCGCGGTATTAACGTGAAATCCAATGGCTGGCGGCTTGTTTGCTGTATGCCCCAGCTCGAATTTGTCGTGAACGCGTAGTTCGCCGGCGCGCTTAAGTCGAACAATGAATCGCTTAAGGGTACGTTGAACCTGATATTTGTAAGTGCAAGGGAGATGGATGGACTGTAGTGCACCTCCATCCGAACCGGCAGCTGCGTTTGCGGATCAATCCAAAACATCCACGTCCCCACCCGTTGGTCCGACCAGGGCGTCGCCGGTGCCCACCCTATCACGAACACTTTCTTGCCATCGACAGTCGATTCACCCATATAATGGGCAGCGATGTGCCCCGCCTCTTCAACCAAACCATACAAATCGAGGAGCCGTTCATTGGATTGTCCCTGCGTCAAAAATGCCTGCCTGCTTGCCGGCGCCAGTCGTAGTACACTCCCTCCGGGAAAATTAGTGACGAACGTGCTGTACGGCAGCTCCTCGCGCCCTCTGCCCCCCTCGGCATAAAACTTCCCCTTCCACGGCCCCCCCATGCCCATTTGCTGTAGATCGCAACTGAAGCTCGTTGTGCTGCCGATTTTCCGCGCATACTCATCAAACGGAACCGTCCGCGACGAGGCGATATAGCAAGCCAGCACAATCGCCCCCACACCACCTAATAATGTCAGTAAATTCCACCCCCATCGCCTACCAGTCGCACGGCGCCCGGTGGTCTCCACAGCTCCTTCCTGATCTGCTACCTGAGTCATCTCGCTAAACCCCAAAGGAATCGAAAGATTCCGGCTACTACAATATGACGCACCCGACCTCGGTTGGTTTCGCCCATCTATCAGAATAAGACCGCAACGCAAAGCTGCCCCAATGCCGCGCGGGGCGGCATGCCCCCCACAGGCTATCGGAAACCCCAAATTGCTCGCGCGCCAAAAATGGAAAAAGTCCGCCATCACCGGAAGGATTGTGTGCGTGCGCCGGTGGTGGCGGACTTGCGTATCGATATTTCAATTTCACTCAGACACACTTAATTTAACCTGATTTTCAAATCAAACAATGTACCTAAACAGGTACATCACGAACCAGAGAATCAGATCGATGAAATGATATAAAATTATTCAATACAAAGTCTTATGTTCTTAACAATTGATATGAGGAGCCTGGCAAAATCTCACTCGCTTGTCGCCCGATAGCTCGAAATAATGACGGGCTTGAATCGGTGGGCTGGGATGGTGAGCATCGTCGGAAGCAGTAAAAGAAAAAGTCCGCCATCACCGGAAGGATTGTGTGCGTGCGCCGGTGATGGCGGACTTTGCGTATCAGGATGTCAGAATCAAGCAGAACAGGACTCAACTTTAGGCGGACTTAGTTGTCGAGCGGCGGCGACGGCTCAGGCCGAGCAGGCTGCCTATCAGAAGTATTCCACCAGCAACAGGCTCCGGGACAGCAGCGATCGTCACGCTGCCGGGAACCACGGCGTCAGGACTAAATGTCTGGACGTTCGCACCACCCGCGGTCGCCGCAGGCAGGCTCGCCGGTAGAAGGGTAGTTAGCACGGTTGTACCGCTTGCAGTGAGTGCTCCACCAGTACCGGTCTGGGTCCAGGTACCGCTGGCGATTAGGCCCGGAAGGCTAAACGAAGCGTAGGAGATATCGTTGTTATCCGGTCCGCTGCCACCGTTATTAAAGCCCTGATCACCGGAGGGAACCTGCTGGCCCGCAACTGTGACGGCTTGGTTCCCGAAAAACGGGAAAATTGATTGAACGGTACCCGCGCCGTTTTCAGTGTTTTGCACTGCCTGATTGCCGCGAATGCCAATAACGGCGTTGCCTGGAACTAAAACCGGAGTAATTGTGCCGGCGGTTCGATTGGCGGAGAAACCCGTGCCGCCTAAACTGGCATCGGAACCGATGGGTAACCTCAGTAGTGTGGTTTTCAATGTGACGCCACCTGTGGCGTTGACATTGAACTGGATGCCGGCCAGACCAGAAGTCAGCGTTGGATCGGAATTCTGTTCAAAAACGGACCACCCGCCCGACAGGCCACCGGGATTTACAGTCGTCGTCATCGTGAGGACGACGTTCTCCGCCGCCTGAGCAGCCGACGTCACTGCCAGTCCCAGCAGGGCCGCTCCAACAATACTCTTCAAAGATAGCCGCATATCGATCTCCTCACCAAAAAGTTTGACTCGCACTCCTGTTGCAACGACGTGAGACGGTAAAAACCGCCACCACCACGCTCCGAGCCTCTATCACTCGACTTCAGCCCATCCGTAGTAGACAGGGGAAATATATCCTCGTATTGAAGGGTCACAACCGTACCTATTTAGGTACGGTCCCTCCTTTTTATGAAATCGCATAAAATGACATAAACACTTATAATAGCTAATTTTATATACATAATATTCGCCCTTATGAAGAGGGCATTAAGACACTTTTTCAGAAGTTATACCGCCCGATGTTAAAATAGGTAAGTATCCGCCAATGCCGTATCATTAGGCACCCAAAGCGGTTGAGGTCAGCGGCCGCTAGGAGATCAGCACTCGCTCCCAAAACATCCGCCCCGACGCGAACAACTCGTATATGCCGCAAAACCGGGCGTGGGTATCGTGGAGCAAGGGTTATTAAAGAAGCATCCCCGCGTCATTCATGTCGCGATTTGCGATCTGATGGCGGACAACCCCTTGTTCCCAGCAAAAACGCGAAAAATTCGGGCACACCAGCTTTAGAGCATTGCCAGTTCATCTTTAGCGTTCTCGCCGCCTGCAACGCTGCTAGTACAGCAAAGACCCGTCGCTACCGGAAATGATTTTAGATGGATGCCCCGTCGTCGCCCGCTGGCGCCCCGACGCCGTTGCAGCAGTCCAATACTCCCCGCCCCCAGCAAGCCCAACCATGTCGGCTCGGGCAGCTCCGCGATCCTGGCATCCCAACCTGCGATCTGGCCGCTGGAAAAACCAAACCCAGCCGCCATCTGATTGTATTGCGCAAGCTGCAATGGCCCTGCCCCGCTTCCATTCCCGCCGCTCACCCCATCCCCGAAATTATTGCTCAGGATCACAAAGTCGGAAAAGTCCACCCCATTGTCGAAGTTGAAATTCCCCTGGTCCCAATTAGTGGAATTGCTGCCGAAATGATTGCTCAGAATTACGAAATCAGAGAAATCCACCTTCCCATCAAGGTTGGCGTCGCCGGCAAAAACATAGGCAATTAATTCATATCCCGTCGGCAGCGCGCCACCCCCCGGAATGGCTGTCGAAATTCCAGCGGGAAGATTCATCACAACGCCATCCGCTCCATCGGCAAATGCGAGCGAATGGTGCGCCGGATCCGCCTCCGCATTGGTGCTGGTAATGCCTGTGTTCCCCGTCCAAAGCGCCCCGCCCGCGTGATAGCCTGAGGCCAGATATCCTTGAATCGTGCTGTTGGGGCTTGATCCTCCCCCATAGTGCAGCGTCAGCGCATTATTGGTGAGATCAAGCAATCCCCCATTATTAATCGTCAACGAAGTCTGGCTGCTGGGCGCGCTGCCGGTGTTAATTCGCGGGCTTCCGGTTCCGGCAATCGTCAGGGCGCCGCTCCCGGTAATCGCGCCGGAAGAACTGCTGCTGCTGAAATCCAGCCCGCCGTTGTTGGTAATGCTGCTACCTGAAGGCTGCGAAAAAGGGCCGGCAAATGTAACCAGGCCAGAGTTGATTGTCGTGCCGCCAGCATAGGTGTTGCTGCCGCTCACCAATAAGCTCCCCGGCCCTGAAAAGTTGATTCCTCCGTTCCCCCCAATCTTGCCCGAAAGGCTTAGTGTGTTGGCCACGTTGTTCACGGAAAACGCCGTCAATGTGCTCAATGAAATAGCCGCGCTGATCGTATGATTCCCCAGCGCATCGATAACCTGCGGCGTAAGCCCGCCATTATCCAGAGTGATTGTGCCTCCACTGCCGGCGGTAACGGTATAGGCATTGTTGTTGTTGAAGAGGATGGTCCCAACCGAATAGCTGCCGTCCAGCGTCACGGTTCGCGGCGCGGTGATCGCTTTACCAAAATTAGCCGTGCTGTCCGCCGTGCTGGGAATTCCATTGGGCCAGTTCACCGCGCTGTTCCAGCTTCCGTTGGAATCCGTCGCCCAATTACCCCCAATTTGGATAAAACTTTGCGAATTCGCCACAGCCGTTCGCGTATAACCACTGTAATTCCCATATTTTGCGGTGGGAGAAGATGGCGAAAAATTACCCACAAGATCGGTCACTCCCGCAAGGTAGGTGGCGCCGCTTAGGGTAACGAACACGCCGCCGCCGCTATCTCCCGGCGCCGAGCACCCTTCCAGCCCCAGGGCCGATGTTCCCCCCATCACGCTGGCCGACGCATTCCCCGGCTGATCGAAATCCGAAAACATCAGGTTCGAGCTGTCGTTGGTCAGCGAATTGGTTGTTCCGGTGCCCCCCACCACCTTATCGCCGCCGAAAGCATCAATGACATTTTGATACCCGCGCGCGGTCCCCACCGTGCTTCCGAAACCCGTAAGTCCGGTCCCTGTGGTGCCGTAACCAATGACGGTGGCAACCTGCCCCTTCTCCGTGCCCGAACTGCTCGAATACAGAGTCGCGGGGGTGATGGAAGTAATCGGCGTGGTCAACTCCACCAGCGCCAGATCAACCCCGAGGGAAAGATTCCCGTTCCAGCCCGGCTCGACCAATACGCGCTCCACCGTATTTGGCGCCGGGAAGCTCGAAGTGCTTCCCTGTCCGAAGGTAATTTGTGATGCGGGATAGGGTGGGTTACCCGCCGAACTTTGGGTTACAACGTGGGCTGCCGTAATCACCCAATTGGGCGCGATCAGGGTGCCAGACCCAAACGTGAACCCGCCGCCCCCCGTGCTGACGTCAACGTAGCCCGAAGAGGCATACTGCGATTGGGATGCGAGACTGGTGTAATTGGAGTCCGGGACATCATCGCGAATGGTGGCGGCCCGCGCCGATGCCGACATCCCCACGACAGCCACCGCCGCCGCAATGCACCGTCGCCTCCCCCGCCATTGCTTTACACCCACCCGACGCACCGGCCCGCCGCAAGCAAGTTTTTTACGAACAATCACCCCAGCAGAATACCGGCCCTCCATCCAACCGGCAATTAATTTCCTGTATAGCTTGCGCTTGATCCGGCGCGAATCGCACCACATGGCTAGATCTAGCCGCATCACATCTATCTTGCCGTAACCGCCAAACTTCTTGAAAACCAAAAATGGAAAAATAAAAAATTTTCGTGTGTTGCAAAGCATTGTTTACAAGAATTTTATGAACGTTTTTCACTTTCTTGCCAAAAAAATCCGTCAAAAACCTTCACCCTTTGGCCCATATATAGAGGGTAGGGGTTTCTCGAACGCGCCCGGCGGCCCCAATCGCCAAAACAACCTCGTTGCGTTGGTCATCTCCCTTCGGATAATGCTCCCCTCTGTTTTCCATCGAAAGGTCTTCCGATGCCTGATCAGTTCCGCATTGAAAAAGATTCCATGGGCGAAATGTCCGTTCCCGCCGACGCCTATTACGGCGCGCAGACCGGACGCGCCGTGGAGAATTTCCCCATCTCCGATTTGCGCTTCAGTCGCCGCTTCATTGCCGCGATGGGCCTGATCAAGCTGGCCGCCGCCCAGGTCAATCACGACCTCAAATTTATCGACGACATTAAACTTCGCCTCATCCAGCAGGCCGCGCAGGAAGTCATCGAAGGCAAGCTCGATCCCCAATTCGTCGTCGACATTTTCCAGACCGGCTCCGGCACATCCTCCAACATGAACACCAATGAGGTCATCGCCAGCCGCGCCAATGAAATCGCCACTGGAAAGCGCGGCGGGAAAGACCCCATCCATCCCAACGATCACGTCAACATGGAGCAAAGCTCCAACGATGTAATCCCCACCGCCATGCACATCAGCGCCGCGGTAGCGATTAAAGAAGCGCTCTCTCCCGCCCTCGAACATTTGGCCTGCGCGCTGCACAGGAAGGCGGACCAGTTCGACGGCATCGTCAAAATCGGCCGCACCCATTTGCAGGATGCCACCCCCATTCGCCTCGGCCAGGAACTGAGTGGATACGCGCACCAGGTGAAGCAGGGAACGGCCCGGTGTCTGAAGGCGATTCGCGCCCTGCGCGAGCTTCCACTTGGCGGCACCGCCGTGGGCACGGGGATTAATTCCCACCCTAAGTTCGCGGCAAGCGCCATCGCCATCATCGCTCAGAAAACGGGGATCGAATTTATTGAATCGCCCAACCACTTCGAATCGCAGGCGAGCAAGGATTCGATTGTCGAGGCCAGCGGGCTGATTAAAACGATCGCCGTCAGCCTCACCAAAATCGCCAATGACATTCGCTGGCTCGCCAGTGGCCCGCGCTGCGGGATCGGCGAAATATCCATCCCCTCCACCCAGCCCGGCAGCAGCATCATGCCGGGCAAGGTGAACCCGGTGATGAGCGAAATGCTTTTGCAGGTGGCTGCCCAGGTCATCGGCAACGACGCAACCATCGTCTGGGGCGCCGCCTTCGGCAGCAATTTCGAGCTTAACGTGATGATGCCCGTCATCGCCTTCAACCTCCTGCAATCCATTGAGCTGCTGGCCAGCGCCGCCCGCGTCTTCGCCGACCGATGCGTCGACGGCATCGAAGCCAACGCCAAACACTGTGAAGAAATGGTCGAGCAGTCACTTGCCATGTGCACCAGCCTCGCCCCGCTTATCGGTTACGACAAAGCCGCGGAGGTGGCCAAGGAAAGCTTCAAGACCGGCAAAACCGTCCGCCAGATCGCCAGCGAGAAAAAGCTGCTCAGCGAAGCCGACCTGTCCAAGGCCCTCGACCCCAAACGCATGACCCAGCCCCAGGAGGACATGGTCGGCAGCGGCGGAGGTTGATCGCGCCGCTGTACATTCGCTCGCCTAATCCCGCCAGGCAAAATTTTCCCCCGTCCACATGGATCAGCACCCGGAAACCTCCAAATCCCTGTACGCCGGGGTATCGCTTGTCTCGCTGGCCACAATTGTTTTCGAAATTGTCCTGACGCGACTCTTCAGCGTGACGATGTGGAACCATTTCGCGTTCGTCGCCGTTTCGATCGCGATGTTCGGCATGACGGTTGGATCAGTTTCCGTCTACCTCCTGGAAAAATGGATTACCCCTCCGCGAACGCGGGCGTGGATGGCCTGGAGCGCGCTGCTGTTCGGAATCACGGCGATCATCGCGCTTCACGCCCATCTGGCGCTTCGCGTGAAACCAGAATTGACCGGCGCCACCCTCCCGCTGCTCCTTTGCACCTATGCCATTGCGTCAGTTCCTTTTGTGATGAGCGGCGTTTGCATTTCGCTGGCCCTCACTCGATTTCCCACCAGCGTCAGCCGGCTCTATAGCGCTGATCTGACTGGCGCTGGGATCGGATGCCTGTTTCTAATTCTCATGCTCCGCATCTCCGATGGACCCACCGTCGTTTACGCCGTCGGCGTAACGGCCGCCGCCGCGGGTTATTTTTTCGCCGACGGCAGCTTAAGCCGATGGGCCTCTCGATGCAGCATCGTTGCCGCTGTTGGACTGGCCCTCTTTACCGGCATCAACGTCTACTACATCCAAAATCACGCCGGTCGGGGATTGATCCAAATGACCTGGACCAAGGGAGGCGACCAGCCCAGCGATGTTCTTTGGGAGAGATGGAATTCCTATTCGCGCGTCCAAATCTACGGCTACGGTGAATTTGGCAAACCGCTCTCCTGGGGCCGCAGCCCCAGCGCGCCACCAGCGCCGCTGATTCCGCGGCGAGAGATAGAAATTGATGCCTCCGCCGATACGCCCCTCACCGGCTTCGATGGCAATCTCCCCGAGCATTCGTACCTCGCCTGGGATGTCACCAACATCGCCCATGCCGTGCAGCGCGATGCCGATGTCATGGTCGTCGGCGCCGGCGGCGGAAGGGATTTGCTTTCGGCCCTCTACTTCAACCAGAAATCGGTCCTCGGCATCGAACTGAACAGTTCCATCTACGATGCGATGGAGGGGCCGTTCGCCGAGTATTCAGGCAATCTCGCGTTCCTGCCGCGCGTCCGCCTGGTCAACGACGAAGCGCGGAGTTACATCACCCGGTCCGCCGGGCAAATCGATCTGCTGGAAATATCGCTGGTTGATACCTGGGCTGCCACCGCCGCCGGCGCATTTGTGCTGAGTGAAAACGGGCTTTACACGGTGAACGCTTGGAAATTGTTTCTGTCACATTTAAATCCGGGTGGAATTCTGAGCGTGACCCGCTGGTATAAACCCGCCGACCTGACCATGACCTACCGGCTGGTTGCAATGGCCAACGCCGCCCTCCGCGATAGGGGAGTCACCCAACCGCGCCGACATATCGCGCTCGTCGCCAACGGACCGGATGCGGTGCTGCGAACGCTTTCTGAATGGCGCTGCATGTGCACGATTCTGGTATGCCGCGATCCGTTTACGCCGGAACAGCTCTCGCGATTGCATGACGCCTGCGCGCTGCGGGGGTTTGAAGTAATCCTTGACCCCGCGACAAGCCTCAATCCGCAACTTGCGATGGTGGCGCAAGCTGACGATATGGAACAGGCCGCCGGTATGTTATCGCCAGCCGTCATTCCACCAACGGACGACAAGCCCTTCTTTTTCCAGACCGACAGCCTGGGCGATCTTTTTCATGCCGCCGGCTGGCGCCGCACCGCGGGCGGCAGTGGGATTTTTCTCATAGCGGGGTTATTTGTATTCGTGGTGGTTCTTTCGCTGTTATTTATCGTGCTTCCAGTCGCCCTGAAATCCGCGCCCGACCCCAGCGGCAGTTTCCTTGCCCTTACCGTCTATTTCACTTTTATCGGCGGTGGGTTCATGACCATAGAGATATCCCTGCTTCAGCGCCTGGTCCTGTTGCTGGGCCACCCGGCTTACAGCCTGAACACCGTTCTTTTTACGCTGCTGATCTTCAGTGGCATCGGCAGCCTATTGACCGCGCCGGTCAACGTAGACAGCGTGCGACGCTCCATGTCCGCCCGATGGGTCCTCCTCATCTTCATCCTGGTGGCAACGGGCCTTGCTGTCGGCCCGGTGGTGCGTTTGCTGGCCGGTTCGATCACCCCAGTGCGTATTGCCGCCGCCGTCATGTTGTTAGCGCCGCTGGGTTTGTGCATGGGCATGGCCTTCCCGCTGGGCATGAAATGGGCGCAGCAATGCAACGCGAGTTATTCCGCCTGGCTATGGGGGGTGAACGGGGCAGCGTCGGTGTGCGCCTCCGTATTTACCGTCATTATTTCCCTTACCGAAGGGATTCCGACCGCATGGTGGATGGGCGTTGCGTTTTACCTGGCGGCGGCCCTGGCGGTGTTCACATCGAGCAGGCGTCCGCGCCATGATTTCGAACCCGCGCCGCCAAGTGCGGATTCGCCGAATTAGCACTCTTTCCAAAACCATCCGTTTAGCTAGAATGCGTGGCTCGCCATGCTCGGAAGCGTTTCCGGGGGCGATTTCGTTGGTTTGTCGAGGGTCGTCATGGCCGAGAATGAAACAGCCGTTCAGGAACCCGGTTCCGCGCAGGATGCCGCTCCGGAAGCAATTCCGTACCAAATTAAAATCGAGGATGCCGGCCCCGCGACCAAAAAGGTCTCGATCGAAATTCCCGAGGATGTCATCGCATCCAAGCTTAAGGAACAGTTCCTCGGCCTCCGCAAGGAGGCAGCCATCCCCGGCTTCCGACCCGGCCACGCGCCGCAGAAGCTGATCGAAAAGCGCTTCAACAGCGACGTGCGCGAGCAGGTCCGTCGCACCCTCATCAGCGAAAGCTACCAGCAGGCGGTTGAAAAGCATTCGCTGCAAGTCATCGGCGAGCCTGAATTTGATAAGCCCGATGACATCGCCCTGCCCGATACCGGAAATCTCTCCTACACCTTCCAGGTTGAAGTGCAGCCCGATCTGTTCCTTCCGCCACTGGTGGGCCTTCGCGTGAAGAAGCCCAAGGTGACGGTGAAGGACGAGCATATCGACCAGGCCATGGCCAACCTCCGCGAGCAGCAAGGCGCGCTGGTGCCGGTTGAAGATCGCGGCGTGGAAGAAGGCGACCATCTCTTTGCCGATGTGCACCTCAAAGTGGCCGGTGAGGTTGTCAGCCATATGCACGATGCCAAAATCACCGCCAAGCCGGGACGCATCGCCAGCCTGCAAATTGATGACCTTGTCGATCACATCAAAGGGATAAAGCCGGGCGAAACCCGTGATTTCACCGTCACCGCCCCCGAATCCCACCCCGATGAAAAAATCCGCGGCAAGGAAGTCACCGTCGAGCTTAAGCTGAACGATCTGAAGAAGCTTGAGCTGGCTGAGATCGATCAGCAGTTCCTTGACGGCCTGGGCTTCGAAAACCAGCAGGAGCTGCGCGATGCCCTGGCCGAGCAGATGGAAGAGCGCGTCAAGTACGACGTTCAGCAGGCCATGCGCGACCAGATCAACAACTACCTGCTTCTGAACGTCAAGATCGAGCTTCCGACCAAGCTTTCAGAAAAACAGGTCGAGCGCGTCATCCAGCGCCGCACCCTAAGCCTTCTGATGCGAGGCGTCCCTGAAGACAAAGTGAAGGAAGCCGTCGAGAACCTTCGCGACAAGATGAAGGAAGACGCCCTTCGCGAACTGAAGCTTTATTTCATCCTGCAAAAGGTTGCCAGCCTGCAGAACACGCAGGTGGACGAAGCCGAGTTGAATGGCCGCATTGCCATGATGGCCGCCCAGTCCGGCAAGCGCCCGGAAAAAGTGAAGCAGGAAATGTCCGCGGACGGCTCGCTGATGAATATGTACATCCAGATGCGCGAGCAAAAGGCGCTGGATCGCATCCTGGAAACCGCCCAGGTTGAGGAAGTGGAAGTCGAGCCGCGTAAGTCGCTAACCGATGAAGAGGACGACGCCACCCCCAGCAATGACGTTGCGGGCGCCCCCGACCCAAAGGCCGAAGATCAAGCCGCGGATACGTCTGACAAAGCCAAGGGCGACGACAAACCTAATAATGAAAAAGGCAACGGCTGATTAATCGGTTAGATGTCCGAACCTCCTCTCCTGGTATTCCGGGGGAGGATTGAGGTGGGGCAACTGTCAGCCCTAAAGTAACCCCCACCCTTGGCCCTCCCCCGCTGTACCAGGGGAGGGGAAAATTACTTCGTGTCCACCACCCCGAACAAAATCAGCGCGCCGCGCGGCACCGCCGACATTCTTCCCGCTGAAAGCTGGAAGTGGCAGGCCATCGAAGCCATCGCCCGCGACCTGGCCACCCTCTACCATTTCGGCGAAATCCGCACGCCCATTTTTGAATACACCACGCTGTTCCACCGGGGAGTTGGCGAAACCAGCGACGTGGTCAGCAAGGAAACTTTTACCTTCAACGATCGCGGCGGTGAATCCATTACCCTTCGGCCGGAGGGCACCGCCGGTGTTGTTCGCGCAGCCATCGAAAACAATCTCATCGCCCAGGAAGGCGCGCGGCAAAAGGTCTTCTATATCGGCCCGAATTTTCGCTACGAGCGCCCGCAGAAAGGCCGCCTGCGCCAGCATCATCAGTTTGGCGTGGAAGCCTTCGGCATTGCTGAGCCGCATCAGGATGTTGAATGCATTTTGCTGCAATTGGAATTTTATCGTCGGTGCGGCATCAAGGATCTTTCGCTGCAGATCAACAGCCTGGGGGATAAGGACAGCAAGGCGCGCTATCGCGATGCGATCGTTGCATTCCTTACCCCAAAAGCCTCGCAACTGAGTGAAGATAGCCAGCGGCGTCTGACTGAAAACCCGCTGCGGATTCTCGACAGCAAAGACCCGCGCGATATTGCCGCGTGTCAGGGCGCCCCGCCACCGGGAGAATCGCTGTCTGATCACAGCCGCGCTCACTTCGCCCAGGCGCAGCAGTTGCTCGAGGCCAGCAAAGCCCCTTTCGTCGTCAACCCAAACCTCGTGCGCGGCTTCGATTACTACACCGAAACCCTCTGGGAAGTCACCAGCTCTGGCCTGGGATCGCAAAACGCCCTGGGCGGTGGTGGCCGATACGACAACCTCGTCGAAAACCTCGGCGGGCGCCCCACCCCCGGCGTAGGTTTCGGCAGCGGACTCGAGCGCCTTCTCCTGGCTCTTGAAGCCCAGGGAGTCGCCCTCCCCGCCCCCGCGCGCCCGCTGGTCTGGCTGGTGGCTCTTGGGGATGGATCGCGCCAGGCCTGCTGGGCGCTGCTGAACGAAATTCGCGCCGCCGGCATCGCGGCTGACATGGATTATTCCGGTCGCTCGGCCAAAGCGCAGTTCAAAATGGCCGACCGGGAAAAGGCCACCGCCTGCGTCGTCATCGGAGACGATGAACTTGCCGCCGGACAGGCGGTCATTAAGAACCTGGCTACCCACGAACAAACCACCGTTCCCCAGACCGCGCTTATTTCCAAATTGCGCGCCACCTGTTAACGCGCCGCTCTCGCCCCGCCAAAATCGCTCGGTATGATGGCTCATGCAAGGATGCGCCATGCATACACGTGAAGTTCTCCATTATTCCCCCGGCCAACTGTTGCGCAACCGCAAGGCGCTGCATCGCGCTGCCTGGTTGAGTCTTTTGGTGGTTATGGCGATGGGCTGTGCAATCTGGGGGCCCGCCGCCGGCCGATGGACGCAAACAATGTATTGGCAACATCGCTGCATGACCTCTGAGCTTCCACCCCAAACGTTGGTCATCGATGACAGCTTAAAAAGCCCATCATCTGCCAGCGCCGAACCTGGGATGACCGCTCGGGTCAATCGTTTTATCGGCGAAGCAAATACGAACGTTGTCATCTTCGTTCACGAGCTTCATCGCCCCGATGGTGAGTCGCGTCTGGTTGCCGTGGATGTCGCCTACGGCCATTACAGCCAGCCCAATATGCTGGATGTTCACGCCAATGTCTGGGTGCCGGGCACACTCGGTAAAATGCCCCTCTTTGCGCGGATGGATTGGAATTCGCTACATCTGCCTTCAGACTCAAAGCGCGTCCGCCTCTTTGCCGGGCAGGCCGATCCGCAAAACCAAACGCACTTCTGGTTTCACTACGAAGTCGATGCCGCCAGCTACAATGCCGACGGCTGGCTCGACAACAACGACCAGATCCTGATCGCGCAGCGTCCCTGATCGCGGATATTTTCACACGACCGATCCCATCGTCGCCGGGGAAATTTCTTCGGCCGGACTTATCGGCGTCATCCCGCTGGCCGGGCCAAGGCGCTGGATGAGCGGTGGGACTGCCGCCGCGATCAACATAAAGACCGCGACCAGACCAAACGGCCCCGCATAGGCAATCTGATTGGCCGCGCGCGGCCCCAGGTAATCCGTCCAGGAGGCCATCACCCACGGCCCCAGCGCGCTGAAGGTTCCGGCGACGAGAAGAAACAGCCCCGCCACGCGCCCGCGGAACTCCGGTGACACGCGCTCGAGAATGGAAGCGTCGCTGATCGCGTAACTGGCCATCTGCATCGTCTGGAAGATGCAGAGGATAATCAGAGCAAATCGCGCCGGCCAGAAGGGCGTGGTGATCACGACCAGCGCGCTGCTGGCCAGCACCAGCGACAGGCCCGGAAGCCGCCGCTGCCGCGGAGTAAAATACACCGAAAGCGGGTTTATCAGCACGCTGGGCAGCATCATCAGGCCTACGAATAGACCGGCCTGTTGAACGGACATGCCGAAGCATCGCGTTACATAGATTGAGGCCAGGGAAATGGTCGCAAACCCCGCGAAATCGCGGAACATAAGCACGCCGGCGACCGCGAGCACGCGCCGTTTAAGCGCCGAATCCATAGCGCGAACAACACGGTTCGGCTGGGATATCTCCGGATCAGCCCCGGCGAATAGAAAGATGACCCCGACAATAAGGCCCATGATTCCCAATTCCACACACGGCTTTTGCCACTGGGCAACGTTGCCCCATTGCCAGCTTGCTGTGGTCGCCCGCCAGCCGGCGTATTGCGGCCCGAAGAAAAACCCCAGGCCCGAGCCAATGCCCAGCAGACCGATCGCCATTCCCGGGGCCTTGGGATAGTGCGAAGGCGCCAGTGCATTGGCTGCCGGATGGAACAATGTGCCAAAGAGACCCGCGGCTACCGCGAGCAGAAGAATGGTCTGGTAATCGCGGCTAAGACCGATTCCCAGGATCGCCGCCGCGTTGCCCAGAAGACCGATCGACAGAAGGAGCTTGCGATCAAAACGATCCGCCACGATTCCCGCGATATAGCTGCCTAGAAAATAGACCGCGCCGTATACCGTCACCACCAGCGAAGCCTTGCGAACCCCCGGCAGCTTTAGATCATCCGACATGCGAAAATAAAGCGGCACCAGCATGGTGCCATATGCGTGGGTGAACCCGTGCAAAATCGTGCATAGCGCGAGGGTAAGATGGCTGCGGAAATTAGGTAGTGGTTTTGGCATGGCGGGCGTTTCTCGGGTGTTCAACCTTCCGCCAGCGCTTCCAGAAAAGCGCTGCCGTACATTTTTATCTTATAAGGTCCCATGCCCTTGATGCGCTCCATCGCCTCGATATCACCGGGCGCCACCATCGCCATTTGTTTGAGAGTTGAATCGTGGCAGATGACATAGGCCGGCAATCCCTTCTCGCGCGCGAGCCGGCTTCGGATTCCGCGAAGTCGGTCAAACCGCTGGACCGCATCGGTATCGAGTTCTTCATCGACAACGCGAACGCCTTCGACGTACGCTGATGATCGTCGCCCGGAGGGTTCGGGTACCACGGTGATGGACGACGCCTTTCGCGGCAGAAGATCCGCCAGGTTTCCTGGGGGAAGCTGCTCGCCTTTCATCACTTCCACGCCGACGGCGGTTAGTTCAATGACCGGGCGGAATTTAACGCCATCCGGATCACGCTGCCGCGCGAGGCCCGCTTCCAGCATGCGGTGCAACATGGCAATGATGCGCTTTACCGGATGATTGCGCAGCAGCCCGAAAGTGGAAAGCGCATCCAGGCTCCATTTCTGCGTGCGTTCGTTGGCGGAACCAGCCAGCATTTCCGCGACCACCCCCACGCCGAATTTGCCACGGCACCGCGCGATGGCGGAAAGAATCTGGCGGATGAGCAGGACGACATCATCGGGGAGAACGGAGGGCGCCGCCGGCCCGGCCGCGGCAGGATCGCGCCCGGCCGCGCAAACATCACAATCGCAGCCGGTGATGGCCGCCTCATCGCCAAAGTAATCCAGAATCTGCTGCCGCCGACAGCGGTGGGTTGAGGCGTATTTAATCATCAATTCCAGCTTCTGCGTCGCCCGATCTTTCCTTTCCTTGATGATCGCAGCGCTGGTTTCCGGTCCATCCTGGCCGATTTTGTCGATGAAGAATTCCTGGGTGAAGCGGTCCTGGTAGCTGAACAGCACCACGCACCGCGCCGGCTGGCCGTCGCGCCCCGCGCGGCCGGCTTCCTGGTAATACGCTTCCAATGTTCCGGGGAGGTTGTAATGAACCACGAGTCGAATATCAGGCTTGTTGATGCCCATGCCGAAGGCGTTGGTGGCCACCGCGATGGCGCGTGGTGTCTGCATGAAGCGCTCCTGGTTGGACGTGCGCGCCGCCCCATCCATTCCCGCGTGATACGCAAACACCGGCCGATCTTTCAGCGAGGCGGAAAGGGTTGATGTCACCTCGTCCACGGCTTTTCGTGTCGCGCTATAGACGATGCAACTGCCCGGTTCCTGCCGCAGAAGCGTGAGAAGCTCGGCGTTTTTCTCCGCGACCTTGGTGATGCGTCGCGATTCATAGCGCAGCGTGGGCCGATCAAACCCCGTCACCACCACCGTCGGCTCGCGCAGGCCAAGCTGTTTGATAATGTCGCCCCGCACGTCCTCGGTGGCGGTGGCTGTCAGGGCAATCGTCGGCGGCGCGCCCAGCAACTGCCGGGCTTCCCCCAGCCGCGAATATTCCGGACGGAAATCGTGTCCCCACTGGCTGATGCAGTGCGCCTCATCCACCGCCAGAAGCCGCGGCTTCAGGCGTTTCATCAGATTTTGAAAATTGGCGGCAAAGAGTCGCTCGGGCGCAAGATAGAGAAGGCCTTCAAACCCGTTCTCCAGCTCAGCCATCACTTGCCGCTGCATGGCCGGCGTCAGTGAACTGTTCAGCAATGCGGTGGAAATTCCCTCGTCACGAAGCTGCTGGACCTGATCTTCCATCAGGGAAATCAGCGGCGAAACAACAATCGTCAGCCCCCCGCCGATGACCCCTGGAAGCTGATAGCAAAGACTTTTCCCCGCCCCGGTCGGCATGACGCAAAGAACATCGCGACCGGAAAGAATGTCTTCGATCACTCCCCGCTGCGCCGGACGAAAATCGTCCAGGCCGAAATAGTTTTGCAGTTGCTCGCGAAGATCGGACATCAGGGGCGATTATAGGGGATCGGGCTGGGCATCTCGATGATGTCGCTCCGCGGTTTAATTCGTTCAGCCGTTGCGAGCCGCCGCCGCCCACTGATTGAATCTGTGCAGCATTTCCGCCGTCACGGATTTGGGCGTGTCATGAATGGCATCTCCTAGAATTGCCGAGGAAATCTGCCCCTCAACGCCCGAAGCAACGCTGGAAAGAAAAGGGATGGTCGCGGCTCGATCGCAAATATATTTAATGTCCGCCCCGCTGAATCCGTCCAGGCTCTTTGCGATCTCATCCAGATTCAAATCTTCCGCCACCGGTCGATGGCTCAGATAAATATCCAGCATCTTCCGCCGGGCTGGCTCATCGGGCAGTGGGATGTAGACCTTCTCATCAAACCGCCCCGGCCGCAGCACCGCGGGGTCAAGCTGCCACGGAACATTCGTCGCCCCCATGATCAAAATGGGCTGGGTGTTTTTCTTGTCGAAGCCTTCCATGCCCTGAAGAATCTGCGGCACAACCCGCTGCATGACGCTGGACCCTTCATCGCGTCGGGCGGGGATCAGTGCCTCGATCTCATCGATGAAAATAATGCTGCGCGGCTCGGCCGCTGCCGCATCGAAAAGCTTCTTGATGTTCTGCTCGGCCTCTCCCACCCATTTGCTGAGCACATCCGCCGGTGAAATGCGGAAAAATGTCGCGTCGATTTCTCCGGCGGTGGCCTTGGCCAGCATGGTCTTGCCGGTACCGGGCGGCCCGTAAAGCAGAACCCCCCCACCTGGCCGAATGCCAAATTTCTGGGCGAGGTCCGCATGCTCGAACGGATAAATCATCTTCAGCCGGATGTCCTGCTTAACATCTTCGAGGCCGGCAACGTCATCAAAGCGCAGCGTCGGCTTTTCCTTGACCAGCCATTGATCGGCCGATCCCCCACCCTCCGCCTCGCTGCTGGATTGCTGGGAAGCCCGCCCCCCCGTGCTGCTCGGTTGGCGGCGGTTCTCCGCCTTGGCCGTCTCGCAATCGCGCGCCAGCGCCAGCAGCCTGGCCGCGGTCTCGCGTCGGGCTTCGCGCAGTTCTTCGCCCTGGGCATTCTTGCTCAAGTCAACCATCGCCCTGGCCGCTTCCAGCAGATAAATCCGCGCTGAATCCCATTGCCCCGCCCGGCGCGCATCCAGACCCTTCTGGCGGTATCGCTCAAACGTATCCCTGGAGATGGCCATGCGAACGATTCTAGATTTATTGCTTGCGGTAGGGAAATGGGAAGCTCCCGCGGCTGCAGAGCGGCCATTATCGTGCTTCGCCGCAATCGCCCGGCATTTGTCTGCACCGATGCTCGCCTCTAACATCGACTTCATGGCGACCTCAACATTTTCTGAATTTATCGAGCTTTTGGAGCGCGAGGGCGAGCTCGTCCGAGTTAAGGCCAGGGTTGAGCCGAAACTGGAAATTGCGGCTATCTGCGATCGGATTTGCAAAACACCAGCCCCGCATGGGCATTCGGAGGCGGATAAATCTCCGGCAGGCGCGCTGGGCGGGAAAGCGCTGCTGTTCGAAAATGTTGTCGGGTCGGACATTCCTGTCGCGATCAATACATTTGGATCTTATTGGCGCGTGAATCAGGCGCTGGGTACTGAAAGTCTCACCGCGCTGGCGGATCGCGTGCAGGCCTTGGTGAAGCCGGAAATTCCCACCACGCTCATGGAGAAGATGAAGAAGCTTCCGGAATTGCTGAAGCTGGGCAGCTATCCACCAAAATCCGTGCGCAGCGGAATCTGCCAGCAGGTGGTGCTGGAAGGCGACAAGGCTGATTTGAATCGCCTGCCGATTATTCAGTGCTGGCCGGAAGATGGGAATCTGGATAGCGGGCAAGTCTTTGACAAGGCCGCGTGTGCCTCGGCTTCAGAGCGCGGAACTGGCCGATATATCACCTTTGGGGGCATTTATACGAAGAATCCCGAGAATGGTGATCGCAACATCGGCATGTATCGCGTTCAACAATTTGGCCCGCGAAAATGCGCGATGCATTGGCACATGCACCATGACGGGGCGCGGCATTTTCGGATGTATCAGGCGCGCGGCGAGAAGATGCCGCTGGCAATTGTGCTGGGCGGGGAGAGCGTTTTGCCCTATGCCGCCACGGCGCCGCTGCCGCCGGGCATTGAAGAGCTGCTGTTTGCGGGGTTCCTCAATGGTCGCGGGATCGAGCTGGTCCCCTGCAAAACTATCCCGCTGGAGGTCCCTTGCAACGCGGAAATTGTGATTGAAGGATTTGTTGATCCCACCGAAAA
Source organism: Planctomycetota bacterium (assembly GCA_030775485.1). Classification (GTDB taxonomy): domain Bacteria; phylum Planctomycetota; class Phycisphaerae; order Tepidisphaerales; family Tepidisphaeraceae; genus JALYJB01. Next base: position 127,507 of record JALYJB010000003.1, on the reverse strand, counting down.
GCTGATGGAAGGCCCCTTTGGCGATCACACCGGGTTCTATAGCCTGGCGGACTGGTACCCGGCGTTTAACGTCACGGCCATCACCCACCGCCAAAACCCCATCTACCCGACGACCATCGTTGGCAAGCCGCCCATGGAGGATTATTTCCTGGGCAAAGCCACCGAGCGTATCTTCCTGCCACTGCTGCGAACACTGGTTCCGGACATCATCGATTACAGCCTTCCCATCAGTGGCGTGTTTCACAACTGCGCTTTCATTAAAATTAAGAAGGAATATCCGTACCAGGCCCGGCGGATCATGCACGCGATTTGGGGAGCCGGGCAAATGTCGTTCACCAAGTTCATCGTCGTGGTGGATCACTGGGTAAACGTGCACGATGAGAACGATGTCTATTTCCATCTTTATTCGAACTGCGATCCATCACGCGATACGGAAATGGTGCGCGGGCCGGTCGATATTCTCGACCACGCCAGCCCTGAACTTGGCGCCGGCAGCAAGATGGGATTTGACGCGACCGCGAAGTGGCCTGCCGAGGGAGGCAGCGCCGGGCAGAAGGTCCGCGTTTGGCCGAAGGAACTGGAAATGGACGCGGCCACCAGGGAACTGGTGAACCGCCGGTGGCGCGAATATGGGCTTTAATTCTCGCCGCGCTTAATCCAGCGAGCCCTTGGTGCTGGGGATTTCTGGATTGCGGGGGTCGATGCTCACCGCCTGCCGCAGCGACTTTGCCAGTGATTTGAAAATTGCCTCGGCAATATGGTGGTTATTGCTGCCATAGGCCACGTTCACATGCAGGTTCATCCGCGCGTTGGTGGCGAATGCCTTGAGGAATTCTTCAATAAGCTCAACCGGGAACTGACCAATCGTGCCGTCCGTATACCGGGCGTTGTAGACCAGCGTGGCCCGACCGGAAAGATCAATTGAGGTCTGCGCCAGCGTCTCGTCCATGGGAACGATCGACCAGCCGTAGCGGTAAATTCCGCGCTTATCGCCCAGCGCCTTTTCCAGCGCCTGGCCGAGGACGATGCCAACATCCTCCACCGTGTGGTGCGCATCGACCTGAAGATCGCCATCAGCATGGGCGCTGAGATCGATCAGGCTGTGGCGGCCCAGAAGATCGAGCATGTGATCGAAAAACCCGATCCCGGTTTCGGAGGAAGTTTTGCCCGAGCCGTCGAGATCGAGGGAAACCTTTACTTTGGTTTCCTTGGTCTGGCGGAAGATTTCGGAGGTTCTGGCCATTTTCTGAAAATCTGTCTTTCTGAAGTGAGCGAGTCATTCATCGAAAACTACGCTGCTTTTCCCGCCGCCGTAAGCATCTTAATGCCGGCCAGTAGGGCATTGTTTTCATGGCTTTGGCCGATGGTGATGCGAACCATGTTCTGCAGGCCGGGCAAATCGAAATAGCGGACAAGAATGCCCTGCTGCTTCAGACCGAGATACATTTCCTTCCCGCGACCGGTGGGAACCGCGGCGAGAATAAAATTTGCCTGACTTGGCAGAACAGTCCAGCCCAGTTGGGTGAGTTCACTGCTGACGCGAATGCGTTCGGATTTAATATTTTCCCAGGTCCAGCGGGCATACGCCTGGTCTTCGATGGCTGCCGTCGCCGCAAGGATGGATAGCGCGTCGCAGTTGTAACTGTCTTTCACCTTCATCATTTCCGCAATTACCCGCGGCTGGGCAATGGCATAGCCGAACCGTAGCCCAGCAAGACTATAGGCTTTACTAAGCGTTCGCGAGATTACGACGTTGGGAAACTGCTCAACAAGGGCGAGGCAATTATCGTCGGAAAAATCTGCGTACGCCTCGTCGATCAGCAGTAACCCGGAGAAATGCCGCGCAAGTTCAGCCACCTTCAAGGGCGAAACAAACGTACCACTGGGCGCGTTCGGATTTGCCAGATAAATCGCGTTGGCGTTGGCGGCCAGCAGCGCTTCCACGGGGAGCGACCAGTCTTCCTCCCATTCCACCTCGACGGCTTTGGCGTCCTGCAACCTGGCCAGCACGGGATAAAGGGAATATGTGGGCTGGGGATAAGCCACCTTCCCACCGGCGGAGAGAAAGCAGCGGGTGGCGATGGTCAGGATATCGTCAGAGCCATTTCCCGCGAGAATATGATCGCTTGAGAGGCTGTGCAGTTTTGCGGCGGCTTCGCGAAACACGTCGGCTGTCGGGTTTGGATATCGCCGTAACGTTTCCGCGCTCACCTGCGCCAGCGCCTGCATGACGCGGTCGCTGGGCTGGAACGGGTTCTCGTTGGTGTTGAGCTTGACGACGCGTTCACCGGGGCCGGGCTGCTCGCCTGGCACATAGCCTTGCATCTCGCGCACGGTTGCTCGAACGAATGGTGGAGCCATGTGTGGGAATTATAAACGCTTACCGTGAATTGCAAGAGAGAATGCCGCGAAAGATTTTTTCGGGTGCCTCTCGCGCGACGCGCTTTCACATTTCTTCAAATCGCTTCTCAACGCTTCGCGCATGCGCATCGAGATGTTCCGCATGCGCGATGGCGATGATTGCAGGCGCATCGGCCTTAATTCCTTCCGCCTCGTAGCGAGCGATGCTGGAGCGCTTGAGAAACTCATAAACGCTGATGCCGCTGGAGAAGCGCGCTGTGGTATTGGTCGGCAAACAGTGGCTCGGACCTGCAACATAATCGCCCGCGGCAATGGGCGACCACGGGCCAAGAAATACCGCGCCCGCGTTGGAAAGCTTGTTTAGCACCGCGGAATCATCGCGGGTCTGGATATTCACATGCTCGGCGGCAAAGCGATCGGCCAAAGCGATCAGCACATCCATTGATGGGTCCACGATGATCGCGCTGTGCTCGCGCAGCGCCTTTTCGATTGCGGGGGCGCGGGCGAGCATGGCGGCTTGTTTGCGGATTTCCACCAATACCGCGTCGGCCAGCGCGCGACTGGTGGTGAGCAGAAAACAACTGCCAGGATCATGCTCGGCCTGTGCCAACAGATCGGCGGCAATGAACGCCGGATTCCCTGAATCATCGGCAAGCACCAGCACTTCGCTGGGGCCTAGGAATCCATCGATGCCTACAGACCCGGCCAGTGCGCGCTTCGCCAATTGCACATAGATGTTGCCCGGCCCAACAATTTTATCGACCTTGGGAATCGTGGCGGTGCCGAACGCCATCGCGGCGATGGCAGCAGCGCCGCCGGCGCGGAAGACATCAGTCAGTTCCAGCTCGTGGCACGCTGCCAGCACAAGATCGCTACGACCGTATTTGCTGGGCGGCGTGCAAACGACGATTCGCTTGACCCCCGCAACCTGCGCGGGAACGGCAAGCATGATCAGGCTCGAAGGATACGCGGCCTTACCCCCGGGGAAATACAGGCCAGCCGATTCCAGGGGCGTGAATCTTAGGCCCAGCTCTACACCCGGCCGACGAAGCACGGGTGGGCTGGCGGGCATGATGTGCGATTGATATTCCCGCACCTGTGCGATCGCCCGGCGCACGGCGGCGAGTTGGTCGGCGGGAACGCGCTTGGTCGCTTCCGCCATTTCCGCGGACGTCACGCGAATCTGCGACGTGTCGAAACGTGGATCGTCAAAGGCGCGGGCGCTCTCAACAATGGCGGCGTCCCCCCGGCGGGCAACATCGGAAAGTATCTGCTGGACGGCAGCAACCTGCGCCGCACGCGGGCCCTGGGCGGTCGCGGCATCGGTTGGGTTCAGGCGAAGTTCATCGAGAAGCTTCTCGACGCGCGCATGATCCTCTGGATTCGAAAGAGTCAAAATCGAAATCATAAGAAAGGGTAATTATGCCATGGCGATGCCGGTTGCGGAAAGTGACCGCGCCAATCAGCTGGTCAACCAACAGGCGGCAAGATGATCGTCCTGGCCACCCTTGGGCTTAAGCGGCGGCACTTCCATGGCACATTTTTGCAGTATTGAAAATTTTTCGCCGCCACTCTCTATTTGCATGGTCGGTCCTAAATTGACAACTGGCAGGGCGATTCGCGACTCGTAATTCAATTTTACGGTTTGCGGTTCGGATTTTTCCGCGCCGGTCTGTTGACGGTCAATCTCCTTCGCTGCCGCGCGCGTCAGGTAACATCGGGGATGAAACGGACACCCTCCCGGTGGATTTGCCGGCGACGGAACCTCTCCGCCCAGGACAATTCGTTCACTCTTGCGTCGGGGATTGGGCTGCGGCACCGCTGACAATAACGCCACGGTATAGGGGTGCTTGGGGTTGGCATAGAGCTCGCGCGCTGAGGCTTTCTCGACAATTCGCCCAAGATACATCACGGCCACGTCATCAGAGAAATGCTCAACCACCGCCAGATTATGGGCAATGAATAGATAGGCGATGTTGCGTTCCTGGCGAAGATCGGCCAGCAGGTTCAGAATCTGGCTTTGGATCGAGACATCCAGCGCCGAAACGGGTTCATCGCATACGATGAAATCAGGAGAAAGCGCCAGCGCCCGTGCGATGCCGATGCGCTGCCGCTGGCCGCCGGAAAATTCATGCGGATATTTCGCGGCATCCCCCGCTTCCAGCCCCACCCGCTGCAATAAAGCGGCAACCATTTCTTCCTTTTCCTGGCCGGTGGCAATGCCATGCACCACGATGGGTTCGCCGATGATATTGCCGACCCGCATGCGCGGGTTCAGGCTGCTGACAGGGTCCTGGAAAATAATCTGCATGTGCCTGCGAAGGCGTCGCAGCCTTTCCCCTCGATAAGCAAGAAAATCTTCGCCCCGGTAAACCACTTCGCCGGAGGTGGGCGCGATCAGCCGGAGGATGCTGCGCCCCACCGTGGTTTTCCCGCACCCGGATTCCCCGACCAGGCCAAGCGTTTTGCCAGGTTTGATATTAAAGCTGACACCGTCGACGGCTTTGATATAGCCCACCGTCCGCGATAGCACGCCGCGCTTGATTGGGAAATACGTGCAAAGATCGCGCACTTCCAAAAGGGGGTTGCCCTGGCAGGGTGGAATACCCTCGTTCACCGGCGGACGATAGTTCAGGGGCGCTGCCTGGCTCACGATTCCACCCCCGTAGCAGCCTGCACCCGCTTTGCCCGGATAGTATTAATTAATGGCCGGGTGATCGGCTTATTCCCAAAATCCGCTATGTGGTGACATGCTGCCCAATGCGAAGGCGCGACCTCGCGCAGGGCCGGCTCGTTGAGTGCGCACATCTCATCTCCGGCCATTCGAGGGCATCGCGGATGAAATTTGCAACCCGAGGGGAAGTGAATGGGGCTAGGCACGCTCCCGGAAATCGCTTCCAGCCGCTTCCCTGCTTCGCCCAACCGCGGAACCGCGCGGAACAATCCTTCAGTATAGGGATGCTGCGGTGAAGCAAATAAGTCATCCACCGAGGCATACTCCACCACTTTGCTGGCATACATGACGGCGACGGCATCCGCATTTTCGGCGACTACCCCTAGATCGTGGGTAATGAGCATGATGGCCATCCCGCGCTCTTCCTGCAGCTTGCGGAGTAGCTCAAGAATCTGCGCCTGGATCGTCACGTCCAGCGCGGTCGTCGGTTCATCAGCAATCAACAGCTTCGGCTGGCAGGAAAGCGCCATGGCGATCATGATGCGCTGCCGCATGCCGCCCGAAAGACGATGCGGATATTCGTGCACGCGCTTGGCCGGGTCGGCAATGCCGACATCGCGCATCGATTGTTCGGCAATCTCGTAGGCCTGCCTGGTATCGACATGCTGATGCAGGCGAATCGCTTCCACAATCTGCTCGCCGACGGTGAACACCGGGTTCAGAGACGTCATCGGCTCCTGGAAGATCATCGCAATGTCTTTGCCGCGAACGGCGCGCATCTCGTCTTCGCTGAGAGTCATCAAATCGCGGGCGCCGAAGAACATCTTTCCTGAGAGCACTTTGCCAGGCGGGGAAGGAATCAGCCGAAGGATTGAAAGCGCCGTGACGGATTTTCCACAGCCGCTTTCACCCACTATCGCCAGCGTCTGCCCGGGAAAAATCGAAAGCGAGACATTCTGAACGGGCCGAATCTGTCCGCGCGGCGTGTCGAACGCGATGTTCAGGTTCACAAGTTCCAAAAGCGGCTGATTCATGAATGACCAATCCTACAGGCTCTTTACCTTCGCAGCTTGGGGTCCATCGCATCGCGAAGCGATTCTCCCAGCAGATTGTACGAGAACACCGTCAGAAAAATGGCCAGGCCGGGATAAAACGCAATCCACCAGATGAAATCCCCGCCCACGCCCAGCGATTGATTCAGCATCTGGCCCCAGCTGGGTTCCTCGATCAGTCCGATGCCTAGAAAGCTCAAGATGCTCTCGAAAAGAATTGCGCTGGCGATCCCGAAACTGGCGGTTACCAGAATCGGTGAGATTCCGTTGGGCAGCAAATGACGGAAAATGATCGATCTGAGCGGCAAACCCCCTGCCACGGCGGCTTGGACAAAATCCTGCTCACGAAGACGAAGAAATTCGGCGCGAATGTAGCGGGCATCCCCCGTCCAGCTCGTTAGACCGATGATCGCCATCATATAATAGAGATTGCGGCCAAAGAACGCGATAAAGATAATCAGCAGAAACAGTGTGGGAATGGCTTCGAAAATTTCAATCAATCGCATCCCCAACATATCTACGTTACCACCAAAATACCCCATCAACCCCCCGACAGCGATGCCGATGGCGATTGATAGACCCGTCGAGATCACACCAATTGCAAGGGCGATCCGGCAAGCATGAATCATTCGGCTCAGCACATCTCCGCCATTGGCTTCGGTGCCGAGCAAATGCAAGTGGCTCGGGGCCTTTAACATTGTGTCGGAGAGATCACGTTGATAATCGTTCGCCGAAAACGGAACTGGCGCCATGATCTTGTATTGAAGCTTTCCCGACCGATCCAAATCGCGGTAATACTGCCAGTCATTGGTTAATGGCGGGTGAATCAAGACATAACTGGACAGGATAGTGACAATCTGAATCGATCCGACCCATATGGCCCTCTTCGCGATGCTCACGCGGCAAAAAAACGCGGCTGTCACCACGGAGCCCGCCAGAACCAGCAGATCGACATCCTGCGGAGTCAGATGCTTAAGCAGTGGTGAAGACCATTTGCCGTCCATTTCCAATAGATAGGGCCATGAGCTGGCCAAAAACGGTGCAAATACGGCCGTTAAAATCAACACCAAAATCCACGCGGAGCCCGCCCGGGCGCCGCCGCGAGAAAGGGTGTCTCGAACCACCTGGGTCCAATACGAGGGTGTTTTGGCCGTGAGAAAGCTGGCGTCACCTTCCGCCGATGATGGGGAGACAGGAATGTTTCCGGCGGTGGTCATGTGGCGCGCACCTCATAATTTACGCGCGGATCCGCCACCACATAAAGAATATCGGCGATGAGATAACTGATCAGGCCCAGGATTCCAGCAACCAGGGTTGTGGACAAAACCAATTCCGGGTCTTTGTCGGACACGGAATCCACCGTCAGCTTACCCATTCCGGGAATGCTGAAGATTGATTCAATGACGATGGCGCCACCTATTAAGCTGGGCAGGAGCGTCGCATAGTTGGTAATCAACGGAATCACGCTATTGCGGAATACGTGCCGATACAGAACCTCCCGCTCTGACAGGCCCTTGGCACGCGCGGTCCGCACAAAATCGAGGGACATATTCTCCAGCATCGCGCCGCGCGTCAGCTTGGAACTGAACGCAAAGCCGGTATAGGTCAGACAGATGACCGGAAGAACCAGGTGCCAGGCGGTATCCAAAAGCCAGCCGCGCTGGAAGCCCCCGGCAAAGCTGGGAAGAAAATTCATGTCGTCCGCGCGAAGATCATGCAACCCGGCCGGCGGAAATAGATGCAGAATATTCTTGTTGGCCAGATACCCGATCAGCAATACCCCAGCCCAAATCTGCGGCACGGACCAAAGCCCCAGTAGTATTGATCCTCCTCCCACATCCAAAAGGCCGCCGCGATTCTTCGCGGAAGCAATCCCTGTCCACAGAGAAATAAACAGCATCAGCGGAATGCTGACCGCGTTCAGAAGTAACGTCAGCGGCAGGCTCTCTTCAATCATGTCCAGAACCGGCCTGTGCGAAATGATGCTCTCGCCCAGGTCCGGGGTTTTCAGTCCAATTAGCCAGGAAACCGGCCAGCCCATGCCCTCGTCCTTAACGCCAAAGGGCGAAACCTTGTTCAGCCACCGCAGGTACTGAACCGGCAGCGGTTTATTCAGCCCGTATTTCTTTTCGTAATAGGCCCGCACGGCGGCCCGCGCTCGCGGGTCGAGCCCGCCCTCCCGGTTGGTCAGAGCGCTTTGGATTCCCCCGGGCGACAGAGCCATTACACCAAATGTGATGAGGGTAATGCCAAGCAAGGTCGGCACGATCAAAAGCAGTCGCCGGATGATGTAACTGAGCATGGCGCTCTAACGGATTGCGGTTGTCTAGTTTCTACTGTTTGTACTTTTGCATTCCCATCGGCACATACCAGGGAATGGGCATCGACCAATCAACCACCAGGTTCATCCCCGTGCGGGCCTGGCGAACGTTTGCAAGCCTTTTGTCGAACAGCTTCAGCGAACGATTCACAGTCATGAAAGTATAGGGCTGATCTTCGTGAAGGATGCGCTCGCACTGGTGCCAAAGCTCAAGCCGCTTGGCGTCATCAAGGGTACGCCTGGCGAGTCGAGAGATGCGGTCAAATTCTGGACTCGAATAGGACATGGAGTTGTCCCCCTGATCCTGGACCTGAGTGGAATCGAACATTTGGTGAGGGTCATCTTCCAGGCTTCCTGCCCCCCAGCCACGAAACAGCGCATCGTAAGTGCGGCCCTTTTCTCGCTCATCGATAATCGTCCAATCCACCGGGTCAAGCTCGGCGTTTATGCCTGAACGCGCCAGATTGTCTCTAACAAATTGCATTACGTGGTCAACCGTTTCATTCTTGCTGGGGTAGGTGAGCTTAAAGCTAAACTGGCTGCCGTCTGCCTTCTCAAGAACGCCCTTGCCGCGATCCTCATATCCCACATCCTTCAAAAGCGCCTTGGCGCGATCCGGATCATATTTCCAGTCAACCAGAGTAGGATCGTGCATTTTAGTAAGGGGGTGAAACGGGCCCGGTGCAGGGTCGGCAAATCCCAGATAAATATCTTTACAGAGCTGCTCGCGATTGATCAGCATGGTCATCGCCTGTCGGACTCGTTTATCCGCAAACATAGTGGGCTTGCCATCGCGCAGTTCGTTCCACTCAATAAAAAAGTAGCCGCTGAGCGGGGAGCTATAGTCCATGTTCTGACTATGCGCCATAATCTTCTCATTTTTAAGCGCCAGCGTGTAAGGCAGTGGCGACATGGGAATCATGTCCAGCTCACCATTTCCGAACATCACCAGCGACGCCGCGTCGGATTCAATCTGATAGAAGACCAGGCGATCGAAGGAGGGGGTAATTCCCCAGTAACGCTCGTTCCGCAGCAGTTCGATTTTCCCGGGGCCGGGCTTCCAATCGGTTGGGCTGGCCAAACGATACGGGCCCGTGCCCATCAGCAATCCCACGCTGTTATTGAATTGCTCGGGGGTATAAGCGCCGTAAAAGTGCTTCGGCATGATCCAAATCCCGCCCAGGGCCACGAAGCTCTGGTAGTAAGGCTCCTTCATTTTGAAGACTACTTCGTAGTCATTTACTTTTTCACAGGATTTGACGCGGTCGAGCCCCTGGCGGTCTCGTGGGCAATCCACCTTGGGGTTTTGAATCCAGTCGTAAGTGAATACTACGTCATCGGCCGTGAACGGCACGCCATCGGAGAAGGTCACCCCGCGACGAAGTTTGAAATCGATGAGCTGGGCGGGAGGACAATCCGCTTCGCCGCCGATATCCGAATCACGCCGACCTTCTTTCAAACGGCTCGCAATATACTTCGCGCGGTCATCCGTTTTTTCCGGCGGAGGGCAATCCGACTCTTTAACGATCTCGTCCTGAGTCAGCGGCACGGGCTTGCGCCTATCAACGTATTCCTGCCAGGCTTTGCTGGTGTCGGTCTGCGTCCAGGACGTTGCCAGCAACGGCGTATAATCCAGCGTGTTGGGGTCGATGTACATCAGCGTTTCCATCGTCCGCCCGAAGACAATGTATGAATACAGATCGGCGCCAAGCAGCGGCGTAAGCTTGGCCGTGGGTGAACCGAAGTTCATGACAAACCAATCACCCGAATCATATTTACCCTCACGCTTGAGCTTTACTTCTTCAGGAAATGCGTCAGCCACTGCCTGCGTTTGATCGTTGGAGGATTGCGTGGTAGCGGAAAACGAAAGGCCGCGGTCCAGCGCGTTGTGAATGGCCACCAATTCGCGCAATTGGCTTTCGGATTGTTGTTCCAGATGGACGACGGTTTGGTATTGCCGGTCGAATTGCTTCATCGAAAGCGCGACCAGAACGATGACGGAAACCAGCAGAAGGGAAAAGACCAGATCCTTAAAGCCGAAGCGGTTTTCCATGACACCTCATTATATTTTCGCGCCGTCGCGCCGGGGGTCCAGTGCGTCGCGCAATCCATCGCCGACGAAATTCAGGGCCAGCAGCGTGACGCCCAAAAGCGTACACGGAAACACCAGTAGCCACCAGCTAGACATCACTGGGTTAAGGGCCAGCATAAGCCCGTCGCTGGCCAGCGATCCCCAAGTCGGCAGCGGCCGCTGAATGCCGATGCCCAAAAAGCTCAGCAACGATTCCTGAAGAATTGCCTGCGGAACGGTGAGCGTGGCATAGACAGTAATCGGCCCGACCAGATTGGGAAGCAGGTGCCGGGTAAAGATTCGCAATTGCGGCACCCCCGCCGCCCGCGCTGCTTCTATGAACGGCAACGATCGCAACGAAAGTACCTGCCCGCGAATCACCCGGGCCATCGTCAGCCAACTCACCAGTCCAATCGAGAGGAAAAGCACCGCAAGATTTGCCGCAATGGTCGATCGCAGCAGCGCGCCCAGCGGGCGTTCCAGAGCAATCTTAAACAGGATGACCAAAAGAATGTAAGGCAGGGCATACAGGATATCGACAATGCGCATAAGGACGGCATCGAGCCACCCGCCGTGGTAACCGGCGACGACACCGACGGTCAGACCCAGCACCACGCTAATGGCTGCTGCCATCAACCCAATGAGCAGGCTGATTACGCCCCCAACCAGCGATTGGCCCAGCAAACTCTGGCCCAGTTTGCTTGTGCCCATGGCCATCCACAAGGTCTGAACATGCGGGGCTTTCAATGCCAGGGAAGCATGCTGGGCGTCATAGTACAAGTTCGAGGTTCGATTCAGCGTGAACGGAAGCGTTACGACGCAGGTAAGCAGCAGAATAAATAACAGCCCCCCGCCAATGGCCACGCGTTTGTCCGAGAGCGCCCGCCGCCACACGCTGTCGGGCGGGGCTACGTCTGCCAGATCAAGCTCCTCGGGGATCGCGGCTGCCGTCATAGGGGCACAGTTCTGGTCACACCAATTAATCGTCAGTTGTTGTTGGATCTGGCTGTCACGTCAATTCTTGGATCAATCAGCGCATAGCCGATATCGACTATCAAATTAAGTGTCAGCAACACAGCGGCGTAAACAAGTACGGTGCCGAGGATGAGTGTTTGATCTCTATTCTTTACTCCATTCACAAAGTGAACGCCCAGGCCGGGAATGTTGAACACTGTTTCAACGACAAAGGACCCGGTAATTGCATAGGCCGTCGCGGGGCCCAGGTAAGTAAAGACTGGCAGAAAAGCGTTGCTAAACGCGTGTTTCCATATCACCTTCTGCCGGGAAAGGCCTTTCGCGCGGGCAGTGCGTACAAAATCATTACCCAACGTATCGAGCATCGAGACGCGCGTGAGCCGGGCGATGTACGCCATCGGCATCAGCGCCAAGGCAATGCCCGGCAGAATCATTCGGCTAAAGGTGCCCCAACCGCCGCTGGGCAAAAGGTGGAACCAATCCGAAAACACAACCAAAAGCAGCCCGGCCACCACAAAGCTTGGGAGGCTGATGCCAATGAGCGCAATGGTCAGGCTGAAAAAATCTAAAAGGCCCTTCTGATGCAGCGACGCCGTCACACCAACGACGCATCCGATCACCACGGCAATACCCATCGCAAAAAGACCCAGCGTCATGGAAACCGGGAACGAATATTTAAGCACATCGTTCACCGACCACCCCGGGTAGGAGAGGCTGGGGCCAAGATCACCACGCTTTAAAATCTGTTGCGGATAATATTTGAGGAACGATTCCCAACTGTTGGCGTGAAAACGATTCTCCAGTTCCTTCTGCGCCGCCGGGTCAAGCTTGCGTTCGGTATTTCCGAAAGGATCGCCCGGCGCCAGCCATACCAGGCCGAATGTGATCAGGTAAATGACCACCAGAACGAGCGGCAACTGAACGACACGCCAGATGATAAAACGAATCATTCAATGCTTCACTTCGATGGATTTGAACATCACCATCGCGTTGGGAGACAGCGGCAACCCTTTGACGTTATCGCGAAATAAATAGGCGTTCACATAGGTGTAAAGCGGAATAATGCACGCTTCGTTCAGCAAAATGTTCTCCGCCTTGCCCAGCAGTGCAAGCCTTTTGGCCGGGTCAACTTCCTTCTGAGCAGCGGCACACAAGGCGTCATATTCCGTGTTCGCCCATTTGGCGTCGTTGTCTTCGCTGTCTGATTTATACTTATCGGTAAATGTGGTTGGGTCATCATAATCGCCGTACCAGCTTGCCCGGGCAATATCGTATTGCTGAGTGTGCAGCCGCTCCCCGAAAACCTTAATCTCAACGCCCTCCAGATCCATGGTGATTCCCAGATTGCTCATCCATTGATTGCGAATGATCTGGGCGACGTCAGCATGGTTGCCTTCACTGTTGTAAAGAATCGTAAGGCGCGGAAAACCCTGGCCGTCAGGGTATCCAGCATCGGCGAGCAATTGTTTTGCCCTGGCAATGTCATATCCCAGGCCAGGCGGTGATGGATAGCCGGGGAAAACGCCCAGTGGAATATAAGTGCGTGCGATCGGTTGGCCCAGCCTGCCTACATTATTAACGATCGGCTGCTTGTCGATCGACATCGCCAGCGCCTGCCGAACGCGCACATCGGTCATAGGGTTGGGTCGCTTGCCCGGCAATTGAGGCAGACAGTTCAGCGAATAGTAATAAGTGCCGAACGCCGTGAATATATGCAGGTCATGTCGCGTGTTCTGTTCGCGAATGCCATGTGCGAGATCAGGATCGGTCTCTGCGATCCAGTCCACGTCCCCGCGGTCGTAAGTGCGGAAAGCCGCCAGCGGTTCCTCGGCATAGATCTGATCGATCACATGGCTCTTCACGTTGGCGCGATCCCAGTAGAAAGCGGAAGCGACCATGCGAACGCGCCGTTTAAAGCTCCATTCCGTGATGTCATAAGGGCCGTTGGTGACAAGGCTGGGCGGCCGCGTGAACTTCAGGTCATATCGCACCAGACCGCTCGCTGCGTCCTTTTGCGCGAAATCCCGCATCGATGGCTCATACATTGGAAAGAACGGCGGAAACGCGCACAAGGCCGGGAAGAACGGAATGGGGTCGGACAGAGTGACCCGTACCGTATGATCGTCAATCGCTTGCTCCCCGACGCTGGCAAAATCCGGGGGCGTGGCTTTTGGATTTCCGCTATCCCGCGCTTCAATAAATTTCGCGAAGTCGTCCGTGTATTTCTTAGCTCCGCGGATGTAATAGTGCAGGTATGTATATTCGCCGGGGGTTTCCAGAAAGCGGCGCCAGGCGAAGATAAAGTCCCCGGCCAGCACGGGCTTGCTGTTGGACCATTTGGCGTCGGGTCTGATGTGCAGCGTCCAAATGGTGTGAGTCTCCGGGTCCACCTCCGCCTTGTCCGCGGTTCCCAGGATGGGCTTCAGGGTGACGGGATCGAGCGTGTAAAGCCCTTCCCAAAGGGCATAGGCCAGGCGGATATCCTGCATCCACGACATGCCATTCGGGTCGAGGCATTTGTTGTCGCCGCGATTGACGAATGCGAAGTCGGCTCTGTCTCTGCTGCCCGCGCCGTTGGACCAGTAAACCCCACCTGTTATCAGGGCGATTAGAACGATCGGAATCACCATCAGACGGATCATGGTGTGCTGTCGTCAATAGACGCCTGATTATTGCGGCGCTCGCCGCCGCGTGACGGTATTTTACGGGGCAGCAGCAGCCGGAGCCGGAGTAGTGCCGGCATCCCCATTTAAATCGGGCGGAGCGACAAGGTTCGCCAGGATGGGCGCGTTGGCGGCCGCATCATGCAATGCCGGGAAGAGGGCGGCCCGGGCGGTTTCAATAGCCTCGGGGCGCGACCCGACGGAAATCTGCCTGACGGCTTGAATTGCCGTCTCGCACGCCGCGTCTTTAAAAGTTTCCTTGGCCAGTTGCAGCAGCGGATAACCCTCATCGTCAATCGTCTTGATCAGCTCATCATTCTGATTGGCGCTGCGTTTTTCAGCCCGCTGGGCGGCCATGGAAATCAAGTCAACCGCCTGCTGGATGGCCCGAAGTTTATCGGGGTCTTGCAGTTGTCCCCATTCGCTGGCGGCCAATAAAAATTCGGAGGGATAGGTGTCCACCACGGGCGAATCGGGGATGCCCGACGACCCCGTTTTATACAGCTCCAACCGGGCCTTCTGCATATCCAGGTTGTATTTGGCAATGCTGTCAAAATCGCTGCCCGTCACCTGGAAGTTTCCGATCAGCGGATTCATGCCCTTGTAGGCATCCTGGGCAATATCCCCCGCCATGGGAGGAGTGCTGTGATCCGCCACGCTCTTGACCATGGCCGCAAGCAGGTTGTCGCGATCATCCCCTTTCGCCTGATTAAATAACGAAGGGAGTAAATTCCCCGCCGGCTTTTCAGCGGCCAACACGACGGCATCCGATTTATCGTTAAGCAACTGAAGCACTGTGGGCAAAAGTGCATTGGTTTTAAGCTTCACCGACACAACCGAGCTGATAATGGCAATGTTCACCCGCACGCGCACCGCGGTCTTGGGGTTGGTCAGAAGTGACAGAAACTGTTTATTCAGCGCTTCGCCATACAGCTGGCGATAGGCTGGGCTGGCCAGGGTTGCATCGCCGTTAACGGAGGCTGCATCCTCAAACCATTTCCGCGCCGAAGCGGTGGTGGCGGACGTATTTAGATTATTTGCCGCAGCCCCCATCTTATTAACGATGTCATCCTTATGACCGCTCGGTTCGACGTCCTCTTTCCAGGACGAAGGAACCAGATCCGCGTCAGCGCGGGCAAACTCCCGCCCCAGACACAATGACCCGATAAACGCTAAACAGAAGAGCCAGCGGCATTTCATGTAGTTACTCCGCGGAAAAGCAGGCCAGGGAATGAACCGTAGCGGGGCCAAATTCAAGTGTCAAGAAAACCGGGCGGTGGCCGGCGGACCGTCCTCACTTTAGGTCTCGCGGCCGGAGCATGCATTGACAGATAAATCGCTCCTCCAGGATGGCCCCGAGTAGCGGTATTCGAAGGGTTTTCAGATATCGGAATCGGGAGGATCGAATGACCCCGCCGAATCTGGCCCGGGCCGGGCCTGGTAAAGCTCCTCAATTACCTTGCGCAGCATCTCAGGGATAATTGGCTTTTTCAGGACGCGTGTCACCCCCGCATCTCGGGCTTGTTGTTCAATATGCCAATCGCCGTCCGCTGTCAGCAGCAGAATCGGCGTGGAGATTCCCAGCGAGCGCACAGCACGCGCCAGGCTCACCCCGTCGAACTTTGGCATATGGTAATCGGTCAGGATCAGCGATGGATGAATCTTACGGATAAGAACCAAAGCTTCGTCACCGTCCACCGCCACCGCTGTTGGCATTCCCCAGGCGCGCAAGAGCCTGGCGGTCAGGCGAAGCAAATCAGCGTCGTCTTCCACGATTAAGATTGCCATAGGGTGCGAAGGCCATAAGATGCCGCGCGAGGCGGCATACGGAAGTTCCAGCAAGTCGATCCAGAAATAATTCTTGTTCCAGCGCTCCGTTTAAACATCACAGCCCAACGGTATTGAACCCACCATCAACGTATAGGTTTTCACCCGTAATGCCGCTCGCCAGATCGCTAAGCAGGAAAACCGCGGTCTTGCCGACCTCTTCGCCCGTGATGTTGCGCTTCAGTGGCGACTTCCGCTCGACATGGGCGAACATCTCATCAATGCCGCCAACCGCCATCGCCGAAAGCGTCCGAACCGGCCCAGCCGAGATCGTATTAACGCGAATATTTTTAGCGCCCAGATCAAACGCGAGATACCGGGCGCTTGCTTCGAGCGCCGCCTTGGCGACACCCATGACGTTGTATCCGGGCACAACCTTTTCCCCGCCAAGATACGATAGGCAAATGATCGATCCCCCGGCCGGCATCAGGTCCGCCGCGCCGCGCGTCAGCGCGATCAGGCTATACGCGCTGATGTCCAGCGCCTGGGCGAAAACATTCCGCGGCGTGGAGGTGAAATTCCCCGCCTCCTTCTGCAGATAGGTTCGATCGGCAAACGCCAGCGAATGCACGAGAAAATCGATCGTCCCGAATTTCTCCTTGGCGGCCGCGAAAAATTTGGCGATCTGCTCGTCGCTGGAAACATCCACCGGATGCAGCCAGGCCTCGGGAAAGCCATATTCAGTCATGGCCTTGCGGACGCGGCGTTCAGATTTCTCCGCGTTGTCCATCGGCAAAAACCCAAATCCGCAGGTCGCCCCCTGCTTCACCGCGTTATCGGCGATGTGGGCCGCGATGCTGCGGTCGTTGGCGATGTTCAGAATCAAACCTTTTTTGCCCGCCAATAGATTCATTTATTGCTCCTTGGAAGTTTGCCCATTCCGTTACTATCGTCGGTTTAGCTTAGTGAGGAGGGTCCGGCGGTCAACTTTCGACAGCGCATTTGAAGTGCTAAAATCTTTCTTTGTCCGCATCAATTTCCCAAGTACACTACCCTTGTGCTCACGCTCCTGGTTTTACAAGGCCCCGACAAGGGCCGGCGATTTGAACTGCCTGATGCGCCCGTGCTGATCGGGCGCGACAGCCGGCAGCTTCCCCTCACCGACAACACCGTCAGCCGCCGCCATGCCGAGCTTTTGCCCAACGACGGCAGCTGGATGCTTCGCGACATGGGCAGTTCCAACGGCAGTTATGTGAACGGAACCCGTGTCGATAACCGCTACATGCTCAAGCTGGGCGACCAGATTCGCGTCGGCCGCACGCTGATGGTGTTCGGCTCGCAACCAGGCGTCAGTCGCGGCAGCGGCGGAAGTGTCTCCCTCAGTGGAGCCGAGGCCGGAATGGACGCCTCCATCATGCACACGCTTTCCAGCAATGATGATTCGATGGTCCTGGCCGTCCCCGAGCCCGCTGCCGCCGCCATGACGAACCTTAAGATCCTCTATGCCCTGGGGGCGGCCCTGGGCAGCAGCTTCGGTGTCGATCAGGTGCTGGAAGTGGTAATGGACCTCGTGTTTGAGCACGTGAAGGCGGATCGTGGCATCATCCTGCTTCTGGATGAAAAGACCAGTGAGCTCATGCCAAAAGTGGTCCGCACCCGCGAGGATGAAGACGAAAAACCCGAGCCGCCGCCGGTCCTCGATCCCGCCCAGACATTGGCGCACGGCGCTCCCGCAAAGCCAGTGGCGCCGAAAATTCACGCCTCGCGCACCATCATCAATCACGTTCTTTCCAGCGGGGAGGGCGTGCTTTCCAGCAATGCCATGTCGGATCGCCGCTTTTCCAAGGGTAAAAGCGTGCACAATCTCGGCATTCGCAGCGCGCTTTGCGTGCCCATCAAAGTTGGCAAGCTGGTCGGCAAGAGTCCCGATGAAGTGGTGGGCGTCATCTACATCGATAGCTCGGTGAAGAATTACACCTATTCGCCCGATCAACTGCGCCTGTTAACCGCCATCGGCCTTCAGGCCGGCATGGCCATCTCCAACGCCCAGCTTCACCAATCCGGCCTGCAAGCCGAACGCATGGCCGCGGTGGGTGAAACAACCGCGGCTCTATCCCATTCAATCAAAAATATCCTCCAGGCCCTGCGCGGTGGCGCCGATGTCGTCGAAATGGGCCTGCGCAGTGGCAATCTCCCGCAGGCCGGCAAGGGCTGGCGGGTGGTCGACCGAAATCTGGAAAAAATCTACAACCTGACCATGAATCTTCTGGCCTATAGCCGCCCGCGCGAACCCAAGATGGAACAACTAAACCCCAAGGTGCTCATTGAAGAATGCCTGGAGCTGATCGCCGCCCGGGCCAATGAAAAAGGGGTGATGGCGGTGGCGGATATCGAGCCCGATCATCCCGCCTTCCCCGCCGACCCGGATGGCCTGCACCAGGTCCTGATGAATCTGCTCAGCAACGCGCTGGATGCCGTGGATACCAAGCACGGGCTGATTCGCGTGGTCAGCCGGTATGACGCGGAGAATAAGCAAAGCGTCATCGAAGTAATCGACAACGGCGTGGGTGTTGCCCCCAGCATGATGTCTCACATGTTCGAGCTGTTTCATTCAACCAAGGGAAATCGTGGCACCGGCCTCGGACTCGCTGTCGCCAAAAAAATAGTGGATGAGCATGAGGGTTCCATCAGCCTCAAGAGCAAGCTGGGCGAGGGCACCACCTTCACGGTAAGGCTTCCGGTGAATATCGCGACAATGTCTGATCCCTCCCATACCCACGGCCCGGCCCGATAGCCGCTCATAACGCCACCCATGACAGACCCCCAAATTCGCGACAAAATCGCCAGCTTCCCCACCTGGCTCTACCAGTTCAATCTGCGCGGACAGCTAACCCCGGCACAGGATCGCCACGCTGATCGGCATCCCTGGCGCAAACGCCACTTTTTTGATCCCGTGGTTCAGCTTATGGGCGGTACGCTCAAGGGAAAACGCGTGCTCGATCTGGCCTGCAACGCGGGCTATTGGTCCCTTGCGGCTATCGAGGCCGGGGCCGATTTCGTCCAGGGCATCGAGGCCCGGCAATTTCATGTCGATCAGGCAAAGTTTGTGTTCGAAGTCAACGAGGTTGCCCCCCAGCGATATGACTTTGCCCTGGGAAATATTTTTGACGGCCCCCTCAAACGTTTCGGTGAGTTTGATGTCGTGTTATGCCTGGGGATCTTTTACCACATCACCAAGCACATCCCGCTGCTTGAATCCATCTCCGCCGCCAATACGGATCTCCTGGTGATCGACACGCGCATTTCCATGCTCGACGGATCAGTGCTTGAACTGCGGCGCGAGCCCATCGAAGACCCCTGGAGCAGCGCCGATTACGAACTGGTCATGGACCCCACCCGCGAGGCCGTGATTGATATGGCCCGCGAATTCCAATACCGAACGGTTGTTCTGAAACCGGTCTTCGCCAATGAAACCGGCATTGATGGCTTTCGCAACGGCAACCGCCGCGCGTTCCTTTGCGCGAAGAAGACCGATCTTTCTAAACTGGCAATTCCAACGGAATGAAAATAATCAGGCAGGCGCGCCCGCGGTTGCCACTTCCTTAAAAGGCGGTCGCGCCTTCATGCCCAGAACCCCCAGCAGCGCGGCGTCCGCGTCATATTTGGGAGACGGAACCGCCAGCGTCAGCATCTGCCCGTTCTCGCTGGAGAAAATCGAATTGGCGCCTGCCATGAAGCACAGCGCCTGGTCGCTCACCGAAAGCTTCGCCCGCCCGGCGGATAACCGGACAACCGAAGCCGGCATTAGCAATCGCGCCAGGGCGATCATTCGAACCGTTTCCCAGATCGGAACGTCCGGCTTGTCAGCCATCGGGGTGCCGGGAACTTTCGCCAAAATGTTGATGGGAACAGATTCAGGATGCGGATTCATCGTCGCCAGCGTTTGCAGCATGGCCATCCGATCTTCTTCGCTTTCCCCCAGCCCGATGATCCCGCCGCTGCACACCGTCACATTCGTCTTCCGCACCTGCTCAATCGTCTTCAGACGATCAGCATAGGTTCGCGTGGTTATAATCGTCTCGTAAAACTGCTCGGATGTATCGATATTGTGGTTGTAGGCATATAGCCCCGCCTCTTCCAGGCGCTTCGCCTGGGGCTCGGTGAGCATGCCAAGCGTGCAGCAGACTTCCAGGCCCATGTCGGTAATGCCACGCACCATTTCCAGAATGCGCTCAAACTGCGAGTTGTCCTTCACTTCCCGCCACGCCGCTCCCAGGCACACCCGGCTCACGCCGCTGGCCTTTGCCTCGGCGGCAATCGCCATTACCTCTTCCTGAGGCATAAGGGCGGTCGGTTTTACGCCGGTGGTATAGCGCGACGATTGCGAGCAATAAGAACAGTCTTCCGGGCAGGCGCCGGTTTTTACCGAAATGAGTTTACAAACCTGCACTTCGTTGGAATCGTGAAATTCCCGATGTGCGGTGGCAGCGTGGAACACCAGCTCTAAAAACGGCGTGAGATAAAGAGCGCGGATTTCATCCAGCGTCCAATCATGGCGAATTTCGCGCGACATCAAAATCGTGTCCAACTGCAAAAAGGTAAAATCCACCAGGTCGCGGCTCGACCTATAAACCGCTATTCATCGAAAAACTTCAGAAAGCGGACGGATCACCCGCGGCCGCAGCGTTCGCGATTTCACGTCATAGGTGAAGATCGCAATCTGCCCCGTGCGGTTATCGAGAATGTAAAGTCCTTCTCCGCCCTCTTGAATACGTGCTGAAACGACCTGGTAATCCCGGCTGTTCACAGCCTCATCGGCCCTGGCTTTTGGTGTGGCAAAGTCGGCCACCATCAGCGACAGCGCCGACAGCGTCAGCATTACAATTGCAATAAGCTTGCGATCCATGTTCAGCCTCATTTTTTATCTCTGTGTGATTTTTCAACGTACTTATCAAGCCGCATTTTTGTGGCGATGGGCAATTATCGCTGTGGGCCTCGGCCCGGCCCCGGCTGCTGACTGAAGACACTTATAAGATTGATCGATGGCATCATCTGAAGCGTTTTGCCCGTGTCGTCATAGGCAACCGCGCCAAGCACGCCGTTGGTGGTATCCACAACGTAAACCAGCTCCGTCGCTCCCCCCTGCACTTCCCCCGGAATCATCACATAGTCCGACGGCCGGCGAAATTGCGCCTGGGCCTTTGCCGAATTGTCGCGCGTGAATTGACCCACGAAAATGATCAGCAACACCGCGTTAAGGCCCACCAGGCCCCAGAGCATGCTGGACTTCATCGATGCCTCCCTGTCGGTTGAGGTGAAAAAAGTGCCAAGATTAATCGTCAATATCATTCGCCAAAAAATCAATCCAGGTGAGATCGCTGGGCATTCTTGAACATCACACCCAGGCCAATGGTTGCGATTCCGATGAATAAAAGCCAGATCAGCGCGCTTCCGCCGGCATCCAGTGTGAGATTGCGCCCGTACCCCTCCAGCCGCCCATCGTAAACCTTGCTTGGGTCGTCCGCCGCCAGGGCTGAAAGCGGCGACATTACCACCAGCAAAACTGCAACCGCCAGACAAATAATACGGTCTCGCATATCATGTATCATAACCAGCTTTCCAGCGGGCGGGCAAGCGATCTAAAATCTTGAGCGCCCAGGCACACTGTTTCCCACTTTGCCGAGCGCCGGCGCATGTGGTCGCGATATTCATCCAGATGAATCCCCATCATCAAATACCACTTATCCCGATGCTCAAACATCCCCGGCTCGGGCGACAGCGGCGCCTCAATCCAGTACACAAAGCTGAGCATCGCCCGGTATCCATTGCCAAAGACCTGCTCCCACTGCGTCAGATCCGCCACGTCTTGTTCCGTGGCCCACGTTTCAAATCCCGATCGGCTGGCCTTATTGCGGCAACTTCGCCCCTTTACATCCACCAGCAAGTTCGGACCATTTTGGCTATAGACGACAAAATCGAATGATTTGAGCCGGGCATTGGCAAACAATGCTCTTTTGGTTTCATCGACGGCCACATAAGGAACCGCGCGATCCCGCAGAAATGCCTCGAACGCGGCTTCGTAATGAATGCTTCGATCTGCCAAAAGGGATGCCTCCTTTTCCCAGCCGCGATTCTAGCCCAATCCCGCTCGCCTTCGCTACATTGGAAACGATGCGCGTCATCGCCGGTGAATTTCGAGGCCGAAAGCTGCTCCCGCCGGTTGGAGACACTACCAGGCCAATCACCGACCGCGCCAAACAATCGATCTTCGACGTTCTTTCCCCTCGAATCGAATCAGCCGCCGTCTATGACTGCTTCGCCGGCACCGGCAGCATGGGCCTCGAATGCCTCAGCCGCGGCGCCGGCTTCGTCACCTTCTTCGAAATTGATCGCGCCGCAATCTCCCGGCTGCACGGGAACATTGCCACCCTGGGCGTGAAGGATCGATCCTCCGTAATTGCGGTCGATCTATTCAAATGGATCAAATCCACGCCTCCACCACCGCGACAGATCGATCTTATCTTCCTGGACCCGCCCTACCCGTTCCTCAAAGACCATCCCGAAGATCTCCAGCGCCTCGCCAACACTCTGGCGACCCAACATCTGGCGACCCATGGCCTGCTGATCTTCCGCCACGATCGCCGGGATGAGATTGACCTGCCGGGCCTCCAGGCCGGCGATTGTCGGGATTATGGCAATATGCGTGTGGAAATAATGAATGCCAGGCCCGGATAATATCGAGATGAACTCTTCTGAAGATCACGCCGCCTGAACCTAAAAATCCTGGCCAGGCTTCGATATAGCCTTATCAGATATTTGTGAAATCTTATCGAATTTCCTTTGACTGTTGCGGTTTTGTTGGCATTATGTGGGCCGTAGTCATTTCTTGCGCCGGAGACGGCGTTTCGGTTAAATAATGAGGCAGCTGCTACCATCTGTAGTCAGCCCATCTGTGCCGTGTAAGTGCTGTCACGGCGAGGCAAGAATCTTCGGCGTAGTCGATTTTAATCAGACTTGCGCTCAGCGTACTCCCCGCGCGCTGGATGCCTGCGGCGTCCCCGTTTATTACCATCGCTGCCTCTCCTGCGGGTTCCTCTTCACCACCGCTTTCGACAACTTCGCCACCGAGGATTTCGCCAAATTTATCTACAACGAAGATTACAAACTGGTCGATCCGGAATACGCCGAGGCTCGCCCCAGACGCATTGCCTTCCTGGTCTCCAAAATGTTCGAGCTAAGCCGCCACCTCCGCGTTCTCGACTACGGCGGGGGCAATGGCGCCGCCGCGAGATTCCTCCGCGATTACGGCTTCACCAATATTTCAATTTACGACCCCTTCGTCCCCGAATTTTCTGTCCGCCCCCAAGGACAATTCGATCTTATCCTCAGCTTCGAAGTGGTCGAACACTCGCCCCATCCCTGCAAAATATTTACCGAAATGGATAGTCTCCTCGCCCCCACCGGCATGATCCTATTCTCCACCCTGCTCCAACCACCGGAAATCGATCGGGAAGGGGTTAATTGGTGGTATGTCGGACCACGTAACGGACATGTCTCCATTTACACCAACCAGGCGCTTGCGAAACTGTCCAGCCAGCTGAAATTCAAGCTTAAGTCCTTCAGCGAAGATCTCCATCTGCTCTTCCGAAAACCATTCGAATTACGCCCCTTGGAAGCTGCCGATCCCCCGGCCCATGTAGTCGGCGCGGATTAGATTAAAAACCATCCCCTCCCCCGCGACCACCTCGACAAATCGCCTTCAAAATTCTACAAAGCGCCCCAAAATCCCCGAAATTTGCCTACAAATATATACAAAAATCAAAAATTATTTTTATTCCTAAATATTTGACAGTGAATAACTTACATCTCGGAAAAATCCACCTGCCAAAAAATCCGGGAAAATCCGTCAAAAACCTTCACCCTTTGGCCCATATATTAGAGGGAGGGGCGTAGTTTTATCCACCATCCGCGGTAAGCTCCCGTGTAACCACTTTGCTTGAGCGGTATCATGCTCATATCCCATGAACCCGCCGATGAATCCCCTGCTCAAACCTCCTTGTGATCCGCAAGATGCCCTTGAAGTTCTCAAGCGCCTCCGCGGAGCTGGGCACATTGCCTATTTTGCCGGGGGATGCGTTCGCGACAAACTCCTGGGCCAAACCCCCAAGGATTGGGACGTCGCCACCGATGCCCCGCCCCCCCGCGTCCGCGAGCTCTTCTCCAAAACCGAAGCCGTCGGCGCGGCCTTCGGAGTGATTCTGGTTCGCCACCGTCAAAGCGTCATCGAAGTCGCCACGTTCAGAACCGATCTTGATTACGAAGACGGCCGCCGCCCCACGGCCATCCGTTTCACAACCGCCGAGGAAGACGCCCAGCGCCGCGATTTTACGATCAACGGCCTCTTCTTCGACCCGATCGAAAACCGTGTCATCGACTATGTGGGTGGCCGCGAAGATCTCCAAAATCACCGCCTCCGCGCCATCGGCGATCCATCCCAGCGTTTCGAGGAAGATCAGCTCCGCCTGCTTCGCGCGGTGCGATTCGCAGCCAGGTTCGAGCTCACGATCGATCCCCCCACCGCGCGGGCCATCAAAAAAATCGCGCCACGGCTCAAAGGCATCAGCCCCGAGCGCATCGGCGATGAACTTCGGCTCATGCTTTCCCCGCCAGCCCGAAGCGCAGCCTGGCGATTGCTTTGGGAATTCGATCTCGCGCCGGTCATCTTCCGATTTCTTCCCAAGTTGCCACCTTCGGGGCTGAACATGGAGCAATCGATCTTTCTGCGATTAGTGCCTGACGAAACAATCTCAATCGGCCTCGCGCTCGCCGCCGCAACCTTATGCGTCCAGAGACAAGCCGATCCTTCGGTCGATGTCACCACGCTGCTGAAGAAACCCGCGATCTCCCAAGCCGTCCGCGCGATGCGGCAGGCGCTCAAAATCAGCAACGCCGAATCCGATGAAATGGCCCTGACCCTCTCCGGTTTGGAACCGATGCTGGCGGTGGACCCGCCCGCCCTCGCCATGAAAATGCGATTCCTCGCTGAACCGACATCGCCCCTTTCCCGTCGCCTCATGAAAGCGCTGGCGGATCTTCATCTGCATGATGCCCGAATCAGCGCTCTGGCTGCCGAATTTGAAACGCTTCAGCATGCGAAGCTGGCGCCCGCCCCCCTGCTTAACGGCGACGAGCTGACCGCCGCCGGCTACGAGCCCGGCCCAATTTTCAAAAGAATTCTTGCAACCGTTTACGACGCCCAGCTCGAAAGCCGTATTTCAACCAAGACGCAGGCGCTTGAAATGGCGGCGAAACTTGTCACGCAAAGCCCGCGCTCATAAAGTTTTGACAATGAATCCCACAAACACCAGCGATTCTCCTCTGCCAGCCTCTTCCGACCGGAAGATCGTCCTCCGCATTCGCCGTCAGGACGGCCCCGGCCAGCCCCAGCGGTGGGAGGAATTCGTCGTCCCTTATCGCCCCAACATGAACATTATCTCGTGTTTGCAATACATCGCGGCCCACCCCACCACCCGCGAAGGCGTAGCCACCACCCCGCCGGTTTACGACAGCGGCTGCCTTGAAGAAGTCTGCGGCGCCTGCACCATGGTCATCAACGGCCGCGTTCGCCAAAGCTGTTCCGCTCTGGTCGATAAGCTTTCCACCGACGGCGGACCCATCACCCTGGAACCGATGAGCAAGTTCCCCATCGTTCGAGATTTATTCGTCGATCGCCAGCGCCTTTTCCACGATCTTAAGCGCGTCAAAGCCTGGGTGCCCATCGATGGAACCTATGACCTTGGCCCCGGCCCGCAAATGTCCCAGAAGCTCCAGGAAGAGCGCTACCCCCTTTCCCGATGCATCAGTTGCGGCTGCTGCCTGGAAGCCTGCCCCCAGTACACATCGGGCAATCACTTTGTGGGTGCAGCAGTAATCAGCCAGGCCCGTCTTTTCAACGATCACCCCACCGGTGCCGCCCTAAAGGACGAACGCTTGGAGGCCCTGATGGAAGAAGGCGGCGTCGCCGATTGCGGCAAGGCAGGCAATTGCGTAGCAGTTTGCCCCAAGGAGATCCCCCTCCTGGAAAGCATCGCCGCTGTTCAGCGGCAGGCCACCGTTTATTCAATTAAGAAATTCTTCTCGCGATAGGCTCGCCTTTAAGGGCCGGGAACCGGGAAAACCGCTGGTGAAGCAACGCAGAATTATCGCTATTGAAGCGCTCCTCATCATCTTTGCCGGGATTTGCGCGTCCCTGTATTTCCGCCACCTTGAATATAAATCGTCCGCAACCACGGAAGAAACTGCCAACGATGCAACCATGCAGGTCATGCTTCGGCGCCTCGAGCCCACCCTCACCGAAATAGACCTTTTGAACAACGGAGCCCAGGACGACATCCTGCATGATGAGATCGCGGTCTCCTGGACCGAATCTGATCTTGCAAGTTCCGAAGCATTGCCCGATTTCGACCGCCAGACGACCGGCCGCTATAGCCTGGCCTTCCGCGCGACCAAAACGCTTAAAGATCATCCCCTAAAACCCATGGAGCGCAGAGCCGTCGGATGGGTGCGATTGACCGATTCCGCTCCTCTTCTTTTGCGCCTCCAGGCTCCGGCAACCCAGCCAGACTAACGAGAGCCAACCTTCTTCCGCCGTTGCCTGCCCGCCGCATACGCCCGCTGTAACACCACCGGCAGCCGCCGCCGGACGCTTCCCTTAACACGTTGCCACGGCGTCAATGTGTGATCGTCAATCGCAATCTCCTCCGGCCTTGAATATTCACCGCCGCGAGCAGCTTGATCCTTCTCAATTTCGCCCGCAATGAACTCGAAGAAATTATACTTCCCCAAAACCAGTTGGCGGGCCTGTTGAATGGCGTCCAGATTCTTTTCTCGCCGGTCGCTGGCGATGATTTCGCGGAGCTCCCTCACCGGATCGGCCGAACCCGGATCGAGCCGAATAAACGATTCCCGCGGGAAGAACTTCTCCAGCTCCGTGCAGCCAAAATAAACAGGCATCGTCCAGGCGAGAAAACAATCTGTCAGCTTTTCAGTCCAGTAATGCGCGTTGGAAAAGTTTTCAAACGCGATGGAATATCGATAAGGCGCCAATCCATCCCATTTGTCGGCGATAGGTTTAAATCCCCGGCCAAAAAGTTCCAGATCGCCAAAGGAACGAATCCGCGACAGGTAATCCAGCCGCTTCTGGTGCCCGGCGGTTTCCGCCCGGTCGCTGGAAATCCAGGAAAGCTGCCGGCTTTTTGGCGGCGGCGGACAACGCGTAAGAAAATCGTAATCCCGATCCACATGCCAGGGCAGCGCCGCGAAGCTCAAATGGTGCCGGTTCGAAATGCTTCCCGCATCCGTGGTGTAACATCGCGCTGCCCACCCCGGCAGCTTATTCCACCGCTGATACATCTCGTTTGGCGGTTCCCCCAGCACCAGCCACACATTCTCGCGCGGACACCGCGCCGAAACCAACCTCGGAGCATGCCCATGAATCAGCACATAATCCGCTTCCCCCGGCTCATCCAGGATAAATTCAATATCCCGCCAAACCCCACGCCCGCCGGGTGTCTGACGCAGAATGTCCGGATATTTCCAGAATCGCAGAATCCTGACAAGTGGCCGGCTTTGCGAGACCTCTTCCATCGGCAGAAGCTCCCGCGCACAGAGTATCGCCCGAGCCAAGCCGCGCCGAGAAAAAACTTGCGGCCGCATCAGGCGCGCCGTAATTTATATACTTTCACGCGGGGATTCTGTGGGTGATTAGAAATCAGGGAGACATCAAGGCCCCGTCGCGACCGAACCATTGGCCGACAGATTAAGCCGTTGTCACCGAAACATGGTCATATACCGCCGTCGTTGCAGCCCCATTGTTATGGCTCGTCAGCGCCAGCCCCACAAAAATCGGCCCAAAAGCCATCGGCACCGCCGCGCCCACCTGCATCCAGTTGTTTCCGTCAGCTGATTGAAAGCCCGTGACAAACCCGCCCGCTCGAACCAGTTTGAGCCAATAGGACGTAACACCCTGCGCGCCACCCGTGGCCGTGCCGTTCGGATTGGCCAATGTGCGTGACTGCAAATGCACCCCGTGGCCTGGGCTTATAAGCATCATTGCAAATGTGCTGGTCGCCGCTAGCGTCTGGCGAATCATGATGCCCGCCTTGGCCCAGTCGCTGGTTCCCACCGGAGCCTGCACATGGGCGATGATTGTCCCGTCGCCGGCAAGCGACTGATACGCATACTGAAATTGATCGCTGCTCCACCAGATGTCCGATCCGCCGCCGGTCAGGGTGAAGGCATTGTTTGCGCTGTTGAACGTGGTGCTACCCCCCACGGCCGGGGATCCGATATCAGAATGGTTCCAGTTTTTCGGCAGCGAACCCTGTAGCGAGACAGCGACCAGCACGGAGGTATTGGAATTTGCCGAATCTCCCACCGCGTTGGTCGCGCGAACGCGGTAGTAGTACGTAACACCCGCCGCGGCGCTGGTGTCGGTAAACGTCATCATTCCCACAGAAGCCGGATTTGTGGAAGCTATCGTCACGGTCTTCATGTTTGCGGTAAATAGAATGTCGGTCGCGCGGTCGATCCTGAAGCCGGTTTCGTTGGTGCTGTTGTCAAACCAGGTCAGTACCGGCTGTCCCAGGGAATTTGCCGCCACCGTCAGATTGGTCGAAGCCGCCGGCGGCGTTGGGGTCGGCGGCGTAGCGCTGGCGGTAATTGAAACTTTATCGAAGGTGGCTGTTGCCAGCGCGCCGGCATTGTGACTGGTCAGAGCCAGCCCAACCAGCACCGGCCCACTGGCAATATTCACCGGCCCGCCCACGGCCTGCCAGCTATTGCCATCGAACGATTCAAAGCCGCTGACGGTTCCACCCGTCCGAACCAGCTTCACCCAGTAGGATTTCACCACGCCCGTGTTCCCATAAACATCCGCGCTCTGGGTGGCGCTGGCGTTGCGATATTGCAACCGAACACCATTCACCGGCGTCAAGAACATTGAAACCTGATTGGCGGTCGCCGTCAGCGCTTCGCGAATCATGACGCCGGCTTTTGTCCAATCATTGGTGTTCGACACACTGGCGACGCGCGCGATGATTGTCCCATCGCCCGCAAGTGATTGATAGGTATATTGGAATTGATCGCTGGCAAACCAGATATCGCCCCCGCTGCCGGTCAGCGTAAAAACCCCCGCCGAGAGCGCGGCCGAACCCGCGGGAACCGGAGCGCCGATATCCGTGTTCGCCCACGGCGCGGGCAGGCCAACTTGTGTTGTCGCTTCGTTGGATGGCCCGCTTTCGCCATTGCTGTTGACGGACGTCACCTCGTAAAAATAGGTCGTCCCGGAATTGACGGATGAATCGACAAAGCTGGTGCTCGAAACGCCGGTCTTATAAGCAGTGGACCCTTCCCCGCCGCTGGCCGTGCCGCGGTAGATATTGTAAGTCACCGCTCCCACCGAAGGCGCCCAGTTCAATGTGTTGTTTCCGCCGGAAGACCCAACCAGAAGATTTGTCGGCGGCGCCGACGCCGTTGTGGTGCCAAGCGTCGCGCCAGCGGAGAACCCAGCCAGATTAAAGGCTTCAATGTCGTACTTAATGGTCGTGCCGCTGGGCAGGCCGGAATCGTTGTAGGACTGGGCCGTCGGCCCAAGTGTGGCGATCAGAATGAATTGTCCCCCCACCGTTGAGAGCCGGTAAACACGATACCCCTGGGCGTTATTCGCGTTATTGGTCCACGCAATACTGACAGCGCCCGAGCTTACCAGCGTCGTACGGGGATTGCTGGGCGGCAAGGGCAATGAGGGCGTCGCAACAGTCTGCACGGGGGTATAGCCCGAGAATTGCGAACCGATTTGCGATCGCAGTCGATAGGCATAGGTGGTGCCCGTCATGAGCTGGGTATCGAGGAAGCTGCTGGCATTTCCAGCCAGCGCGGCAATCTGGTTAAACGGGCCGCCACTGGTCGAGCGTTCGATCAGGATATTGGTGGCGCCACCGGGTGCTTCCATCCAGTTCAGACCGACCTGCGTTCCGGAAGAAGCGCCAGCGGTGAAACTCGTTGGGGCTACAACCGTCGGATTCGAAGCAGCGTTGGGTGAATAAGTCCAGGAGATAATATCCTGCACCGCGCCAAGGCCCCCCGAGGCCGCGGTAAACCCAACGAACGCGGTGTTGCCGTTCACCTGCTGGGGAATATTGATGGCGTAGGACTGCTGCGCGATGCCGCCCGTGGCTGTGTCCGTAATTTTCACCGTGAGATTGGTTCCGTCATAGCTAAGGGCGGCATTCATCACATCGCCGCTGTGAAGGTTGATCGGCGTGTTGGAAAGATCAACCGATGGCACCGTGGGCAGCGCGCCATTGACATAAAGACCGGTTGAGTCGGTTCCTTCACCCGAGTTGTCGTAAATATCAAACTTAATGGCAACGCTGTTGGGAATGATAGGAGGCAACCCCGGATCCGAGCCATAGCCCAAAGCGCCTCCGCCCGGACCCACGGTGGTGAGGTTTCCGTTCTGAATGGCAAAGGTGAACCCGTCGGCCTGCGCGTTGGTCAATTGAAATGAAAACTGGGTCGTGAACTTCGTAATGTCAACCTGGGCACTGGAAAAAACGCTCGTGGTTTCGTTGGTGCCTCCGTCGGTTAATCGCAAGCGAGAATTGACCACGGTGGTCTGCGGACCGTTAATCGAAAGCAACGATGCCGCGGCGGCAAAACCGGCGGAGAAATCCAGCACGCCGGGCGGAGGAGCGATCGGGGTGGTTGCGCTTGCGGTGTTCGTGTAATCGCTGTTGCCGATATTATTAAACGCCCGCACGCGAAACGCATAAGACGTCTTTGGCTGTAATTTGGTCGCGCTGAAGCTGGTTGCGCCGATCCCGGTCCCGCCGATTTGCGAGAACGGCCCGCCGTTGGTCGATTGTTCAACCAGATAACCGCTTTCATTGTTGGCGGTGTCTGTCCATTTCAGGTTGATCTGACCGGAAGCGATGGCGGACACACTTAAATTGGTCGGCGCCGCCGGCGCGGTGGTAGCCGCGGCAAGCAGTCCATAAATCACCAAAGAGTTGGAAGTGCCCACAAATACCTTGCCGTTGGCCTCCGTTGCGACGGCAAATTTCACTCCCGAGGAATGCAAACCATCGCGGTCGCCGGGAGCCTGCGCGCTGGTGTAAAGTTCGTTGGCGTAATTGGACGCGTCGTAGGCCCGCAATTGAGCGCTATTCCGGTCGATATCCCAGACGATGCCGTTGGAGTTGCCATTGGCGGAGATGGTGGGCGTGGCGCCGGGAAAGCTGAACGTATCGGGTGTCGAGATCGCGGACGTGGAAAACGCGCCGTTGGCGATCGTGAAAGCGTGGCTCCTGTCGTTGCTGAAACCACCGGTAATATAGATCTGCCCATTAAAATAGGCGGCGGTCCCCAGAAGGCCGCCAAGTGCCCCGGGCAATTCCTGAACCATGTGATCGGTATTGGGATCAAAGTGGCCCATGTTGTCGCGGTCGATAAGATATAGCCGCCCTTCCTTCCCGCCGCCGATCAGGAGGTGAGGATGGGCCGCGCTTCCCGCCGAATCCGGAAGAA
This sequence comes from Planctomycetota bacterium, assembly GCA_030775485.1. GTDB lineage: Bacteria > Planctomycetota > Phycisphaerae > Tepidisphaerales > Tepidisphaeraceae > JALYJB01. The sequence continues at coordinate 96,036 of JALYJB010000003.1, read as the reverse complement.
GCATCACTTGGCCCGAGCCCAGATCGGTGTCGCCGTTTGAAAGGGATTGCTGATTAAACGGAGCGAAGTAATCGACAACCTTCAGTCCCCATCCGTTGATGTTTGGATTTGCTGCGGTGCTGGAATCCACTGATAGTTTGACGAACGAATCGCCGTAGTCTCCGTTGATGGGGAAGCCCGCGGCGTTCAAGGTTGAATCAAAACCACCATTGCCGGTTTCGAAAAATAAGTTCCCCTGGGCATCCGATGCGATGCGACCGCCTCCGCCCCAGATGCCGTCGTCGCCCGCGTTGGGATTGTCGCAGAACACGGCACTGAGCGCAAGATTCGATGAATTGTACCCCAGGATCCAGCCATGATATGGAGGGGTATCGCCAAAGGAGGCAAACGCTATATAGATTGTTCCGTTGACAAGACTGAGCGCGGCGCGTTGCCGTTCCCGCACCACATTAAAATTGACGACGCCATTGACGCTCCCATCGCCGTGCCCAGCGACCGATGGCCCACTGACGAATATGAAATTGCCGTTGTTGGAGATGGTGTCGCCGATGAGGGCGGGTCCGCCGAATTTCTCCGCGGATGTGGAAATATCCAGCGCGTGCAGGCGGTAGATATAGTGCGTATCGCCGCCTATTTGCTCGCGTGTCATCGCCACGAAATAAATGGTGTTGGTGGAGGGATCGATCACCGGCGTGCCGGTGATGCCATTTTCCGGGGCAACGTCCGTACTGCTTACATCGTTCGATGAAGGCGTGGTCACCCCAGCGCCCGGATTGATGAAACTCCTTTGCCAGAGAATCTGCCCGTTGTTGGCATCGATCGCATAGAAGCTGTCATGTTCCGTGCCAACGAAGGCGACGTCATGCGTGCCGCCGTTAACGCTTAGCCCCGGCACAACCAGCGGCTGGGTATATACCTGGCCATCGACAGTGGTCGAAACCAATTTCCCGAACGAGCCGGCATTGACATTCGACGGAGTCAGTTGCGTTTCGGCCAGGTTCTGGCCAGTGCTGGCAAGGTCGTTGTGATAGGTGGTAACGGAGACGGAAAGCAGGAGACGAGATTCCAGTACCTCGGCAATCGGCAAGCAGGGAATTAGCGCTGCGTGGCCCGCCTCGGCGACGATCGAGGCCCATTGTGAGATCCACGGTCCAGACAGTTGCTCGGTCAATTGGCGAACTATCTGGCTGAGCGTGGACAGACCCCTAGCCCCGAATGCCCTTTCTCTCAATCGCACTTTCATCACCTTCCCTGCGCGGTTGAGCTAACTTAGCGATTCTTATGATTTTGCCAAGAGGAGTGGATGACGATGCTGAGGACAACCTGTTAGGCTGGAGGATATGTGCGGATATTTCCGCGTTGCGCTCCCGCCCCGCGCGCCGGCGCCGGCAACTCCGCGCGACCCATCCCGAAATCTGGGGGCTCTTGGATCAGGTTTGTTACAAGAACGCCCGGTGGCGGCGGGTATCCCCGCTACTTTGCCGCAATTCCGTCACCCTTTGCGGACTTTTGCTTTTTCAATAGCTTTTTCCCGCGGCCAACAATGATTCGGGAAACCAGCGCCGTCCATCCCGTCTGGTGGCTGGCGCCCACGCCGCGGCCGGTGTCGCCGTGGAAATATTCGTAGAACAGCACAAGCTGATTCCAGTTCGGATCATCGGCAAAACGCGTATCCTCTCCGTGACAGGCGCGGCGGCCATCTTTGTCTGGATGAAAAATCCCCATTAATCGGTTGCCCAGTTCATCAGCAACTTGTTGAAGGTTGATCATCGTTCCCGTGCCGGCCGGGAATTCCACTTTTAGTTTGTCCCCGTAGAAATAGTGGTATTTTTCAAGCGATTCCAGCAGAATAAAGTTCAGCGGAAACCAGACCGGCCCGCGCCAATTGCTGTTGCCGCCAAACAAGGCCGTGTCTGATTCGCCCGGGCAATACTTAACGCCGTAATCCTTCCCGCCGTAATTGAAGACATAAGGTCGATCCTTGTGGACCCGCGAAAGCGAGCGAATGCCAAAGGGAGAAAGAAATTCGTTTTGATCGAGCAGATATTTCAGCACGCGCTCAAGCCGCTGCTGGGACGGGATGGCCAGCAGATATTGTGTCCCATCGCGATCTGACGGCTTCATGTAGGAAATGTTCCGGGCCAATTCCTTGCGGTGATCGAGAAACCACTGCATGCGCTTGCGAAAGCCCTTGAGCTGATCGATGACGTTTCCATCCAGCACTTCCACCGCGAAGAGGGGAATCATTCCCACCATGGAGCGGACGCGCAATGGCGTGGTTTTGCCGTCCAGCGAGAGCTGATCATAGTAAAATCCGTCCTGCTCATCCCACAGGCCAGTCCCGCCCAAAGTGTTCATGGCATCGACGATGGCAACGAAATGCTCGAAGAATTTGGACGCGATGTCCTCGTACACAATGTCTTCTCGCGCAAGCTCCAGCGCGATTGAAAGCATGGTCGAGCAGTAGAAAGCCATCCAGGCGGTGCCGTCCGCCTGATCCAGCGTGCCGCCCGTGGGCAGCGGTTTGGATCGGTCAAATACGCCGATGTTATCCAGCCCGAGAAATCCGCCGCCGAAAATGTTTTTCCCATTGATGTCTTTTCGGTTCACCCACCAGGTGAAGTTCATCAGCAGCTTCTGGAAAACCCGCTCAAGAAACGCCCGATCGCGCTTGCCGCGCGGCGCCGTCATTTTGTAAACGCGCCACGCCGCCCACGCATGCACGGGAGGGTTGACGTCTGAAAATTCAAATTCATAAGCAGGCAGCTGTCCGTTGGGGTGCATGTACCATTCGCGGAGCATGAGGATGAGTTGCTCCTTGGCAAATTCGGGATCGATCGTGGCAAAGGTGATCGTGTGGAACGCCAGATCCCAGCCGGCATACCACGGGTATTCCCACGCATCCGGCATGGAAATCACATCGCGATTGAAAAGGTGAAGCCACTCGCGATTGCGCCCCTGCCAGCGCTCCTTGGGCGGCGGGGGCTGATCCGGATCGCCCTCCAGCCATTCGCGGACCACATAATGATAGAACTGTTTAGACCAAAGCAGCCCCGCGAAGCCCTGCCGCGCAATTTGCCGCGTGTTGGCCGGCATGATGCTGGGCAGGTGCTTCTCGTAGAAAGCATCCGTCTCCGCTATGCGCTGCTGGAAAATGTGATCGAACGAAGCATCGAACGGATCTGAAGGCGCCTGCTCGACGGGGAACAGTCGCAAACGCACAACAACTTCGCCGCCCGCGGGAACCTCCACGCAATAATAGAATGCTGCTTTGGTCCCCACCTCCGCCGGATTCACCGCGCCGGCGTCGTTGTGAACGATGTAGCGGTGAAATGCGTCTTTGACATAAGGCGTGTAATTCTCCGCGGAGAAAATACGCTCCAGGTTGGTTTCATTTTCGGTGAATAGAATCTTGGGTTGATCATCACCCACCTGTGCCGCGGCCAGGCGAAAATTTCCCAGTGAAGAATGATCGGCGTCTATCGAGGCCGGACCCGAGCGGGCAATGTGCGGCTTGGGTTCACATCCTTCATGCGTGCATCCCCACGTCCAGGTGTTACGCGCCCAAAGGGTCGGAAGAAGGTGAATAACCGCGGCCGAGGGACCACGATTGGCCACGGTAATTCGGATCAGCATGTCATCGGGCGCGTTCTTGGCATATTCCGCGAAGACATCGAAATATCGGTTGTCATCAAATATTTTCGTATCGACCAGTTCAAATTCCGGATCAAGGCGGGTTCGTTTGGCGTTTTCGTTGACCAGCCATTCATAGGGAAATGGGCCCTGCGGATATTTGTACAGGGCTTTCATGTACGAATGCGTGGGGGACGAATCGAGGTAAAAGTATTGCTCCTTTACATCTTCACCATGGTTGCCCTGCGGACCGGTAAGGCCAAACAGTCGTTCCTTGAGAATCGGATCGCGATCGTTCCACAGCGCCAGCGAAAAGCACAGCCGGCACTCGCGATCGGTGATGCCCAGCAGCCCGTCTTCGCCCCACCGATAGGCCCGGCTGCGCGCATGATCGTGGGGAAAATAACCCCAGCAGTCGCCATCAGCTGAGTAATCTTCCCGCACGGTGCCCCACTGCCGCTCGGATAAATAAGGACCCCAGCGCTTCCAGTTGGCCTCACGTTTTGAGTCGGCCGCGAGGCGGTTCGCTTCGGCGTCCGCTATGGAATTGGTCGTTTGATCATCCATGTATTTAAATTTTAGCTCTGTCGAACGCTGACCACGTTCTTGATTCCACCGACCTTGCCGGTGAGAAGATCGTAGGCCTGCTCGATCTTGAACCGTCCCGTGATCAGCGCCTTCACCGCGTCCGGCCAGCGCTTGCGGAATTCCTGGAGATCCTTGATCGCATCCTGGAACGCCTGCTTGCCGGCATTCACGGTCCCGTAAACCACCTGATTCTTCAACACGAAGTCGCGCATGATCAGATCGGTATCCACCTCAATGGGCGCTTTGCGGCCGGGAACGCCGGTAAAGATGAAAACGCCATTCGTGCCCAGCCGCCGCATGACATCAAACGCGAGCGAAGAAGCGCCGACCGCCTCGTAAACCAGATCGATATTGCCGACCATGGTTGCCATGTCGTCGACGTTGGTGGATGCCGAGGAGATGTACTTCGCGCCGATCGCAGTGCATAAATCCGCCCTGGGATTAGGCACCGGATTATTGGAGTAAACGTAAGTCTCAAACCCCTGCACGAGAAGCGCCATCGCCCCCAGCAATCCGACTGGGCCAGCGCCCAGGACAACCGCCTTGTGGCAATAGGCGGGAGACGCGCCTGCCTCCACTGGGCATGCCCAGGGAAGTCGCGATTGCACCTGCCAAAGCTGCTCGATCCCCTTTTCCGCAATCGTCAACGGCTCCACCAGCACCGCGATATCTCGCAGCTCCGGTGGCACCAGGTTCATATACGTTTCGTCATCGACAACGTATTCGGTCATAAAACCGTGGCGGCCCTTGATGCCGCGCTCGGTGAAATCTCCGGTGTAGCAGAAATCCTGACGGCCCGCGCGGCACGCCACGCACTCCGGGTGATCGCAGGGTCGGCGGACCATTGTCACGACCAAATCGCCCTTCTTCAGCGTCTTTACTCCCGGGCCAATCTCAATCACTTCGCCCAGCGATTCGTGGCCAATGACCAGGTAAGGTGACCCATCTGGAGGCGTGCCATATTGGAACTGCACGATTTCTTTATCGGTGCCGCAGACACCGATGTCGATCATGCGAAGCTTGACCTCCGTGGGCGACGAAATCGCCGGCTCGGGATGATCGATCACCTTCACCTGTTTTGTTTCTGGAAATACCGCTACTGCTTTCATCGCGAACTCCTTCCCGATAGTCTGCCGCTGCCGTTCAAGAAGACCGCGACACTATAACGGCTTTGCGGATTTGTGCAGTAAAGAACTGAACTTGCAATGTTGGGAATTTATTTCTGCCAGACTGGATAGCGGGAGAAAGGCATCGATCGAGGAATGAAATGTATCGCGGCGGGAGCGCCGGAATCAATGGCCTTTGCCGAAGAATGTTTTTAACGAATCGTAAATATCATCCTTTGAATTCACGCGACTGGTCAGCACCTTTTCGTGGCTGCGCAAATGCTCGTGCAACACGTTAATAAAATTGCCCGATCCGTACGCGCTGGCAACCTGGCAATAACCGAATTCGTTGCATACCGGGAGAAGTTGTTCTTTGAGCAGCTTGACGCAGTCACGACTGTCGGCCTCGGAGCTATTGTCGCCGTCGCTGAAATGGAACATATAAATATTCCACTCATCAGGGGAATAATGCGCATCGATCAGCGCCTTGGCACACCGGTAAGCACTGCTGATTTTTGTCCCCCCGTCTTCCCGGAGGTGATAGAACGTGTGCTTATCGACTTCCTTGGCCGCCACATCGTGCACGATATAGCGCGATTCAATCCCTTCGTAATTCTTACGCAGCCATGTATCGATCCAGAAGCTTTCCAGGCGAACCAGTTCCTTCTGCTCCTCGCCCATGGAGCCGGAAACATCCATCATAAATATGATGACAGCATTGGATTGCGGGCTTTTTACTTCGCGCCAGCTGCGATAGCGGATGTCTTTTTTCTGGGGGATGATGACCGGATTATCTGGATCATAGTCGCCCACCATGATCTGCCGTTTGATGGCCTCCTTGAACGACCGCTTGAAGTGGCGCAGGGACGCCGGCCCAACGCGGCGGATGCCGCTATATTTGTCGCGAACGGTGGTGATTCGATGCTTGCCCTTAGGCTCGATCCGCGGCAGTTTGAGTTCCTCAGCAAGAATTTCCGCAAGTTCATCAAGGGAAAGATCCACTTCCATGATGTGCTGGCCGGCATCGGTCCCGCCCTGGCCTTTGCCATTCCCCTTGCCGACAACATCGCCCTCTTTGCCATCACCGGCTCCGACACCGCCGGAATTATCGCCATAGCGGAAATGTGGAAGCTCGATGCCCCGAACGGGGATGCTGATGAGGTGCTTGCCTTCCTTACCGATCAATTCGCCTTTGGTAAGAAATTTGCGCAGATCCTCCCGAATCCGGCCTTTAACGATCTGCCGGAACCGCTGGTGATCTTTTTCGATTTTCAGGACCATGTTTATTTGTTCGATGCTAAAATTGACTCTAAAACTTTGATTAGAGGCTCTAAATCCTTCTCGACGACCCTCCAAAGCAGGTCAAGATTGATCGCGAAATACACATGAACCAACTTTTCGCATCCCAATAATCTGTTTCCAGGGAAGCTGCGGCGTTAGGCCACGAGTATCCTGACTTATTCGCACCGCAGCTTGGCCAATCTCCTGTACACAATTCGTCAATGCGCGCCGGTACATCAAATCCTCTTCGAGTGCCTGCCGATCGCGCCCGGCCGAAAAATGCAACGCTTGTCGTGCCGCGTCCAGCATATGCGTCAGACGAATTCGGTCGGGCTGTTGGATCTCAAGCGGCATAGAGAAGCTTGGCACTTCGCAGCACATCGTCCCTGAAATAAACTGAAATATCCTCAGCGGTCCGCAGATCGACAGGATGTCCAAGCATCTCCTCTAATTCAACTGCCATTCCGCCGAGATCAAAAAGGCTGATTCGCTGTCCTTTCTTGAATTCGACGAGAAGATCAATATCGCTTTCTGGTTTCGAGTTGCCCCGCAACGTAGATCCAAATAATGATAGTCTGCCAATCCCATGCTTTTGGCAAAATGCGGCCAGCACCGCATCGTCAAAGGTGATTCCTGCCATTTGCATTCTCATCAACCTTTAAGGTTCGGTCACACCGTCCGCCGGGCAACCAGATAAATTCCAATCAAAACAATAAGTAGCGAGCCGGCAACTCCGATAACCGTTCCCGGAAAATGTTGATTCGCGAGGTCGATCGGATTTTCACCATGCGTCCAATGCAGCGCCCAGCCGTAGCGTGGGTCCGTAATCCAGAAAAAGAAGGCGCCGAGCAGACCAACGAACACAAGAGAGACGCCGGATTTTCTGATTTTCGCGGGCATAGTAGCTACCGATTAGCTTCGGCCTTATTCATCCTGCTTGCTATCGCCTCGAGCAAAAATGCTCGCGACATAATTCAAAACGTCCGTCGCGCTGGTTTCGTTGTAGCCGAAGTATTTGATCAGGCGCTGCTTGACCACATCAATCTTCTGCTGCGTCTCGTCATCGACAACGCTGCTCACCAGATTCTTCAGCTTGATTGTGTCACGCTGGTCTTCGAACAACTTTAGCTCGAGCGCTTTCAGCAACCGGGCATTGGTGTTGTATTCGAACTTCTTTCCATCCAGCGCCAACGCCCCGATGTAGTTCATAATCTCCTGCCGGAAATCATCCTTGCGGCTTTCAGGAATGTCGATCTTGTCCTCGATCGACCGCATCAGCCTTTCATCCGGATCCTCATCGCGACCGGTGTAGCGATTTCGAACGCGCTCGTGTTGCGTATAGGCCCGAACGTTTTCAATGTAATTGGCCGCCAGACGCTTGATCGCGTCTTCGTCCGCGCTGATCGCCCGCTGCACTTCGCCCTTGAGGATGTCTTCGTATTCCTCCCGGACAACCGCTAGCAGCTCTTTGTATTCCTTCTTCAATTCCTCATCGGTAATCAGCGAATGGTGGCTCAGGCCGCCTTCCAACTCGTTCATCACCATGAAGGGGTTGATCGATTTATCAAGCTGTGCCTGATGGCTGACCAGGGCATTGCTGATCTTGTCCTGAATATAACGCGGGCTGATGCCCTGCATTCCTTCTTTAGGGGCTTCTTCCTTCAGTTCTTTAATGCTGTCTTCGGTAAAGCCGGGAATGCTCTTGCCGTTGTAAAGCTTCAGCTTCTGCAGCTTGGTAATCCCCGCCTTCTTGGGCTCGGCCAGGCGCGTAAGAACCGCCCACATGGCTGCCACTTCAATGGTGTGCGGCGCGATGTGAAGGCCTTTGATCTTTTCCGCGGAAAAATCCTTGAGGTAGATTTTAACTTCATCGTCCAGGCGAATGTTGTAAGGCACATCGATCTTGATAGTTCGGTCGCGAAACGCCTCCATCATCTCGTTGCCCTGCAGCTTCTTGTATTCCGGCTCATTGGTGTGGCCGAGAATGACCTCGTCAATATAAGTCTGGGCAAACTTCTTGGGCTTGATGAGATGTTCCTGGCTCGCGCCCAGCAGGTCATAAAGGAAGGCGACATCCAGCTTCAGCACTTCGATGAATTCCACAATTCCGCGATTGGCGATGTTTAGTTCACCGTCGAAGTTGAAGGCCCGCGGGTCGGAATCAGACCCAAACTCAGCAATTTTTCGGTAATTAATGTCGCCTGTGAGTTCAGTGCTGTCCTGGTTCTTTTCATCCTTGGGCTGGAAGGTGCCGACCCCGCGGCGATCCTTCTCTGAAAGGATGAGGCGCTTCACGCGCACATGCTCCATCGCCTTCTTCCAGTCGCCGTCGTAATCTTCCAGCAAGTCGCCGTAAATTTTCCGGCAGAAGGGGCAAACCTCGCCGTAGAGGCGAATCTTGCGGCCATCAGGCAGTTTTTCGTTAATCGCATCCAGCACATCCTGTCGGGCTTCCTTGGGAATCAGAAGCAGCGGCTCTTCGTGCATGGGACATTCGAGGTATTGCTCACCCTCGTCGCGGCCCGGACCCTTTTGGGCAACGCGCCACATATAGGTGTAGCACTTGCCGGCGTCCTGGCGGCTGTAGCTTTCCAGGCCCTTCTTCAGCAGCCGGGCAATGGTGGATTTGCTTGAGCCCACCGGGCCATGCAAAAGAAGAATTCGCTTTTCCGTGCCGTACCCCTGGGCGGCGGACTTGAAGAAATCAACCAGTGTCATCAGGGGGCGCTCCAGGCCGTAGATGGCATCGCCGCCGTGATCGATCGGGTCGGCAAAGAATTTGTAGCGATAGTATTCCTGCTTGAATTGGGTGAAGGATTCACTTCCGTAAGTCAGGATCATGTCGTAGACGCGCTGGAATGCATTGCGCGCCACCGACGGGTTCTCGTGAACTATCTCAAGATAATCCCAGAACGAGCCTTCCCAATGCTGCTCGCGAAAGTTGGTGACATCCAGCTTCTTGTCTATCAGAGAGACGAGGGATACTGATTTTCCTGGCATAGTTGTTTTCTCCGGCGGTCGTGCCGTCCATTCAAATACAACATTTTAATGAGACACCGTATCGTATCACGAGTTTGGCCCGAGAACCTCCCGAATCCAACCTCTTTTTCATCGAACAAATGCATTCCCTTTCAAGAAAAGTTCCAGGCAATTATCAGGGCGTTTTGGTTGAAAAAGAGCGGCGGGTGGCAGAAGCCGGAGGCTGAAAAGCAGGGACGAGCGCCCGACAAGCCCAAAGGAAGGATGAACACAGGGCAAATGTGAAAGACACATCGCCCACGATCCGGGGCATCCATCCCCAATCGGCAGCCAAGCATCCGAGCCCGCCCGCCACCCGCACCGCGGGTTCGAGTCGTCCAGCATCCGCATGGATGCGCGTCCAGTCCTCAATGGAGCTTACCTTCCACCGTTAATAGTGTCTACGCTGGGGATACCCCCGCAGTTTTAGAATCCGGGGATAGGTTGCCGTCTGGGTGGTTTGTGACGACCTTTCGAGCCGACAACCACCCGCTTTTTTGTCCGCGCGGTGTCTGCTTCTCAGGCAAATGAATATTTTTAGCGTGGAGCCTTGCGATGGTTAGAAGGTATTGTGCCCTTGTCGATTCGTTGTCGTGGATTTTAGGAGACTTGATGAAAAAGAAATTGCCTGTGTTTTTAGTTGTCAGCCTATTGGGCGCCGGCGCGCTCGGTTTCAGTCAAACCGTGGTTCCAACACGCGCGCCCGCGGCACTCGCCGCCAATCCCGTGGAGCCGGCCATCGAAGAGGCGATTCAGCGCGATTTTCCGGGCGTCAAAACTGAGCCGGTTGACCAGCATCGCATCAACGGCGTGAAAGTGGGCTGGGTGAAAATCACCAATGCCAGGGGCTCGTCTCTGATCGCGGTGACCGAGTTCGGCGATTTCTTTGAAGCCGCCATCCACCATGGCCCGCGGAATCTTCCCACGCCGGTGGATGCGGTGATCAATCGCCTGTTTGCCGGCCGGCCAACCGATGTCACGCGCCATATTTCGACGAACTACCAGATCGTCGTCGAAACAGACGGGCATCGCGATATGCTGATCCTGGATGCGGTCGGCAAGCTCGCCGGCGTTCAGCCCAACGTTCAGGGCGTGGCGGTGGAAGGTGAAAAGGCGCCGGAAGACCTGGTCAAGACCGATGCTGGCCTTGCCGCCAGGATGCTCGAATTTGGCCACAAACATTTTGGCCCCGACGCCGCGCTTATGCACATTTACCGTGATGCCGCCGCCGCCGACTTCTACAGCGTTGTGTTTCACACCCCGCGCGACAATCGCAATATCGATGTGGTAACCAACGGCGCCGATATGCTCTCGCGGCGCGAAAGCCTTCGGGAAAAGGATGTGCCTGCTCCCATCATTGCTTCGGTGCAGGAACAGTTCAAAAATGCCAAGATCGTCAGCCGGCATCGACGCGTCTCGGAATTCTACGAATTTGCGGACAAGACCAGCGATGGAGATGTCATTACCGTTCGCATCGGGACGAACGGAATAGTTTCCGAAGTTAGCAGCGACATCGCCCGGCGAGAAAAAAAGCTTCAGCAGGAAGCAATTGCGGGCGAACCGCGGAATTAAGCAGAAACGGAGATCACAAAAATTGCCGCGGGGTGGATGGCCATGGTCATCCACCCTGCTTAATTCCTTGGCAATTGTAAGACGATCCCCAAGACCGCTAAACTTCGTCTTGTTCCTTCAGCTTGGCGATCACGCTGAAATCTTCCAGCGTTGTGGTATCCCCCTTCACTTCTCCATGCGTGGCTAGTTCTTTCAGCAATCGCCGCATGATTTTCCCGCTGCGGGTTTTGGGCAGGGATTCCGTAAATCGAATCTGATCGGGCCTGGCCAGGCTGCCGATTTGTTTGGTGACGACGTTGCTGAGTATCTTTTTCAGCTCCTCCGTCGCGGGCACACCGCTGCGCAATGTGACAAACGCGGCAATCCCCTGCCCCTTCATTTCGTGGGGCATTCCCACAACCGCTGCCTCGGCAACCGATTCGTGAGACACCAGGGCGCTCTCAATTTCCGCGGTCCCCAGGCGATGGCCCGAGACGTTTATGACATCATCCACCCGGCCCATGAGCCAGAAGTATCCATCGTTATCGCGCCGCGCGCCGTCCCCCGTGAAGTAAAAACCCTTCACGTCGCTCCAATACTGCCGGACGTAGCGCTCGGGATCATTAAAAATGCCGCGAAGCATGGAAGGCCACGGCTTGCGGATGACCAGCAACCCCCCCTGGTTGGGCGATAATTCCTTGCCGGAGGGGTCCACGATTGCGGCATCCACGCCGAAAAATGGAAGCGTTGCCGTGCCGGGCTTGGTCGGTGTGACGCCGGGGAGTGGCGTAATCATGATCGCCCCCGTTTCCGTCTGCCACCAGGTATCGACGATCGGACAACGGCTTCCGCCGATGACCTCGTGATACCACATCCACGCCTCCGGGTTGATCGGCTCACCGACCGTTCCCAGCAGGCGAAGCGAGGAAAGATCGTGAGCATCCACCAATTGCCGGCCCGCGCGCATAAACGCGCGAATAGCCGTTGGCGCGGTATAGAACACCGAAACCTTGTGGCGGTTAATAATCGACCAGAATCGCCCGAAATCCGGAAAGTTCGGCGCGCCTTCGTACATTAACGTAGTGGCCCCATTGGCCATCGGCCCATAAACCACATAGCTGTGCCCCGTGATCCAGCCCACATCCGCGGTGCACCAGTAGACGTCATTGTTGTGCAGATCAAAAACGTATTTGCTGGTGAGATACGTCCCCAGCAAATAGCCCGCGGTGGTGTGAACGATTCCCTTGGGCTTGCCGGTTGAACCGCTGGTGTAAAGTACAAAGAGCGGATCTTCCGAATCCATCGGCTCGGCTTCGCATTCTGTGCTTTGCCCAGCGATCACGTCGCTCCACCAGACATCACGGGATGGATCAAAATTAACCGCCTCCTTGGTGTGCTTGAAGACAATCACCTTTTTCAAAAGCGAGGTCTTCCTGGCCGCATCATCCACGTTGTTTTTGAGCGCCACGATTTGCCCGCGACGGCGGCCACCATCAGCGGTAATCACTATTTCGCTCTTGGCGTCTTCCACGCGGTCGGCAATGGCCTGACTGCTGAAGCCGCCAAAGATAACGCTGTGCGGCGCGCCCAGGCGCGCGCACGCCAGGATGGCAACCACAGCTTCCGGAATCATCGGCATGTAAATGGTGACGCGGGTGCCCTTCTTCACGCCAAGCTTCTTCAAGCCGTTAGCGAACTGACACACCTGCGCGAGAAGTTCTGAATAGCTGATGCGTCGAATCTCCCCGCCCTTGCCCGGCGCGGTCTCGGATTCGCCCTCCCACAAAATGGCGGTCTTGGTTCCGCGGCCCAAACTGACCTGGTGATCGAGGCAGTTGTAAGAAACGTTGATCTTCCCGCCGACAAACCATTTGGCATACGGCAGCTTCCAATCCAGCACCCGATCCCACTTTTTGAACCAGTGCAGCTCATCCGCTGCGTCGCCCCAGAATTCTTCCGGATGATCGATCGATTTGCGATAGAGCTCATCATACTCCTCCCGCGTTTTGATCCAGGCCCTGGACGAAAATTCCGGGCTGGGCGGGAAAAGACGATGTTCCTGCATGGTGGATTCGATGCCGGTGTCAGACATGAACAAACCTCCTGAGGGCGGGAATAGTAACAGGAAAAGCGCGGGGAAAAAACTGGAGCGGCCAAAGAGGGATTTGTTATCGCCGAACGCTCGCCACCGGCTTAGCCGGTGGCCGCGGCGCCGGTGGTGGCTCGCCGCGAACCTCGCGCTCGTGAGCGGATTTTAGCAGATTGCGAATCACCATCAGCAACGTGTCCGATTCCATAAACGCCGGCGCCATTCGCAGGTAGACCGTTTTTTCGTCGATCACGCGCAGGCTGCCCGGCGCGCCCGTCAACCCCGCCTGGGCTCGGGAGGCATCACGAACCGTCAGCACGACATCCGGGTCCTTCTTGATGATGCTTTCAATGCCGAAGATCCCCGCCAGCAGCCGAAGCTCGGTCAGCGCCAGCAGCAGGACCGCGGGCCTCGGCGGTTCGCCGAAGGCATCCCGCGCGTCCTGATCCAGCATGTTCAGCATGTCCAGCGAAGTGCATCTTGTCAGGCGGCGGTAGACATCCATCCGCTGGCGATCCGCGGTAATCCACTGCTTGGGAAGGAACGCGGATACGCCAATATCAACGTGCGCTTCGGGCCGCGAAGGCTTCGGCTCGTTCTTCAGTTGCCGGGTGGCTTCTTCCAGAAGCTGGCAATACATCTCGTAACCAACTGCTGAGATATGGCCGCTTTGCTCAGGGCCCAGGATGTTTCCCGCGCCGCGGATTTCCAGGTCACGCATCGCGATTTTGAACCCCGCGCCCAGGTGGCTGTATTCCTCGATCGCTTTTAAACGTTTGGCCGCGACGGGCGTCACGGGCCTATCAGGCGGAAGAAGCAGATAGCAATATGCCCGGTTTTTGTACCGCCCCACCCGGCCGCGCAGCTGGTGCAATTCGCTGAGTCCAAACCGGTCAGCGTTGTTGATGAAAATGGTGTTCGCGTTGGGAATATCCAGGCCGCTTTCGATAATCGTCGTGCAGACCAGTACATCCGCTTCGTGCTGGATGAACTTCATCATCACGTCTTCCAGCTCTCCCTCGCCCATTTGCCCGTGGCCAATAATGATGCGCGCATCCGGCACCAGCTTCTGAACCTCGTCCGCGATTTCGATGATGTTGTGCACGCGGTTATGCACGAAATAAACCTGCCCCTCGCGGTTGATTTCGCGAAGAATAGCCTGCTTAACCCGCTGTTTGTCGTAGGCGATCACCTCGGTGACGATGCTTCGCCGATCCTGCGGCGCAGTCGTCAGCGAGCTGATATCACGCAAGCCCAGCATGCTCATGTGCAGCGTGCGGGGAATGGGCGTGGCGGACATCGTCAGCACATCCACCGTGCGGCGCATTTGCTTGAGGCGCTCCTTGTGGGTAACGCCAAAGCGCTGCTCTTCGTCAATCACCACGAGCCCCAGGTCGGCAAACTTCACGTCCTGGCTCAGCAGCCGATGCGTGCCGATGAGAATATCCACCTGCCCCGCCGCGGTTTTCTTGATCGTGTCCTTCTGTTCCTTGCCCGTCTTGAACCGGCTGATCGATCCTATCGTGAATGGATAGTTCACCATCCGCTCACGAAACGAGCGATAGTGCTGCTCAGCCAGCACGGTTGTCGGCACCAGAATCGCGACCTGCTTGCCGAATTCCACTGCCTTGAATGCCGCCCGCATGGCAAGCTCTGTCTTTCCGTAGCCGACATCCCCGCAAAGCAACCGATCCATCGGCCTCGGCTTTTGCATGTCTTGCTTGATCTCATCCGCGCCGGTGACCTGATCCTGCGTGGGCTCGTACGGAAACTCAGCTTCAAATTCGTTTTGCCACTCGGTATCCGGTGGAAACGACGTGCCAACCTCCGCCGCCCGGGCGGCCTGGACATCCAGCAGCTCCGCGGCCATATCCATAACGGCTTCGGAAACCTTCGCCTTTTGCTTTTCCCACGCCCCGGACCCAAGCCGCGAAAGCTGCGGGTGCCCGTGGAAGCCGCCGATGTATTTCTGAATGAGGTTGATCCGCGCCGCCGGCACATGCAGCACCGCGTTTTCACCGAAGCGGAGGGTGAGATATTCCTCGCTCTTCCCCTCCTTGGTCATCGTGTGCATGCCAGTAAACCGGGCAATGCCATGAGCAACGTGGACGACGTAATCCCCTTCCTTCAGATCTAGAAAAGAATCAACCGGGCGCGACGCGATCACCTTTTTAACATGCCGGCGCTGTTCGTAGCGATGGAAGAGTTCGTGGTGGCCTAAAAGAGCCAGCGGCCGCTGCGTGGAGCTTTGCGGCTCCCAGACAAAGCCTCTGTGCAGATAGCCGACAACCACATGAACGTTTTTGCAAAGCCCCGGCACATTTTGCTCGGCAACCTCGCAAAAGCGCTGCTGCTCCCCGCTATTTTCGCAGAACACCGTGACTTCATGCGTATTGGCGAGTTCGGCCAGTTCGGCGATGGCCTTATTGGCTTCGGTTTCAAACCGTTGCAGAGACCCAACCTCAATCTTCATGTGCGGCGTCTGCTTATCGACAAGGCTGACCGCCGAGGCCGATTGATCAAACTGGCTCAGCTCGATGCGCGAAAACTCCGAAACGATTCGCAAAATGGCCGCCAGTGGATAAATCCCTTTTAGCTCCGGCAGTCGCTCGAAATAGCTTTTGGCCTGCTCGGCAATTTCCAGTGGCGCCCAGAGGGCGACGATGGTGTCCTTCGGGAGGTAACTGAAAAAGCTGGTGGATTCCCCAGTCTCCGGCAGCTTCCCCTTGATATCGATGATCGTGAGAGAATCCAGCTTTTGCCCCGAGCCCAGCGTATCCAGGTCGAACCGCTTGATGGATTCGATCTGATCGTCAAAGAAATCGACACGGACAGTCAGCCCCATCTGCTCGCCGGACTGCTCGAAGATGCCGGGCAGGTAGATATCGATAATGCCGCCGCGGACGGCGAAGTCTCCCGGCACTTCAACCTGATCCAGCCGGTTGTATCCATGCTCGGCCAGCCAGACGATCAGCTTTTCCGCTTCCAGCGTCTGACCGGGTTTCAAGGCCAGCATGAGCTGACTGAATTGGTCGCGCGATGGGACCGATTGCATCAGCGATTGAATTGAGGCAACCATCACCGGCGGCCTGGAAGCCGCGGTATCAGCCTGGGCATAGCGCCAGATGAGCCGCAGTCGCTCGGAAACCTGCTCTTCACTGACCCGTCCCAGGCTTCCCACAAGTTCTAAGGCAGGCAGAACATCGGGCCGCTGCTGCACGAAAAGCTCAACATCGTCCGCCAGGTCATCCGCTTCATCCAGATGCCCGCAGACCAGCAGAATCGGCCGCTGAAGTTCCTTTTGCACCGCCGCCAGCGCCGCGGCCACGCTGCTGCCCCACAGCCCACTAACGCTGAGCGCGCCCTGCTCGCGCACAACATGCGCGAGATCTTTCAATTGTCGCGCAGCGACAAGCCGCCCGATGGCCTCGGGAATGGGGGAAGCGGTTGAACCCATGCGTTCACATCGTAGCGCTAAGCTGGGGGGAGTTCAATCAATCCAACCGCTGGAAATCCCATGCCGGGCGGCACTTTAACGCGGTGGCCGGTTAAGAGACCAATCGAATGTCAGACCTGCCAGCGACGTCGCTCCGGTTATTGGCGAATCGCTGGGAGCGAGAGACTGCAACGCGGCCAGCAGACCATCAAACCTGGTGCTCCCTTGATTCAGCTCGCTGACAATTTCCCTTTGGTGCTGCAGCAGGGCTTCGCTGACAATTACGGTGTCGGACATCCTTGCCGCCGCCCTCGGATCACGAAGGTACACATGAGCCTGATCCAGCAATTGTGCATCCAGCACCGCGCCGTCATAAGGCGCATTCCGAAGGGGCGGTGAAGATTGGGCGCAACCGTTTAAGACAAAATAAAGGCGCCCGTCCGGGATTTCATGAACCTTGTTGGCGTCCACCTCCAGCAGCGAAAGGGTTTGTCCCCCGAATACAAATTTGTCGTTTTGCATGGATTGAACGCTGGCCGGGTAGTTGTGGGTAACGACGCCGTACATCGACATCGCGTTGTAAGCGTTAATCCAATAGGCCAGTCCGTCCGTCGGGTGGGGAAAAAGCTCGGGCCGGTTGTCCGGTGACACGGCCTGTACAAGACCCACGAAGGCGAGCAACTTGAGGCGGACATCGTCCTTGTTCGTCTGGATCAGGTCCCATTGCACGTAGCCATCGGGCGTGACAACGGATGTTAAAACCCTGGACCAGTCAGCGTAGCTGAAACTCGTCAGGTTCTCCGCGGGCCGGGGAGGCTTGGTTGGGTCCGCGGACTTACATCCACCCACGCCCAGCATGACCAATGCAAAAATCGCCGTCAAAGGCATCCAACGCATCATCAGGTTCCCAGCATGTTGGCCATGGTGTATCGTCCGTGCTTTTGCGCCGCCAGCCATTTAGCGGCCCGGAGGGCGCCCATGGCAAATGTATCGCGGTTCGTGGCGACGTGCCCCAGTTCAATGCGCTCGCCCAGGCCCGCGAAATAAATATCGTGCCGGCCCACTTCATCGCCGAGCCGCAGCGAATGCATGCCGATCTGCCCGCGCTTTCGCGTCACGTCATCGCCATGGCGGCCATGCACCAGGGCATCCGATTTTTTCCCGGTCGCTTTCAGAATTGAATCCGCCAGCGCGGAAGCCGTGCCGCTGGGAGCGTCTTTCTTAAAACGGTGATGCCCTTCCACAATTTCGATATCGTAATCATCCCCCAACTGCCTGGCCGCCTCGGCTGCCAGCTTGAGCAGCAGATTCACGCCCACGCTCATATTGGGGGCCTGAAGGATCGGAATATCAACCGCGGCAATGTCAATCGCGGCGTGGTCTTTCTCGTGCAGCCCGGTGGTGCCGATGACCATCGCAATCCCACGATCCCGGCAGGTTTTAAGCCAGTGACGGGTTGCGGCAGGCGCGGAAAAATCGATCAGCACCTGGGGCGTGGGCCGCAGATCAAAAGTAACCTGCACGCCAATCGGCCCAATGCCGGCAATCTCCCCCGCATCGCGCGCCAGTTGCGCGCAGTCCGGCTTGTCGATGGCTGCCACAACTTCAAGCGCGCCGTCCTGCTTCGCCAACGCGACGAGCCGCATTCCCATTCGTCCACAAGCGCCGGTAATTGCTATTTTGGTCATGCCGACCACCGATCGTTTAAGGCTAACCGACTTGGTATAACTCTAGTAATCCGTGCCCAGCGGCGCGCCGCGCTCAACAATCTTGCTCAAGTCAACCTTCTCCGGCGATTCACCCAACGCGCGAATGATCGCTTTCAGATCATCCGCAACCACGATGGGTGGATTGGAAAGCTTCCCATGCGGTTGCGTTTGCGGGGCGAGGTCTTGCACTGCTTTCATATCAATACCCGTGTGATACTTCACGGTGGCATTGGGGTCTTTCAACTCATGCCCGGTGAGAATGCACACTACCATTTCATCCTTGCTGATGACCTGGTCCTCAAGAAGCTGATGCAGCCCCGCAACGCTGGCCGCGCTGGCCGGCTCGCAGCCAAAGCCCCAGCGCGCCACCATGGCGCGGTGCTCGAGAATCTCATCATCGGTAACCTCGCGGGTTACGCCGTTCATCACCGAAAGGGCGCGCAACGCCTTGGGCAGATTCACCGGACGGCTGATTTCGATCGCGCTCGCGATGGTATGCGCTCGATAGTTTGATTCATCCAGCGCCGCATAATGGTTCTGAATGATCGATGCATCATACGCTCCATCATTCCATTTCAGCCCGCGGCGATGAACCAGTTCGTGGAGAGTGTTGGCGCCGGTTGCGTTAATAATCGCCAGCCGTGGAATTTTTTTGATCAGCCCCAGCTCGCGCAACTCGGAAAACGCCTTGCCAAACGCGGAGCAATTCCCCAGGTTCCCGCCCGGCACGATAATCCAGTCCGGGCTTTGCCAATCCATCGCCTCCAGCACGCGATACATAATGCTCTTCTGCCCCTCAAGCCGGAACGGGTTGACGCTGTTCATCAGGTAGACGCCCAGCTCCGGGACTTCCGTGCTTATTTGCCGGATGCGCCGCAGGCAGTCATCAAAATCGCCCTGAATCTGTAGCGTCAGCGCCCCGTAATCCAAAGCCTGGCTCAATTTGCCGATGGAGATTTTCCCCGAGCCGATGAAGACAATCCCCGTCATCCGCGCCAGGCTGGCAAACATGGCCAGCGAAGCACTGGTATTCCCGGTCGATGCGCACGCCACCTTCCGTGCCCCCACCATGCGGGCGTGGGTGAAAGCTGCCGTCATGCCGTTGTCTTTAAAACTGCCGCTGGGGTTGAGCCCTTCATATTGCAGGAGAAGCCGGCCGGGGTTCATCCCCATTTGCGCCGCCAGCAGATCGGCCTGTTGCAGACTGGTGCGCCCTTCGCCGATGGTTACGATCTCTTCTTCATCGCGATAGAACGGCATCAGCTCGCGAAATCGCCAGACCCCTGAAAAATCGAGCCGGCCTTCCACCCCAATGCCCTTGGTGCTCCAGCGATGTTCGAAAAATCCAAGGCTCTTCAGTTTGGGCAGCTTCTGCCAGTCATAGCGAATATCAAGAAGGCTGCCGCATCGCGAGCATGCCACCCGGGTCTCGGTCACGGCAAAGGTAGCGCCGCACTTGGGGTTGATGCACTGCTGGAAAGCCTCGCTCATTATCGAGTAAACTATGGCGATCGCGGCAAAAGGTCAAAGCGATCAGCCCCACCGCCTTTATTCCAGACTTTTCGATTTTCAATAATTTCGAAACTCCAGCACCGTGTTTAAGTCGCGGAATCAATCCTTATAATCCCGCGTCCATGGCGAAAGCGCAATTGAATGATGGAAGCACGCGAAGAAGCGGCGATCGAATGACCGAAACACTCAGCGTCTTAACGCAGTGCGTTCAGCCTCAACTTCAGGGAGTCGAAAAGCTCTTTGAAGCCGAGCTGCAAAGTCAGGCCGCGTGCGTCAACACACTGGTCCGCCACGTCAGCCGGTTTCGCGGCAAGATGCTCCGCCCCCTGCTTGTGCTGCTCAGCGGCAAGGCCTGCGGAAAACTTGCCGATGCCCACACCGTGCTGGCCACGGTGGTTGAAATGGTGCACATGGCCACGCTGGTTCATGACGACGTGCTTGATGAAGCCGAACTTCGCCGCAACGGCGCCACCATCAATCACCTTCGCGGCAACGAGGCCGCCGTGCTGCTGGGCGATTATCTCATCAGCCACAGCTTTCACCTTTGCTCAAGCCTCGAATCCCAGTTCGCCTCCCGCGTCATTGGCCGAACAACCAATGAAGTGTGCGAGGGTGAGCTGCTGCAGATTCACAATCGCAATAATTTTGATCTGGATGAAGAAACCTACATCCAGATCATTACCCACAAAACCGCTGTGCTGTGTGCCTCCTGCTGCCTGTTGGGGGCGAAGTTTGCGGATGCCACCGATGAAGTGATCGAGCGGATGCGCCTCTACGGCATGGCGCTCGGCACCGCATTCCAAATTCAGGATGACATCCTGGACATCATCGGCGATCAATCCACCGTCGGCAAAACGCTCGGGATCGACGTGCAAAAGGGGAAAATGACGCTTCCCATGATCCACTTCATGCGATCCGCCCCACGCGAACACCGCAAGCTGCTGCGGTCCCTGCTGGAAAGCAAGGACGCCGACAAGGCCGAGCGCATCCGCAATCTGATTCTCCCCACGAAATCAGTCCATTATGCGCAAGAGCGCGCGCGTGAATTGATCGAGAGTGCTCGCCAGTCTCTGGCCGCATTGCCCGACGGTGACGCCAAATCCACGCTCGACATGATGGCGGAGTTCGTCGTTCTCCGGCCGATGTAATTTTCCACGGCGTGGTTTTCCGTTCTCGCATTGGCAAGATCACGCCCAGTTCGTATGTTGCATCCCTCCAATGGGATTACGGCAACTCAATTTACGTCCGATACTTGCCGGGCTGCTTCTGTTGCTCGGCGCCGGGTGCGCTACAATCCGCGTCACCGACCCTCCGCGTTCCGCCACCGAGCAGTTTCTGGAATCCGATGCCACCCGCCACGCGGTTCAGAATATCGCCGCCGATCAATTGCGCGACCGCAAGGTGTTTCTTGATGCCAGTTACGTCTACGGCCTGCATGACCCGACTGTTCGGGATTTTGACCTGACCAAAAGCTCCCCGGAAGATTTGTTCCTCGTCGCCGAGCTGAGATCAAAGCTGCTCTTCAGCGGCGTAAGGCTGGTGGAAAAGAGAGAAGACGCCGAAATTGTTCTGGAGGTTCGTACCGGCGGCATCGGAGTCGATCGCACCGAATTTCTGCTGGGTCTTCCCGGCCTGGTTCTTACCACCAATACCGTCGCCAACGTGCCTATTTCCACCCCAGAGCTGGCGATTATCAAATCCACCAAACAGCATGGATTTGCCAGCGTGGCCTATGTGGCGTACTGGCGCGACACGGGTGAAATCGTTGCAAGCTCGGGTCCCTTCGTCGGTCGCACCTATCGCGATGATTATTGGTACTTCGGCATAGGCCCGCGCACTGTCGGTGATATTCCGCCGGCCCAAAAACCCGTCCCCACGGCTCCAACCGCGGCACCCTCGCGGACCGCCGCTCCTCCATCAACACCCGCGCCCGGTCAACCTCCAAATAAATGACCATCCCCGGCGCCAACATTGAGCGCTGCGTTGTGATCCGTGCCGTCGTATTTCTGGATGCATAACTGTGCCGAACAACCCCACAATCCCTAACAACCCCATCCGGCGCCGCCGGGTCCGCATCATCGCCCTTATCCTTCTGATGCTTTTCCTACTCGTGGCCATCGCCATACAGATTATTCTCTGGACGGATCTTCCCAGGAACCTGGTCGTCAGCGCCGTCGAAAATCAGCTCGGCTTGCGAATGACCGCCCGATCTCTTTCAACCGGATGGCTGGGCAACACAGAATTGCGCGATGTAACGATCTCCCTTCCCCTTGCCGAGCACGCCCTGCTGACGGTCCCCACGATGGATGTGAAACACACATCCCTACCCTGGCTGCTTTTGACGCGATCGCTGACCATCGATGGCCTTTCGCTCGATCATCCCAGCCTCTTCGTCACGCAAAGCCCGCGCGGGCAATGGAGCATTCTTGAAGTCCTGGAATTGCTCGCGCGCGCGGGCGGAGCCAAAAGTGCGGAGAAAAACCGATCTTCCGATTCAAATCCAAGCCTTCCCGCGCTGCATGTCACTGAGGCGACGCTCATCATCACCGACGCTCGCGGCCACAGCGCCACCCTGTGGCCTCTCAACATCGACGGAACCCCGCAAGGCCCGCTGGTTTGGCGCTATAACGCCCAAATTCCCGATCATCTTGATCTCACCGGCAAGGTGGCGCCCGGCGCCTCCTGGTCTCACCAGGTGAATGTCAAGCTGGCAAATTTTGGCCCCTGGCTGGCGCCGTGGATCGGTTCCTATTCGGCTGATGCAAGCTTGGCGGCGGAATGGTCGGGCCAGTATTACGACGATCAACTGGCCGGCCATCTCGATCTCAACAACGCCCGGTATGGTCCCGTGGCCGCCTCCGGCACGCTTGACATCTCCACCCAGGCAACCGGTATCTCAATTCGACCGCGCGGGCTTAGCATCAATCCACTTTCCATTTACCCGGCTGCTTTCAATGTCAATGACGGCGAACTGGTTTTCACCGGCTTAGACATTCAGGCCCACCAGTTGGCGATGGCCGTCAATGGCGGTCACGCCAGCGTCGAAGGAAAATACGTTTTCGCCGGCCCCGCGGCCAACATTGAAATCGCATGGCGCGACATCAGAAGCCAGCCCGGCGCGACGCAATCGGGCAGCCTTTCCGCTGAATTCACCAACGCGCTCGGCCAAACGCATCTAAAGGCAGACCTCCAGAGCCAGGGGGCGCACAGGTACGGTGTTTGGGATGCCCAGATCGCTATCGATGCCGCCGGCCAGGGATTGCGGGGTCTATCTTCCACGCTTACGGCACGCCGCCTGCGCTTCACCGCCAATAATCAAAAGGAAGTTGACCTTTCCGGTCTTTCCGCGGTCATCAGCCCCGTCGCCGATGGCTTGAGTTTGCAAAGCCTTACCAGCAATAAGTTCAGCACGCTGGGCGGGCGCGGTGGATATACCTTCGCCGATGGCCTCGGCTGGCTCACGTTGGACGGGCGCGCCCTGCCGGTCTCCGGCAATGCAAAAGTCACCGCCGATCTTGATTTTAACGCCTGGATAAAACCAGGGCGCGCTCACCTGACGAACCTTTACCTGCGCGCCGAGGGGCTGGGGATTTTCGCCGATGCCGATTACCTCGGCGATCTGCCCAAACCGCTGGCCGCCCATCTGTATGTCACCGACGCCCAGCCGCTGGATACCAGCCTGGCCGAGCCGCGAATTATTTCTGGCACGCTGCGAAGCCAGGCCAATCTCAAGGGAACTTTATGGCCCCTTGATCTGGCCATCGACGGCAATGCCCGGGGCTTGGATCTGTGGCTGCGAAACCGATCCCTGGGAAATTTCGAATTCGCGCTCGCCGGCCGCATCCAGAATGAGCGCATGGTCCTTGCTGCTAAAGCCGCTGAACTCCTGGGCGGAAGTTGGGAGGTGGAGGGATTTTGGCCTGTTGATAACGCCCTTCTTCGACTGAACAAAATTCATATCCAGCACGTCTCCCTGCGGCAGGCTACAAACCAGGGTGATCTCTCGGGCACTCTGGACGCCGATTTGTCGATGAACGTGAAGGAGCCACGTTTCGACGCCATCGACATTGAAGGCAATGCTTCAATTTCGGGAATGAGAACCACCCGCCCCGTGCTTGGGGAAATCTTCACGCCCGAAAAGATCGATATATCCAGAATTCAGATTAGAGACGGCGTGGTTCAGATCGATCCGATCAAGCTCGCCCAGGGTGATGGCAGCGCAACCGTGGGGGTTTACACAACCGTGGCGCACCCCACGCAGTGGGATGTAAATCTGGAGATTGCCCATTGGCCCGTGCGCCTTACTGGAGTTCCGGTTTCAGCAATCGTATCAACCGACGGCAGGGTCGATCTCAATATCGCCAATCAATCGGGCGTGGGAAG
This sequence comes from Planctomycetota bacterium, assembly GCA_030775485.1. Lineage (GTDB taxonomy): Bacteria > Planctomycetota > Phycisphaerae > Tepidisphaerales > Tepidisphaeraceae > JALYJB01. The sequence continues at coordinate 71,730 of JALYJB010000003.1, read as the reverse complement.
TCTCAATGCTGAGGTCCAAACGATGGTGGGCGAAAGACCGCTGGCACGGGTCCAGAGCTCCATCAACATCGATAATCGCACGCTTGCGTTCACGTCCATCAAGGGAAACGCGCTGGACGGCGCCCTCTTCGGCGATGCGATTTACGCCCTTGACGATCCGATGGCCGCTCGCGCGTCGCTGGATTTCAGCGGAATACAGCTTAAAAATCTCGCCCAGGATTTCCCCCGCGCCACCCAATTAGCCGGAACCATCGAGGGAAGCCTTCGCCTGGCGCGGGCCAGCGAACCTCGCGCGCTCGAGCCGCTTTCCCTGCGCCTGAAAATTCATCCGAACGGCGTTCGCATTCACGCCATACCACTCGGTGATTTCCAGATGTTTTCCTATCTCGGCCCCCACCGTTTCGTGCTGGATGATTCGCCGGATCGGCCAAGCAGGCTCGCGATCGCGTCGGGAGATATCGGCATTTGGGGCCGCGTCACCCGTCACGAAAGCGATCTCTATCAATCTCTCATGCAGTTCGATTTCCACGACCTGAACCTCCAGGACCTGATCGGCACCCCCGCCCACGCCAGCACCCCGGGGCTATTAAGCGGACAATTCACGGTAATCGGTAAACCCAGCGATTTAGGTTCCGCCTTTGGGCAGGGACGACTGACCATCAAGCAGTCCGATCTAGCCGGCGCCGGCCCGATCGCGTTTCTTTACAACCTGATGAATATCGGCCACGACCCCAACAAGCCCGTCGGCTACGGAACCATTGACCTTCGCCTGCAGGACAACGCGATGGAAATTACCGCCATGCACTACTTTGATCGCGGAACCGAGGTGCGCCTTTCGGGCGCCATCTCCAACATCCTTGCCGCCCCCGCCAGCCCGATCATCGCCACCGCGGTCGGCTCCGCCCGTCCGCTGGCGTCTTTGGATCTGCCCGGCCTGGGTGACATCGACGGCGCGTTCAGCGTCATTCAGCAGGATTCTATCTCCGTGCAAATCGGTGGCACCCTGGCCAGCCCAACCGCCAATCCAATCGCCTTCGGCAATCTCACCGAAGGCATGCGCCAAATTCTTCTGGGGGATGCTCGAAACGTTCCCGCGAATACCGGGCAGTAATACCGTCGCACGCGGGTGTTCGAATTGTCTTAGGGCGAAAACCCGATCTCGCGTCAAAATATGATCCCCTTCCCATAGGATCGGGCAGCACAAGGCGTTAAACTTCCCTGAGATTCCCAACTCCACAAGGTTACGGAGTCGGTGGACACGACTAACAATATAAGTAGTAAGGCTTGCCAGCCTGGCGACTGGAAGCAATTCTGCCCCCAGAGGATGAACCATGACCCTAATCGTTAAGCGACCCATTCAAGCTGCCTTCACTTTGGTTGAGCTATTGGTGGTGCTGGGAATCATCGTGATCCTGCTCGGCATCCTCATCCCCACCGTCAGCAGCATCCGCAGAATTGCTTACGCCTCATCGACGCAGAATGAAATCAGCAACATCGCCAACGCCATAACGTCATACCACAATGATTTTGGCGCTTATCCAGGACCGCTGAGCAACGATCAGATTGAGTTAGGTACTCCTATCGCCGCCACGCCCCCGACACCACCGACCAACCTTTTCCTGACCTATTCAATCGTCGCCCCCGCCACCACTCCCACCTATTCCGCCATCCCCCAGCCGTGGACGGTTACGGGTTCGGAGAATCTGGTCCTGGGCCTGCTGGGCGGACTGAGAATAAGCCCCGGTGTGCCGAGCTATCCGGCCTTCGCGCCCACCGAGGTGGGTTTAGGGCCGTTAAGCCTTAACCCTTTAAACCCTCACCGCAACGCACCTTATTTGGCAGCCAACTCAGGTAACCAAAGCTATTTATGGACCGGCTGGAACCCCCAAAATCCTGCGCCCCATTACGCCCCTGATACCGGCGGCACCGCGGGTGATAGTGAAATACCTGAATTCGTGGATCGCTTTCCCAATTCGATGCCGATTCTGTATCTCCGAGCCCGAACCGGAGCACGAGGAATCCTCAGCGACGGAACTATAACACTCACGGACCCCGCTACCGGCCAGCCCGCCCTGTACCAGTACGATTTGCGGGACATTCTTCCGTACACCGATATCAATTTTCACCTGGGCCTCAACGACAATGCCTTTCATAACCTGACAAAAAATTTGAATACCCCTGACATCGCCTTTAATGGCAAGATTCCCCCCAAGGGCATCTCGGGCCTTTTAAGCCCACCCACCTACAACAACACCGCCGGCCTCTATTTCAGCAATCCAACCACACCCCCCACCGACAACTCCAGCGCTTTAAGCTGGAACGCCACCGGCCGCCCCCGGCAGGTCGATCAATACATTCTTATTTCCGCGGGTCCCGATGGGATCTACGGAACTGCTGACGATGAAACCAGTTTCGGCGATGTGACCCAGTAACCCCCCCGATACGCCCCCAAACCCTGCTACCTGGACATCGCGAATAATTCAGCATGCCTGAAGGGAGCACCCGTGAAACGGCCCAGTGACATGACCCACACAATCCAACCCACGCCACAGCGGCCAGGGGCCGTCCAAGGCCTGTCCCAAGTTCGTCAGCGGACGGCCTTTACAGTTGTTGAATTGCTGATTGTGATGAGCATCATCCTGTTGCTGCTCACATTCCTGTTCCTGGGGCTGAACCACATTACCGCCACCGCAAGGACCAGGGATACCCGGACGGTCCTGGCGCAGGCTAAGGCAATGTTCGATACCTATCAGCAGCAAACACATCTGGCAAAACTTCCACTCGGCGGGCCGCCGGCGCCGCAATTCTGGTCGTCGGGAACCAATGCGGTATCTCCCATACCAGGAACGCCCAGCCCGCTGGCTTTGGCCCTGCCGACAGAACGGCCGAGCGGCAAAGGGGACATCGGCGGTGATAACCGCGTGGATTTGGTTTTCACGAACCCGGATGGAAGCGCTAACGGAACGAACGACGTTAAGATATCCGGCATTGCGCTGGCGCAAACGATCTGGGTGATGAATCAGTTGGCATCCATTCCGGAAAACCAGACGATTATCAGCAACCTTCCGACCACCCGCGTTAAAATCTTTACCCTGACCGTTTTGGCTGCCCAGACATCGTCGCTGGTGCCTTTCGCCGCCAATCCTCCGAATATCATCCGTGGTCCGGTGCTGCTCGACTCGTGGGGCAACCCCATCATTTTCATCCCCTCCGACGGCCTGGCCAACGTCACCTTCTCATCTCAGCGCGACGCGGCAAATCTATTGAAGCTCTATACCGTGACCAGCACGGGGAAAAATTCTCCGACCCTCGTTCCCTCCAGCCCGGCCGACCAGCCCTTTTTCATGTCTGCCGGTCCCGACGGGGATTTGGGCCTGGGCGATGACAATCTTTATTCCTTTGAAAACTGATGCCGCGCATGAACTCGCAATTTCGCCATTCAGCTTCCCTGCCGCGTAGGGCGCGCGGTTTTACACTGGTCGAAATGCTGGTGGTGATTGGCATCATCATCGTCGTGCTGGCGATCGTCGTCCCCGTCATCAATGCGCTGGAAGGCAACAACAGCATTGCCTCCGCCCAGAACCTCATCGCCTCCACCCTGGCCGGCGCGCGGGCTGATGCGGTTTATAACCGGCAAGTCATCGGCCTGATGTTCTTCCTCGACAACGCCAGTGGCCAGGTGGCGATGACGGAAGTGCAGGCCCAGCCACTAGGCGGCAGCTCTCCATTTTTTACGCCCTCAGTTCCCGCAGCAATCACATCGACAGCAAACGCCGATGTCACCGCTCTTGAAATGGTGAATAATTGGGACCCCACGATCGCCCCAGGAAAGTTCGTTTTCTACCGCGATGTGGTCCTGCTGCCAAAGGGGATTGGCATTGGATTGGCAAACAACCAGACTACGCCAGCGGTTGATCGGTACGTTAGCACTGGCGTCATTTTATTTGATGCTCGGGGAAACGTTGCCGCACAAACGTATGGAGTTCCTCGCCAGTACAAAGATCCAAATGCGACACAGCAGAACAATCAATTGGGAATCCGTATCGGTCTTACGCCGCCATCCGCGATTACCAATAGCGGTTTCGACCTTGGAAGTGTTATCGATGGCTACCCGCTTACCTCGCAGGTGGGTTTTACGCTGTTTGATCGAAACGCCTATTTAAGCCAGAAGTGCGGACCGATCTTGGCCAGCTTGGATGATGGGATGCCTTTCAACGAGGATGCGCTTAGCTATAAATTACCGGGGCCAAACATGTTGTCGAAGTCCTCGGCAACAGCCCAACCAGCCGACAAACAGGACGAAGAAGCCTGGATCGATCAGAACGGGACGGCGTTCCTGGTCAGCCCGTTCAATGGCGCTTTAGTGAGGGCCAGATAATAATGCAAACGCTTGCCATCTTTTCGCTTGCCCCTCCATTCACGCGCCCCAAAGCGCGGCGGCGCGGGTTCAGCTTTATCGAAGTGCTCTTCGCGGTCATTCTTCTGGGCATCGGCTTCATCATGATTGCCGGAATCTTCCCCGCCACCATTTCCCAGAGTGCCGCCACCAGCAATGAAACGCAGGGAGCGCTTGTCGCCCGCGGGGCGCTCGATCAAATTCGCTCGGTCGCGGCAATCCCAGTTTCCGCCAATGCCGACGTGCAGATCTTCCCGCCCACAAATAACGGCGACATTCAAACTTTCACCCCCACGCAAACCAGCGCGATCATGCAAGGGGCTTCTTTTTCAGCCGACCCACGCTACGGCTGGATCGGCTTTTATTCCCGCGATGCCAGCATGCCCTTCGCCCTGTTCACCGTCGTCGCGCTATTCAACCAGGATTTCCCCAAGTACAACGGCATATTGCCAATCTTTCCAACATCCGACGTTTCTACAACCCCACCCCCCTATTCCGCGGTTTTCACGGTGAGGTCCGATCCCGCGGATAACAGCAAGATCATCGTGCAGCCCCCCGGCGGCGATCCCGCCCCCTATGCCGCGGTGGCCGGCGCATTTGTAATCATTCAGGACGCGCTAACGTCCGGGGTTTATTCGCCGCTTAACGGAAGAGTTCTGCGGCTCGGCAATGATCTGGGCGCTTACCCCCCGGGCAGCGGCACGCCTGCCGCGTTCGAAGAATTTTATCTCCAGCCGGGATATGACCTCTCGCCCGGCGAATCAATTCCCACCGGGGCCACGGCGTACATCATCGGCCGGGCGCCCGTATTCACCGGTGTCCCCTTCACGCCGGCCAGCGCGGTCTACACCGGCCCGAACCAGGACATCGCGGTAATGAGCGAGTACCTGCCGATCAACGACTCCCACAATTGAGAAGATATGATCCGTCCCGCTTTTCATGGTCGCCGCCCCGTTGCCTTCACGCTGGTTGAGCTGATGCTCTCGATTGCGCTGGTGGTGATTTTGCTGGTGGGCGTCAATTACATTTTCAAGACTGCCGCCGATGCCATCGGGGGCGGACAAATCCTCAACGAATTCAACCGCAACAGCCAGGCCGTGCAGTCCCAGCTTTCCAACGATTTTAGCTCGGTCGCCAAGGACGGCCCCTGCTTCATTATTGCCAGCCGCGAGGTAGTCCAGTTCCTGAACCAGGCCGACGCCGACGGCGGCTTCCGCGTTCAGGCAGGTCCCACCCAGGGTCAACTGGACCCCACCATCATCTCCCCCGCTACCGCAAGCGCCCCAGTGGTAAGCGTTGTCCGCGGCGTCCCAAGCTATCGCGCGCACCGCGCGGATATGGTGAAATTCTTTGCCCGCGGCTTGTTCCACCGCCATTCGGCGGATGATGGATCCTTCACCAGTTCGACAACCTCCACGGATGCCTACATACAACTCGGCCATGGATCGTTGCCAAAGGTCGACCTCAGCAGCTTCACCGGCCCGACCAGCAATACCACGGAAATTAAACAACGCCTCGGCGCGTATGCGTCGGATTGGGTGCTGGCCCGCAGCGTCACGCTGCTCAAGGACCCAGCGTCGCTTCCCCTGAAGACGCCGGGAACGGCCTGGGGTGCAACAAATAATTTTGTAAATAACCATTGCTATTACCGTATACCCAATGCCGTTATGACCTCGCTTCCAGCATATCCTGGAGCGCCGCCTTACCCATCGGGCTTTCCCTACGCCGTCAACCTTACGCCGCTGGCGTATGGTTCCATGGATGAAGACAACGCTGGCTCCGGAAAAACCCTCAGTGATTCGTCGCGCTACGACCTCGCGGCGGTGACGATGGATCAGTTCCGCGGGTACATCGCCGACGCGATCAATTCATATAAAACGGGAGCGCCGCTCTCCACAACCAAATATTCCGGGTTGAGTCTTTGGTGGTTTCCGCTTGTGTATAGCTTTGAAAGTCCTTCGCTTGTATCGCCGCCCCCCCCGAACCAAAACATGGCGATGAATCAAACGAAAAACGCCTCGCCCCCATTTTTGGTCACACCCGCGGTGATTCCCCCGCCGACGTCCCCCGCATTGCCAGCACCCACGATCAATACACCGCAGCCCCAGGTTGTTCCGCTGCCACTTAACGAGATTGGGACGTTCGCCAATGGCGGCGCCCCGCCTTATTCCGGGCCTAAGCCGTTGCTTCCCCTTCTCGCCCGGGTGGAAATCAATCCCATCTTCAGCACACCACTCAACGCCGCTTCGGTTGGGCAGATGGCCCCTTATTTCATGGAGCATTGCAGCCAGTTCATCGTGGAATACGCGGGCGATTATCTTCAGCAGGACAACAATGCCATGTTCGTGAGCGGGACCTCGAACGATCCAAATGCCGGGGCCATTATTGGAATTGGCAAGGACGGCCAGATCGATTATTACCTTGATCCCCTGGGGAATCGCCACATCCGCTGGTATGGAATGCCCCGCAGCAGCAGCGGCGGAATCCCCAACCCCACCACCAAGGTCGTCATTCGCGGTTTCGACCCATCGGTGCCCGATGACCCCACCCTTGGAAAAACCATGCAGGAGTTCAAAGACGTCATTCCATTGCGCGATTATTACACAATGTTTTATTACAAATTCCCAGGTTCACTTGCTCCCGATCCCGCGATTACCATCGCTCCCTTTACCGCCGGGGAACAGGTTGCGCCCCCCTGGGAAGCGGATGTCAATTTCGACCCTAGCCACGACTATGCCAACCCTGGCGCCTTTACGGGCTATCCCGCGAAGTTTTCCACGGGCGTAACGTTTGGCCAGGGCGGCGTTTCCCCCCGTTATGTCGCCGCGTGGTACAACGACATGCCCGCAATGATTCGAATACTTATCAAGGTGGACGACCCGAATAATAAGGTGAAGGACGGCCCCTGGTACGAATTTGTTTATCGCCTGAAATAATCTGCCCCAGATGCCTGCCGGTGCCGCTGGCAAAGCTTTCCTAAATTCCGAGGTTACAGCCATGCTCAATCAACTGACCGCGCGGCGTTTTTTTTCCCGGATGCAGTCGCGTTTCCGCCGGGCACGGCCCGGCTCGGTGCTGATCCTCGTCATCGTCCTTCTGCTGCTGCTGGCCATCCTGGGCACCAGCTACCTTTCCACAACCCACAACGACCGCATCAGCTCAATCCAGAATCAGGTTATCAGCCAGGTCGATCTGCTGGGCCAGGGAATGGAAAGCGTGGTAAGCGGAATTCTGATCGATGATCTGAGCGACAATTTTGGGGACTTCCGCAATCCCCTTCCCGCCGGTGGCACACCCCCCACATACAACGGGCAATATCGCGGCCAATACGACGGGGTCAATGGCGTCAACCCCCCCGGACCGTCCGCGGGTTACAATTTTGGAGATATCGTTAACGACCCGACCAGGCCCAACCAGACGCCGCCGTCGACGTTCAACTTCTATGTATTTGACAGCGCGACGAGCGCTTTGCCATTCACTATCTTTTCTCCCGCCACGCATTTGCCCTTCACATGCCCGGTTTCCCAGCCCTGGCTGGCGGATCGCGTGCCCACGCTGGTTGCCACCAACCCCTTTTGGCAAAATATTACGCAGTCGGTGGCAGCGAAGTATCCGAACGGACCCACCTCCATCATCGGCGACAGACCCTTTGAGTCCCCGGATAACGGGAGCAAAATGCAGGCGGCCCCATGGAACGCGCTTGCGCCTTATCAACCAATCTCGACGCTTTATCCAGGATTTGCAAATGACGGTGGGGTGATGATCCCCACGCTGAGCACCGTTCCCCCGCCGGCAACACCCCCTGCCATCAGCACGCTGCCCGGGACCACGGCAATCGCCGGCGATGCCGATGGGGATGGGGTTGCGGACAGTCTTCTGACCCGGCTTCACGGCGCATATTACGACGGCCTGACCTGGTATGCGGGCGTGCGCATCATCGACGATAACTCCGCGATCAACATCAACACCGCCTGGGATCGCGATAACGATTACGACAACACCAACAAGCCCATTAAAAATGGTTGGGGGCTTTTTCAATCCAGCGTGGGCTTAATTCAGTTGCTGAATCCCACGAATTTTGCGGCGGAAATGAACGCCATTAACTCGTATCGGTTCAATATGCCGGGGTCCTCTTCACCGCAGGCCGGGGTGGCCAGCGGCCCAGGCGGCATGCTCGCCGCTGAGGACGAAACCGGCCAACCCGCGGGCTCCGCCGCGGCCCGCGCGGATTTCGCCTACATCTCACAAGGCGACGTTTTCTACAATCAATTTATCCGGCGCATGGGAAACCCCGGATTCAACGGGACCAGCAATCGCTTCCAGGCGTTTCCATGGAGTGATTCAGGGGTGCTGGCGTATCACTTCGGGCTGCTTAATCCCGGCTCCGTTTCATCTCCCTCGGTTTTGGAATCAGTGGATAGTCAGACGGGCGCTAATTCGTTCACCAATTATGGCGGGGGCAAATATCGCTCGACTCCGTATTCGGGGTATCCGGGGGCGACGCCTCCCGATGACCAGCAACAATGGTATTCCGATAATTTCAGCTTTCAGACACCGGGAGTGCCCAGGGTCAGCTACTACGGTTCCGGTGTTTTTCCAGCCCGCTCACTTGTTGTCACGCACAACCCCGTGAGCAATTACATCCAGCCGGTATATGACCCCACCTTTCTGGGCGAACCCATCAACGCGGCGATGTTGCCTTACGGCATCGGAACTAAGCTTCCCGGCACCCAGCCAAACTACAATCATTTTCTGGGCAGATGGATTGCGGCGCCGGCTATTCCCTATGTTAAGGACGATGTTGTCATTGGCGCCGACGGCGCGACCTACATCTGTAAGTCAGGCGGTGGTGTTACCGACCCTGGAACCCTAAGCCCGGCCGCCCTGCAGACAGACCCAAACTGGCGCCGGCAACCGTGGAGCAATCATCCGGTCAAAACAAATGTGAATACCGCCACTTTCGGTGAACTTTTCCGCGCTTTTTGGTGCGTCATGGCGGGAAACCCGGCGGATTCGGATTCACCTTTCGGCCCCGCTCCAGTGAGTGACGATACGATTTACAATCCGAACCACCCGCGCCACGAGTTTCGCTCGGTACTGCGCGATCCCACCACCAACGTGGGTACACCCGGCGCGCCGGTTGTATTTCCCCCCGGTAGCATGACCCAGCTTCGCGCCGCGCTGGCGGCCGTGAACACGCTTGGGTTGCGCGATCAATCGCAAAACATTGTCAGTCGAAATATTAGTCTTCTGGCAAGAATCAGCGCCACGACGCAGCCGGTTTCCGTGACAGTTTTCAGCAATGCGCCACAGCCATTCATCACGGAGGTGTATGCCGACGGTTACGGCGCTGCGGGTCCGGGTGGGGCAATTAACGCAAATGGTTATGTGGCGGTCGAGCTGTACAACCCCTATCAGGCCGACTTGAATCTGCAGAATTACCAGATCGCATTGATTGACCGCTCGCCGGGAAAATATACCGGAGCAACTCCGGCCATGCCGATCGGCTCGATCTTTACATTCCCCGCCGGGGCGCCGTCGGTCATTAAAGCCGGCGGATATATGCTGCTGGAAAATTATAATTATGGAGCGGTCACCACAACCCAGCCTTCAAATGACGCCACTTACCGTCCGGCGCTCTCCGGAATTAAGCCGGAAACCGGAACCGCCTGGCAGGCGCCCGCGGGCGGCGATCAGAGCATGTACGCGGATGTGTTTATTCCTAACTTATCGACCGTATTGTCAGGCAACACCGAAATGGTGCTCCTTCGACCGCGCCGCGCCGACGGCCAGCCAAGCGCATCCACCGACCCCAATAATATGTTTGATGAAAAAAATAATTGGATCGATATGGTGCCTGTTGATTCATTTGATTTCAGCGGACAGATCCCTTCAATTTCCACAACAGCGCCTTTCAGCGCGGTCAGCTATATTCGATCCAAGGGTGGATTTAATTGCGTTTACGGCGGTAACTACGGGAACGGGGGGGGGAATACACCTCCCCGCCAGGGAGTTTATGTCCCCATCAAGGCCGCTGGCTATCCGTATTCAGTCACCTGGCCACCCATTGGAGGCGGAAAACCAGGTTTCGGAATGCCGGTGGCTGCTAAATCCCCACCCGCGTCAAATCCCGCGCCACCTCCGACGATTATGAGCGGGTTCCCGCCGATTCAGGTTTATCCCGCGGGGATGCCGGGGCCGAATGCAACCTCCGCCCTTGCCGTCAATACGCCGGCCCCGCAAAAATTTCCCTTTGGAGGTTTCGCCCGCAACGGCGACATTTTGGATATCCCCTTTGTCGGCGCCTATACCGTGCGGATTCTCCCGCAGGCAGCAGGCACGATCCTGGAAATGAATGCCCTTCCCATGGATTGCGGATTTGCTGACGCGGGCGATCCGGTTGCGGGCGATCATCAGTATGAAAATATCGGACGCTTTTGTCCGATGGCTTCCGCCGCTGGAACCACGGCGCTGGGCGGTGCCGATTACTACGCCTGGGCAGCTAAGGTATTTGACTACCTCACGGTTCAGTCCACAGCGGACCAGTCGATGCCCAACGTTGATGCTGGAGTTACCGACGTGACAAATCCCGCAAACCAAAACGTAACCGCATACTGGCCCGGATCTGCGTCGGCTTCCCCTCAACCGTCGCCCGTTTTTAGCGGGGACCATTATGCGACAGACCACACGCAACAGGACACCGTGGGCGTGGAGGGCCTGATCAATATCAACACCGCGCCGGTGGAAGTTTTGGCCATGTTGCCCCTGGTTCCTTCCACGGGTGGTGGCACAAATATGAATAATTTGACGCTCGCCCAGGCAATCGTCGCCTATCGCAATGCCAATGGTCCATTCACATCCATCTTTGATTTGAATAAGGTTCCGGGATTTCAGACCGCGGGGGGCAATTTGGCGCCGGGTTCGGCGAATTCAAATTTCGGGCTGCTCTTCCCGCCGGACGGCGCATTTCCCGGGGCATCGGGAATACTCGGGACGGGTAATGATTTCACCGCGCAATTTGCAAGCGTCACTCGTATCAGCAACCTGGTGACTATTCGGTCGGATACGTTCACGGTTTACATCGTTATTGAAGGATGGCAAAACGCCTCCTACAACGGCGGACCGCCGACATTCGGCCCGCCCCGGTTAAAGGTTGTTCGTCGCTTTGCCTTCATCGCGGATCGGAGCGCGATAAATCAGGACCCCACCACCAGGGTTCTTAAGACGCTGATGTTCCCCAACGATTGATCTTCCTGGGGCATGTTGCGGCCGCGGCACCGGGGCAATGCGTTTATTGCCCCGGCGCGGGTTGGGTGGCGGTCGGCAGTTTGCCTGCGGCCATGATTATGAAGGTGGTGATGTCGCGCTTGAGCTTCTGCCGCGAGATCGAATCGTGATAGATCATATGGCCGCTGTGGTAATAAGTTTGCGTGACATTGGCCTGGAGGCGGTCGGTCAGGTCCAGCCGATCAAAGGTGTAGTTGGTGGCCAGGAACGGGGTGGCCAGGTCTTCGTAGCCGCTGCAGACCAGGATTTTTAAATTGGGGTTATCCAGCATGGCGGATCGCAGGGCGCCGGTGACATCCAGATATCCTTCGCCGCCCCGGCCGAAATCCCAGCGGACCTTGCCGCTGAGCACTTCGTAATTCAGGTCTGATTCATATTTCAGTTCGCGGCGGACGTAATCATTAAACGCGCCGGAATACACCGCCAGATAGCGGCCCTGGCTTGGGTCGTAATCGGCGTTTTCGTCCGTCGGCTCGGGGTCCAGGCCCGTCACGCGGGCGTCGAACCTTCCGATGATCAGTTTCTGATCGCCCAGCAGCCGTTTGCGGAAGAACCCCGGGTCGATGCGGAGATTGGCGCGGTCGATCGTCTCAGCGGGCAGGCTGGTGTATTTGGAGAGCTGCGCCACCACATCGGCCCGCTCGGCCGGCGTCAGCGCGCCGCCCTTGGCCAGCGCCGTGGCATAAGGCCCCGTGGCATATTTGCTGACCTCGGCCAGCAGCGCGTCTTCGTTGTCGGTCTTCAGGCGGTGGTGAAAGAGCGCAATGGCCGTGAACGAAGGCAGGTAAAGCTCATAGGGCAAATCGTTCCCATTGGCGGGGGAAAGCGTTTCAAAATTCAGCACGGTGGAAATGAGAATGATGCCGTTGAGGTCAATGCCATAGCGATTGAGCAGGTGCGCCGAGAGACCGGCGGCGCGAGTTGTGCCGTAGCTTTCGCCAGCCAGAAATTTGGGGCTGTTCCAGCGCTGGTAACGGGTGAGATAAAGGCGGATGAAATCGCCCACGGAATCAATATCCTGCTGCACCCCCCAGAAATCTTCCGCCTTCTGGCCTTCCACCGGCCGGCTATATCCCGTGCCGACAGGATCGATAAACACCAGATCGCTTAAATCCAGCCAGCTTTGGTCGTTGGTGACCAGCCCATGCGGCGGCGCGCCGGGCATGCCATTATCCCTCAGGGCAACGCGCATCGGGCCTGCCGCTCCAAGGTGCAGCCACACCGCCGCTGCGCCAGGCCCGCCGTTGAAGATAAATGTGATGGGCCTGCTGCGCGGGTCAGCCGACGGCTGGCGGGTATATGCCACGAAGAAAAAATTGGCGCGAGGCTTGCCTGCCTCATCTTTCATGAGCAGCGTGCCCGCGGTTGCCTGATAGTTAATCGTCTGGCCGCCGACAACAACTGAATGTTCGGTGACGCTGAGCTTGTCTTCCCCGCCATCTTTCGTGTGCGATGGCGCTGTGGAGGCTCCAGAGGAAGGCAAAGTGGAGGGCTCGCTCGCCGGCCGACTCTCGGGCGGCGCCGCAATCGACGCGCCCGCGGCGCAAAAGAGCATTGTGAAGACAACGAAAGAAATAACAGCAGGAAAAGCACGCAGCGCGCGGAGTCGGCCCATCTTGAAAATCCTCGTTGAAGAACAGGATTCGATGATAGCCGGATTCCCGCGACCCAGATAGCGGTCCAACCCCACGCCCACGTTGCACACAATCCCAGTCCTCATCCCCACTGGAAAAACCACCGCAAACCTGCGATGTTTCCCCACAAAGCTGAATCAGGGAGCATAGCTCAGCGGTTAGAGCAGGGGTCTCATAAACCCTTGGTCGTCGGTTCGAGTCCGACTGCTCCCATTACCTTCACGGTTAGGGAAGTCTTAAGAGTTGCGCTACAAAACGTCGCGAGAAGGGTTTGCGCTTATCCGCCATTCGGCATTTCCACCTCAAACCCGCGGCGCTAACAACATCGAATAGCTCGCGTCCACCATTTCCATAATTCTTCCCAGCAACTGCGATTCGTTCGACACAACCCCCCCATCGCTGGTTGGGTCGAAGATCACCGGAGGAAGTCCACATCTCCCCAAATGGTATTGCAGCAACAATCTGGCGAGAATTCCATTGAAGCTGGGAACGAAAGAATCGGTCAGCAGCTGCACATGCAGGCGCGCCACTTCGGTAATCGCCGGCTGCAGCCGGAGCTGAGGGGAATTGATTCGGCGCACCACCGCGTCAAGCCTGCTGATCATCCCATCGTCCAGCGCCGCCGTCGAAAGCCCGCAACTTATGGACGTATACCAGCGCACCACCGATTGGCCCTTAAGGGACTCCCCCACCCGCACAGCGGATTCAATTCTGCGAAGAATGCTGATGTGATTGCGAATGCGCAATGTAAGGCGTGTTCGAAATGCCTTATTAGCCACCCCGCGCGCCAAAGCCTGGGCGATCTGCGTCTCGGTCACTTCAATGCCATCAAGCCGGAAGCTGGCAAATGTCGCGGCGGCAAAATATTCGGAAGGAAGTGGCTTTAAACGGCTCGAATCCATCCGCGACAGCATGCGGCGTTTGCGCTCGATCGCGCGCAGCCATGAGGACCATTCAACGCGCCCCCCCTCCGCGTGCGCCGTTGGGCTGCGCCCAGCGTTACCGTTCCCCGGTTCGCGGAAAGATCGCGCTGCAAAACTTTCCAGCGGCTTTGCGCGCCGTCGAAAATCCATGGCCTTCCCGTTGTCGCCAGCGCTGGCGCTCGTGGCACGCGAATGCCACCACGCCTTTGCGCAAAACGGAATCGACATCGGGACCGTCCCGCTGTCAGCCGCGCTTCACGCCCACCGCCTGGCTCGCGGATCGGCCTCGTTTATCTCCGCACTTGCCGCTCGCAAACAAAATCTCGCCCCTTGCCATCCAGCATACCCTCGCGAAATGATTGTCAGCCGCCGGACGCTTCTCTTTCGTACCCTCGGAATCACCAACCAAAATTCACTCACAAAGCTTGTTCATTGGTTTCGCCGGTGCGAATCCGAATAACCTGGGCAATTGGATAGATAAAGATCTTTCCATCCCCCACTTCGCCAGTCCGCGCCGCTTCGACAATAGCCGCCGAAGCCTTCTGCACCTCTTCCGATTTAACGCATATTTTCAACAGCACTTTCGGGACAAATCCAACATCCATCTTGGCGCCGCGGTAGCGTTCGGTGTGGCCCATTTGCCGTCCGAAGCCTTTGCATTCAATCGCCGTCACGCCCAGGATGCCAAGCTTAGCCAGCGCCGTCTTCACCGCATCGATTTTCTGCGGCTTGATTACCGCCTCAATCATCTGCATGGGAACTCCTCGGTATTTAATCCCAAGCGAGACACATACTTCAGGCAATTTGCCGAAGTGAGTTTCGCTCGGTCATATTACCCAATGAATTCCCAGCTACAAACGCCCGGGTGAAGCGCCCGCGCCCGTCAGAATCGAATCCTCACGGCGCAATTGCTAATTCCACGCTTTAGATACAAGTTTTGTGCCAATAACCTCGTGCGCTTGTTTCTTGTCGGTTTTCCTGAAATCCCCGCGGATTTGCGTCTCGTGCATGGTGCGTGTCGCCAGGCACATCCGCATGGAAACCGTGCAAAACAGGAAACCCATTGAAATGTTGCCCGCGATTTAAGCGGGTGTGGAAAAACCGATGGGTGAGGTCAACATACAGCCCGCAAGACGTGATCCGCTACAAAGATGGGCACCGTTGAAGCCACCCCAAGGGCGATGGCGTCACTCGGTCGGCTATCGACTTCCAGAATTTGCCCGTTAAGCCGGATGTGAATTAACGCGAAAAATGTATGGTCAGAAAGATCATTGATCTCAATCCGCACAATTTTTCCACCCATCTGCTCAATTACACTCGCCATCAAATCGTGCGTCATCGGGCGCTGGGTCGGCGTCCCCTTCAGCCGCCGGTCGATCGCCACTGCTTCGTTGCTGCCGATTACAATGGGAAAATTCCGCTCGCCGTCCACTTCCCGGAGGAAGATCACCTGGGAATCCTGCATTTCGCTGATAATGATCTTATGCAGCTCCATTTCCACGAACATGCTAACTGCTCCAGGAGTGTGTTTTCACAGTATGAGCGCGTTAAATAACTGTCAAGTAAAATGGTGTGAATGTTGGGGCCGCTGAACGCCTAAATCCCCCCATTAAAGCATTATATTCGCCCCATTGCCTCCAATGCCCTTCGCAGGCCAGCCCAGCTCCAGATTTCATGGAATGTCATTCGCCTCGCCATGGGTTTACCTGTCCCCATGATTAAGCATTGATGAAAGCCCGGTCCGGAAGTATTGGAGTAGGCGGCGCTCTTTGTGTCGCGATTGTTGCGATCGTTTGCTATTGCCTCATGATCTACTTTCGATCCATGATGGATGTCACCGCCATTGTTAAAGGCCTGTGCCCTGGCAAATCAGCCGCGCGAGCTTCGATCCGACGAATCCACCGCCCAGCGCGAAGGCTCACAATGGCGGATCGCAACATCATTGCGATGAGCCGGGTCCCACCACCTGTTTGCGCTTGTTGTGCGCGTTCTAAAGGTGGCAATATGCCGGACCGATCAAGTTAACTGGTCATTCAATGTGCGACCCTTCGCCAGTTCCACAAAAAAAGCGGATGAAGGCCGAATTCAATTTCATTTCGCCGGCGGAAGCCGGGGCACAATTGAGTTTTCGCCACGCTTAGGTACGATTTGGCCGATATAAAGGCGATCCCCGTCGCCATCGGGGGTTTTTGTCGACACAAATTTACTATGACTCTTGATATACAATCCCATTTGCGTCCATCGGTTGAGGGAAGCGCCGGCGCCGTCTCCTACGTGGATAAGCCACTGACAAAGCTCTTTAAGGTGTCTATTGTCATCCCCGTTTACAACGAGGAAGCGACCATTCAAAAGCTCGTGGGCCTGGTTGTGGCCGCGCCACTGCCTGCTGGGCTGCGGCGGGAAATCATCTGTGTGAACGATTGCTCCAAGGACGGAACCGGCGCCAAGCTCGACCAACTGAAGGATCTTTTCCCCGATTGCGAAATCCAGGTGTTCCACAAACCTGTGAACCAGGGTAAAGGCGCCGCTCTGCGCGACGGCTTTAAACGCGCCACCGGCGATGTCGTCCTCGTGCAGGATGCCGATCTTGAGTATGACCCTCAGGATTATCCCCGCTTGCTTCAGCCCATTGTGGATGACAAAGCCGACGTGGTTTACGGCAGCCGCTTCATCGGCGAACCCCACCGGGTTTTATATTACTACCACACCCTGGGCAACCAGTTTCTCACCGCCTTCAGCAACATGTTTACCAACCTGAACCTGACAGACATGGAGGTCTGCTATAAGGTGTTCCGTAAGGCGGTGCTTGATAAAATTGACATCAAGTGCGATCGCTTTGGCTTCGAGCCCGAAATTACCGCAAAAATCGCCAAATACCGCCCGCGACTGCGGATCTATGAAGTGGGCGTTGCCTATTACGGTCGTAGCTACGAAGAAGGCAAAAAAATCACCTGGAAAGACGGCATCAAGGCGATTCTGACCATCATTCGCTTCCGATTTTCCAACTGATCTTCCTCTCCAACTATTGTGCCCATGAAAGCTTGCCGATGATCCGAATACAGAGGCGCTTGGTCCCACCCGTTTTGCTCTTGGCCGCGATAGCGGTGGGCGGCTGTGCCAGCAATACGCCCGATATCCTTGAGGTCGGCCCCACCGGCCATGTGGATGATGCCAAGCGATATGTGCCCCTGAAGGTGCAGGATCATTGGCCTTTGGCGGTTGCGGCCGATACGCAAACTATTGTCAAACGCGAGCTTGAAAACGCCAAAAGCGCGGAGTTCAACGAAGTGCCCAGGTACGAGGCCTATTACGATAAAGTGCAGGATGTGACGCGCCTCAGCGTCTTTGGAAACGTCGAAACGCGCGACCCCGAGCGCCACGTTATCCGCCGCGGCTTTCATGTGGTCTGGCAAAGGCCCGGTAACCTGCGGAACGAAAAAGTTGCGGCGGACCCAGATCTGTCACAACCCTGGACCCTGGAAATCGCCGAAGTTCTCGATTCGCCAGTTTAAATCGAATGCACCGAAAGCTCCTATGCGAATTTTAATCTCTGGCGCCGCGGGTTTCCTTGCCTCGCACCTCACCGATTTACTTCTGTCCCAGGGACACGAAATCGTCGGCGTCGATAACTTCATCACCGGCAAGCCCGAAAATATTGCCCACCTGCGGGGCAAACACCTGAAATATTCCTTTATTGAGGCCGATGTAATCCAGCCGCTGAAAATCGATGGCGCGATTGACCGCATCTTCCACATGGCATCCCCCGCCAGCCCCATCGGCTACGTGAAGCACCAGGTCGCGACGATGAAGGTCAACAGCCAGGGCACCTGGAATCTTCTGGAATTGGCCGAAGCCAAATCCGCCCGATTTCTGATGGCCAGCACCAGCGAATGCTACGGCGACCCCGCCGTCCATCCCCAGCGCGAGGATTACTGGGGCAACGTCAACCCCATCGGCCTGCGCAGCATGTACGACGAAGCCAAGCGCTTCAGCGAAGCCTGCACGATGGCCTACTCCCGCGAGCGCAAGGTAGACACCCGCATCATCCGTATTTTCAACACCTACGGCCCGCGCATGGACCCCTACGATGGCCGCGTCGTCATCAGCTTCATTCGCCAGGCCCTCAACAACGAGCCGCTGACTGTCTTTGGCGAAGGCAAACAAACCCGCAGCCTTTGCTATGTCACCGATCTTGTCCGCGGCATCGCATTGGTGATGGAATGTGATTTCTTCGAGCCAATCAACCTGGGCAATCCCGACGAAATTACAATCCTGCAAATCGCCCGCGACATCCTCGAACTGATTCCCGAAAGCACCAGCAAGATATCCTTTCAACCAATGCCGCCGGATGACCCCCGCTTGCGCTGCCCTGATATCTCTCGCGCCAAGCAAATCCTCGGCTGGACCCCAGTGGTGCACCGCAAACAGGGCCTGCAAAAGATGATCGATTTCTACCGCGATCGTCTCGCGACCAAGTAGCACTCATTTCCGCTAGCCCCTTTTGGGTCGGTGCCGGCCAGAGAATTGGGTCCCCGTTCCTTCTTGAGCAAATCGTCCCCGTGTGTCATCCTGCGGTGACACATTCATGACCGCCCCCACGATCGATCAATCGTTGCCCATCTCTCAAGCTGTGCCTTACAGCCCCGGACGGCTCCGATTTTTGCTGGTTGTTCTCACCCTGATCGCCTTCTCACCGGTTCTAAACGCGGGATTCACAAATTGGGATGACAACCGCACTCTTTCGCAGAATCGCCGCCTGAATCCACCCTCGGTTCAATCGGTGGCTTTTTTCTGGCGGCATCCCTACATGGATTTGTATGCGCCGCTGACCTACACCCTTTGGGGTGCTCTCGCCGCCGCGACGGGATCGAACCCGCTGCATCCTTTCGTGTTTCACGCGGCAAATTTGCTGCTGCACGCGGCATCGTCAGTAGTCGTGTTTGAAATTTTGCGAAGATTGACGCACTCCATTCCTGCTGCCGGATGGGGAGCAGCAATTTTCGCGCTACATCCGGTCCAGGTCGAAGCGGTCGCCTGGGCTTCGGGATTGAAGGATGTTTTATGCGGGCTCCTATCGTTTCTTGCGCTGTGGCAATACATCCTGGTATTTGATCGCAATGACCTCTTCCCGCCTGTAAACCGCCGCCGATTAAGATATGCCTTTGCAACCGTGGTGTTTGTTCTGGCCATCCTGGCGAAACCAACAGCCATCATGCTACCGCTGATTGCGATGGCGATCGATCTCCTCTCACTGCGTCGTGAACCAGCGGCAACCGTGCGATCGCTTGGTCCGTGGGTTTTGCTCGCGATTCCGTTTGTCATCTCGACCTACATCTGGCAACCGGCGGGTTCGGAGTTTGTCAGCCCGGAATTTTATCTGCGCACCCTCATTGTTCTGCACGCGCTGGCGTTTTATCTCATGAAATTAGTGGTGCCGCTGGGGCTGGGAGTGGATTATGGGTGGACGCCTCACCTGGCCCTTCAAAAGTGGGCTAACATCGTCTGGATCGCCCCCGCGGTTGTTGCAACGGTGATCTGGCGAATACGCCGCGCCGTCCCCGGGGTTCTTGCAGGCGGACTTGTGTTCGTGGCTGGGTTGCTGCCATTGCTTGGGTTTGTGAGCTTTGATTTCCAAAAGTTTTCGACTGTTGCCGACCATTATCTGTATATACCCATGCTGGGGACCGGGCTGATCGTCGCATCCTTGGTGGCGCAATGGGAAAAATCATCGAAAGATATGCATCGCCGCGCCGATCAATCCGTAAAACTGCTTTCTCGAATCGTTCTGCTCGCAATCGCCGGGCTCACTTTTCGCCAATCGCTTTATTGGCGCGACACACAAACACTCTTTAGCCACGCGGTGGACGTTAACCCCAACAGTTGGGTCGCGCACAATCAGCTCGCCGCCAATGCACTCGATTCGGGCGATGTGGCAACTGCCACCACCGAGGCTGGCATGGCGCTGCAGCTCAATGCGGATTACATGCCCGCCTTTGTAACGCAGGGCGCCGCCCGCGCCCGCGGGCGTGATATGGCAGGCGCCATCAGAAGCTTCAGGCAGGCCCTGAAACTCGCTCCCGATAACGCGCAAGTTATGAGTCAGCTCGGTGGCGCGTTAGGCCAGATCGGGCGCCTTGCGCAGGCGCGGGAAATGTGCCAGCGTGCTTTGAAATTTGATCCGGATAATGTGCAGGCACACTTAAATCTCGGGACCGTTCTTTATAATCTTGGAGATGAATCTGGCGCGATAAAAGAGCTCAACATTGCTCTCTCGCTCGATCCGGGCAATCAAATCGCAACAGCGGGGCTTGCGGCAATTAAGCGTAACCACCGATAATTTTCCGCACTGCCGGACAGGCCATCAGGTATTCAAAACGCTTTCCACATCATTGTTGGGGATGACGTCGTTGCCGTGAGCGAGCAATGTGTCGGAACCCGCGCCGCCGAAGACGGTATCGTGACTGCCAAGCGCGGAGGCGATCAGATCATTTCCCGCGCGTCCCTCAAGCAGGTTATTTCCAGGGCCGCCCCAAAGGCTGTCGTTTCCGATGCCGCCCCACAGCGTGTTGTCGCCCGGGCCGCCGCGGAGTGAATCGTCACCGGCCCCACCCACAAGAGAATCATTTCCACCGGCGCCCAGCAGCGTATCATTGCCCGGGCCGCCATTGATTGTATCGTTGCCGGCCCCGCCGGTGAGAGAATCATTTCCTGGGCCGCCGTTAATGACCACGCCCAGCGTCACGCTTGATTCAACGGTGATCGTGTCGTTCCCCGCGCCGCCGTTAATCACGATTTGCTGAACCGAGCTGGCCGGAAACGTCGACGATCCCACGTTCGCCTGGTTCACGGTATAGATGCCATTCGAAAGTGAAAGATCAATATTGTCCGGACCGGGCGTCCCGTTGATCTGGAGAATTCCGTTATTCACGCTGCTGGTATTGCTGAGCAAGATGCCCACGGTGTTATTAAAGAAATCGGAAGTGACGATATCGGGAACCCCGTCTCCGTTCAGATCGCCAACGACAATGCCATTGGGCCGCGGGGCGGTATTAACGCCGATCTGCTGCTGGAACGTTCCATCCCCATTCCCAAGTAGAATGCTCACGGAGCCGATCTTATTAGTGTTCCCAAGATTGGCCGCGACAATATCCGTTTTGCCGTCGTTGTTCACGTCAGCGGTTGTGACAGCAAAAGGGAAAAGGCCAACCCCATACTGCACCTGTGCCTGAAGGCTCCCGTCCCCGTTGCCCAGCAGAACGCTGACCGCATTGTCAGCCTCGTCAGCGACGACAACGCCGTTCTTTCCATTGAAATTCCCAATCGCCACCGAAATCGGCTCGCCGCCCACCCCATAAACATGCTGGGGAGCGAAAGCGCCGCTGCCATTATTAAGCAGCACACTGATCGTTCCGTCGAGGAAGTTTGCCGTCACAATATCGGGTGACCCGTTCCCCAGGTCCCCCACCGCCAGATAATCAGGCGAGCGGCCAACGGCGTAGCTCGTCCGCGCTTGAAATGTGCCATCGCCATTCCCAAGCAGAACGCTCACCGCGTTATCGCCGGCATCGGATGTAACCAGATCCAGCTTGCCATCATGGTTGACATCGACAATGGCCACCGATCCCGGGTTATGGCCGGTCCCGTAAATAGCTTCCGGTTGAAATGTCCCGTCCCCGTTTCCCATCAACACCCCCACGGTGTTATCCAGCGAATTGACGACAACAATATCCTGCCTGCCATTACCCGCCAGGTCGGCCACCGCGATGCCCAATGGCTCAATCCCCACGCCGACGCGCGCCTCCGCTTGGAAGGTGCCGTTGCCATTGCCAAGCAGCACCCCAACCGTGTTATCCGTCGAATTCGCCACGGCAATATCAGGAATTCCGTCGCCATTAAAATCAGCGATGGCAACGCCGCGCGGAGCCCCATTCACCGCCGCCTGCGTGAATGGGAGATAAGACACCCCGCTCAGCAAGACGCGCCCTTCCAGGGCGTCAATCGCCATGGGAAGCTGCTGGGATGATCCGGGGAAATTCGCCTTTAAATCGTATTTCGCTCGTCCGTGCATTTGTAAGCGAGAATAAGGGGTTATAGACAGCGAATCAACTCAGCAACGGAAGTCTTTGGCTAGATCGACATTCCAGCCTTCTGCATCGCCAGGATCCAGGGCGGCGTCTCCTTCACGTAAGCCTCGAGGTATTTGAGCCGCGAAAAATAATAAAGCGCCATGCCACCCTGACAGAAGATCGCAATGGCGATAAGCAACCCGTAGAATCCCAGCATAATCGAACGGATCAGCGGCGCGCTGGACTGAAGCATCTCTCTCACCTGCGGATCAGTCCCCAGCGCCGAATTCAGCTCACCATGGCCGGTAAGCTCGCTGACAATGTGCCAACTCGCGTAAGCGATCAGCATCACCGCCATCGCGATCTGGTTGTACCCCAACATCCTGGGCGCGTCTGGATCAAGGCGCCGCAGCTTTCCAGCGCCCTTAAGCTCGAAAAACGCCAGAGCGCCGAAAATGAGGCTGATAATAATGCTGGGGATATCCGTTAACCCGAACACCAGGGTAAGCCCCGCAAAAACCGCGATTACCCATCCATCGGATTTCGCGACCGATACCGCGCGGTTAATCTTCCGGGCATTGATGCGCGCCGCCCCCAGTTGGCGCAAATGCTCCTCAGCCAACCGCGGCGGTGGTGAAACAGGCAAATTCACCACCGCATCTTACCGGCAACTGCCAGAGAAGTATTTGATTTTGCATCCCGAATTCATGCGGATACACTTATGGTATGCGAAGGAAATGGATTCATTTCTTGGTACTGATATTCCAGGTGGTCTGGCTGAATGTCATTGTACCTGGCCATCGGCGCGGGATGGTGCCGCTGCCGGGGAGCGCATCTACCACAGCAAGTCTGTCCGGTGAGTGTCCATTCTGTGCGGCCGTAAAACCGGCCCATTCCAGAGCCCCGGGAAAGGGGCCTAAGTCTAACTATCCATTGGACTCTTCAAAATATTGCGCGATTTGCTTTGTGGCAGTCCATTTCACGGTGCCACCCGTATTTGATTTGTCATTGGCGCCCCTGATGCTTTTGCAGCGAACGGAAATCGCGGCGGCGCGACAGCGCGTCCACGGCATTGTCAACCTGCCTTTTGATAGCCGTGGCCCTCCAGCCCTCATC
The DNA here is from genome assembly GCA_030775485.1 of Planctomycetota bacterium. GTDB lineage: Bacteria > Planctomycetota > Phycisphaerae > Tepidisphaerales > Tepidisphaeraceae > JALYJB01. The sequence continues at coordinate 48,308 of JALYJB010000003.1, read as the reverse complement.
TGACCTTCACTTTTTTAGCTCGATTAAATCTGGCATCGGCTCGCTTTTGTGGCGCGCGGACTTACTTCTCCTTAAAACCTGGTGAGGAATATTTATGTTTTGCTCTAGACGGATAAAGGCTGCAATAGTAGTTCTGCTTACGGTTGGCGTCATGACGGAAATGGTAGGGGCACATGGCATTGTCGGGAATCGGTTTTTCCCGCCGACAGCGACGACGGACGATCCATTCGCCGCCGATGAACTGGCATTGCCGACGCTTTCTATTTTTGCCAATCCGGGAGGCGATAACGGCCCTTCAAGCCGCGAGATTGACACGGGGTTTGAATTTGACAAGCTCTTATTTCCAAAATTTTCGCTGGGCGTTTCCGATCAATTTATTTCGGTAAAGACACCAGGCCAGGGAACTTCCAGCGGGTTTGGCGATGTGGTCATGATCGCCAAGTACATCATGTGGGAAAATGTAAAACATGAGTGGATTTTGTCCGTGGGGGGGCAAGTGCAAATCGGCGGAACGGGAAATCCCAGATTCGCTAATTCGTTTACCACATTCACGCCAATGGTTTACTTCGGAAAGGGATTGGGCGATCTACCGGATTCCGTGGATTTTCTCAAGCCCTTTGCCCTCACGGGCCAGGTGGGGTTGAGCCTGCCAACCAGCACCGCAAACCCAAACACGTTGCCGTGGGGACTGGCGTTGGAATACAGCTTGCCTTATTTGCAACAGCATGTGAAAGATGTCGGTTTGCCAGCACCTTTCAAAAACATGATTCCGCTGGTGGAGTTTTCAATGAATACCGGGCTGAACCGTGGGGCTGACGGGCATACAACGGGAACGATCAACCCCGGCGTGTTGTGGGAAGCCCCCGATTTTCAACTGGGCGTCGAGGCGTTGATTCCAATCAACGGTCAAACTGGGCCCCACGTCGGAGCGGTCCTGCAGTTACAACTTTTTATCGACGACTTGTTCCCGAAAATTTTCGGTCATCCAATTTTTGGAATATAGCTATGAAATATAAAATCATGGCGCCGGTGTGCTCCGCGCTTTTGTTGCTGCTCGTGGTCCGGAATTCCGCGGGCGCTCATGCGTTCGCCGATCATTCAAAACCGAAGGTCGGACAGCAGCTGGAAACCGCGCCGACGGTGGTGGCAATCTGGTTTGACGACGATATCAAAGCCGATCAGAGCGTTATCGAGGTCTTTGATAAAGACGGCTACCAAGTCGACAAGAAAGACTCCCATGGAGATTCAAAGGACACAACGCTGCTAATTGTTTCACTATCGAAGATTTCCACCGGAACCTACAAAGTAGTTTGGAAGGCAACCTGCCTCCAAGACCACAAAACATCGGGTCAGTTTAAATTCACCGTTAAGCGGTAAACGACAACGTGCTCGACACGGTCGAAGTGGGACGACTGCGCGCCAGGTGCCGCGATCTGTCTTCGCGATCTTTCAAAGCTTTCAAACAACTTGAAATTTGATTTTCGTATCTTCCGTACCCAATATTGTTTCAGTACTTACTGAAACTGGAGGAACAATGAATGTTGCCGATACCACCGGCGCGGCAAATGGAAACGGAGCCAGCAAAACCGGGGCCCTCGCCAGCGCACCGCCCAAGGGCGATATCGAGCGCCCTTTAATCACCAGCAAGGCTACCCCCGTGGGCCAGCAGCTGCGTGTCGCCCAGGACCTGTTCATCCGCCGATGGGGCGAAATGGGCCAGACCTGGGGCATCAACCGCACCATGGGCGAAATCCACGCCCTGCTTTACGTGGTGGCCCAGCCGCTTTGCACCGACGATGTGATGGATCGGTTGAACATCAGCCGGGGAAATGCCAGCATGTCTCTGCGCGCGCTTTGCGATTGGGGAATTGTTCGCCGCATGCATAAGCGGGGCGAGCGGCGCGAGTTCTTCGAAAGCCTTACCGATGTTTGGGAAATCTTCAGCATCATTGCCGCCGAACGGAAACGCCGGGAAATGGACCCTGTGCTGGAAACAATCAAGCAATGCCACAAAATGCTGGATGCCGCCGAAATCGGAAAGGTCGCCGCCCGCGGCCAGGACGTTCAACTCACGCGCCAGCGCCTCGCGAGCATGGAAGAATTCATGGAGGTGACCAACAAAATCTTCCAGCAATTCATCGGCAATGCTAAAGCCGGACTGGGCCGCGTCGTGCGCGTCCTGCTCAAGGCGTTCTGAGGAATTTTCAAAAGCGCAAATGAACAAGCGCCGGCGGATGACATTCTTACATTGTCCGGCGAACAGGCCTATTGGCCGGTCAAACCCGTTAATCCGCCGCTCAACCCCTTAAGCCCCAGCGGAATCAGGTTGAAATTAAAGCCGCTCAGGTTCGTGACGGCATCATGGTAGATGGTGAATGAAACCGAAACCGTGTCGAACCGTCGGATGACGGTAGCAACCGTATTCACGTCATGGGTGTCCCCGAAGTTGAAGCTCTGCCCGAGCTGTACCGTATATTTCGGCGTCAATCGATATTCGACAATGCCGCTGATGACCTGCGAATTGAGCGCCTGGAGGTAGGTGTCTCCAACGAAATAACTCACACGTTCGTCGCGCGTCACCGAAAGACCCGCCGAGGCCGTTGCTTGCTCGCGCTGATCGAGGTTCCATTCCTGCGACGCCAGCAACGATGTCGTGTCGCTGATATGCCAGGCGGCATCGGCATTAATTCCCTGCCGCGCCACGGACGTTCCCGGGTTGGAGGGAAAGAACAAACCGCGAAACTGCGTCGGCTGAAGTTGGCCCGGGGGCGGCTGGTTCGTGAAGAAGTTTCCTTCAACATTCAAATCGAACAAGTCCACGCTATGCCACCGCCCCGGCCCGCCGCGCATCGTTTCCCACCGCTGATGCAGTGCCAGCTGCGCCGCGGAAATATCACTGACCCCATCCACATCTTCGTCGTAAATAAACAGTCGGCTGCGATCGACCGTGGTGCCCGCGGTGTAAAGATTCAGCTCGGGCTCGATGATGTGCCGCAGCCGGTGAACATTGAGCAGGTCCGATTCAGCCCCTTCATCAATCTTCCAAAACGCGGTCGTCATCCGAACGCCCGCGCCGCTGTATAGACGGGTTTGCGCATCCCCGCCAGGGCTGTCGGAATAAGTGGTCACTCGTCCCAGCGCATACGGCACAACCTTGAACTGCCCGACCTGCAACGGCCAATCCAGTTCCTGGCTCGTATCGCCGCGATAAACAGGAGTTCCGGTCGTCCCGGTGAAACCCTCAGAAGGAATTCCCGGCGAAAGCCCCGGATAGAATCCCTGCTGAAGCAGCGTCGCGTGGCTTTGGACGAAGCGCAGGCGCGATGCGCTGTTGTTGCTGAACCAGGTGAGGTCATCGCCGGCAATGCTATCGCCAATGCGGCGGTAACCCACCTCCGGCAGCCGCTCAACATCAAACTGTTCCTGCTGGCGGTCGGCATTCGTTGTGAACGGAGTCGTGTTCACCTCCGAAAGGAAGGTAATCGCCTCCTCGTCATGCTGCCGCTTTACATAAAGCGAGGCGTTGTACGGCAGGTCCTGGCCGAAATTGTCGCGATAGTATTCCTCAAGAAATGTCGGGTCCGATACATAGCCCGCTCGCAGTTGAACCTGCCAGTCATCCGGAAAAAAGTGCTGATGTTCCCACAGGAACATGCCGCGAAGATCGGTCGGCGGCGTCACCAGGGCGCGTTGGCCGCCCAGATTGTCAATCCCCTTATCGTTCATGATGAACGATTTAAAATCGCCCGAAAAGCTCCACGGATCGAGCGTCGATTCGTTGATATGGCTTCCATTGTACTTTCCGTCAATCCCGCCCCCGAAACCGCGAGCGGAGAAATCGTCGACGCGGAAGGAAAGATCCAGATCCCTGGGCCGCGGCTTGCCAAGCGATTCAAACAAGCCCCATTCGCTCGTCACCGACGTGCCAAAAACTCTGGATGTGCCAAATGAAAAACCGCGCAGCGGGAACGCGTCATTGTTAACCGTTCCGGAGAGATAGGGCAGGTAAAACAGCGGCAAGCCGAAGGTCCGCATCGTCGCGTCATCCGCCACGAAATCATAGTTGGTCTCGGCGCCGTCGGCCGGTTCCTGATGGATATAAGCATAGCTGGCCCGCACGCTATACGTCGGCACCGCAAAGCTGCTGGTGGTCATCTCCACCTTATTGGCCGTGTATTCGTCCTGGGCGAGCTGATGGAGTTTCTGGGCCCGCACTATAATGGGAATTTGCGTCTGCGGGTCGATGGTGTGCAGCACCACGTCCGTTAGCACCGCCCGATCCGTCGGAAAATCGTAATACGCCCGGTCGGCGGTCATCCGCTGTTCCGGCTTCAGGTTCGTTGCCGGAGTCAGATTGATGCGGACATCCCCTTCCAGATAGGCCGCGGTAATTTTCCGACCCATCGAAGACATATCCACCGCCTTCATCTGATCATTTTTCAGGCTGGTGAAGAGCACCACCTTGTTGGCCAGCAGCTCAAGGAAATCCCCGTTATCGCGATTTTGAGTGATGGTCACTCCGCCCGAAAGAACAACGACGACATCATTGTCCGCATCCACCATCTGCTCATAGGTGCGAGAGTGAAACTCAATCACTCCGCCCGCGCCTTTGTTCGCTTGCACGGAAGGCGTCGGCGACAGCGCGACGCCCGCACGTTGCAAAGGCAAAAGGGCCGGCGCGGCGGAAGTCGAAATCGTCAGCGACGCCGATGATGATGATTCGGTCGCCGGCTCCCGTTCGGGCGCGGGCAATGCCATCGGCGGCGCTTCCACCGGAATTCCGCCTTGCTCTCGGAAGCTCAGCGCCTGCCGATATAAATTGCTGCCGGAACGGTCGCGCGCATTCCGATCCGCCGTCAGTTGGATCGTTCCGCGCAGCGTGCTGCTCACCAGCAGGCGCGGTCCGCTGCGCGTGACGTGATTGTCCCTCGCGGTCAGCACCGCGTTGCCAATCAGCGCAATTCGAGCCTCTTGTTCCTGCAAAAGGCCGCCGGGCACCGGCGTGAGCCAAATGACGGCATCGTCAGCCGTGAGGGTCTCGTCGTCCATTTCGATTGAAACCGGACCACGCAACTGGACGATATTGTTCTGGCCGTCGACCCAGGTGTCAGCGGTTTTGGCGGTAATCAGCAGTTTTTCGCTGGTGGAAGCGTATTGGCCCAGTGCGGGAACAACCCAGGCGGCAAGCAGCATCCAGCCGAGGCTGGCCCTCATCCAATGCAATGCGCTGCTCCTTCCTGAACGAGTCGCCCAAGGTTTGAAAAGTTGGCGGCATTATAGAAGTCATGTAAGGACCGTCAATTGAAGGCGCTGCCCCATTCCAGCGCGGTTTTTACGCGACAACCGCCTTTACTTCGGATATTTTCATTGAACCTTCGCTCCATGAAGCCCAATATTATTGTGAAATTCGTCGTTCTGGGGAAAACTTTGCACGGGAGTAACATGATGAAGCGGTGCAGTGCGGCGGTCGTGATGTTCGCGGTCGCATTGGGCGGGCTTTGCCAGATGGGCATCGCTGACGATCCAACCACCCAGCCCGGCAACAGCCCGGCGACGCAGACCAGTCCAATGGTGGTGCAATCCACCGGATCACCCAAATCCTCATCGGTGGAAAAGCAGATCGCCTCCGCCGCCGAAAAGAAAACCGCGGGGGTCGCCAACGCGGCGAAGGCCGCCGTCAGCGCCAAGCAAACCGACAGCAAGCCTCTCGGCGTCGCGGACAAGCAGTCCAACAAATTTCCCACGCCCGCCGAATTGATGCAGCGCATGCGTCAAGTCCAAACCCAGCAGGACAAACTCCCCAAAGTCGCCTATTTTGATCTGGCAGGCCCCACGCTGGAAAAGCCGGCGGATTTCTCCCTCTTCGGCAAAGAGGAGGGCTTAACCCTCCGCGTGCTCATCGATCGCCTTGAGTCCGCCCGCCACGACAACGCCGTTCGCGCCATCTTCATCACGCTGGGCGATGGCTCCCTCAACCTCTCGCAGGCGCTGGAACTCCGCACTGAGCTGAACAGCCTCCATCGCGATGGCAAACGCACCTTCGTCTATGCCGATTCCTACGATACCAGCAGCTATCTCGCCGCCTGCGGCGCCACGGACATCTGCATGATGCAGGGCGGCGACATCATGGTCCCCGGCGTCGGGTTCGAATTAATGTTCGCCAAGGATCTGTTGGATAAGGTCGGGGTCAAGGCCAACTACGTTCAGATCGGTGAATATAAGGGCGCCGATGAGGAATTTACCCGCGCCACCGCAAGCATTGAACTGCGTGGGGAACTGAACAAACTAGCCGATTCCCTCTACGAACAAATCATTGACACGATCAGCCTAAGCCGCAACATCTCGCATGATGATGTCAAGGAGCTGATGGACGATGCTCTGGTCACCGGAAGGGTCGCCAAGAATCGCGGCCTGGTCGATCATCTGGTCGAGCTCGACGGCATGCGCGAGATGATCACCGCCGAATTGGGACGCAAGTTCGAACTCCTCACCAACTACGGAGCGGTCGAAAAGGACCAGGTGGATCTTTCCAGCCCCTTTGCGTTTTTCGCCCTGCTGAACAAGAAGCCCGTCGTTTCCGATCGCCCCGCCATCGGCATCGTTTATGCCGAGGGCGTCATCGTCGACGGTGATGGTGGCCAGGGCCTCTTCGGCGGCGACAGCAACGTCGGCTCCGACACCATCCGCCGCGCCCTCCGGCTCGCCGAGCGCGACGACAAAATCCAGGCGGTCGTCATCCGCATCGATTCGCCCGGTGGCAGCGCCCTGGCCAGTGAAGTCATGTGGCAGGCGGTCCGCCGCGTCGCTAAGACCAAGCCTGTCATCATTTCCATCGGCTCAGAGGCCGCCAGCGGTGGCTATTACCTCGCCTCCAGCGGCGAATATATCTTTGCCGATCCTACCGCCATCGTCGGCTCAATCGGTGTGGTCGGCGGCAAGTTCGTCACCCACGATCTATTTGAAAAGCTCGGCCTTCATACCGAATCATTCCTGCGCGGGCGCAACTCCGATTTGTTCAGCTCCAGCACCGACTGGACCGACACCCAGCGCCGCCAGGTCACCGGATGGATGCACGAAACCTACGACCAGTTCACCGAGCGCGTGATGACCACCCGCGACGGCAAGATCAAGGACATTGATGCGATCGCCCGCGGCCGCATTTTCTCCGCCAAGCAGGCCAAGGACCTCGGCATGGTCGATCGGATCGGTGGCGTGAAAGATGCCATCGATTACGCCGCCAACAAGGTCGAACTCGAACCCGGCAGCTATGACGTCCGCGTCCTCCCGCCCGCCAAAACCCTTGCCGATGTCTTCGCCGCCGCCGGCGCGGGCGGTTCCGATGCCGCCATGCCCTTCTCTCCCAAATTGAACATCAGCGCCGACAGCCTCATCAACGCCCTGCCCGCGCCCGTGCGCCAGAGCCTGAGCCAGGAAATGCAAATTCTCATGCTGCTCCAGCAACGTCCTGTGGTGCTCGCCGCTCCTTACTCGCTGACGGTCAAATAACCCGACCGCGCACCTCGCACGGTCGCCGCGACAAAACGGCGTATGCCATCCCCGGCCTACGCCGTTTTTTTGCAATCACACCACAATGGAATGAGTCATCCAGCCGGGCACATCTATTGCATAGCATCAGTTCAGCGTGTGCTGGTGATTGAATCTCGAACTTTTTTTAGGGTGATGCCATGATGGAACTTGCAATGATTGCCCCCCCGGTGGCGGCCGCTGGTTATGCAATGATCTGGTTGCTGCTCGGAGGCGGAATTCCCGGCGCGATCGTAATTTTCATCGTCGCGAAAATGTTCGGGAAGTAGCGCCAGGCTTATAGGCCCAAATTTGCGTTTTGCCCTCATCGAATTATCCTTCACAAAGGAACCAAAGCGACCGTGAAGGATTTGGCGGCATGTTCGGGATAGGGAAACGCGAGGAAGATAATGCCGCGCCTCGCGTGAGTGCCAAGCTGTGCACCGACAAATTCAACGGCAAATACCCGCACGTCGGCTTGTATGACTGCCGCGAGCGAAAAGTGTGGGTCTGCAAGCCACTCAGCGGCCAAGCCATTCGCACTTCCCATGCCAGGTTGATTACCGGCGCCGAAAACGCCGTTTCCACGGTTTGGAAGGACCGCTTCATCTGCTACTGGTTTTACACGCCTCGAACCGGCGAAGGATACATTCAGGGCTACCCAATCGATTGGGAAGAAGCCCACCTCCTCGTCCGCGTTGATCCCCAGTGGGATTATGACCGTCAGCGCCTGGTCCCGTTGGAACTGCAAGACCAGATCGATGAAAACCTCGAACGCCAGATCCGTCATGGCGAGCGCATCACCGATTTCTTCCGTAAATCGCCCATTGAATATACCTTCAACCTCCACTACATAGGCCAGCGGGCCACCGAATCGCAGTTCTACGCCAAGCGCATCGAGCCCAAAGCCAAATAAAAATAATCAGATCCCGACCCGCCCGCCTGCGGTCCTCGCTTGCGATTAAGTGTGAAGCGGAATCGGTTAAGCCGGTTATGACGACTTTACCGCCGCCCGGAAATACCGCAAAATGCCCCCATCGCGCTCTTGCTCACAAAAGGTGGCTGATTCATGGCTGATTTTTTGACACCCAGCATTCGTACCTTCCAGGTTTTTCCGGATGTGCCCGCTCCCTTGCAGCCGCTTCTGGAGATGGCCCACAACCTTTGGTGGGTCTGGCAACCCGATGGCGTGGAACTGTTTCGTCGCCTCGACCGCATCCTTTGGGAAGACGTCTACCACAACCCGGTGAAGCTCCTCGGCGCAATCGACCAGTCCAAGCTTCTGGCGGCTTCCACCGACGACGGATACCTGGTTCACATGAACCGCGTCTATCAGCAGTTCAAGGAACACCTCCGCGAACTAGGCTGGTTTCTCAAGACCCATCCGCCCGAAGCCGCAAACACCAAAACCCCCTTCCAGGTCGCCTACTTCTCCGCGGAATTCGGCATCCACGAATCCCTGCCCATTTATTCCGGTGGCCTGGGAATACTCGCCGGCGATCATCTCAAAAGCGCCAGCGAAATCGGCCTTCCCCTTTTGGGCGTCGGCCTCCTCTATCGCAACGGTTATTTCCAGCAATACCTGACCGCCGACGGCTGGCAGCAGGAAGCTTACCCTGAGTTGGATTTCTACAACCTGCCCATCGAGCCCATGAAGTACGACGATGGCTCGGCCGTGCAAGTGAGGGTCGATCTCCCCGAAAACGCCGTCTTCTGCAAAGTGTGGCGCGCCAATATCGGCCGTATTCCGCTCTATCTGCTGGATACAAATCTCCCGGAAAACGCCCCAGCCGATCGCGACATCACCGCTCGCCTTTACGGCGGCGGCACCGAGATGCGCATCAAGCAGGAAATAGTTCTGGGCATCGGCGGCGTCCGCGCCCTCGAAGCTGTACACGTCACGCCAACCGTATTCCACATGAACGAAGGCCACAGTGCCTTCCTCGCCCTTGAGCGCATTCGCGTCTTCCTGCAAAGCAGCACGCTGACCTTCGATGAAGCCCGCCAGCAGGTGATGGCCACCAACGTCTTCACCACCCACACGCCGGTCCCTGCCGGCATCGACACCTTCTCTCCCGACCTCATGGTCAAGTATTTCAAGAGCTACTTCCCCGCTCTGAAGTTGGATGAAGAAGGCTTCCTCGCCCTGGGCCGTGAGGATGTCTTCAATAAGAAGCAGGGCTTTTCGATGGCCGTTCTGGCCATTCGTCTGGCCGACAGCGTCAACGGCGTCAGCGCGCTCCACGGCGATGTCAGCCGGAAAATGTGGCACAACCTCTGGCCCCAGGTGCCGCCCGATGAAGTGCCGATCAAGCACATCACCAACGGCATCCACGTCCGTTCCTGGCTGGCGCCGGACATCGCCTACATCCTCGATCGCTATCTCAGCGGCAAGTGGCACACCAATCCCGCCGATCAATCCGTCTGGGAGGGCGTCACGCAGATTCCCGACGAAGAACTCTGGCGCAGCCACGAGCGCTGCCGTGAGCGTTTGGTCGCCTGGTCGCGCCACGCCCTCAAGGACCAGCTCATGAAGCGCGGCGCTTCTTTCGACGACATCGCCCTGGCGGAAGAAATCCTCGACCCCGAGGCCCTCACCATCGGCTTCGCCCGTCGCTTCGCCACCTACAAGCGCGGCGCATTGTTAATGCGCGATCCCGCCCGCCTGCAGCGCTTGATCGAAGACACCAAGCGCCCCATTCAGTTCATCTTCGCCGGCAAAGCCCACCCTGCTGATCACGAGGGCAAGGAGCTGATCAAAACCATCGTCAACTTCGCAAGAAACCCCGCGGTCCGGCGGCGCATCGTCTTCCTGGAAAACTACGATATCAACATTGCCCGCTTCCTGGTGCAGGGCGTCGACGTCTGGCTTAACACGCCCAAGCGCGGCATGGAAGCCAGCGGCACCAGTGGCATGAAAGCCGCTGCCAATGGTGTCCCCAATTGCTCGGTGCTGGATGGCTGGTGGGTCGAAGGCTATACCCCCGACGTCGGCTGGGCCATCGGCCGAGGCGAAAGCTACTCCGACGGCAACACGCAAGATCAGCTTGAAAGCCAGGCCCTCTACGATCTTCTGGAAAAGCAGATCATTCCGCTTTTCTACAAGCGCAATGTGGACAACATCCCGCGCGACTGGATCGCCACCATGAAGAGCTGCATGCGCAAGCTCGGCCCCGTCTTCAACACCAACCGCATGGTGAGGGAATACGCTGAGACGTTCTATCTCCCCGCCGACCTCCGCGGCCGCCACCTCGCCACCGATGGCTTAAAGCGCTCGATCGCCCTGGCCCACGCCAAGGACAAGCTCCGCCACAAATGGGGCGGCATCAAAATCGCGGGCGTCCACCACAGCGGCAACGGACACTACCGCGTCGGCGAAAGCATGCAGGTTGAAGCCCTCATCGATCTCCCCGACATCGATCCCGCTGATGTAACGGTACAACTCTACGCCGGCCCCATCACAGCCACCGGAGAAATCGGCTCCCCGCAAATCCTGACGATGAACCACGCCAAGCTGATCGTCAACACACGCCACCAATTCAGCGGAAAAATTGATTGCCGCACGAGCGGCAGGCAGGGCTTCGCGGTGAGAGTGCTGCCCGGAAATCCAGACCTGGCGACAGCGTTTGAGCCTGGGCTGATTTTGTGGAATTGAAGCAGCGAGATGGTGATTCCCGAATTGACGAGATGAAATTTGTGGGTCCCTTGAATAAGCCGCAAGGAAACTGCGATCCAACCGATCGAGCCCTCGGCTTATTCTGCGGACCACCTTCGCTGGGAAATTGATATTGTCCAAGCGTACACCCGATTTCGACCCGCAGATCGACCGGTACGATCTCGGCGCCGCCGCCCGAGCATTCCGCCGTCTCTGGCCCAAGGACGTCACAGCTCGAGCGTGCGCTGCCTTTCTAGCCGACTCAATCCGAACGGCACATCTCGCCGGCGAAAATAGTTGGTCGGTGAGTTTGCGTAGGAATCAATTGAGATTAAACGTGGGACAAGTGGAGACCTTAACACTTGCCGCCGATTGGTGCCGCATTTTATTTCAAGGTCGTTTAGACGTTCCGCCGAGTTGGCCTCGACAGATTGTTCAGACGGACGCGCCGGTCTACGCCGCGGTCCCGGTTGTATCCGGTGTGTGGGTTACGGATCCCGCGAACATGATTAAGGTGCCGGGCGCCCTCCGTTCCGCGCATGATGCCTATATTCAAGCTGCTGTTTCCTACAAGCACAGATCGCCGTTTAAGAACAGTTTCTCACCGTCAATCCTTTTGTATATCGAAGAGTTAATGGATGCTGCTTTGCCGCGTCCCTCCTATCTTTCCGAAACAACAGGGAGCAATGCCAGTGCGTTGAAATCTGTTACCGAAATGCCGGAAGCGAAAACCATAGATGAGGCCGCTCGACCGGTAAATTCGCCCGGCTCAAGGGTTTCCACGCCCGCCGAAACCTATGAAGGATACGAACTGCTTCGACAGCTCACGTCCGGTGGAATGGCGGAGTCGTATATGGCGAAGGAACTTGCTTCCGGTGACACCGTTTTTCTTAAGCGCGTCCGTAAAGCGTCGAGAGAAGCTGTGGCGCTCCAGCGGGAACTTGCAATTTACGAGAAGTTGATGCGCCTGAATTTTAAACATGTCATCCGTATTCGGGCAATTCCCCAAAACGATAACTTCGTTGCGCTTGTTGCTGACTTTGCGCAGGGCGGGGATTTAGAGGTATTCGTCCGAGCCCAGAAAGGAAGCGGTGGGGTCCCCGTGTCATTGTCAAAAATGATCGCGTTGAATATCGCACAAGCGCTGGCCGAACTGCACGGCAACAACATCGTTCACCGTGACCTAAAGCCCAACAATGTCTTGTCCATCGATGGCCGATGGAAGCTAACAGATTTCGGCATCGCTAAAAATCTCTCTCGCCTGATAACCCTTAATACTTTCCAGCAAGCTGGGACATACGGCTACGCCCCGAGAGAACAACTTGATGGCGCCGAAGCCCATTCGAGCGCAGATGTATATGCATTCGGGAAAGTGGTTGTATTCCTACTAACCGGCCAGACCGATCCAGACTTTGTCACCTACCCGAGCTGGCGACATCTGATCTTTCGATGCCTAAGCGCCCAGCCATCGCAACGTCCTCCGGCAACAGAGTTGATTAATGAACTGATTGGTATCCACGCCTGAGTATCCTTCAATCGGAAGAATCTCGCACTTCCAGAACACTCCCGAGGACGAAGAATTGGCGAACTACCGTTAGGCATCGCCCACCCTCAAGGCGCATTCGCCGCGGGCGTAGGTGAAACCGGGCTTTTCCCCGGTCTTAATGAGAGATTGTCCGTCATCACATACACCCCCATCAGCGCCAGCATCAGCACCACCGCTGTCCAAACCCGCCAGTCTTTATGGGCATGCCGCCAGAATCGGTGGCGCGGGTGGACGTGATCCCGCGGCTTGGTTCCCTCGCCCTCAATGTCATGCTTGCTTGAGCCCATTTTAATCCTTCCTTCGAACGCCCGCGCGATCATCACTTCCCCGTTGCTCCAGGGGCCGAGGGGGGCAGCGTATCGGCGCCGGCCTTGTAGATCACCCCGATTTCATCCGCGCCCAGCGCCTCATTATAAACGCGAAATTCATCGATCGAAGCTGTCAACCCTGGGTCGGCCTCGAAGGCTGATTTGCCAATCCAATTGTGCACGGGGTGCACCGCTTCCAGCGTGTTGTCGCCCAAATCGGCGGCAGGGCCGGTTTCTTTTCCATCGATAAACAGATGAAGCTTCTTGGTCGCCCCGTCAATTACAATTGCCGCCATGTGCGCTTTGCCGTCGTCGAGGCGTGGTCCATCGACGAATGCTTTGGAACCGGTATCCGTCGCGGTAATGGCGGCCTTGGTCTGGTCGGAATCGTGGCGCGGCGTCAGATAAATAAACGCCTCGCCTTCCGTGCCGTTTTTGTCGCCAATGTCGAGAATCCTTGCAAACGCTGGACTTTCCTTGCCGGTCAGCCAAACCATCAGGGTGACGCTACCCCCCTTCGGCAGGACCGACCCGCTGAATTCCAGGTAGGAAAGCTTTTCGTCAGTGCTGGTTTTTTCCCCGTTTTCCAGAACCAGTTTTCCGTCGGTAATCCTGGCGGCCCCTTTCAGCGCGCCATCAACCTTGCCGACCGAATCCCTGGCTGTTCCGTCGTTAAACGAATAGCGATGAATCAGCCCCGCATCAGCACTCGCGGCGGCAAGACCAACCGCCAGCACACTCGCAAAAACGCGATGGGAAAAGGATGAAGCAATCATGATCGGGTTCTCCTCGCAGGCCAGATTGAAATGCCCGTGCCTCCGCAGGCGCGGCAACCGAAGCGGCCATCATAAGCAGCGCCGCTGGCGGGCGAAAGAGATGCGGAGCAATCCCGCGCAACAATATGGAACTGAGCAATGCCCCATGACATCCGACGGGCGGCGAAACACTCACCCAAATCACGCTGCGATTAGGGCTTCTTCCACCGTCGCGAAACACGGGAAAATGCTGTCGAGGCGGGCGTGCCGCAGCGTGCCCATTACCGGCGGCGAAACCGCGGCAAGGCGAATTTTGCCACCGGTGCGCTCCATGGTTTTTTTAACCGCCACCATTTGCCCCAGGGCCAGGCTGGCGATCATCGTCAGTTGGCTCATGTCCAGAATGAGCAGGCATGGTTTTCCGGCGCAGATGCGCGTCAGGGCACGCTCGAGCACCGGGCCTTCGTGAATTCCCGCGCACCCCTTCAATCGCACCACGGTTCCCGCGGGCCGGGCGTCGATTTCAATAGCCAGCTCGTCGACCATGCGTCACCTCTTGCTCACTTACCCGGTTGGCGGCGTGCGCACCATCTTCACAATCGCCATGTTACTAAGCAACCGTAAAGTTCAGGTTAAGAAAGGTGACGCCGATGGTCGCGGCGTGAAGAGCCTTCATTGACCCATGCTATAGAAGAATTCTTCCTGGGTGATCTTGCCGTCCTTCACGGTGAAGAGCGCCGCTTCGTCCATGGTGAAGCGCTTGCCCGCCATGGGACCGACCTTGGGCGTCACTTCATAGGTGAACCGAACGATGAAACGATCACCATGGGGCCACGGACCGGCAACTTCGGCGCGGTGTACCTCATGGTTGCTTTCCCACCACTGGGCCTTGCCCTTAATGGCGGCAATCCCTTCCTGGCGGGCGGGCATGCTGGCGTCGCCATGTGCCTCGATGCTCACAATGTTGGGGCTGTAAAGCGTGTCCATCGCGTCTTTGTTTTTGCCCGCGCGGCACAATTCAACCAGTTTCTTTCCAACTTCCAATGTAGTGCTGCCCATATTTATGCTCCTTAAAAAAATTTCGAAATCAGTCGTCGTACAAATATATCTTATCCTACCAGCAGTTTGCGCCCCGCGGCACGGCGCGCAACTGTTACCTGCCCGGCATGGCTCATCTGATGCATTGCAATCGCCAGGTACGCCTTTCCAATCGTTGGGAAAATATGTTCCATGCCTTTCGGAACAGCCCTGGGCGATTGATCGAGCCCATCGTCGCCGATCTTATCGAGCATCTTCAAATTCAACGCTCGCAATTCGCGGTATTTGTTTAAGACTTCGTCAATGGATGGATAATTTTTGGCATCAGCCGTGGGCTGCGAGCCGGCGCCGAAGAGATCCTTCCACTCCGCAACGGGATTGGGCTCGCCCGTTATCACGTGGGCAAGCTCACCCTCGGTATGGGCCATGTGGCCCATGACCCACAACGGATGGTTTCCGCCCCGCGCGGTGGGCTGGGTGAGGGGCGCATCGCGCATGTCCTGAACCAGCGATGTGCAAAATTCATCGCTGGATTGCAGGGCCATTTTAACGACATCGATTGCTTTCATGGTTGCTCCTTCTACATATCAAACCGCTGAAATGCGGGCAAACAATTTATCGGGTTCGACCCAGTGAATTTACTTCTCCGACCGTGCTTTAATCCGCGAGATGATGTGCGCGTAACCGCGCGTAACGCCCTCGCGATGTTCGGGCGCGATGAGCCCCATAGCGCGATGCAGCAGACTAAGGCGCGTGCCGCGACCCTGCTCGGTGAGGCGATATTGGAAATGAGAAGCGACCGGATACGACATGAACATCGGCCCGGTAATTTCCAGAAGCGTGGGCGGCTTGATGACCTGCACATGGCCCCAGAAGTGGCCGGCGTTGTTCCCCAGATCCCTGAACCAGCGCCCTCCGGGCCACGCTTCCAGCTTCATGGGCATGGGGGCCCCATTGGGCAAATCGCCACCAGGCCCGAGTTGTTCCAGCAGCGATTCGAAGACGACCGCAAGGGGCGCCTGGATATCGATCTCCTGGTTGACGTGGAGCACCATCTCCGCCGGAAATTCTGTTGTCTTGACCATTTCATTTCTCCTTTTCTTTGGAAGGGGTTGGTTTCGAGCTGTTGGATCGCATCATTTTTTCTTCAGCCCGCGTCTTGATGCGTATGAGTTGATGCGCCCAGAATCGTTCAAATGTTTTTACCCAGTCATGCATCGGCTTCAGTGGCTCACCATTCAGGCTGTACATGCGCTGTCTCCCTTCCTGCCGCACGCGGACAAGCCCTACTTCGCGCAGGACCCCAAGATGCTTGGAAACCTGCGGCTGCGTCCAGCCGAGCAGTTCAACCATGTCGTTCACCGGGCGTTCACCACCGGCCAGCACATCCATCACCCGCCGCCGCTTGGGTTCCGCCACGGCGTTAAACGGGTCTAAAGTGGTGGGTGCGCGGGCCATATTCGAATTATATTCCTATATAGGAATATGTCAACGCCCTGGAAATACTTTACAGAGAATTTGTGGATCGACCCACGACTGAGGACGGATGGTTGGTAAGCCGGCGGGGGCGAATGCCGGCGGGGAATTCGGTTCAGGTGGACGGTGGTGGCCGAGGTGGAATGAGCTTAAGATTTGGGAGAATGACACTGGAATATGCAACTCCCATGCTACCGAGTTCAACACCGTCGACGCATGATTACGTCTATACGTCGCTACTGGGCGCTTTTGGATTCTTTTTGCTAATCGGGATGATCATGCTGGGCTGGATGAGATTCCTTCCGACGATTGATGCTGATGGAAGATTCATCCTGTTGATGTTGATTTGCATCGAGGGGGTATTTCTGACCGCAATTTGCGCCGTGCTGGTTATTCGAATTGCTTTTCCAGCTTACCGGCGCTGGCCGACGTTGTGGTTGAATATTATTCTTTTGCTTATGGTACCGATTGGGACGGTGCTGGCGATTTATGGGTTTTGGAAGGTGGATAAGGGGATGCGGGGAAGTTTGAATCAGGGATTGCCTGCTATTGAAGGTCCGTGAATTTTCGGGGGCGCATGTGATAGACTTGGTTGTGTGAATGGGTTGATTCTTGATCTTCTTACAGAGCCGCGCCCGTGGTGGGTTTGGTTGATTGTGGGTTACGACCTCCGAGCTACGCCAGAGCGATGTCCAGAATGTGGAACAGTTGCGAGCAAAGTAATAGGCAATGTGATGTGACTTGGGGCGAGAGAAACTATGACGACCGCTGGATTGGGAGATTCTGTTTTGGCTGGATTCCGATTAGAGTTTTCAGTCAACTTTAAATGGTATTTGGGAACTTAGGAACGCCATGCCTGTCTTCTTTATCCTGCTTATCATCGTCACAATCGCCGCCCTTATCTTGAAGACGTCGCGGAGTCAGTCGCTGCTGGATCAATGGGCGCAGCAGAACGGCTTTCGGATCGTCAGTTCTGAACGGCGGATGCTGATGCGGGGGCCAATGTTTCTGACGACCACCAAGGGGCAGGAGGTTTATTACGTCACCGTGGAAGACCAGGCTGGCAAAGTTCGCTCGGGATATGTGCGCTGCGGCGGGAAGATGCTTGGAATGCTATCGGACAATGTGGATGTCCGCTGGGATGATCCTTCCAATCCGTCCGCGGAGGGGCAATCCTAGGCCTTTTGTCGTTTTAGTCGCTTACGCATTTTCAGCGGAAGTCTCCGGCTGATGCCGTGGACGTCTGTGGAAAATTGCTTCTTCGGCCCTCCTCCAACGGTCGATCTTGTCAGTTCTTGCCGGTTTGCTTTTTGGGAAATCGTCCGGTGATGGTCGGTTTGCCGTCATGACCGGCTTGGCTTTCCTGTTTTACTTTTTGCGCCTACTATGAAATGTATGGCGGCTGGATTGGTTGATTGACAGCCGCCCGGGACAGATCATAATCAGGTTCGAACCACGCGTCGGCAGTGACGCTTGCGGGTTGTTGAAAACACCTGCCAGCTTCCCGTGCCGCGAGTTATTCGCGGTGACGCTACGAAAGGCGGCGATTTCAATGGCCGGTCCGCAGTTTCTCACCCCACGGCCTCTCAAACCTTCCAAGTCCACCAAGCGATTTACGCTGGCGGAAGCGAATCGAAGTCTGCCGCTGGTTCGGCGTATTGTTACCGACGTTGTGAAGACGCACGAGCAGGTGGTCACGCTGCAGGCAGCGGTGGTCATGGCCAAGCCCAAGGACCAGCCGGGGATGCAGGCCAAGCTGGACCATGCTATTGAGCATCTGCAGGATTATGTGGATGAGCTGCAAGGCGTGGGCTGCGACCTGAAGGATTACCAGATCGGCCTGGTGGATTTCACCGGGCGGCACCAGGGGCATGATGTGTGCCTGTGCTGGAAGCTGGGGGAAGACAACGTTGGCTACTGGCACGAGATTCAGACCGGTTTTGCTGGGCGGCAGCCGGTTTCTGTGCTGGAAGAATCGTAGGAATAGCGGACTTCGACGAGATTCAAAGGCGCGATCGCGCCGATCCATCGTTGAGTCTATCGGCACCTAATGCATGTATCCATTTAACTGAATTTTATTGCTGCATTTCGAATTAAAGCAAACCTCGCCATGCTCTACGGATAGCTGCCGCCTTTTCGAGGCGGTTTGCCTTATCCGGATTGCTACGAATGTCCTTTATCCAATGATTAACGTACTCAGAAAGTTGCAAGGGCAGTCCTTGCAACCGATTAAGGGCGGAATTGATCTCTTTGGACTTACCGTCTTCAGATCTTATTAATGTCCAAAGCAACTGCTCAAGTTCGGGAATGAAATTGCCCTCCGCTTTTCTAAACGCCATGATTTGCATGCACCACCATTGATCTGTGCGAACTACTGGTAGGCCGCAGTGTTCGTACATGCGTCGCAGGCTTTCGGGGCTATGGTAGAAATACTGCCCGATCGTGTTTTTACCAGCGCGATAGTAATCGATTTCTCTTTCGAGGCGGAAAAAACCAGCCGCGACATGGTTTACGGCGTGATGGCAGACACCGGTGCTGCCCGGTGCAAGAACGCGGGCCATTTCATGGACGTAGGCAAAAGTGTCCTCCATCGTGATGTGCACGAAAACATCGTAGCTGAAGAAAAAATCAATGCTTTGGTCCTCGACGGGCTGAAAGTCGCGTGCGTTGCCTAGCACGAATTCAACGTTTTTCAGACCCTGCGTTTCACATCGCTGCCGTGTTCTCTCCAGCATCTCCTTTGAGACATCAAGGACAATCAGTTTCTTTACGAGGGGCGCAATTTGCACGGTCCATTTGCCCCCTCCCGGTCCGACTTCAAGTGTAGTCTTTTTGCCGTCGGTGTATGGCCGGATAAATTGGTCGAAAACGAATTTGTCGACCTCTCTAGCGCCATCGTTCCATTCGTCTCCTATGTGTGCGAACTCCTTACCGAAACCCGCATCCCAATCTTTGCTGTACGCATTCCAATCTTTGGCATACCGGCTCAACTCGCTCATGGAGGCACTTCAACACAAGGAACAATGGAGTAAATTATTACGTTCGGTGGTTTACTCGTTAGGTGTGGAATCGTCAAATTTAAACGGCGAAATCCCATTGGGGCAAATGCGGTGTGGCACTTGCGCTCTATCAAACTAAGCATCCAATTCTTTCCACAGCGGCCGTTACCTGCGGCGCATATTCCTGCCCGAACAGATGCATGTGATTCAGCAGGAAATAAAGCTGATAAATCGGCTTTCTGACCCGGTGGTAATCGTCGGTTAGACGCTTCTCGCGTTGATAGGCTTTCATGAAAGCTGGGGTTGAGGTGCGAAAGAGGGCAAGGTAAGCCATCTCGGCTTCGGCGTGGGCGTATTTGCAGTTGGGGTCCAGCAGAGCTGTGATGCGCCACGTTCCGGTTTCGTCGCGGCGGGCAAGAATGTTGCTTGCCCATAAATCCCAGTGAACCAGTCGCGGGACGTCATCGTGCATCAACAGTTGATCAAGTCGCTCGTGAAGCTTGGCAATTTGTTTGCGGCATTTGATCGCCAGCAGCTTGGACTGAAACGTCTCGTCGGCGATGTTGTCGAATATGTGGCGGAAGAATGCGGGCCACGCGGAAAACGGGTTGGGCTGTGGTTCGATTTCCACGCGGGTGAAACTCGGCGCGGTGTTCTGGTGCAGCAGCAGCAATAGTTCGGCCAGGTGGGTTTGCAGCCCATCGAATTCTTCGGGCGTGCAGGTCTTTTTCGCCTGGCCAAGGTTCACGCCTTCCACAAATTCCATGAGGATGTAGCTGTGAGGGTCATCAAGGGTACCCACCTCGGCCGCATACACCGCCGGCACCGGCAGGCCCAATCCGGCCAGCAGCCGAAGTTGGTGCGCTTCGTTGACGTAACTGCGATCGACGCGATGAGCGGAAATCTTGCAGACCGCTTTGGAATGATCGGCAAACTGAATTGCGACAGTGGTACTGATGCACCCGCCGTCCAGCGGCGTGACTTCAACTGGCTCCGCCGCCTCACCGTTCCAATCCCGGGTGATTCGGCGGAGCACCTGCCAAGAGATGTCCAGCTCCTGCGACATCGAATGCCTGTAAGGCGGTCCGTCGGCTTCGATGATCGCACGATGCGAGCAAATTGACAAAGCAAATCTTGCGATTGGCGCAATGTTTTTATTCGCAGCGGGATCTTGCGGAGGGAACTCGATTGCGCCGTGCGGTTACCGGGCGGGAGCGGTGTCTTGCGCGGTGGGAACGAGATAGCTGTCATACATATAGGCAGCGCCTAAATCAGGGCCGAGATAGCCGGGGGCATCCAGAACGGGATGGGCGCCTTCGAGGCGCTTGGGAGCTAATGCGGTGTAAATGTTGTCATAAGAGACGCCGCAATATGGGGTGGATTCGAAGGAGACATTGCCGGCCGGGTGCAAGACGTTCTGGCCCGCCTGCTGGTGGTTGCGGGAATTTCCCGTGGCCAGAACAAAAGGCGGCGCATCCCGCGGGGGGCCCACAACGCGGAGGCCTTCGCACTGGAAGCCCGGATTTTTGTCGGCCAGCACCGCGAAGCCGGAGGGAAGACGATCGCTGCTAAGGGCGAAATCAAACGCATCCGTGAACGGAGAAGCGTAGGAAAAGCTGAGATTGCCGGGGCTTCGGAAGTTACTGCGCTTAAGCGGAGAGACTTGCGCGCCTCTGGAATCTGTCAGGTCGTCAGGCTCATCACTTGTGCTGGGGCAATTGAAGATCGCTGGGTTGCCCACATAGCCGCCGCGCTCCAGCAGCCACAGCGACGCGGTAATGTCATTGGAGCGGACGGCGGTGCCTTTGGCAAAGGGGTTCGGATCATCGGGGCCGGTAAAGGCGACGTAGCCATTGGGCTTGGCCGAATCTCCGGGCGTTTGCGGCAGTGGCGATTTGGAGCCGTTGTCCTTGGCGTACTGGAGGAGGGCAAGCCCAATTTGTCCGATGCGCGCCTCACACATTGTGCGGCGGGCCATCTCTCGGCGGCTGATGACGTAGGGAAGAAGAATCGCGATCAGAATTCCAAAAATTCCGATCGCGACCATGAATTCAATCAGGGTGAAGGCGCGGTGACAGGGGCGCAGCGCCGGCATCTGTTTACGGCTCCCCGCGGAAAAACTGCGAACGATCGCGACGATCCGACTGAACGGCGCTGGCAAATTCGTCGTCGGTCAGCAGATGGCCCTTGAAATCGTTGAGAACCAGGGGCGGCTCGGACGGCTGGGTAGCGGGGACGAGGACAACCCTGGCCAGCTTATAGAAGCTTCGCGCGGCGCCGTTGCTTGAATCGTAGACCAGGCCGATGCTGCCGCCGGGAAGGATCATATTACCCACCAGGCTGATGCCATCCCACTGCGGGGTGACGTCAAACTTCACGGTGCGATAGCCCGGCTTGGAAATAGTGACGGGATAAGTGTCCCGGCGGCAAAGGTCAATCTCCGAGGGCGTGGTGTACGTCTTCCCCGCGACTTCGACGATGGCGCCCCTGGGAACGGAATCAAACTTCATGTCCTGATGCGTGCCGCGAACGAGTGTGGCACACCCGCCGCAGAGGGCGGTGGATAAGAGAAGTGTCCGCATGCAAAGGTTGCGCATATCGACTCCGGGTTGGAAGGTAATCGGATTATCGACTGGACGCCAGCGACATCTGAAACCCACCCGAGTGAATTTAAATTTCCCCGTCTTCCTTGGATGATGGGGCCGCCCCCGCCGGCAGCACGGCAAGTGTTGATTCCGTCGCGGATTCCTTGCGCCGGAGCTGACCACACGCGGCATCAATGTCGCGGCCCCGACTTTTTCGGACGTGCGCGTTAATGCCGTTGTTCCGCAGGATGGATTGAAACGTGACAACCGCCTCGCTTTGCGGACGAACGAAGGGAAGGCCCTCCACCTCGTTGTATCGAATCAGATTCACGTTGGCCCGAAGCGATTTGCAGACGGCAGCCAGTTGCCGCGCGTGCTGAGGCTGGTCATTCACGCCCGACAACAGAATGTATTCCAACGTAATTTCGCGGCCCGTGCGATCGAAATAGTAGCGGGCGGCATCAAGGATATCGTCAAGGCTAAAGTGCTCGGCCCAGGGAATGAGCTGCTTGCGCAGGGCTTCATTTGGCGCGTGCAGGGAGATCGCCAGGTTCAGGGGCAACGCCTCCTCGGCAAGCTGGCGCATTTTGGAGGGCACGCCCACGGTGGAAACGGTTATTTTGCGGGCGCCGATGTTGAAACATTGCGGGTCATGAAGAACGCGAATCGCCTGCAGCACATTGGCGTAATTAGCCATTGGCTCGCCCATGCCCATGAAAACAATATTGGTGATGCGTTCGCCTGCCTTGGCAAGCAACTGATTGAGGAGAAAAACCTGCCCGACAATTCGAGCGGCTGAAAGGTTTTGTTTCACACCGTTGAGCCCGCTTGCGCAGAATTTGCAGCCGACCGGGCAGCCCACCTGGGAACTGATGCAGGCGGTGCGACGCGCGGCGTCGGGGATCATGACAGATTCGGCAGTCGCCCCATCCTGCCATCCCACGAGCAGTTTTTCGGTTCCATCCGCGCTGGACTGGCGAAGGACAACGTTTCCCGGCTGAAAATCAACTTCATCCCCCAGTTTCAGGCGATCGAGCTTGGAAAGATTCTGCATTTGGCTTGGATCAACGACCAACTTAGAATACACCCAGTCGATGACCTGTGCGGCGCGAAATGGTGGCCAGCCCCAATCGCCCAGGTGGGCCTGGAGTTCTTCTGGAAGAAAGCCAAAAAAGGCAGGTTTCTCAGCAACTTTCATTGATTCCGCATATTATGTCTATGGAGACCGAGGGAGCAATGATGGGGCCGGGTTGTGGGTTGATCTGTTGTGCAAAATAGAGATGCTAAATCCCCTATAATTGTATTTCCCAGTTGACTCCGGCTCGGGTACTTGGTTTGCTCTCATGAAGGGACTATGAGCTTGTCAGTTCATCAACGAGAAGAGCGGTACCATGGAACAGTTGGGAAAGGCGATTCATTTCGCAATCCCGACCAGAGTCCCCCCGTGCCCCCACCCGGAACCGAAGCCAGCGCCGGTGTCACGGATGAGCAGTTGCTGGATGAATATCGGCGGGGCAACCGCGCCACATTCCCTGTACTGATGGGACGTTACCAGCGCGAGCTGTTCCATTTCCTCGTGCGGTTTTTAGGGGATCGAGCGGCAGCGGAAGACGTATTTCAAGAATCATTTCTTCAGGTACATCAGAGTGCCGATACTTTTGATCTTCAGCGGCGGTTTCGGCCCTGGCTTTTTACCATCGCGGCAAACAAAGCGCGTGATTTAATCCGATCGCAGGCACGCCGGCCGACCAACCCCCTCCAGGCGTCCATCAACCCAAATAGCGAAGACGGTGGCGAGTTCATTGACCTGATGCAAAGTGCCGCCGCGCAGCCCGACGAACCGTTGCAGCGTGCCGAGTTACAGGACCAGGTGAACAAGACTGTCATGGGCATGCCCGCAAATTTACGCGAAATCCTTCTTTTGTCTTATTTTCATCAATTTCCATATAAACAAATCAGTAAGATTCTTGGTATTCCCTTAGGAACCGTAAAGTCCCGTCTGCACGCGGCGGTGGCGTATTTCGCGGATCAGTGGAAGCTGTCCCACGGAAAGCGCTGAACCAGCCGAAAACTAAAGCGTAGGTAGAAACAGCGCCGACCCCGTAGGGCGGCCAGGTCGTTTTATTCAGATTGTGTGAAGCTCCGTGGAAACGGACGGGTTTGGCGACGATGGTGTCCCCCACCCTTCTTGTGAGGCTTGTATGCTTAAGAAATTGGGCGACGATGACCGTCGAGCCATCGACCTGCTTCTTGATCGGGAGCCTGGAGATTCAATGACCAAGGAATTTGTAATGCCCGGTGAAGTGACGCCAAAGCGTCTTGCGTCCATTGAGCGGATCCTTTCTTTGCTACAGGCGATGCCTTCCGTGGAACCACCCGCGGATCTGATAAGTAAAACCATGCATCGCATTGATAGCGCGGTGGGATCGCTGCAAAATGCGGTCGCGCAGTCGCAGCAGATTTCATCTCCAGATAACGCATAGACACGGCATTTCCGTGCGCCGGGGGGATCCGGTTCGAAGCAGTTCGGGTTCGGCGCAATTCAGGTTGCGATTGAGGCGCGGTCCCGTCATATCAGAAGCGACCTGAAATTATTTTAAGAGCGTCTCGATCAACTGGCCGATTTCCGCGTCGGTGTGTTCGCAGCTCAGCGTCACGCGCAAGCGGCTGGTGTTGCGTGGCACCGAAGGCGGGCGCACCGCCTGCACCAGCAACTTCCGGTCCGCCAGTTCGCGGGCGCGACGCAGCGCCGCCGCTTCATCGCCGATAATGATCGGAATAATAGGTGAATCGCCAGCAGGCAGATCCAGGCCGCCGGTTTTCAGTCGATCCCTCACTTCTTTGGCCAGCGCCCTGACACGGGCGGCACGCTGGGATTCATCTTTCATGACTTCGATTGCAACCCGAATCGCATCCGCGATTGCAGGCGGAACACTGGTTGAATAGATGTACGCCCGCCCAAGATTGACCACGGCATCGCGGAACTTTTGGCTCGCGCAAATCGCGCCCCCCGCCACTCCTGCTGCTTTTGATAACGTTGCAATAGATATGTCCACAGCCCCCGAAAGTTTTAATTCCGCCGCAAGCCCCGCGCCCCCGGGTCCATAGACACCGCCCGCGTGGGCTTCATCCAGAAGTAGCACAAAGGGATGTTTTGATTTGAGCTCGGCAAGCGCCGCCAGGTCCGCGGCGTCGCCGTCCATGCTGAAGATGGATTCGGTGATGACGACCTGCAACTGGCCAGCCTCGGCCTCGCGGAGAAGACGAGCCAGTTTTTTAATGCCATTGTGAGGAAAGACGCGCCACGGCGCATTCGCTCCGCGAACGGCGTCAAGCAGCGAAGCATGGGCGAGCTTGTCGATCAGAAATCGCACCCGCCCTGGTTTTGCACCCCCCACCGATGCAACCGTTTGAATGGCTGCGTGATTGGCCTGATATCCGCTGGGTAGCAGGATCGAAGCCCCGGTCCCCTTCCATCCCGCGATTGCGGCCTCAGCGGCCGCGTGGGCTGGTGTGTAACCACTGATGAGCCCCGCGGCGCCCGCCCCGCAGCCGTTGATTGCCGCCGAAGCTGCCAGGGCAGCGATGATGCGCGGATGGTGGGTCAGACCCAGATAATCGTTGCCGCAGAAATTGGTGAAGCGGACCCCATCGATTTCCACATGCACAGCATCAAGCGATCGGACGATGCGGCGGGTTCGAAGTTGCTGAGCCTGAGCCCGTTGCGAGAAAAGCTCATCGAGTAATAAATCGAGAGACAGCGACATGGAAATCGCGGGGTCGCCGTAAGTTGGGGAGCATTGGGTTCTTATCGCGCCCTGAGCGAATCACAATGCCCAATGAATCGAGCGGCCCATCTGCTGGCGGGCACTATGACTGCGCGAAACGTTGACGCGCCTGGACTGCTCCTGGAGCCAGTCGCCGGCTATTCGTCGGAAGCGCCGTCTTCGCTGCTTTCAACCATATCGGCGACATCACCCGCTTCGTCGTCGATGGGGCCGCCGATCAGATCAGCAAGTTTTTGCTTCATCAGGCGCCCAACCTTGAACTTGACCGTGCGTTTTTCCGGTACATCGACCGGTTGCAGGGTCTTGGGGTTCTGGGCTTTGCGCGCTTTGCGAAGCTTTGTTTCGAACACCCCGAAGTCGCGGAACTCTAGTCGGTTCCCCTTCCCCAGTTCGTTCACGATCTCATCAAGAAATTGTTGAACCACGCGCTTTACCTGCACCCGCCTTTGGGATGCTTCGTCAGCGATGCGGTCAATCAACTCCTTCTTCGTAATTGTTGCCATAGCCTTCCCTCGGATGGAGTTTAACATGCGACGGGAAACAGACTTAAATAATATCGCCGGATTGAAGGCAGATTGCAAGAAGGAAATGGAATTCCAACAGGCAATCGTAGAATTGTTGAGACGTAGTGGTAGATTAGCGGGTGGTGGTGCCGAAGGTTTCGCTGATGGCGCGGCGTTGATACCCCTCATCAGAATCAAAATTGCCCTGGCGATTTTCGCTGCTCAGGTAGTAGACGGTCGTTTTGGAGTCCTCATAACCGGCAAAGGCAGCGGTATCGCGGTTATCGCGGGAAAGATCAATACGCGCAGTGCCCGCAAGAACTGGCGGATCAAACGCCAGGGCCGCACCGGGGGCGGATATATACCCCGTGGAGGGTCCGGGACCGTAAATCGAGGTCAGTTGTTGATCCGGCGAAACATTCGCATGCGTAGCGGGATGAGTAGCACAACCAGCCAACGCCAGGGACATCACTATGAATGGCATCAATCGCATGGAAAGACATAAACAAATGCTGTGCCGGTTGTCGCAAGTCGTGCCGCCACGCATGTTTCAGCGTGCGATTCCACTTGAACCGGGGTTGGGGCGAGCATGAAAAAGAGGGCTGAGGCGTTCAGGCATCATGGGTCGTTGTATTTGGGCTACAAGGCGCGTATGGGGCGATTCACGTCCGGGGTTGCAAGGAGTTGGCGCACCGGCATATATATTGAAATCTGTCTCGTAACGAGGAAAGAGCGGTAGGGAACATGAAAAAGCCTTGGATGATCGGTTTGTTGCTCACGATGTTTTTGGGCAACGTGGCGTTTTCGCAAACAACCGTCCCCTCAACGGGTCCTGCCCGCGTCCGTGCGGGACCGGCGCCATCATCCACCCAGCCCTCCGCCAGGAATCGTGACCGCCACGCACAGTTTTTGCAGATCGCCAGGGCGGGTGATATCGATCTGCTGTTTCTGGGCGATTCCATCACCGATTTTTGGCGCACGCGTGGCAAGACCGTATGGGATAAATATTTCGCCCCGCTGAAGGCGGCTAATTTCGGAATCAATTCTGACCGCACCCAGCACCTTCTCTGGCGCATTCAGAACGGCGAGTTGGAAGGGTTCAAAGCCAAATGCATCGTGCTGATGATTGGGACGAATAATTTAACAATGCCCAACCAACCGCCCCGCAACACGGTGTCGGATGCCGCCGAGGGCGTGAAGACGGTGGTGCGGGAGATACGAGCCCGCCAGCCTGACGCCAGGTTGTTGCTGCTCGGCGTATTCCCGCGCGGGAATCCGAAAATCGAGGGCGGCTTGTCCGCCGATTTTCCAGGCCGGGCCACCGTCAAAGAGCTCAACAAAAAAATCGCCAGCCTTGATGATGGACAGCATATTTTCTACATGGACATCGGCGATAAATTCCTGACCCCCGATGGCACGCTCACCAAAGAAATCATGGCTGATGCGCTGCATCCAACCGCGGATGGCTATCAGATTTGGGCGGATGCCATCATTGATAAGGTGAAGGAATTGATGAAGTGAAACCACGAAGTCGGGAGCGGCCGATTGGATCTGGTTTCTCCCAACATTTAATAATCGACTGCGGATTTTCGACACGCATGTTCTACAAAAATGCCCAAAACACCAAAATTTGCCAACAAAAGTCTACAAAATCGCAAATTTATTTTTACTCGTAATTTATGACGGACAAATGGTTTGCGGAAGACAAAAATCGGCCTGCCAAAAAATCCGGAAAAATCCGTCAAAAACCCTTCACCCTTTTGGCCCATATATAGGGCAACAATATACTTGACTCAGGTAGCGTATTTCGCTGGATTTTAGCGGGGGTGGCGAGGGCTACTTTTTCTTGCGTTTCTGTTTGGCTTGGGGTTGGCGGGCGGGGATTGCTGACTTGGGAAGCTTAGCCAGATGGCTCACGGCTTCGCGGAATCGCGCCACCGCTTGCGGGCCTTCGTTGTAATCGTCCGATGCCGTGTGGGGCTGGTTGGATGCTGATTTGGGTGCCATGGGGATATCCTATCAAATTCACGCCAGTTTCATCCCTATTTGATCGTCCAGGATTTCTTGAACCGTTAACGCCACGATGACTTTGCCGGTCTGCTTAAAGAATCGGCTAATCTCGGTTTCGGCATCGGAAGTATAGTCGAAGCTGACAAAGAAGCCTTTCTGCCGTTCCTCTCGCATCATCATGGCTTCAAAGGCGTCGATGTCCGGTCTGCCAGCCTTATCCTTCTGTTTGACCTGGATAGGATACCAATGATCCATGAATTCCAGCGAATCGGCTTGTTTTTTGGGAACCGAACCCACTGGGAAGATTCGACCATCGACGCCCATATCGCCGACCTGAGCTTTGTTGCCTAAGCCGCCAAGCGCGATGACGGCCCAGTTCTCAAACTCAAACGGTGGAATCTTCCGCAGCTTTTCTTCGGTCCAAGGCAAGTCGCGCACGACGAAGCCGCGTCCGATCTTCCAGAGATTTTCATCCTCTTTGATGCTGCATACATCGCGCAGGCGTTTGGCCATGACGCGGCAGGCTGTGGGGGAAACGTCGATACCGATCCACTGGCGCCCAAGATTCTCCGCCGCAACCAGGGCTGTGCCGCAACCGCAGAAGGCGTCCAGCACAATGTCGTTTGGATTCGAGCTTGCGTTGATGATCCGCTCGAGAAGCGGAACGGGCTTCTGAGTCGGATAGCCGAGCGAAGCGGAACCTTGCACCGGCCCGATGTCATCCCAAACAGTGCCAATCGGCGTTCCCTTTCCTTCATCTAGGTATCGTTTTTGCCGTGGAACCGAACCCGGCTTAACCTGAACGATTTCTCCCTTCTCATATAGTTCCTGCATCCGCTCTTTGCTGAAACGCCAATAACGTTCTATTCCAAGAAACTCGTAAAATGGATTGCCCTTTGACGGAGCCGCGCCACCCGGCGCTCCCAGATCGCCCAGCGAATACCTGCGCCCGGTTTCCGCATCAACGTGCTTATAGAACTTTTCGACATATTCTGGATCGTATGCTTTGTACTGATGATTGAATGTGTAATCATTGCCCTTCACGAAGTAGAAAATCGATTCGTGAACTCGCCCATAGTGCTTCGATCCTTGCTTGGCATCGTTGTGCGCCGATTGCCGCTTCCAGATGATCTCGTTGACGAATTGGTTTTCGCCGAAAATATGGTCAAGCATCATCTTGACGTAGTGACTGGCGTGCCAGTCGCAATGGTAGTAAAAACTTCCGGCTTCCTTTAGCACGCGGTGCATTTCTACGCATCGCGGGCGCATGAATTCTATGTAAGCTTGGGTTGATTCGTGCCGGTCGTCGAACGACCGTTTTTCCTTGGTCTCGCCCCAAAACACCTCGTAGTTGCGATTGGAGTTGAACGGTGGGTCGATGTAGATCAAGTCAACGCATTTGTCCGGCAGCTTGGCCAGTTGGTCGAGGTTATCTCCGCAGTAAATGACGCGGGTATCGACAAGGGCGGATGGTTTGGATTTCACGCCCGAAAGATTACAGGCGAGCACAGGCGTGTTCAAATCGTCCGATAACCGAACGCCAAGGTTTTCGGTCATGCTTTTCGCAATCACCTTCCGATTCGCTTGGCCGTGGCGGCTCCGATTTATAGTCAGCAGCAAGTGACAGCGATGCTAAAGACGCCAAAGGTGGTGGAGCACGACGCTTGGGAGAATCGATTTGATGGCAGAAAATCCACAGAGGAAGCGAGAGTTCGAATTCCTGTATCCCCAGAGGACGATGCCGATCTAACTGTGTTTGCGATTGAATCCTGCAAATGCATCGTTCGAGGGGAAGTGTCCTTCACCTTGTTCGGAAAAATGCTCGAATACCCCGAACATGCCCTCTGCCGCTACGAGATGCAATTATGTCGGCACAATAATCCGAAGTGGTTTCCGCCATCATTCATCAGTTCACGGGCGCTGCATAAGCACGTGTATAACGAACGCGCCATCCGGGATGACATGCCGTGGGACAAATGTGCTGAATTGTTGAACCTAAAGAAGCGCCCGAGACGTAAATTGTCGCTTCAGCAGGCTATCGATTTAATTACCCCTATTTTTATCAATGAGATTCGGCTAGAAATACATGATCCGAACGTGCGGCAGTTGCTCTTTTCACGGTAGATCGCCATGCAAATCAGCGGATTGAAACGAAAGCTATGCAAGGATTTTCTTCTTGAAGCCGAATCTACGGAGTTGGGGTCCGTCGCGGTTACGTCATTCATGTATCCAAATGGCGATTCCGTGAACCTCTACTTCGAGAATTTCGGCGACGGCGTATGCGTCTCAGACGAAGGTGCCACGACTTCATTTTTGAAAACCCAGGGGATCGAACTGTCTGCGGAGCGCCGACAAATCATCAAAACGATGTGTAATCCTTATGACGTTGAGTTCGTCACGCCAGTGTTGCGCAAGCAGTTCAAGATGGATGGTATTGGAGCAGCCTGCCTTGCCCTGTGTGAGGCAATTACCAGCGTGTCGTCAATATTCTATGTCACGGCATCGCCGAGCCGATCTTCGCTTCCCATAGCTGTCGAGAAGCTTTTGAAGGCAAAGGTGGAACCAAAGCGCGGAGTCGTAAAACACTGGATCGACCGCCGACATGATCCGAAGGCTTCATTCCCGGTTGATTTTCATCTGAATGGTATCGGGGAGCCCAGAGATATCTTCTCGGTTACGTCTGCAAGCAAGAGCATCATGGTTGTGGCGGTGGTAAATTTCCTTCGCTCTCACAGGGTAAAGACGCCAACGCTTGCGATTGTTGATAAAAATGCGGACCTTGGACCGGTTGACCTGAACCGTCTGCAAATCACGGCGGATGAACTGTTCTTCGGGATTGACCGGAACGAGGACAAAATCGTTAAATTCGCGCTTTCTTCTTCTGGGAAATAGATCGCTTCAATTGAGTAGGTCACCGCTTGCCCCGCCGCTGTCGTTTCCTTGCGCGCCCTCCGAATTATCGTCACGGCCCGTCAATGCCTTGTAAGTCAATCGCTTGCCTTCGGTTCCAGGCAACGCGCCCATGAATCGATTCCCATCATCCGTCTTACGGTGGTTGAACCGAAAGCATTCCGAATTTAGGTAAGCTTCAAGGTGGAACGGCTCGATTGAAACGTGCGTACCCTTGATGCACCGCTTGAAGAGCGCCCAAAAGTTCTCCAGCCCGTTCGTGTGAATCTGGCCTTCGACGTATTTTTCGGCATGGTCAATGAAGCCGTGAATGTAATCCGCTCCCAGTCCGGTATAGCCAGAATGGGCATCAGTGTAGAACTGGGTGCCCGGTTCAACCATTTTGTAAATAACCGGATGAAGTGAGCCACGATTCACGTTGCCTTCCAGAACTTCTGTGCGAACCTTGCTCTTTCCCTTTTCGGTGTGGCGCTGCAACAGGCCCATGACGATTGTCTTGCCAGCGCCACCGCGACCGGACAGCGCCGCACGTTTCTCTTTGTGCATGTTCGCCCGCAGGCCACCGATGTACGTCTCATCCGCTTCCACGGTGCCAGCCAGCTTCGTATCAAACGATCCAACTTTCAGGGCATGGCGCACACGATGCAGTAGGAACCATCCGGTTTTCTGAGTAACGCCAAGGTGCCGTGCAATCTCATAGCTGCTGATGCTGTTCTTGGCGTTCACTTCCAGCCAGATCGCAATCAGGCACTTGTCGATGGAGAGACGGCATTCTTCAAAGATGGTCCCGATCTTGACGGAGAACTGAGCGCGGGCGTGCTTCTGGCGACATTCCCAAACCCGGCGCTTGGCGACATAATCAACCTGAGTCGATCCACAGTGCGGGCAAGTGACACCATCGGGCCAGCGGATTTGTGCGAAAAACTTTGTCGCGTAATTCAAATCGGAAAACTGCCGGACGGCTTCAATTAGTGTTTCGGGAAAGCTGATTTTGTCGGTGTTCTTCGTTTCCATGCTCAAATTATAGCACGGAATCAACCTGAGTCAAGTATATTGTTGCCATATATAGAGGAGAGGGACATGTCCAGGCCGTGCCCCGAGCGTCTTAGACCCCGAATCCGAACCCCCCGGGTTCCACTCCCTGCCGCTCAAATCTGAAAATCCGGCACAAAATCCTTCCCGGATCGCGGCCGTCGATCGCGGTATTTCAACTTTGCCGGTTCAGCAATAACCTGATTCTGCGGCGGAACGCTCGACGTGATAAAAACGTTGCCCCCAATTGTTGACCCTTCCCCGATCACCGTCTCGCCGCCCAGAATGGTTGCTCCCGCGTAGATCGTAACATGGTCCTCGATCGTCGGATGCCGCTTCTGTCCGCGCAGCAATTGCCCGAACGCCGGGGCGATCGCGCCCAGCGTAACACCCTGATACACCTTGACATGATCTCCAATAATCGTCGTCTCACCAATCACGACGCCGGTGCCGTGGTCAATGAAGAAGCTTCTCCCCAGCTTCGCGCCAGGGTGGATATCGATTCCCGTCAGGCTATGCGCATGCTCGGTCATGATGCGCGGCAGCAGCGGCACCTCCTGCTTATAAAACTCGTGCGCCAGGCGCTGCACCGTGATCGCGTTAAGCCCTGGATAGCAGAAGATCGTTTCGTCAATGCTCTGGGCCGCGGGATCTCCGTCGAACGCGGCCTGGGCGTCCGCGGCCAGCAATTCCCGAACCGCGGGAAGCCGCTCGAAAAACGCCGATACGATGCCCGCCGCGTCATGATCGCACGTTTCGCATAGCCCCGCGTCACCGTCCTGACCGGGCATCTGCCGCTTGTAGCGCAGGCAGCATCGGACTTGCTCGTAAATCAGGTCGGTAAGCTCGGTGACCAGATCCCCAATGCGATAAACAACGTTTTGCCGGGTCAGTTCCTGCTCATCGAAATAACCAGGATAGATGATCTGCTGTAGAAGCGTGATTGCCCGGATGATGGCGCGCCGGCTCGGTAGAAACACCCGGTTTAAATGCTGGATGCGCGGCTCGGCGAGAACGCCCTTCACCAGGCCATCGACCACCGCGGGCACGCGTTCATTCAAATCGTCGCGATTCATATTCAATCCTGGCGGATTCTTACAAAGTCAGGTGCGATGCAACTATGGAAGGAAGCGGCCCGCGCGGAGCCTTTGGCCTACCGGCGCTGCAAACAACAACAGCGACAACGATTAGAATGGGTGTCTGCCATGGGTTATAAAGCATATCCCTTGCCAGCGCCGGCGGCAAATCCATAATGCAGCCCGCATGGATGCACTCATGATTGGCATTTCGGGAATGCGCGGCACCATCGGCGGCTCTTTAACGCCCTCGGTCGTCACGCGAATGGCCGGCGCTTTCGCGGCTTTTCTTAAGGGGCAATCGAATTCCGCCAAGCCCCTGAAGGTGGTCTTCGGTCGCGATAGCCGCCCCAGCGGGCCTTGGGTGCGCGATGCCGCCATCGCGGCGCTCGTCGCCAGCGGGCTGGAAGTGGTGGACCTGGATATCGTCACCACGCCGGGCGTCGCCATGATGGTCAAGCATTTGCACGCCGACGCCGGCGTAATCGCGACGGCTTCGCACAATCCCATCGAGTGGAATGGATTGAAGTTCCTCAATCGCGATTGCGTCGCCCCACCACCGGCGGATGCAAAAATCATTGAATCGCTCTATCGCGAAGATCGCGCAGCATTTGCGCCCGTGGAGAATCTTGTTCCCCTGCGCCGCAATACCGAAACGCATGTCCTCCATGTAAAGCGCGTTTTGGATTATGTGGATGTGCTGGGAATTTCATCCAAGCGCATCAAGGTGGTTCTGGACAGTGTCAACGGCGCGGGTTGCGTCTCGGCATCAACCATGCTCAGCAAGCTCGGCTGCCAGACGGTTCACTTGAACGGCATTCCCGATGGTCGTTTCGCCCATGAACCCGAGCCTACCGAAAAGAATCTCACCGGCTTGGCGGAAGAGGTGCGCCGGCAGCACGCCGCGGTAGGGTTCGCCCAGGACCCCGATGCCGACCGATTGGCCATCGTCGATGAAAACGGCCGGTACATCGGCGAGGAATATTCTCTGGCCCTGGGCGCCAAGTGGGTTCTCCAGCGGCGGCCCGGCGTGGTGGTGACCAACCTTTCTTCGAGCCGAATGCTGGATGACATTGCCGCCGCCCATGGGGGAAAGGTGATTCGCACGCCGGTCGGCGAAGCCAACGTAATTGCCGCGATGCTGGCCAATAACGCCGTCATCGGTGGGGAAGGGAACGGCGGCGTGATCGACCCGCGAATTGTGCCGGGGCGCGACAGCCTGGTTGGCATCGCTTATGTGCTGCAATTGATGACGGCCACGGGGTTATCGGTCAGCCAGCTTGTCAATCAGATTCCGCGATATGAGATTGTAAAAACAAAATTTCCCTGCTCGCGCGATCGGGCGAACCACGCGGTTGCGGCCCTCCGCGAACACTTTGCCCGCGAGCGCCTCGATTTGCAGGATGGCATACGAATCGACTGGGAAACCGGCTGGGTGCATGCCCGGCCCAGCAATACCGAGCCCATTATGCGCATCATCGGGGAAGCGCCGGATCGGGCAACGGCCGATAAACTCATCGCTTCGGTTGGAGCCGTTGTGCAATCGGCGCTACAAAACTGATTAGTCAGGCAAAAATGGCCGATTTCAACGAAAAGGAATCGGTGCGTTCGGCGCGAATTAACCCCGCGCCAAATCTCGCACTACCGGCAAGAAAACAGTAAGTTGCCAAAAGGCAGCGGGCATTCCATAATCCGGAGCATTTCATTATCGCGGAGTTTGCCCGGCGGAGTTATAGAAACGAAAGGTTTTCCAGAATGTACGTTCCGTCACTTTCAAAACGCCGATCGCTCGCGGCCATCGCCTTTGCTTGCGCTCTCGCCAGCCTGGGCATGCCCACGGCTTCGCTGGCCGGTGAAGCCGATCTGAAACTCCCCAACCTCACCGAGTTTATTGTGTTCGGCATGAACGGCCGCACCCTGCTTCAATGGGGCATGATCATATGCATCCTTGGCCTGGCGTTTGGATTGGTGTTCTACCGCCGCCTGAAGGCGATGCCGGTTCACCCTTCCATGCTCGAAGTCTCCGAAACGATCTACGAAACTTGCAAAACCTACCTTAAGACTCAGATCAAGTTCATTTTAATCCTGGAAATTTTCATCGGGGCGATTCTGGTGGTCTATTTCGGCTTTCTGGCCAAGGAACCCGATGGCAGCCGCATGGGCGCCGTTAAGGTTCTGACTGTTCTGGCCTTCAGCCTGGTTGGAATCGCCGGCAGCGTCTGCGTGGCGTGGTTTGGCATGCGCATCAACACCTTCGCCAACAGCCGCACCGCGCTGGCATCCCTGCGCGGAATGCCCTACCCCGTTTATGCGATCCCCCTTCAGGCGGGCATGAGCGTCGGTATGTTCCTGATTAGCATCGAACTGCTGATCATGCTCATGATTCTCATTTATGTCCCCTCTGACTTCGCCGGGCCCTGCTTCATCGGTTTTGCCGTCGGTGAATCGCTCGGCGCGGCAGCCCTTCGCGTAGCCGGCGGTATCTTCACCAAGATTGCCGACATCGGCGCTGACCTCATGAAGATCGTCTTCAACGTCAAGGAAGACGATGCCCGCAACCCAGGCGTCATCGCCGACTGCACCGGTGACAACGCCGGCGACAGCGTCGGCCCCACCGCCGACGGCTTCGAAACCTACGGCGTAACCGGTGTTGCCCTCATCACCTTCATTGTGCTGGCGATCCAACCTGCTTATCAGGCGCAACTCCTCGTCTGGATCTTCGCCATGCGCCTGGTCATGGTTCTTACCAGCGGCGGGTCTTACTTCATCAATGAATTCTTCGCCCACAAGAAATACAGCGCCGCCCGTCATATGGATTTCGAGAAGCCGCTGACCAGCCTGGTCATCCTCACCAGCGTCATCTCCATCATTACCACCTACCTGGCCTCTTACTTCCTCATCGGTAACCTGGCCGCGAATTCCGGCCTCTGGATCAAGCTTTCCACGATCATCAGTTGCGGAACCGCAGCCGGTGCTTTGATCCCTGAATTCACCAAGTTCTTCACCAGCACCAGCAGCCGCCATGTGCGTGAAATCGTGAACACCAGCAAAGAAGGCGGCGCTTCCCTGAATATCCTCAGCGGGTTAACCGCTGGCAATTTCTCCGCCTTCTGGCTCGGGCTTGTCATCGCCGGTCTGATGGCCATCGCCTACGGTGTCGCCGGCATCGGTGGAATGCACGGTGTAACATCGCTCCTCACCGTCAGCGCCGCCCCTGCCGTCGCAGTCTTCGCCTTCGGCCTGGTCGCCTTCGGCTTCCTCGGAATGGGCCCGGTCACCATCGCCGTCGATAGCTACGGCCCCGTCACCGACAACGCCCAAAGCGTCTTTGAACTAAGTCTGATTGAAACCCTGCCCAACAGCCGCGCTGAACTGAAACGCGATTTCAATATCGACGCCGATTTCGAGCATGCCAAGCTGATGCTCGAAGAGAACGACGGCGCCGGCAACACGTTTAAGGCCACTGCCAAGCCCGTGCTCATCGGCACCGCCGTGGTTGGCGCGACAACGCTGATCTTCTCCATCATCATGATGCTCACGCACGGCCTGACCGACCAACTGGCCATCAGCAAGCTTTCGATTCTCAACGCCCCGTTCCTGCTGGGCCTGATCGTCGGTGGCGCGGAAATTTACTGGTTCACCGGAGCCAGCATGCAGGCGGTCGTCACCGGCGCTTACCGCGCCGTTGAATTCATCAAGCGCAATATGCACCTCGATGGCGCTGCCAAGGCATCCACCGAAGACAGCAAAAAGGTCGTGGAAATCTGCACGAAATATGCTCAGGCGGGCATGCTGAATATCTTCCTGACCGTCTTCTTCATCACCCTGGCTTTCGCCTGCATCGATTCCTTCTTCTTCATCGGCTTCCTGATTTCCATGGCCACCTTCGGCCTCTTCCAGGCCATCTTCATGGCCAATGCCGGCGGCGCCTGGGACAACGCCAAGAAAATCGTGGAAGTCGAGCTGCGCCAAAAGGGGACGCCCCTTCACGCAGCCACCGTCGTCGGTGATACCGTGGGCGACCCCTTCAAGGACACCTCCTCGGTGGCCATGAACCCCATCATCAAGTTCACCACCCTCTTCGGCCTGCTCGCTGTCGAATTGGCCGACACGCAGACCACCGGCACACGCATGTTCCTGGGAATTTTATTCCTGGCCATCGCCCTGGTGTTCGTGTACCGCTCGTTCTATGGAATGCGCATTCAAGTGAGTGATGACGAGCAGCATGAATCCGCGTCGCCCCAGACGTCTTCAACCGGCGGCTCGACGCGCGTCGCGGAATTGGCGGGCACCGGTAGCGGCCACTGATTCAACCGCGAATCATGTGTGCCATCAAGCGGTCTCTTTTTTAATTCGCTCCACCAGCGCGCCATGCAGCTTCGCCGTCAAAGGCCCGCAGCGCGCCTGTCCAATGTAACGATCATTCCACCGCGCCACCCACGTGATTTCCCGCGTCGTGCTGGTGATGAACAGCTCATCCGCCCGCACCGCCTCTTCCTCGCGGATCGCCCGCTCATCCACCGTCAGGCCCGCCCCCGGCGCAAGCTCCAGCAGAATCTCCCGCGTGATTCCCGGCAACACCTTCGTTCCCACCGGATGCGTCACCAGCTTCCGCCCCACGACTGCGAAGATATTGCTGGCTGCGCACTCGCTCACCAGCCCGTTCTCCACAAACACCGCCTCATCCGCCCCCGCGGCAATCGCCTGGTTCTTCGCCAGCACATTGGGCAGGAGCGCAATCGATTTCACCCAGCAACGCTTCCACCGCTCATCGGCCACCGCCAGAAGTTTCGCCCCCTCGCCCGTGCCCGGCTTCGCCACCGGCGGCAACGCGCGAACATAAAACAAAAGCGTCGCGCCGCACTTGGGGAATACATGGTTTCTAGCCGCTGCCCCGCGCGTGAGCTGCAGATAAATCATCCCCTCGGGCACCGCGGCCCGCGCCAGCAGCCGGTGAATCTCCCGCTCCAGCGCCGCCGTCTCAAGCGGCACGCCCAGCTCAATCCCCCCCGCCGAGCGCTTCAGCCGCGCTAAATGTTTATCCAGCCCAAAAGGCTTCCCGTTATAAAGCCGGATGACTTCATAAACCCCATCCGCAAACTGAAATCCCCGGTCTTCAACGCTCACCCGCGCTTCAGCCAGCGGAGTAATCTCGCCATTGAACCAAATCCATTCAGTCATAGCGCACCTCAAAGTTACTTCAGCAAGCCACCCGGCAACGTTCGCATCGACCGGCAACACCGCCCAGCTTGAATCCATCATCGCCGGCGACGCGCTTCCCGCGTTTCTATCCCGCGCCCCATCAATGCATATAATGGCCCCAGACATGACCCAGATCAAACCCCCCATCGCTGCCCCCGCTGCCAGCCTCTGGGATGAATCCCGGTTAGCCAACCCGCACGCCGTCTCCGACAAGCGCGGCCGCGTGCAGAAAATGTTCGCCGCCATCGCCCCCAGCTACGACCTCTGCAATCGCCTCCACAGCCTCTGGATGGACCAGGCCTGGCGCAGAGCTGCGGTTAAAATCGCCCAGGTAAAACCCAGCGATTGCGTCGCCGACATCGCCTGCGGCACCGGCGATCTCACCCTCAAATTCCAGGCAAAGCTGCAATCGCTGGCCACGGCCCAAACCCCACCCCCGCGGGTTATTGGCATTGATTTCACCTACGAAATGCTCCCCCTCGCCGTCCGCAAGTCCCAGGGCAAAAATATCCTCTGGGCCAACGGCGACGCCCAATCGCTGCCGTTGCCCGACCAATCGGTCGATATCGTCTCCATCGCCTTCGGCATCCGCAACGTAGCCGACCCCGCCGCCGCCATCGCGGAATTCAGTCGCGTCCTCCGGCCCGGCGGCCGCCTCATCATTTTAGAATTCTCCCTCCCCACCAACCCCGTCCTCCGCGCTTTCTATAATTTCTATTTCCACCAGATCCTCCCCAGAACCGCCACCTGGATCAGCGGCGACCGCACCGGCGCCTACCGCTACCTCCCGCAAAGCGTCAATACTTTCATCAGCCGTGAAACGATGGCGCGGATGATGCAGACGAAGGGATTCACCCAGGTCACCCAGCAACCCATGACCTTCGGCGTGTGTGTCTGCTACCGGGGCGTGAAGAACATTGCCAATGTTTGAGCGCTGAGCGAATTCCTCGCTACCCTTTGGAAATCGCGCCATCGTGGCTTCGCCCGCTAGCTCCTCTTTTTCCGCAAGATATTCACCAAAAATTGGATGAGCTCCGGGAAATATCACAATAATTCAACAATCCTTTTCATTATTCCGTTCTCATTGGCTAATATGGCCGCGAACAATTTTGGAAGGAATGGCCATGCGACAATTTCGGGGTATTTATCTTGCGGTTTTTGCAATTCTCAGCGTGGCGACAACTTTCGTACGTGCCGACCCCAAAATCGATCCGAGCCAGCTTGTTGGCAGTTGGGTGCATGTGGGCCCCGCGGACATGCCCGGCATGGAATTTCAGAAAAGTGGCAAAGTCTTTACTTACATGGGCGTGGGCAGCGAAGCATTAACCGCGGACTACTCGATCCAGGACGATGGGCGACTCAACCTTTCCATGGGAGGCTTAAGCACCTTCTTCACGCCCACCGTTCAGGGCGATCAACTCAATCTGAAGGACACCGCCACCGGCAACGTGACGCAATATCGCCGCCTAAAGGCCGGCGAGACGATGGCAGCGGCAATTGCCGCGCAGGACCAGGCGGATCAAAAATCGGTGGCTGATCGCAACGCGGCGATTCCTGATTTCATTAAGCGCAAGGATCTCGTGCTGGTCTACACGGGCGGCAAAGGCGCGCCAGGCCCAAGCGCGATTGAATTCGCGCCCAGCGGGGATGGGTTCGTCGGCCACGCGCTTTACGATGGCAAACCGCTCCACGCCGATGCTCTCACCGCTCAGATGCAGGCGACCGATCCCCCAAAGCTGTCCGTGGTTTTCGGCGCGACACCCAACAATCCGAACGGCACGCTTCAAATCTCCTTCCATGCGGTTGGCACAGCCCCCAATATCACGCTTACCGCCGCCGTCAGCTTCGGTGAAGCATTCTCCAATGCCGACACCACTGCGGTGATTAAATCAGATGCCGACATGCACAAGCAGATTCTCG
Source organism: Planctomycetota bacterium (assembly GCA_030775485.1). GTDB lineage: Bacteria > Planctomycetota > Phycisphaerae > Tepidisphaerales > Tepidisphaeraceae > JALYJB01. The sequence continues at coordinate 7,981 of JALYJB010000003.1, read as the reverse complement.
ATCATTTCAAGGCCGCCGTGGCCCAACTCGATGCCCAGAAGGCCCCCATCGTGGCCATGCTGAAGGATTACGCGGTTCTGAAGGGCACCTCCGAATCTCCGAACCGAAACGAGCACGAGGGGTTTGCCGATCAGTTTATCTTGTCGCGCAATCCTCAGAACAACACATGGTCTGGCCAGGGCCAGGTGGTGAACAAGGCCACCGGCGCAACCGATATTTTTCCGGTCATTGCCGGGGTCGGCATCGTGGGTGAAAAACCAGCAATCCAGATTGCATCGCAAAAGCGTATCTATCAATTCAGCGATATCGACACCACCGCCGGAAAACTAATCGGCGCCTGGCAGATGCCGAATAATCCCAATGGTCACACCGCCACCCTGACCATCGCCCAGGCTGTGGACGTCAAGGCGCGAGATCAGCTCTTCACCGCCAGCAAAGCGGCGCTTCTGAAGCTGGATTCCAGCACGGTTTTCCATGCCTTGATTAGCGATCAATTCCTTGATGGCTCGCAGCCGCCGAGCCCCCTCACGGTCACCCTGATATGCGGCGCGAACGGCGCAATCACTGGAACGGTGGATTATGTCATTCAGGGTTGCACGATGACAATCGCCGGCAAGGAAGTCGATACCCCGCTTGGCCCGCAGCTTCAGTTGCAATTCACCGGCGGAAAAGCCAACCCGGGCGCGGTGGGCGGCATCGAGCCGTTTATTACCGCCTTCAACCATGAAGCGTGGCTGTTAAGCCCCAGCATCGACGCCAGTGGCCCCCTGCGCCTCAACGGATTTGCCCTGGTCAATCCCGCCCAACGCAATATGCCCCCCGTCACGCTGCAATTGACCGCTTATACCGAAGCCGACAAAGCCGCCATCACCAAGTCCCTAAGCAACGGTACCCGTTTCAAAGTCCTTCACCCACAGGCGGGGGACACGGTCCCGGAAGATATTCTTGAATTCAATGCCGACCCCGCGGGCGCCAATATCGTCGGTAAAATCATCTCGCCCGGCTACCGGATGAACAACGCAAAGGGCACCACATTCACCGGTCCGATCGCGGACAAGGCGGGGTGGGCTGAGCTTATCATGCCCAACCTTCGGCCGAACGATCGCAACAAGCCGGTCTATGCTTATCTGGTGGTGGTCAGCCCGACTGATGCGGGCATGTATCTCAACGGCTACGCCTACAACATCACCATGACCGCGGCCAGGCCGCTGGGGCGCTGGGATGCGATTGAAATGAAAACTGCGGCAGGGACCGACGCGACTGGCCAGCAGAAATAAGCTGACGTAAAACCCTCGAATATTTCCAAGGGCGAATTCACGTCAGGCTAGGGTGTCGAGAAGCGTGCAGGGGGCAACGCAAAGAACGCTGCCGGCATTTACCGTTCCATCGTTTCGACTGCCCGTAATCTTCCGGTTATGCTCTCCCCAGGGCCACTTCAAGCCAAAGGCGGGGCGCAATGAGTGAGGTAATACCGGATGCTACGGTCCGCACCGTTCCTGCGCTGGTCACAACCGATATCCCCTGCCGAAAGTGTTCCTGCAACCTGCGCGGCCTCATGACCGACGCCCGCTGCCCGCAATGCGGTGCCCCCATTGCCGCCTCCGTCTCTTGTGATCTGCTGCGCTACTGCGACCCCGGGTGGGTTACCCTCCTGGCGCGGGGCACAAAGCTTATAATCGCGGGCGTTGCCGTGATATTCCTCAGCGTCATCGCCGGTATTGCACTCGGTATCAGTTTGCGCACTAAGATGGCGATTTACGGGTCCCTTGCAGGTTTAACCGGCAACCTGTTGATGGTGGCCGGTTCGTGGTTGGTCACCACGCCAGATCCAAGCGGTGTCGGCGAGGATCAATACGGAACGGCACGCAAGGTCATTCGTATCACCCTCCTCATCGGCATAGTCAACGCGGTTGTCCATCTGGCGGCAAAACTGAGCACGCTGCCGCCGGAAATTACTCATCTGCTTGCAGTTATCGGAGGCCTCGCTGGGATCATCGGAGTCGTGGGCCTCTTTGCCGAATTACAGTATTATGAGAAATTGGCTGAGCGCATCCCCGACCCCGCGCTCTCATCCCGCGCAAAATACCTCAAAAAATACTTCCCCGCCTTCCACGGGCTGACGATTGTGAGTGGTCTATTGATAGTCTTGTTCGCGCGCAAAGGCGCTGCCCCGGGTGGTGCTTTCATGGGCCTCGGATGCTTTTTCGGAATCATGGGAGTCGCAGCCCTAATCTATGCCATCATGTACCTTCTGATGATCGAGCGGTTCAGCAAGCGCTTTAAAGAGCAGGCAATTCTCGCCCGTGAGATATGGGCCACCCACACGCAACCGCCCGCGCGGTAATCCATCAATCAGCTGCATCGCCAGGCCGGGATAACCGCCGCAGCAGCCAGACAAGAACCACACTCAGCGCAATGCCCGTAAATACCGATCCTATAAGCCAAATCGCCCTCCCACGATTAGGCACATCAGTTCCGTCGTAAAATGCAACGATAATCCAGTACCAAAGCCCCAATGAACCAAGCCAGATTACGATCAGCGGATAAAACAGAGCATCAAACACCGCTAGAACCAGCCCATAAAGCTTTCTCCCGGAATTCCTGATCCGCTCCACCGCAATCCATCCCAGCGACGTCCCGATGATCGGCGCAACAAGCGCCGCCGCAAGCGCCGCGATAACCAGTGTCGTCAGCCAAATAGTCATCCCCGAAGATGGGCCGCTGGCCACTGTTCCCCCCGGTGGTGTCACGTCGACGTGCGCCATGCACCCTAGCACCGACAGCATCTGTGCCCCCAACCCCAACGCAATCCACGCAACCCCCTGCCACGCCTGCCGGCAAAGCCGTGGCTCCCTCACAACATCCTCTGCCTCAGCTGGCGCCATCTGCCCCGAACCATCTGTCGCCTTGGCATACGCCTCCGGAGGGTCCAGCCGACCGAGCATCTCATTCACTTCCGCCAGAGTGATCGCTCGATTACCAGCGCCATTGATCATCTCCACGATATGCGTCTCCAGATCATCCACGATCCCGCGCCGCTTTGCGCGCGAAATGCCAGCCGCGTCGAGGTGCCGTTCCACAGCATCAAGATGCGCATCCACGCGCTCCCACACCTCGGGTGTAATCGAAGTATTCATCCGTTCTCTCCTAATGAAGGCGAATCAAGCAGTTCATCCACCGCATGGCTGAACTCCCGCCAATACTGGCTCAGTTGCCCCAGATGCTCCCGCCCCGCCGCCGTCAGCTTGTAATACCTACGTGGCGGACCCGAAGGCGAAGGAGCCTGCCGAACCGATACCATCTTTTCTTCAGCCAGCCGAGACAGCACCGGATAAAGCGTGGATTCCGTGGTAGAAAGCAGCGGATTCCGCGCAAGCCGCTGCAAAAGCTGATACCCATAAGCCTCCCCCGACCGCAACGCCGCCAGCGCCGCAAGTTCCACCAACCCCTTCTTCAACTGACTAGACCACGCCTTATCCACCAGCTACCTCGCAACACGATGTTGCGGTACATCGTAACACGGTGTAGCGGAAGGTCAACTGGATTTCAGGAATTTTTCAACCAGGGAAAATCCCGATGTGCATCAGAACATCAAGCGAGAATACGCCCCGGCAAACCGCTGCGCGAAATGGCAATTCTCACGCGGCGTCAACGCTCACTCGGAGCTTGAGCCCACTGGCGCTACCTGCATCCTGAAGCGCCAACCGCACCAGGAACATTCGGCGGATGCCCAAACGCCTTCGCAAACCTGGCAGCCTGCTCAGGACTCACCGGGCGCCGCCCCTTTTCCACATCACAAAGATATTGGCGAGAAACCTTCAGCTTCCTCGCAAACGCCGACTGAGAAATCCCCTTCCCAACGCGCAATCCCTCCACCGCCGCTCCAAATGTCAGCCGACCTTCCAATACCCGCTCTTCAAGGTCAGAGCCCAAAGAGCCTCTCGATTTCTTGTAATCATGGCGATTGACCTCGCGTTCAACTTGCCGATCGCAGGGAATTTTCGCGAATTAGCACCTCAGCTGGAATGCCCAGTCCGCTATGCAATTTGCGGATCATCGACAGGGTTAACGACCGCTTGTGGTTCAGAATTTCCGCGACGCGAGCGCGGCTGCCGATATAAGCCTCAAGGTCGCGCCTCGATAACCCCCGCTGCTCCATGGCAAATCTGATCGCTTCAACCGGGTCCGGAGCATCAATCGGGTAATGCCTTTGTTCCCATGCTTCTGCCAGCGTCGCCAGCACATCCAATCGATCACCAGCGGCAGTCTTCGGCCTGGCGTCCATCAGCGCCTCAATCTCCGTCAACACCCGACGGTAATCGCGCTCGCTTTTAATCGCTTTTATTTCCATGGTCATATCTCCAGCACATTGATCTCGTCATACCGCTGATGAGTTCCCACAAACCTGATGTAGATCACGCGATACGCATAATTGATCTTCACAACCAGCCGGTATTTATTCCCGGCAATATTGAAAACCACGCGGTTACCGCCAACGATACTGGCGCTGCGAAACATCGCCTTAATTGCAGAGGGCCCGCTCCAGTCCGACCTGGAAACTTCACGAAACCATGCCTTCAATGGCTGTTCAGCATCGGCATACCGCCGATGCTCCCAGAATTCCCGAAGTCGCTTCCGCGATATAATTCGCATGCTTTACACTTGGAGTATCTCATGATCCCATGGCGGGAGCAAGGGGAATCTTATCGCCCAAACATGCTCCTGATCCACCAATATCACTTTCCGATCTCTCCGCGTTTCGCGATACGCCCGATCAGGCAACAATTCTCCGTATCTCTCGGAATTCTGCCACGAATTGGGGATCACATCTCCCCCTACTCAAGCTCGATCTCGTGTCCTCAACACGGCGTTTGTGGCATCCACGCACCCGCTACCACGCCCGATCACCCAATTTCATCTAGTCACTACACAAACAAATTCGTCTTGGCCAATGATATGATACCCAGCGAGCCGAACGTGGAAGACGACACCCAGCCCATCTTGCCGATCCCCTACCAATTCCATGGGCTCCCCGGCAGTGTTGAAGCCGCGTCCAGCACCGCAACGCCATTTCTAATCGGCCAGTGCTAGGCCATCAGTCACCCTTCTCGATCAAACCTCAATTATCATATCCACAGCGGCGCGGTCTTCCAGGCAACGCGGAGGCATATCGCGCGTGTTAAACAAGACCACGAAGTCAACCTCAAACGCCACCGATAATCGCATCCTAAGCCACAAAAAGGCCCGAATCTCAATAAGTGGTTATCGCCGGAGTCGTCAAATAAGTGTCGCTAGGAGTCGTTGAACGAACTCGTGGAATGCGACAACATCCGCCTTGGTATACTCGTTAAATTTAGCGTGCGCGGCTTTATTCCCAATTTCCTTCTTGGCCATGATTTCCTTGAATTGGACAGCAGATAAAGCGTTTTGCTTTGTGAGTGACTCCGCCAGCTGATGTACACCATCACGGTCTTTCACGGGGATCCCCTTGGATATACAGACCCTTCGTAACCCATCTTCAAGCACGGCTCGAATCAGTACTGCCGCCGCATCCTTATAATCACTTTCTAAGAGCACTTCTGCTTGAACTAAGAAATCCGCGAACACCTCTGCCGAAACGAGCAGCTTTGTGTCGGCCATGAAGCCTTCCCGAAAATCGGTTACGGCGGCATTTAAAATACCGGCTACGACAAACGAATTCACCACGTCGCGAGTGCCCATGTCATAAAGCTCGCGAAAGTAAACACTGCCTTCCCCCGCAGTACGAGCTAGTAAGTTGAGCGCGCTCGTTCGGACTTCAAAATACGCGAGGGCACCCTCGGGATCCTGTGTGGGGTTCGGTGCGGTACGAATCCGCTCGATCAGCCGGGCGAATTTGTTTATGACTTCCTCGTGGTCTTTGCTAAACGTTGCTTTCGGCTGAAACACGCGATAAATCCTCCTGAACGCGACTAGCCCCCGGTTATTATAACCAACTAAACTCTTTTGTGTGTCGAAAGACCCGTCGTGTAAAAGGCGAGATTAAGATATGCGCCCCTGTTCGCTCTCATCGCAATATGGGAGGATTTTTCTTGACCGCTAACGATAGTTCGGTACTATAAATTTCGGAATTTCCAAATGAAACAGCGATAAAAAATCCGTCACCCAGTGCATGCTGTTTCCGCCCTCATCCCACCCTGTGTTGTTTACGGCATTCCGATCAAGAATCAAAAATATCCCAAATAGTCTCAAAATGTCCCGTTTACCCCCCCCCACCCATGAGACATTCACAAAATCCCTCAAATCCCCTCACTGGACTCCCCCCATGCTTTCCACTACACTACGCTTCACAACTGCCCGCCTTGTCTCTCACGAATTGTTTTTCCTGATTGAATACGAGCCCAGTTGTAAGCGTACAGGCTGGTCTTCATTCGGCGTTGCCGGGGGCCCTTCGGTGCGCACCACTAATTAAGGGATCCGATGAATTTTGCTGATCTTGGACTGCGCGAGCAGATTGTCCAGGCCGTTACTTCCGAAGGGTACACCACCCCCACCCCCATTCAGGAGGCGGCCATTCCGTCCGTCCTGGCCGGGCGCGATGTGCTGGGCTCTGCCCAGACCGGCACCGGTAAAACCGCGGCGTTTGCCCTGCCCATTCTCCAGCGGCTCACCGAGCAGGCCACGCAATCGGCCAAGCCCAAAATCCGCTGCCTGGTGCTTTGCCCCACGCGCGAGTTGGCCACGCAGATTGCCGATAGCTTCCGCGCTTACGGCCAGGGCCTCAAGCTGCGCCACACCGTTATCTTTGGCGGCGTAAACCCCGCCGGACAGGTGGATGCGCTGCGCCGGGGGATTGATATCGTCGTCGCCACGCCGGGGCGGTTGCTCGATCTGCTGTCCCAGGGCCATGTGGATCTTCGCAATTGCGAAACCGTGGTGCTGGACGAAGCCGATCGCATGCTGGACATGGGGTTCATCAACGACATTCGCAAGATCGTCTCCCGCCTGCCCAAGCAGCGGCAGACGCTTTTCTTCTCCGCCACCATGCCGCCGGAAATCCGCCGCCTGGCAGATGCCATGCTGCATGACCCGGTCACCGTGCATGTAACGCCCGTCGCCACGCCCGCCGAGGGGATTGATCAGTGCGTTTATTTTGTTGAGCGCATCAACAAGCCGGCATTGCTGGCTCACCTGGTTGAGCATATCCCAATGGCCCGCGCAATTGTTTTTGCCCGCACCAAGCACGGCGCGGATCGCGTCGTCCGCCAGCTTCACCTGCGCGGCATTCGCGCGGATTCCATTCACGGCAACAAAAGCCAGAACGCCCGCCAGCGCGCCCTGGCCAACTTCAAGGCCAGCAAAACGCCTGTCCTGGTTGCCACCGACATTGCCTCGCGCGGCCTGGATATCGACGACATCACCCATGTGGTGAATTACGATCTCACCCACGAGCCCGAAACCTATGTCCACCGCATCGGCCGCACCGCCCGCGCCGGCGCCAGCGGCGCGGCCATTTCATTTTGCGACCGCGAGGAGCGCTCCAACCTTCGCGCCATCGAACAGCTTTTGAAGATGCAGATCCCGATAAAGACGGATCATCCCGATTACGCCCAAGCCAGCGCGAAACTGGCGGCAACCGGCACGGATGATCGGCGGTCCCATTCGGGCGGCGCATTCGGCCACAGCCGGCCGCCCGAGCGCGAAATGCGCGAATCGCATCCCCGTGAATCACATTCGCGCGGCGGTCCGCGCCATGAAGGGCACGCGCGTTCCGCGCCTCCGCGCGGCGGGCAACACCGCAGCGGCCTCGTGCGGGAATCCAACGGCCATCAGCGCCGCGAGCAGAGCAATGATCGCCCCCAGCACACCGGGCGCTCCCAGCACGCGCCGCATCAACGGCATTCATCCGCGCCCGCGCACACCGCGGCGCCAAGCCATTCGGCACATCCAAAGCGCGGCCAATCCCATGCCTCGCCCGCGGCCCGCGCGCATACCCCTGCCC
>JALYJB010000002.1 GCA_030775485.1 Planctomycetota bacterium | reverse complement strand
TTCCCTGCCGGCGGCCAGCGCGACCATCGCCACCGTCCTTGGCGACTTGCTGGTGATCATCTTATAAGTAATACGAAAGCGGGTTCGTCCAGATCAGGCCTGAAAGACGCGGTTTTCTACAGAGCCCCACGGGTTTCAATTGCGGCTTCTTGAACCCCCCTAAGATCGATCAGGTACGGCAACGATCGCAACCACACCATGTTTTACCCTACGTCCCATTCCGGAATATGGCAACGACCAATATCCATCGGTTGCAAATGTGGCGTGAGCACCGGAATGGACAAAAAACCTACGGGATCAAACCCGTCGATACACGGTATAGATATTATGCCTTAGTTACGCGCGGAGGTGACATTTTCATACTTTAGAAGACGGAAAATTGGTCACGGCCAATTTTATCCCTGTTGCATGAATGACGAGGAGGCTTATGCTATCCCGATATCGGGGCCGCCATTGATGGCAGCTTCGGCAGAAAATCAAAGTCCTCGGAAGACTAAATAAAGGGTAGTCCGGCTAGCAGATCGGAAGACCCGTTAATGAGTAAGCCGACGCAATTGAACGCCACTGGTGTTCGATTGTGTCGGCTTTTTTTTGGTACCGAGAGCAGTCCCTGGATACGACTTATGGCTGGACCCAATCCCAATCGCAGGCGTTTCCTTTCAGTTTGCACCGCCGCGCTCATCGCGCTGATGACGGGCTTGATTTTCGCGCCGGTGCTTGCGTTTGTGACCAGCCCATTGCGGCGTCGCCGGGGTTCTAACGCGGCGGGGGACGATTTCTCCGACGCTGGCGCGCTTGATTCAATTCCCATTGGAACATGCACGCTGCTTCCCATTGAGATCGTGCGGCAGGACGGTTGGGTTAAGACGCGGCAGACTCGATCCATCTGGGTCCTTGTTAAGGGAACCGCGCCGGTTGACGTGCAGGTGCTCTCGCCGATCTGTACCCATCTGGGCTGCCCGGTGGGGTGGTGGCCGGGCAGTTCGCAATTTAAATGCCCATGTCACGGGGGAACCTTCAGCGAGGATGGAACCGTTGTCAGCGGACCGCCCCCGCGCGGAATGGACAAACTGGAGCATGAGATCCGCGATGGACATCTGTGGGTGCGCTGGCAGGATTTTCGCATAAGCGTGAACGAACGAATCGCTGTGCAGATGTAGGCGGCTTCCGAAGCCCGGTCATAAAAGGAATCTCCATGTCCACCACAATCCGCGACGAAATTAAAACGCGGGAAACGGCAGGGTTCTTCGGTTCCCGCACGGGTTGGCGGGAGCTTAAAGCCCATGTGCTGCTGGAGCCTGTGAAAGGTGGATCGCGATGGGCGGCGGCATTCGGCAGTCTGCTGCTGTTCATGTTCGTCCTTCAAGTCGTGACGGGCGTGTTGTTGACCACCTGCTACGCGCCATCGGTTGGCACGGCGTGGCAGAGTGTGAAATACATTCAGGAGGAAGCGCCGCTGGGTTGGCTCGTCCGTGGCATGCACCACTGGGGCTCCAGCGCGATGGTCATTTTGCTGCTGTTTCATTTAGTTCAGGTGTTCGTCTGGGGGGCGTACAAGCGCCCGCGCGAATTGACCTGGATGACTGGCGTGCTTTTGCTGGGCGCGACGCTGGGCCTGGCATTTACAGGCTATCTGCTGCCGTGGGATGAAAAGGCGTATTGGGCCAGTAAAGTTGGGCTGGGAATCGTCAGTACCATTCCGGTGATCGGTGAGCGCCTCCGGCTCCTGCTGCAGGGCGGACCGGATATGGGCAACCTTACCCTTACCCGATTTTTTGCTCTTCACGGGTTCATCCTTCCCGGCGCGATCATGGGGTTGGTTGTCGTTCACCTCTATTTTTTCCGCCTGCACGGCGTTACGACGGCCTGGTGGGAACATGAGGAATTACTTGAAAGAAAAACAGAACCGTTCTGGCCGGGACAGGTTTGGAAAGATTGCGTCGTGGCCATGGTCTTACTTCTGCTCCTCACGGGATGGGTCTGCACGCATGCCGCTCCCCTCGGGGCCGTGGCTGATCCATCCAAGGCTTACGAGGCGCGCCCCGAGTGGTACTTCATGTTTCTGTTTCAGATCCTGAGGTACTTTCACGGACCCTATGAAGTTTTGGGGACATTTGTTCTTCCGTCGCTGTTTTTCGGCATTCTGTTTTTCTGGCCACTTCTGGACCGCACACCCTCGCGCGACCCGCGGCGCCGGCCGTTCGCCATGACCATGCTGGTGGTTTGCACCGTGGGCCTGGTGGGCTTGACGATTTTTGCGGTGGCAAGCGACGTGCGGATGACCAAGCCGGAAATCGCCTTGGTGCCGAAGACGCCGGCCGGCCCATTGCAAAAATTGGACGTCGTCCAACTCTACACGACGAACTGCCTCGTATGTCACGCCGTGGACGGGACCGGCAATGCGTTGCGCATTGCACTGCCGACAATCCCAGACTTCACCAACGCGACGTGGCAAAAGACCCGGACCGAGGAGAATTTCAACACTCGCATCCACGAAGGCAAAGTCCCCGCAATGCCGGCGTTCAAGGAAAAGCTGAGTTCAGATCAAATTCGCGCGCTTGTAGTTTACACGCGGGCATTCGCGACGAAAGAGCCAGCGGCTAAGTGAGCAAGGCGAGTGTATGGGCTACGAGCTTGGTCCGTTTTTAAGGAGTTAGATAATGAATATCAGGCGATCTCATAAGTTAAAGTGGCAGGCGATGTTTGCCATGGGCCTTTTATTTCTCGCAGCAGGTCTTTCATATTCGGCGGATGGTCCGGCGGAAGTTTGGAAGGCACCGGCGCGAGCGGCCAGGGCCAAGAATCCAGTCGCCAGTGACGCTGATTCCATCGCTGCGGGCAAGAAGATCTTTACAACCAACTGCCTGGCCTGCCACGGCGCCGCCGGCAAGGGTGACGGTCCGGCCTCGATCGCCTGCAACCCCCGACCCAAGGATCTGTCGGACCCGAAAATCGCCTCGCAGACCGACGGTGAATTGTTCTGGAAAATCACCACCGGGCGCAAGCCGATGCCAACTTACGAGAAGCTGTTGTCGGAGAACGATCGCTGGAGCGTGATCGATTATTCACGCACACTGGAACCGACCGCAGCTGAGACCACCCAGCCCACCACCCAACCGGCCAGCGGCCAATAATCGAAGGAACAACCATGTACAAACTCTACTGCGGCGTTCTCGCTATCGGGTTGTTATCTGCTTTACCGGCCCGGGGGCAGGATGCTTCGACCAATCAGCAGCCCGTCAGCCGCCAGGAGTTCGATCAGCTCAAGAAAGACAACGCGGAGATGAAACAGCAGTTGGCGGACCTCAGCAAGAAGCAGGTTGACCAGTCCGCCAATGCCGAGGCGGATGCCAAGGATTTCGACAAGGCCTTGAAGGGGCTCACCGACCAGATTGGCAAGGCACGCCCAGGCCTGGAGAGCCTGGTGATCGCGGGCGACGCGAACGTTGGATTCAGGTCGCAGCGGGGGAATGCCTCCAGCTTTTTCGCCGATGTCAGTCCGTTGCTCCTCTGGCAACCGCCGGAATCCAAGTTTCTGATTGAAACGGCATTCGATCTGGGCATTGGGGGCTCGGATGTGGGCTCGGAGAGTACGACCGTTACTCTCAATCTGGCTGATATCTCCTACAATGTGAACGATTACCTCACGATTGGTGGTGGATTGTTCGCGGTACCGTTTGGCCAGTTCCACAATCACTTCGATCCGCCATGGGTCAACAAATTCCCCGATGATCCCCTCGCGTTCGACGCCATCGCGCCAATCTCGGAAGTGGGCTTCTTTGCCAAGGGAGCGATTCCGTCGGGAACAACCAAGTGGACTTATGATGTATACGCGACGAACGGAGCGAACCTGATTACCAACGATCCGAACAGGGCGGGCCAGCTCAATTTCAATGACTATACCGATGTGAACAATAACAAGGCCGTGGGGGGTCGAATTGGGTTCCTTCCCTTCCCCGACATCGAAATGGGCTATTCGCTTCAATACTCCAAGCCAAATCCTGATGGCTTCTCCAGCGTGCGCGCATTCATGCAGGCGGGTGATTTCCACTGGAAGCCGCTGATCAAGCCGCTGGGCGGCCAGTTTGATCTTGCGGGAGAATGGATCTGGTCTGACCTGGGCACCGCGACCTACGATCCGACCGGCGCGCTTGGCTTTGGCCCGGTTACTTTCCGTAATTTCCGCCAGGGAGGGTACGTTTCGCTGGGCTATCGTCCGACGGAGGCTGATAACAAGATCCTGCGGGATTTCGAATTCCTCGGTCGCTATGACAGCTTGCAAAGTGATCTGAGTTCACCGGGCGGCGAGCATGAATCACGCTGGACCTTTGGCGTCGACTACTGGGTGACCCCCTATTGCGTCGTCAAGACCGCGTATGAAATCGATCAGAAGAAAATCGCTCCAAATCAGAACGCGTTTATTATTCAGGTCGGATTTGGACTTTAGAACGGAATTCCCATGGCCAGTCTTAAAACCAGTCCCCGGCTCATTGCGGTATTTACTTTTGGCGGCGTTCTTTTGACGATGGCGCTGTACGGATGTAAGTCTGATCAAAACGCTGGCGGTGTTCAGGGGGTCGCCCCCGCGACTCAGCCCAGTACTTTCGCGCTGTTTGGCCCGCCCCCGGAAAAATCGGGCGTTCAACTCTGGTCGGACAACTGCATGCGCTGCCACAACAGCCGCCCCCCCGAAGCGTTCAGCGCTGCCCAGTGGGAAGTGATTGTTCACCACATGCGCCTGCGCGCGAATCTAACCGGCGATGAGCAGCGGAAGATTACGCAGTTTCTGCAGGCCAGCAACTAAAAACGCGCCAACACATGGAGATGGATCAAAGCAAGGGTCTCGTTTCGGAAGGGTTTCAGATTCGGGATGCGTTATCTTTTCCGAGTTTCACGGAACAGCGGAGACTCGGCAAGGATAAAAAGCACAATCTCTTCGCCGCTTACTGTGCTGATATCGTGATGCAGACTTATCACTTTGACGCCGGTGATTCCCAGGACCATTGCCTCCATCATGGGGCGCGCTACTTCGATTAAGTGGCTTCGCACCTGCTTAAGCAGGTCTCTGCCCTTTTCCGAAGGGAGCGTCTGGACCAGGTGTTGCTCGGCAGCGGTCAGGACGCCCTTGAGCCGCACGACAATCAAATCGTTAATCAGGTGAACATGCACGTCCTTCGGACCTCGGCCCATGTATTCCTGTTCGAAGCGGCCCATGCCCTCTGAAATAGCACTTTCAATTTCGCCCTGAGTCTTCATTCGACGACGAGTATACCAAAATAAAGGGAAGCTTCTTTGCGGAGCTGGAAGAATATGATAAAATAGCAGGTTGGGGAGTTTTACGGCATATTTAAATATTCGGAAGACTAGGTAAACGGTAATAACGGCTAGAGACCGGCGCTGCCCGTTAACGAGTAAGCCGACGCGATCAAACCACCTGCGGTGTTCGATCGCGTCGGATTTTTGCTTCAAGGGTAGTTTCCTAAAGGGGATACGTGGAACCACAGGGCTATTCCGACGCCACCGTGGAGACAATCCGCGAGCCGTTTCTGGTGCTCGACGGGAGGCTTCGCGTAAAGCTTGCCGGCCGTTCTTTTTACGAAACCTTTAAGGCCACGTCTGAGCATACATTGGGGCGATATCTCTACGAATTTGGTAATGGGCAGCGGAACATTCCCGCGCTGCGGAAACTGCTCGATGAGGCTTTGACGACCAGAGGCGATTTCGACAATTATCAGGTCGAGCACGATTTTCCGAACATCGGGCGGCGGACGATGCTGCTCAATGTTCCAGCCCCCCGCGCACTCCGAATCGCGCATAAATGAGGCTAGAGCATATGCTCTAATACGCCGCCATCATCCCACCCGTTTCAAGCCGGGCACGACACGCGCGCGTATCGCGCCCGGATGGCCCCTTTTTTCCACCTTACGCGTCACCTCACCAGGGTGTTAGGATTCCTCCCGCGCGCCGGTCGCTCAAGGATCGCCAGAAAGAGGAATAATGTCGCACGACAAATCCAACGAGGGAAATCAAAAACACCCCTCATTCCTCCGGGCCGTGAAGCAGACCGCTTCAGATTGGGTCAGCGACAACGCCATGCGCCTTTCTGCCGCCCTGGCCCTCTATGCGATTCTCTCCATAGCGCCCCTCCTGGTCATCACCATCAAAGTGGTCGGGCTAATCTGGAGAAACAAGGAACAGGCCAGGGAACACATGATGGCTCAGATGACAAGCCTCATGGGCTCGCAGGCAGCCACCGGGCTTCAACCCATGCTCGATCGCGGCTCCATGCCCGGCAGCGGGGTGCTCGCCTCCGTCATCAGCTCCGCCATCCTCATTTTCTCCGCAACCGGTGTCTTCGTTGAACTCCAGGATTCGATGAACACCATCTGGCACGTCCAGCCCAAACGCAGCAGCGGTGTCGCCAGCTTTGTCCGCAATCGACTCATTTCCGTTGGCATGGTCTTTGGCATCGCCTTCCTGCTCCTCATCTCAATGTTCGTTTCAACGCTCCTGGCCTCCCTCGCGAAATACATCGCCGGAGATGCAAAATGGCTGGTCTTTCTCGTCGATGTCGTGGTTTCGTTTTCCGTCGTCTCACTGCTTTTCGGCGCCATTTTCAAGTTTCTGCCCGATATAAGGGTGCCCTGGCGCGATGTTTGGCATGGCGCTTTGATGACCGGATTTCTCTTCACCGTCGGCAAATATGCCCTCGCCCTCTATTTCAAGTACGGCGCGCCCACCTCCGCTTTCGGCGCCGCGGGTTCGCTGGTTGCCGTCTTGCTCTGGGTCTATTATTCCTCGTTCATCCTCTTTTTCGGGGCGGAGTTCACCAAGGTGTGGTCTCATACCCGCACCGGCGCTCTCAGGCGCGTCGCCACGCAGTCCAGTCCGTGACGATCACCAAACGCCGCCAAAGGCGTCGCGCCGCCATCTCGCCAGGCGCGGTTCAGCCTCCAACGTGCCGGACGCCATCAATAGGCAGCAGGCAAAAATGTCATCATTCGGAGATCAATAGGGTGATAGGGCAGTCCGCGAAAAGATCTCCCGCGAACCATGCGTGGCGATCGGTAAGTTTTGCCTCGGCATTCGTAAAGAAATTGCGGAATGTCAGGCCACGCGCGATTTCCGGGGCGATAACCTCGGTATCCGCCCAAACGTTGGGACCGATGGGCCATTCGTTGGGCCCTCCCAGTCCTGCCATCAAACGTGGTACCGCTGCGATGGCAATGTGTCCCGCGTGAGAACGCGCAAAGGCAAAGATGTGGTCAGCCTTCATCCCGCGTGTTTCCAGCGGAAAGTATTCGCCGGCGGTAAAAAGTCCTGGGAATCGGCTGCGGCATTTGAGCGCCGTTTGCATGACGATCAGCTTGATGCGGCCGTTGTCAGGCGAATCGAGCGATTCTCGAATGGCAAATTTCGCACAAACCGTCTCTCGATCGAGTTTGCCAACTTCCTCCATCAATCGGAGACGAAGGGCAAAGTCAATCGGCCGGCGGTTATCAGGGTCCACCAAGCTGAAATCCCACAGTTCATTCCCTTGATAGGTGTCGGGAACACCAGGCGCGGTGAGCTTGATAAGCGTTTGCGAGAGCGAGTTCAGCATGCCCCAGTGGCTGATCTGCCGCTGAAATGCCAGGAAATCCGCGCGAAATGTTTCCGCGCGCCGGTCGTTTAAAAGGGTGTCAATAAAACCATGAAGCAGCGCCTCTCGCTTGAGATTCGGATCGGTCCAGCTCGAACAGACTTTTGCCTCGCGCATGCTTTTCAGCATGGTTGCCTGCACCCGTGCGTGGAAGGACTCCAGTTCCGCCCGGTCAAGCGGCCACGCGCCCACAAGCGTCTGGTAAAGCGCGTATTCTTCGTTGCGATCCGGGACGGGCTGGCCGTCGATTTCGCCTCGAAACGGAGCGTTCAATTTTCCCCAGCGTTCCAGGCATTCCCGCCACTGGCGCGGAATTTCTGAGAGGACGTTCAGCCGAGCCCGCACATCCTCGCTGCGCTTGGTGTCATGCGTTGATAGCGTGGACATGGCGTACGGCCAATCCTGCTGGCGCTTTTGGAAAAAGGAGTGCAAGTTTTGAGGCGATACACCAAAATGCGAAGGGTCACCCCCGACTTCGTTAAGCGACAGCAGCCGGTTGTAGATATAGAACGCTGTGTCTTCGATCCCCTTTGCGGTGACCGGCGAAGTGAGTTGTTGAAATTTTCCAGCGAACTTCCGACGTGCGGCAACTTCATCAAAGGCCATGATCGCCGAGTTTTCGATGAGCAGCGATTCACCAATATAACGAAAGACGGATGGCTCGATTTTTGGATTGCGCCGGATCGCGGCGTCAATCGCCTGTTGGATATGCTTCCGATCAAGGTCCGAAGGGCCGGCGCTGGAGATATAAGAGCGATATACCGGGAAGCATGCGATGATTTCCTTCAGGGACATCGCCAGCCCATGAAGCGAATAGTCGATCCCGTGCCGATCGCGCTGGGCAATGCGTTTCAGCTCAGTGGCCAGCATATGCAGCTCACTGGCCAGTCCTATTTCAAGAATCAGTTTCTTTTTGCGATAAACAATTTCGTCGAAAGACGTGTTGTCTTTAATCCATTCGTGATATAGCGCGCTAAACGCGTCGCCGGATGAAGCATCGACGAACAAACCGTTGGTCATGTTCAGGAATTCGTAACCACTGGTGCCGTTGGTGGCCCAGGCTTTGGAAAGAGGCTCATCCAACGCCAGAATTTTTTCGCCCAGAACGTAAAGCGGCCAGCGCTGAGCGCAGGGGCCGGCGAATGGGATTTCCCGCTCCAGCCGATCGAGCAGCAACGGCTTCAGTTCGTCCCAGTTTGCATCACCCAAGCCGGGCAAGGTTTTGGCGACTTCGCGGGCGACGGCAACAATGTAATGCGTTTGCAAACGGTGAAAATAGGTTTGCGGATCGTAAAGCCCGTCCGGATGATCGATCCGAAGCCCGCTGATTTTGCCTTGGGCTAAAAGCCCCAGGATAAAACCATGGGTAGCGTTAAAAACTTCCAAACGCTCCATCGCCAGTGCCGCAAGACTGTTGACGTCAAAAAAGCGGCGGTAATTGATTTCGTCCGGCGCGGTTTTCCATGAGGCCAACCGAAAACACTGGTGGCGAAGCAACTGATCGAGCCGGTCGAAACTGGCCGGTTGACCGGGAATGCCGTTAATAACTTTAAGAGTCCTGGCGATGAAATTTCGCGCCGCCTCGTGCTCGCGGGCCAGCTTGCCCAGGCGTTGCTTGATTTGCTCCTTGCTCCGATGGCGCTTTACTGCCACCGCGGCGCCTTCGCAGCGATCGGGCAGCCGTTCGCATTCGGCGATGATCGATAGAATCTCTTTCCGCGTCGATTCATCGGCATTGAGACGGTTTGGCTCATGCCCAAGGATCAAAGAATAGCTGCGGGGCGAGATCGGAAATTTGTTATCGTAATACGCGACAAAAAAACCGCCACTCTCGAAAATCAGTTGCAGCGATCCTTTTTCCAGTTCCTGGCCGTACATGGCGCCAAGCGTCGGGATGAGAACGCGACCGCTCAGATCCGTATGCGGCGAGCCGGTCCATGCGATGTCGAAATAGTTGGCATACACCGATGCCGGTCCGTTCTCCAGCACGTCATTCCACCAGACGTTTTCGTTGGTTGCGACCCCAACATGGTTGGGCACCATGTCAGCAATGTGCGACATGCCGCGCTCGCTCAGCGCGCCCACCAGGGCATCATAATCAACCATCGTGCCAAGCTCGGGATTGAGATGGCAATGATCAATGACATCATATCCGTGTGTGCTGCCCGGCTTGGCCTTCAGGTAAGGCGATGCATACAAGTGGCTGATGCCAAGATCAGAAAGATAAGGCACCAGCGCGGCGGCGTCGCTGAATTTGAAGCCAGCGTGAAATTGCAAACGATACGTCGATTCCGCAAGTCGGCGGGACGATCGAATATGCTCGATCGCGCGAGCCAGCAGATCATCAATTGCTTGCGGATCAAACGGCATGGTTCATCCCCGCGCGGTCGTTTCTGTTTTCTTTTTGGGCGCCTGCGCGGATCCCTGCCCTTTGATGCGCGACAAAATTTCTCCCTCGTCCGCGGAGACGGGTTTGAGCACGACAGCGCAGCGGCCCGGGATATGCCACCCTTCCTGCTCGGTATCCAGCGGCGCCGTGCCCGAACCGCCGTAGACGGGATCTTCGGTGCTCAGCACTTTTTTCCATCGCTTTCCATCCGGAGGCGCCAGCAGCGGCTCGGGCGCGATAACAAGGGGCAGGTCACGCTCGAAGTTCACAATCACCAGCCAATCGTCGCCATCCTGGGCGAAGTAACGGAGCACCAGCGCGCCGGGGCCGAGCACGGCGCCATCGATATCACCGCGCTTTTGCACGCGTCGAAATACGGCCTCCGAATGCCGCAGCTTCAGCAGGTCTTTATGCAGCTGGTAAATCTCGGCATGCATCGGTTTGTGGCGCTCGGAAAATTCCAGTTTGGATCGCAGGAATGTTTTTTCATCGCCCGGGTCGTGCAGGCAAGACTGCATTTCGGCGGATGCGACGCTGGGAAACTGGCTCAGCTCTTTGGCGCGCCCGGCGCAAACCAGCCTGGCAAGCGCGGGATGGTGATCGGCGAAGTACAGGAAAGGATTGGACGCCGCGAATTCCTGGCCCTGAAACAGCATCGGCGTTTGCGGCATCAGGAGCCACAGAGCCGTCATTGCCTTAAACTGGCCCGGCGAGGAAATCTGGTGGACTCGGTAGCCGCGGCCACTGTTGGCGACCTGGTCATGGTTTTGCAGGAAATGAACAAACGCCGTCGGTGGAAGGTCCAGAGAATAGGTTCCGCGGCGGCGCTTTTGCCACGCATAGCGCTGTCCCTGGAAAAGATAGCCCCATTTTGCCGCGGAAATAAATTCCTGTGGCGTGCCAGGATGGTCCACATAATACGCTTCCGAATGACCGGACAAGGCAACAAGCGCGCTATGGTGAAAATCATCATTCCAAAGCGCGTCCATTCCGTAGCCACCGCTCTCCGGAGGTCTTACCAGCTTGGTGTGCTGTGGTTCATTTTCGTTGATGAGATAAAGCGTTCGCTTTCCCGCCGCCTTGCGCGCGGACTGGGTGATCTCCGCGAGGATGTGATGGGGCGATGTATCGACAATCGCCTGGGTCGCGTCGAAGCGAAAGCCGTCGAGATGAAACTCGGTGACCCAGTAAATTGCGTTAGACACGAAAAACTCGCGCACCGGCTGGCTGTCCTGGCCATCAAAATTAAGGGCGTCGCCCCAATCGGTGTGATGCTCGGCATTGAAATATGCTGGGGAGAATTCTTTGAGATAATTGCCGTCCGGGCCGAGGTGGTTGTAGACCAGATCAAGAATGATGCCGATGCCCAGTGCATGGGCGCGGTCGACGAAGCGGCGGAAATCATCAGGAGAACCGTAATGATGGAACGGGGCGAAGAGATCGACGCCATCATATCCCCAGCCAAATTTACCGGGAAATTCGTTCACAGGCATGACTTCAAGGCAGGTGATGCCAAGACTCTTCAGCTCGGGTAATTCGCGGGCAGCT
Source organism: Planctomycetota bacterium (assembly GCA_030775485.1). Lineage (GTDB taxonomy): Bacteria > Planctomycetota > Phycisphaerae > Tepidisphaerales > Tepidisphaeraceae > JALYJB01. The sequence goes on along the minus strand of JALYJB010000002.1, from coordinate 356,847 downwards.
GCTTCATAGGTGCCTTCCTGAGTGAAGGTGCCGATGTGCATTTCATACAAGACCTGTCCGTGCGCGGATACACCGGCCCACTTTCCATCGGTCCATTTGAAGGTGGCTGGATCGATGATTTGAGAGGGGCCGTGCGGTCCCTGGGGTTGAAATCGGGAGGCGGGATCTGGTAGGAGCGGGTCACTTGCGTCCAGTCGAAAGCGATAAAGCGCGCCCGCGCCGGCATCGGCGCAAAACCCGGAAAAGTAGTCGCTCCCATCGCGTTTGAGCTCGACTCCTGGAGTGTTGGAGCCCTCCCGCACAACTTCCACTTTGTTTCTTTTGGGCGCCCAGATTCGGAAATGGGCGCCGCCATCGGGCTGTGGTTCGGCGCCGATTGGCAATCGACGGATTGGCGCGGCCGCTTTCGAAGGATTTCCAGTTTCGGCTTTCAGCTCTGCGCGTGACATGGTAATGGTCTCCTGGAATTTGATTCATCCGCTCATGGAACCAGCGGCTCTCGGTGGGGTGATGTCTGGCTTGTCTTCGGCTGACTGGCTTCGTGCCTGAGCGTTTCAATTTGAGTCGAGGTCAAAACGTCTTTCGCCTGCTCGGGCCGCACAGTTCGCAGCAAGGCAACGGAGCGCCCGTAAAGAGGAAACTGCTCCCGGCCCGAATGAATCTTCGCAAGCGGCGAGCGGTCAGGCTCGGCGGTATCAATCAGCGTTTGCCAGATGTCGCCGTCGGCTGTTTCAGGGAGCCTGAATAGTATTTCTTCCCAGTGCGCATTGAGCAACAGCAAGAGCGTATCGCTCTTAATGGGAATGCCCTTTTCGTCGACGTCGCTGAGCATATCGCCCGCGAGCCGCACGCCCAGGCATTGCACAAACCCAGTACCCCAGGCATCATCGCTCATCTCCGAACCCTGCGGTCCGAAAAACGAGATATCCTTGATGTCATGCCCGCGAATAGACCGGCCGAGGAAGAATTTGCGACGCTGCAGCGTCGGCTGTTCCGCCCAGATGCGCGTGCAGCTGCAAACGAAATCGAGGAATGCCTTCTGGCGATCGTCAAGTTTCCAATTCAACCATGTCAGCTCGTTGTCCTGGCAGAATGTGTTGTTGTTGCCGTTCTTGGTGTGGCTCAACTCATCGCCACCGAGAATCATCGCTACGCCCTGCGAGAACATAAGCGTTGAAAACAGGTTGCGCTTCTGTCGTTCTCGAAGAGCAATAATGCCGGGATCGCTGGTCGGCCCTTCGACGCCGCAGTTCCAGGAATTGTTGTCATCGGCGCCGTCGCGGTTGTCTTCACCATTGGCTTCGTTGTGTTTTTTTTCGTAACTGACGAGGTCCTGAAGTGAGAATCCATCGTGCGCGGTGAGGAAGTTAATGCTGGCGTATGGCTTGCGGCCGTTGCGTTCGTAGAGGTCGCTGCTGCCGGCCAGACGGGTGGCGAGTTCGCGGACCAGCCCCCCTTCGCCGCGCCAGAAGCGGCGGACGTTATCGCGATACATGCCGTTCCATTCGGTCCACAGGACGGGGAAATTCCCGACCTGGTATCCGCCCGGCCCGACATCCCACGGCTCGGCAATCAGCTTCACCTGCGACAGAATCGGGTCCTGGTGGATGATGTCAAAGAATGCGCCGAGGCGGTTTACGCCGTGAAGTTCGCGCGCCAGGGTGGAAGCTAGGTCGAAGCGGAAACCATCGACGTGCATTTCCGTGATCCAGTAACGCAGACTGTCCATGATAAGTTGCAGGACGCGCGGATGAACCATGTTTAACGTGTTGCCGCAGCCAGTGAAATCCATGTTGTAGCGATTGGACTCAGAGGACAGGCGGTAATAACTCTGGTTATCGATGCCGCGAAACGAGAGGGTGGGGCCGAGCTGATTGCCTTCGCAGGTGTGGTTGTAGACCACATCGAGAATCACTTCGATTCCGGCAGCGTGCAGCGTTCGCACCATGGTCTTGAACTCGCGGACCCCGTCGCGGGCTGTGGCATGGGATGAATATTCCATGTGCGGCGCGAAATAATTGAGGGTGTTATAGCCCCAATAGTTGTTGAGGTTTTTTTCCAGCAGATGACGGTCGTCCAGGTGGGCATGAACCGGCAAAAGCTCGATGGCCGTCACCCCCAGTTGCTTGAGGTGCGAGATCACCGATTCTGACATCAGCCCGCTGTAGGTGCCGCGGCGGTCTTCGGGGACATCGGGATGCAGTTTGGTCAGCCCTTTCACGTGGGCCTCGTAGATCAACGTTTTGTGCCAGGGGTGGTGGGGACGGCGATCATCGCCCCATGTGAAGGCGGTATCGATCACGGCGCCAAGTGGGCAAAACGCGGCATTGTCACGTTCATCAAACGTGAGATCATCGGCTCCCATCTTATAGCCGAACAGGGAATCGTTCCACGTGGTGTTTCGACCGATGGCCTTGGCGTAGGGATCGAGGACGACCTTATTGGAATTGAAGCGATGTCCGTTTTCCGGTTCGTAGGGGCCATGCACGCGATAACCGTAGAGCTGACCGGGATCGATAGCTGGCAGGTAGCCGTGCCAGATCATGTCGGTTTGTTCGGGGAGGATGATGCGCGTGCTTTCGTTCTTGTCGCCCGCGACGGCGAATAAGCAGAGTTCCACCTTTGTAGCGTGTTCGGAGAAGACCGCAAAATTAACCCCCGCGCCATCGAACGTGGCTCCGAGCGGATAAGGGCGGCCCGGCAATATCTTCATTCCGCATTTCCTTATGACATGAGCCGAAATTAGCGATTGGACCCATTTGCGGTAACGGGCAAAAGCGATTGCAGCGCAAAGATTTTTGTCACTCCCCAAGATGTCCGCGGCAAGTCTATAGTGTTTCGAGCATTATGAGTCTACAGATCAGGAAATCGGCCGACCCAGCGAAGCAGCGCCGCACGCGCCCGCCAGAGAACGGGCGCAGCCGGCCGGTGATCGAAAATATTGTCCCGTCCGTCGACGGCGGGCGATTCACGATCAAGCGCTCGGTTGGGGAGAATGTCCGGGTCGAGGCGGATGCGTTTGTAGACGGGCATGCACGTCTACTGGTCGCGATCCGGCATCGCGTGTGCGGTGCGAGCGCGTGGCAGGAAGTAGTGATGTCGCCGCTGGTGAACGACCGATGGGCGGGTGAATTCGAAGTATACGAGGTCGGGCTGCATAATTTCTCGGTTGTTGCATGGGTCGATCATTTCGGGAGCTGGCAGTCGGATCTAAAGAAGCGGATTGCCGCCGGCGAGGTGGCGGAAATCGATCTGGAAACAGGCGCCGAACTGATTGAAAGCGCCGCGGCGGCCCGCGATGGGGACGTTGCGCGCTCATTGCAGGGTTTTGCGGCGTTGTTGAAGTCGGGGCGAATGGGGGAGGCGATCGAAGCCGCGATCGGGGACACGCTGACAATGCTCATGCGGCAGCACGCGCCGCGCCTCTTTCTCACGGAAGAGCCGGCATCGAAAATTTGCGTCGACCCGATTCGGGGGCGATTCAGCAGCTGGTATGAGCTTTTTCCCCGTTCGGCCTCCAACGACCCGGAAAAAGAAGGCACATTGCGCGATGTTGAAAGCCGGTTGGATTTTATCGCGCGGATGGGTTTTGATGTTTTGTACTTGCCGCCGATTCATCCGATCGGGCGGAGATTTCGCAAGGGGCGGAACAATTCTCCGGCTGCACAGCCGGGCGATGTGGGGAGCCCATGGGCGATTGGGGGAGCAGAGGGCGGGCATGATGCAATCAACCCGAAGTTGGGCACGATTGCGGATTTTGACCGGCTAGTGCTGGCGGCATCGAGCCGGGGCATCGATATTGCAATGGATCTGGCGTTTCAATGTTCGCCGGACCATCCTTATGTGAGCGAGCACCCGGAATGGTTCCTGCATCGGCCGGATGGAACAATCCAGTACGCGGAAAACCCGCCCAAAAAATACCAGGATATTTATCCGTTTGATTTTGAGTGCGAGGATTGGAAAGGCCTCTGGAGCGAACTGCTGCGCGTGGTTCTTTTCTGGCATGGGCATGGGGTGCGTGCCTTTCGGGTGGATAACCCGCATACGAAGCCCTTTCCGTTCTGGGAATGGTTGATCGCGGAAGTGAAGCAGCGCGATGCCAGCGTCATTTTTCTGGCTGAGGCGTTTACGCGACCGAAAGTGATGCATCGGCTCGCGAAGCTGGGCTTCACGCAATCGTATTCCTACTTCACCTGGCGGAACGATCCGTGGAGCATTCGGCAGTATTACACGGAGCTGACCAGGCCGCCGATTGCGGATTTCTTCCGGCCCAATGCCTGGCCAAATACACCGGATATTTTGCCGGAGTATTTACAGTCTGGGGCGCAGGCGGCGTACATCGTGCGCGTGGTTTTGGCGGCTACGCTTTGCGCTTCGTATGGGGTGTATGGGCCGGTGTTTGAATTGATGGAGGGGCGGCCTTTGCGGGCCGGGGCTGAGGAATATCTTGATTCTGAAAAGTACGAGGCGCGCCACTGGGACATTAGCCGTCCTGATTCACTGGCTGATTTGCTGAGTCGATTGAACCGGATTCGCCGGGAGAACGCGGCGTTGCAGCATGATCGCGGGTTGCGATTTCATGACGCCGACAATCCCACGGTGATCTGCTACAGCAAAACGCACGGGGATAACGTCATTCTGGTGGTGGTGAATACCGATCCGCAACATACACAGTGGGCCAACATCAAATTGGATTTGAATACCTTGGGCGTGCGGGGCGACCAGCCTTATCAGTTGCATGATCTGCTCACCGAGGCGCGGTACCGCTGGCAGGGGGAGCGGGGCCTTGTAAAGCTGGACCCCGCGACCGTTCCCGCGCACGTCTTTGCGGTTCGGCGCCACATACGCACTGAAGCGGACTTTGATTATTTCACTTGAAAGCCTTGATGGTGAGTACGAATGAGTGAAAAAGTTGCCGCATCACTGGAGAAATCGGTAGAGGTTTCGGCAGGCCCAACACTGCTCTGGTATCGCAACGCGATCATCTACCAAATGCATGTGCGATCTTACTGCGACAGCAATGGGGATGGGATTGGTGATTTCACCGGTTTGATTTCAAAGCTGGACTACCTGGAAGAACTGGGGGTGACAGCAATCTGGCTGCTGCCTTTTTATCCATCGCCGCTGAAGGATGACGGTTATGACATCGCGGAATACACCACCGTCAATCCGATTTATGGATCGATCGAGGATGCCCGCAGGTTTATCGCGGAGGCACATCGACGGCAGATTCGGGTGATTACTGAGCTGGTGATCAATCACACCTCGGACCAGCACCCCTGGTTCCAGCGCGCCCGGCGGGCGCCCAAGGGAAGCCCCGAGCGGGCGTTTTATGTGTGGAGTGATACACCCGAAAAATATGCGGGGGTGCGCATCATCTTCAAGGATTTTGAGCCGAGTAACTGGTCGTTCGATCATCTGGCGGGGCAGTATTACTGGCATCGCTTTTTCAACCATCAGCCTGATTTGAACTTCGATAATCCCGCGGTCCATGACGCGGTGCTGGGTGTTTGCGATTTCTGGATGGCCGCCGGCGTTGACGGCGTACGTCTCGATGCGGTGCCTTATTTGTATGAGCGTGAGGGAACCAGTTGCGAGAATCTGCCGGAGACGCATGCTTTTCTGCGGAAGCTGCGAAAGCACGTGGATACGCGCTGGCCGGGCAGGGTGCTGCTGGCGGAGGCGAATCAGTGGCCTGACGAGGCATCGGCCTACTTTGGCGCGGGAGATGGGGACGAATGCCAGATGAATTTCCATTTTCCATTAATGCCGCGGCTTTTTATGTCGCTGCGAATGGAAGACCGTTACCCGATTATCGATATCCTCGAGCAGACCCCGCCGATCCCCGCCACCGCGCAGTGGGCGATGTTTTTGCGCAATCATGATGAGCTGACGCTGGAGATGGTGACCGATGAGGAGCGCGACTACATGTGGCGCGTGTATGCAGCTGATCCCGCAGCGCGCATCAACCTGGGGATTCGCCGGCGGCTGGCGCCGCTTCTGGATAACAATCGCCGGAAGATTGAGCTGATGAACGCGCTGCTGTTTTCGATGCCGGGCACGCCGGTCATTTATTACGGCGACGAGATTGGCATGGGGGACAATATCTTTCTGGGCGATCGCAACGGCGTTCGCACCCCGATGCAGTGGAGCGCGGACCGCAACGCCGACTTTTCGCGCGCCAACCCGCAGCGGATGTTTCTGCCGATCATCATCGATCCGGAATATCACTATGAAACGGTAAACGTGGAGGGGCAATCGGCCAATCCATCGTCTCTGCTGTGGTGGATGAGAAGGCTGATCGCGCTGCGGAAGAACCATCCCGTTTTTGGTCATGGAGAAATTAAATTCCTGAGCCCGACCAACGCCAAGGTGCTGGCATTTATTCGGCGCGATGATCGCGAGGACATTCTGGTGATCGCGAACCTGTCGCGGTTTGCGCAGCCGGTGGAGCTGGATTTGACGGACTATGCCGGCGCGGTGCCGCGCGAGATGTTCGGCAATGTACGATTCCCAGCAGTGGCGGAGGGGCGGCCGTATACGCTTTCCGTAGGGCCGCATGGGTTCTTCTGGTTCGTTCTGAAACAGGCGAAGAGCAGTGCAACGGATGCTATCGCGATGCCGCCGGTAACGATTGATGTCGCCGGCGAGAAGGCGATGGATTCGGGGGAGCTGGACCGGGCGATTGAGGCTCGGTTGCCCGCGTTTTTGCCGCGGAAGCGGTGGTTCGTATCCAAGGCTCGGTCAATTCGTGTGACGCGCATCATCGGTCGGCTTGCGGTGGCGCCGACGCAGGGGATTTACCTGATTCAGGTTGAATTTGATGAGGGGGAGCCGGACATTTACGCGTTGCCGCTTTCGATTCGGAGCGACGCTTCTCCTGAAGTTGATAAGGCTGCGTTCCTGCATGCGATTGATTCCTCGCAAAAGCGATGGGTCGTTACCGATGGGATGATGGATGCGGATTTCTCGCGCCTGCTCCTGCGCGTTGCGATGAAAGGGGGCGAGGTGCAGGGTTCGGGGCTGCGGCTTACAGGCCGGTTGATTGGCACTAGTCCTACACCGCTGCCTGATCTGGCGCACCTCGCGCTCAAGCTGCCGGACGCTGAACAGAGCAACAGCAATGTGAACTTCGGCGATCAGATGATCTTCAAGCTTTATCGGCGGCTGGGTGAGGGGATGAACCCCGAACTGGAAGTTGGAGAGCATCTCACCGCGAAGGCGCATTTTGCCAACACCGCGCCGTTGCTGGGAGCGATCGAGTTGCGGGGCATGCGCGGCAGTTCTGTTCCGCGGACGCTTGGCGTGGTGCTTACCTATGTGCCGAACCAGGGGGATGCCTGGCATACATTTCTGGATCATGCGCACCGCTATTTTGAGGCGCTGGGCGCGCTCACCGTTGAGCAGGTATCCGGGCTTTGCATGCCAGGCAATGAAGGATGCGCGGGGGACACCCAAGAGCCGCCGGAGGCTATCCAAACTTTGATCGGCGCGCCGCTGGGCCTCGCGCGCCTGCTGGGCCAGCGCACCGCGGAGTTGCACGCGGCGATGGCCGATGATCGGCTTGATCCCGCGTTTTCTCCCGAGCCTTACAACGCGGGTTATCAAAGGTCGCTGCTGCAATCCATGCGAAATTCCACGCGGTCGGCGATGCATACGTTATCCCAGCATGCATCGTCGTTGACCGGCGAAGCGGGAGAAATGGCGAGCTGGGTTTTAAAGAGTGAGCCCGCGGTGCAGGGGATGTTTCGCCTGCTTACAACTCTGCCGGTTCGGATTCCCCGCATCCGGGTTCATGGAGATTATCATCTGGGTCAGGTGCTTTGGACGGGCAAGGATTTCATCATTATTGATTTTGAAGGCGAACCGCTGCGATCGATGGGGGAGCGGCGTCTGAAGCGTTCTCCAATGCGCGATGTCGCGGGCATGGTGCGCAGCTTTGATTATGCAGCCTGGACAGCCCTGCGCCGCCACTGGCAACTGACCGCGCCGGATAGCGCGCGGCAAGCGCGCGATCGCAAAGGCGCAGCACTCTGGGCAGCGTGGTTGAGCCGGGAATTCGTGCGATCGTATATCGTGCGCCTTCGCGAGGTTCGCGCCGATCTGGTCTGGCCGAATCTGGCGGATACAGAAGTTGTGCTGCGGTGCTGGGTGCTGGAGAAGGCATTGTACGAAGTTGGATACGAGCTTAATTCACGGCCGGATTGGGTGGATATTCCGCTGCGGGCGATTGTTGGCATTCTTAAGGACCGTACCCCATGAGTGAAGCCGCTGGTCAAACACAGAGCGCGCTTAGCCTTGGCGATCAGGATTTGTACCTGTTCAACGAGGGGACGCACAGCCGGCTTTATGAAAAGCTGGGGGCGCATTGCCTGCCGGGGGGCGGTGTGCGCTTTGCGGTCTGGGCGCCGAATGCGGAATACGTTTCGGTCATTGGTGATTTCAATGCGTGGGACCGGGGCCGCCATCCGATGCGGTCGCTGGGCGTATCGGGAATTTGGCAGATCGTTATTCCCGAAGCGCATGAAGGCTCGATCTATAAATTTCATATCGCCTCCAAATTCAATGGGTTCAAGGTCGATAAGGTCGATCCGTTTGGGTTTCGCCACGCGATGGCGCCGCAGAAGGAATCTGTCGTTCAACGGCTGGATTATTCCTGGCAGGATGTTTCCTGGATGAAGGAGCGATCTGGTCGGCAGAAGATCGATCAGGCGATCAGCGTTTATGAAATGCATCTGGGGTCGTGGATGCGCGTGCCGGAGGAGGGCAATCGCTTCCTGACTTACCGCGAGCTGGCGCCGAAGCTGGGGAAATATCTGATCGATCGCGGGTTCACCCATGTGGAATTCATGCCGGTGATGGAGCACCCGTTTTATGGCTCCTGGGGATATCAGACGACGGGTTACTTCGCGCCGACGAGCCGATATGGGTCGGCGCAGGATCTGATGTTTCTGATCGATTCGCTGCATCAGCAGGGGATCGGGGTGATTCTGGACTGGGTTCCCTCGCACTTTCCCACCGATGAGCACGGGCTTGAATACTTTGACGGAACGCATCTTTTTGAGCACGAAGATGCCCGCAAGGGGTTTCACCCCGAATGGAAGAGCTCGATTTTCAATTACGGGCGCTTTGAGGTTAGATCGTTCCTGCTGTCCAGCGCGATGTTCTGGCTTGAGAAATATCACATCGACGGCTTGCGCGTGGACGCGGTGGCGTCGATGCTTTACCTGGATTACGGGCGGCAGCCGGGGCAGTGGATTCCCAATGTGAACGGTGGCAAGGAAAATCTGGAGGCGGTGGAATTTCTTCGTCAACTGAATACTGAAGTGCTGGCGCGTTTCCCGGATGTGCTGACGATCGCGGAGGAATCGACATCCTGGCCGAAGGTGACGGGGGCTGTTGCCGACGGCGGCCTGGGTTTTTCGCTGAAGTGGGACATGGGATGGATGAACGATACGCTGCGCTATTTCGCGCAGGACCCGCTTTTTCGGCAGTATCAGCATACAGCGCTGACCTTTCGCGGCATGTATCAGTACAAAGAGAATTATCTGTTGCCGCTTTCGCATGATGAGGTGGTTTACCAGAAGGGCTCGCTGCTGGGCCGGATGCCGGGGGATGCGTGGAAGAAGTTTGCTAATCTGCGGTTGCTGCTGGTCAATCACTACACGCAGCCGGGAAAGAAGCTGCTGTTCATGGGGGGTGAATTTGGGCAGTGGGCTGAGTGGAACCATGATGGCAGCCTTGATTGGAATTTGCTGGAGTGGCCGTCGCACAAGGGCGTGCAGAAGCTGGTGGATGATCTGAATCGCCTCTACCTGAAAGAGCCGGCCCTGCACGAAGGGGACTGCGAGAGCTTTGGATTCGAATGGATTGACGCGGATGACAGCGTGGAAAGCGTGACGACGTTTCTGCGGCGCGGGCGGCGGCCGCGGGATTTGCTGCTGGTGGCGATGAATTATACGCCGGTGCCTCGGCATAATTATCGTGTGGGATTGCCTGTCGGGGGCGCGTGGCACGAGATTCTCAACAGCGATGCGAAGATTTACTGGGGGAGCGGGCAGGGGAATTTGGGGAACGTTGAGGCGTCGCCCTTGCCGCACTACCGATGGGTGAAATCGGTTACGCTGACATTGCCGCCGTTGGGGGCGGTTATTTTGAAGCCTGTGGGGGGTTAGGGAAATCGGGGACCCCACCCTTGCTCCCCGGGAGTACCAGGGGAGGGTAGAAGAGATTCGCTTTCTGAGATGGCGGCGATTTCGAAGTATTCCACGCGCGGGCGGCGATGCACAGATGGAATGGTCGCAAAAACTACCATTCGGCGTTGAATCGATGACTGATCTAATCCAGTGGATGAAATGACCGATAGCTCGTGTGGCCGAGTACCCAAGCGGTTCAAGGGGACGGATCGCAAGTCCGTCTTTCGTTGGTTCGAATCCAACCTCGGCCTTTTTCATTCCTTTCTGGTCCGATTTAAACCATCCAGCCGATCAAACGCACATCGCGGGCAATTGCTGTGACTTGCTGAATTACCCCGACAAAACGTCATTTTTTAGTTATTGGACATAGTCAAATCCGTTTCGTTAAGATGCGATTGGCCGATTGCCAAATCGTGGGGTATTGTGAATCAGACCCACGAACGACTCGCTCGCCTGGCTGGTTGCCGCCAGCCCGTATCTGTCGGACGACCGACCACTTTTTAGATAACTTGCGCCTATGCCGGACGAGACAATAAAAATCTCAGCCCCCGATGTTGTCGCCGAGCGCGACGACCGATTCCATCGCTTCGGGCTTATCTCATGGTGGGATCAAGCCAAACTCGCGCAAGCGAAGGTGCTGGTGGTGGGGGCGGGGGCCCTGGGCAATGAAATTGTGAAGAACCTGGCGCTGCTTGGCGTCGGCAATGTATTGATCGCGGATTTGGATCGGATCGAAAATTCCAATCTTTCCCGCTCGGTGCTTTATCGTGCTTCAGACAATGGAAAGTTTAAAGCGGATGTTGCCGCCAAAGCGGCGCGTGACATTTATCCGGGCATGAAGACGCATGCCTTCAACGGCAACGTGGTTTACGACCTTGGCATAGGCGTGTTCCGCTGGGCGGACGTAGTTATCGGGGGGCTGGACAATCGGGAGGCACGGCTGGTTATCAACCGCAATTGCCAGAAGGTGAATCGCCCCTGGGTTGACGGAGCGATAGAAACGATTGCGGGCACGGCGCGCGTGTTCGCTCCTGGGGAAGGCCCGTGCTACGAATGCACGATGTCCAAGACGGACTGGCAACTGCTTCAGAACCGCCGGTCGTGCAATTTGCTGACCCGCGCGGAAATGCAGCATGGCAAGACGCCGACGACGCCAACAATTTCTTCGATCATCGCCGGCGTGCAGTGCCAGGAAGCGGTGAAGCTTATTCACGGCATGCCGACAATCGCGGGCCAGGGGTGGATGTTCGCTGGAATCACGGCCGATTCCTATCTCGTTGAATATCAGCGCAAGCAGGACTGCCTGAGCCATGAAACGCTATCTAAAATTCAAGTGATCGATGCGGGCGTGGATGACGTTACGGTCGCGGAACTTCTTGCTGAAGCGCGTGGAATTCTGGGCACGGGGGCAAGCCTGGAACTGTGCCGCGATATTCTGAAATCGTTGGATTGTCCCAAGTGCGGCCGCAGCGAAGAAATGTTTGTTTCATTAGGCCGCGTGCGAGCCGACAAGGCGAATTGTCCGCATTGCGGGGACGTTCGGCGCGAGGTGAAGACATTTTACCGGATAGAAGATGAATCGCTGGCGGGCGATCGCACGCTGGGCCAGATCGGCGTTCCACCGTGGGACATCGTTATAGGCCGAGCGGCCGGGGCTGAGGCGATCGGGTTTGAATTTGCGGGGGACCGGCCCCGCGTATTGGGGCCATTGGCCGAGGAAGTCGAGGAATTGTCATGGGAATAATCAAAATTAAAGTTGGAGAAACCCATGAGAGTGGGGGACTTCTGGCCGAGACGGCGGGGACGAAGCTGGAATTGGCTTTGCATGCCCCGCATTCTTCAATGGCCGTGCCCACCGAGGGGGAGGCCAACATAAGCGGCGGGGTGGACTTTGCGAATTTGCCTGTCCGTAACCTTGGCCACATTCGGGGGGCGCGCTCGAACAATTTCCAGATTGTCATTCGACAGTCGGCGCTGAATAAAGTTCATGCGCACGGCGATCTGACGCCTGGGGTTGAAATCTGCGGCGTGCTGATCGGCGACGTTTTCCACGATGAAGTCGGACCCTTTGTTTTGATCGAAGATATCGTTGAGGGCACACCCGCCACGGGTAGCGCGGGACAGGTGACGTTCACGGCGGAAACCTGGCAGTACATTCAGTCGGAGATGGATGAGAAGCATCCATCCCAAAAAATGGTTGGGTGGTATCACACTCATCCCGGACATGGGATTTTCCTGTCAGAAATGGACATGTTCTTGCACAAGAATTTTTTCGGTCTGCCCTGGCAGACGGCGCTCGTTTATGATCCACAGCGTGCCGAGGAGGGAATCTTCGGCTGGCATTTTGGCAGCGCGGATCGCGCTGAACACCTCGTCGAATCCGACGCGGCGCAGATCGCCTACGGCAAGGACGCGGGGGGCCATAACAAAGTTGCGGCGATGCCGATGGAAGGGGAGATTTCCCCGGATTCCGCCGGGGCGCTAGCGCCGTCGCCTCGTGTTTTGAAGGCGGACGCGCAGCCTTGTTGTGGGCCGCACCCCGCCGTTCGGGTGTTCACCGCGCTCACGGGGCTGGGGCTTTTTGCGGTGCTCGGATATCTGCTGGGCAGCATCATTCTGGATTTGCACCTGAAGCTTCCGCCACTGCCCTTCAAGGTTCCATTTTTAAATTGAGATTTCGGTAGCGCGGCAATGGAAGACATGGGCAGCCTGATCGTTCAATCCCGGGACCGGAAGATGGCGGCGGTGTTTCGCCACAGAGTCTTGATTGGCCGAAAACCATTTAATGGTCTGCAGATTGACGAGCGCGTAGTTTCCCGCATTCACGCCTGGATCGATCAGGCCGGGGATGGATTTTATATCGCGGACGCGAAAAGTCGGGGCGGCACGCATGTGAATGGCGAGCCGCTGACCGGTAAGCGCAGGCTGTCGGACGGCGATCATATAGCAGTCGGACAGACATCATTTATGTTCCAGGAAAATGACGACCTTCCTGCTGACGCGGTGGTCTTTGAGATCGGCGAAGACGGATCCAATCCCGTTTTCAAAAACCGCGGGATACTGCTTAAATGCAGCTGCGATGCGCCGGTGTGGGTTCCGACGAACATGGCTGGAACCTATGGGGTATGCGCTATATGTGATGATGAAGTCATTGTTCCTGGCGCTCCGCTGACAGGAATTCGCCGGCCTTTGACGCCTAATGATGCCGTGGGTGTGTCGCCACCGGTTGCCGCGCCGAAGCCAGTCGAGGCGGAGTCGCTGGCCAAAGACACGCCGATGATGAGCGAGCCAGCCCATCAGACATGCAGCATTTGCCAGAGCGCGATCCTTCCGGGCGACCCAATAGAAACATGCGGATCATGCTCAAACACCTACCATGCGGAATGCTGGCGAGAAAATCTGGGATGTGCCGCCTACGGATGCGCGAACGTCGGGGCTTTGGCCCCGGCCGCGGACGTGGAGACAGCACAGGCGGCCACGCAAGAAGAACAGTTTAGCCCGGCGATGGCGGCGACGCCGTTTCCATGGGATTTTGCCCTCCTGGGCGCCAGCGTATTCGCGACAATCCTTGGCGCGCTAACGTTCGGCGTGCCCGCATTGGGCGTGGGCACGACCGCGGCGATTTATGCCTTGCGCAGCCGCGCCGGCCGCAGCCGCGTGGCGGCGCTTTCCGCGCTGATTAGTCTAGTCGGAACCGCGGGCGGCGCGGTGATGAGTTGGTACTGGTGGTTGGATTTTTCGATGAGAGGTCTGAAATGATTCAATTTGAATGCCCCGGCTGTCATCGAGAATACAACGTGCCCGACAACTTCGGCGGAAAGGTCGCGCGCTGCAAGGCATGCGGCACCGCCACCGGCGTTCCGCGGCGCATGCCCCGCCCCATTCCCGTGGCTGTTTCGCAATCCGGCGCGGCGCCAGCGCCAAAGCTGTCGGTGCGCACCAGGCGATTGATGGCGGATCAGCAGCAAATGCGCGAGGTATTCGGTGATGGCACCATCATTCGCCTGAAAGAAGCCAAGGGCGACCCCGCTGAAATGTATCAAATTGAATATCAAATCGCGGGCGTAGAACGGTTGGAAAAGGATCGGCCGGTTTTGCGGCAAACGCATATCGCGGAAATTCAGATGACCAGTGATTATCCCCGGCTTGCCCCCAAGTGCAGGATGCTGACGCCGATCTTTCATCCCAATATCGATGAAACATCGATCTGCGTCGGCGACCACTGGACCGCTGGTGAACGGCTGACCGATTTGGCTATCCGCATTGGCGAAATGATCAGCTATCAAGCGTACAACGTGAAGAGCCCACTCAACGCCAAGGCGGCCATGTGGGCCGATCTTGAGTCGGAGCAACTTCCGATCGACCGGCGAAATCTGGAGCCGGGGCTGAAGAATCTTCAAGTCACTCAGTCCTAAAAATCCCGCACCGCGAAAAATAGTGATTGAAGGGGTTGATTGCCGCCAAGCGGTCGATCTCCAGCATGGTTTTACATCGCCAACAAACTTCCACCACAATTTCCTTCTCTCAATAGCCGATAAAATCGCACATGGGCCTCTCCCTTCCTGTGGCGGCGGGCAGTAATTGCGCTAAGGGCACCGTTGAGCTTATTGCCAACGGTGAACATCTTCGGAGCGTTGTTGAAAAGGGAATGCTTTGCGCGAAGGTTAGTCTTGATATCGCGACGGCCGATTTCAAGGCGATGATTATTCCGTCCGCGAGCCGGCGCGGTGGCCGGGGCGTCAGCATTGTGGCGGCGCTGCGGAAGCTAGCTGATCGCGGTGTTGAGATTCGCCTAATGCATTCCGGAACGCCGAGCGCGGCGGCCTTGCGCGAGCTGAAATCAGCGTTGCCGCGGAACCTGACGATCCGCCGCTGCCCGCGCTTGCATGCCAAGGTGGTTATTGTTGATTGCGGGGCAATGTATCTTGGCAGCGCAAATCTCACTGGCGCCGGCCTCGGGGCAAAGGCCGACACGCGCCGAAATTTTGAGATGGGGATCTGGACTGAATCTTCCAGCCTGATTGACGCTGCTTTGGATCAATTCAATTCGCTCTGGGAAGGGCGTCGCTGTCTGTCCTGTAAAAGGAAAGACGTTTGCCCCGTTCCATTGGAAGAGCCCGCGCTGTAATTGCTTTCAAATTGATTGCGAATCCGGCACGATGTTGCATGAAACGGTGGGCGAGGTAGGGTTGGGCGCATGGAGTCGATCTCCCGCCGACTGCTAACACTGCTGCAATTGACGCGCATGGCGCTGGTATTTACCGCGCTGGCGGACAGCGGTTGCGCGCTGCTGCTCTGGGCGGCGCGACAGGGCCGTGAAGCGGGGACTTCGCCCTGGCGGCAGCTTGATCCGGCGCAATGCATCATGCTGGCGATGATTTCAATCGGGCTTTATGGGTTTGGCATGAGCCTGAATGACATCATCGATCGCCGGCGCGATCGGCAGGTTTCGCCCAATCGGCCGCTTCCAAGTGGAAGGATCGGCGTTGCAACCGCTCATATCGTCTGCGCCCTACTCGTGCTGATGGCCCTGGTTGGCGGCGAGGTTTATTCCACCATCGTTCGCAATTCCGCCCTGAGCCTTATGCTGGTGGTGTTTACGATTGCGATGATCACGTTCTATGATTTCGCTGGAAAGTACCTCGTTCCCCTGGGTCTTTTGACATTGGGGTGCATTCGATTCGTTCATGCGATGATCGCCGCGCCCAGCCTGCCGGTGTTGTGGCATCCTTTGTTTTTGCTTAATCACGTCACGGTCGTTTCGATGGTGGCCTATCACTGGGAGCAGAAGCGGCCCTCACTGCGGCCGGTGCATTGGTGGTCGGTACTGTTGGGACTTCTTGGATTTAACGGGATGGCCATTGGATGGTACTGGTGGCGCCACCACGTCCAAAACCACTATCTCAGCGCAACTGAGATATTGCGGATACAGCCGGACCTCCTCGGACCGCTTGCCGCGGCACTGGTTTTTGTGGGTCTGACCTTTTTCATTCGGCGGCGAAACGCCAATGCGCGGGAAGCGGGGCAGACGCTGATGCTGGCAGGACTGCTGTGGCTGATTGTTTACGACGCCAGCTTTGTAACGGTTTATGTGGGCATCGCCGAAGGCTTCTTGATCCTTACCCTGCTTCCCATGGCGTATTTTTCAGTTCTGGTGATGCGGTGGTGGAGCGCGCTGATACTTCTGTCACAGCGGCCGACATTTAAGCGCGTCGAAACGTGAACGGCCGGGTGTTTTAATCAAGGCCGCGTCTGGGGTTGAAGCTCGGCGCGAAGCTTTTCGACGATATCTGATCGCATCTGAGCTGATGCATCCACATCGAACTCAATTTTTGTTCCCATGGTTGCTTCCAGGGTCTTAAGGCCCTGGATTCGCAGGTTGCGATCCTGGCTTGAAAGGCAACTAATCAAAAAGCCCACGTCTTTCTTTAATGTCCTTGCCTGCTCTTTCGACACTAATTTGGCTTCTCCGCAAACTGAATTAATACGGGTCAGTTGTTCGGGGGAAAGCACGGCATGATCCATTCTAAGCAAGAGGACCACCGCGGGCGCCCCTATTCGAACCAGCTGCTTTGTAGCCGCATCACGATCTTCGGCGGAATCGGCGTCAAGATTCCGGACCAGCGCCTGGACCTTATTCGTGACCCGCGGATCAATCGGAGATTCTTTTTCGAACACCTGAATCGCCTGCAAATCCGCGGGGGGCATTAGATATTCGATCTCCATGTCGCGCAACATGGGTCTTACGAATTCTTCAACTTCGTCCTGGTTATATTTCACGAGTTCATCAAAGGAATCCGCCCGCACCGTCGCAACCAGTGTTCTGCCTCCCTGGGCCGAATCTTCAAACACACGCAGCGTAAAGCGCGGCTGCTGACGGGCAAATCGCATGCCCCTGGGCACACTGGTCTGGTTTAAGAGAATTGTCCTCGAAAACCCCGTCGGTCGAAATTCGTTCCGAGAAAGAGACATTCGATTGTTATACAGCCGGATATTTTCGTTGATTTCCAAGCCGTCAACCGTGTGAGTGAGATCAAGGGTGAAACCTGTAAGCGTGCTGTTTTTATCGCGGAGGACGTTCAGGCGCGAGCCATTGTCGAATCCATTGATCTGCGTAGATCCGGAAAAATCGGATTCTATTTTGATTAATCCGTCAACAACGTTGGCGTCAAAAAGAGATTGAAGTGTATGAGCGGGCTGGGTTGCCGGGCCGGTGTCGGCCGGCGAGTTCTGGACTTGACCAAAGCACCGCGTTGACATCGTGTTAAATGCGATGACTGCCAAGACCATCAATTGAAACTTGAATGCAGCGCGCGCCGCCATGGTTGGATAACTACAGTGCATCAATCCGCCGCGGGTTGCAAGGGCAAAAGACACAGCGATCCATATGTAGGATGGGGCGACTAAAGGTCTTAAAAAAAGGTGGTGCTGCAGCACCACCTTTTTGCTCTCGAATAATTCCACCCGGACTTGAATTCATTCAATGACAATCAGGCAGTCAATCGCTTCGCGAGTTTGTGGACGGATTTAGGAATTCGAGAGATCCGCGCTACCGGAACTCGGACAGAAATTGCGCTGTACAACCCCGACCCCATCTCTAACATTAAATAGTTATTGGCACCGGTTGTGGCGAAGTCGGCCGGGTTTCTGACAGGCGAGAGAACCAGGTTATGGGCGTTTTAGCTCGTAAACCAAGGTCGTAATAAACGTTATAATCGGACCTGCCCCTACAAATCCCGCAGATTGGGTTTGGAACGGGTGATTTCAACCATGAATCCGCTTGTTCGTACCGCACGGTGTCGGTCGGCGGGTTATATATCACGCATACCTCTCGACCAAAGGGGTTACTCGCCTATCGGAGCGACAGCCATTCGTACTGAAATACCAAACTTCCAGCCCCATGGGGCAGCCGCCGATGTTGCGTCTCGTGCGCATGCAGCGGGGAATAATCCATCGCTCGGTTATCCGACAGGTTCCGCGCACACCGAGCCGCCCATCGCAAAGATGATTTGGCGCCGGCGGCGCGTTGTGTTGATGGCCGCTGCGGCTGCGATCGTCGGCGCGTTTGGTTATCTGCTTTTTGCCAAGCCGAGCTACACCAGCACGTCACGGCTTTATATCGAGCAGGCCGGTACGCGAATCATTGGTGAAGCTTCACGCGATTCCGAGCATTCCGATAACTATCTGAACACACAATGCCAATTCATTGACTCAACGCCCATTGTGGCCCTGGCGCTTGCCCAGGAGGGCATGAGCAGCATGAAGATTATGCGGGACGTGACGGACCCCATCGAATACGTTAAGCAGCATCTGGCTGTCGAACCCGGCAAGAAGGACGACATTATTTCGGTATCGATGGAAAGCACTGATCCGTCGGAATCCGCAAAGCTTGTCAACGCAATCGTTCGCTCTTACGTGACCTACCAGAGCAAGGCGCGTCACAGCACTTCGGGCGAAGTGCTCGACATTCTCCAGAAAGAAAAAGATCGCGACGAAGCGGAACTGGAAAGGCGAAATGCTGACCTTGCCACCCTTCGCGAAAAGTATGGCGCGACAACGGTTGACAATGATCGCGACAATCCTGTTTTGCAGCAGGAAGCCACGCTTTCCGCGGCCCTGAGCGCCGGGCGCCTTGAGACGTTGACCGCCAAAGCAGCCTATGACGAAGCGAAGATGCTGATTGGCAATGATCCAGCCAAACTGCGAATGTTGAACCAGCCATCCGGTCCCGCGGATTTCGCGGCCTCAAGCGGACAGCAGGCCGAAAACCTGAAGACGGAAATTTTCCGCCTTCAGGAATCGCTTAATGACTATCAGCGGAATTACCTGCCCGGTCACCCCCTGATCAAACAGACGCAGGGGCGGCTTGACCAATTGCTCATGGCCTATGTGCGATCCACTCGCGAGCGATGGCTGACCGCTGAGAGCCGCCAGGATTCCTTGCAGCTTTCTTTCGACGAACAGCACAAGCTGGCGATGGATCAGGCTTCTCGAGCGTCGGCATTCAACCAGGTTAATCATGACGTCGCGCGGATCGAAAGCGATCTGGACGTTCTCAATGGTCGAATCAAGGAAGTAAGCCTGAACCAGGATGCGGGCGCGCTGAACATCAGTGTTTTGGAGACGGCCCATCCGGCGGAGAAGCCTTCGCATCCTGATAAGAAGGTCATTTTGCTTGGGGCGTTGCTTGCCGGCCTGACTTTCGGCAGTGGGCTGGCGGTTGTGCAGGAAAAAATTCCGACCGGCGCTCGCCGCGGTGAGCGTGCGTGGTCAGACCTTGGGCTGCCGATTCTGGGCATCATGCCCGCGATTGAGGGCGCTGCCAACGCATCGATGCGCGCGATGCAGGCGCATCTGAACCCGGTGGGTGTTGTGGCCGAAACCTCGCGGCAGATTGCTCGGGGATTGAGCCACCAGGGGTTCACCGACCAAAGCGGTCGCACGCTGCTTGTGTGCAGCGCCAATCCGATGGACGGGCGCTCCACGGTGGCGGTAAACCTGGCCATTGGGATGGCCCAAAGTGGGCTCCGCGTGCTTTTGATCGACGCCAACTGTCAGGCGCCTCATCTTCATAAAATATTCGACACGGAAAATAAGCAAGGTCTGTTCGACACCCTTACCGGCCGCATCCCGCTGGAAAATGCGATTGTGCCGACTCCAATGGAAGGTGTCGATCTGATGCCCTGCGGCACTCCGCCGCGCGATGCCGCCGAGCACCTCAACAATGAAGCGTTGGTGGACATCCTGGGGGAACTTGCTGACGCATATGATCGCGTGATTGTGGATTCACCGGCGATGAATCGGGGCATTGAAGCCCGCATTCTGGCCGCGAGCTGCGCCGCCTGCATATTGGTGATGGCTTCCAAGCCACGCACCGGACGCCAGGTCGAGCAGGCCCACCGCCTGCTGCAGAGCGTGGGCGCCAATGTTCTTGGCCTGGTTTTAAATGAGCCCACATTCATCGATCCATTTAATCAAATTGGGCACGACCAGTCCGCTCGTCGGGCGTTGCCCAGTGCTCCCCGCAGGGAGATGAAGCCAGTGGCCTCCGTGGGTGGATGACCGCTACGCGCACGAATTACGCCCGGGTTGCAGGTGAAGTTAGGCCGCACCCGGGCAATCGGATCGCTGAACGCCGCAGGGTAGCCGGACCGGAACGCATAGGTCCGGCTGCCCCGGAGTTCAAGTCGACAGGGAACAACAAGGAACCGCGTTCTCGCCAACGAAAGCTCCCCCGTTTTCAGACACCACGCGTGACCTATGACGCGGCGTGTCAAAAAGGGGGGATTTGTGTTCGCTGGTGGTTATTCGTTTTCCTTTTTTGGAGTGGGATCGTGCCATGATCATGAAGAATGCCTCAGTCTCGGAGGTTGTTGCAGTGCCGCGCCTGAAGCCCCGTCAAAAGGGTGGACGCGCGAATGTGAAGGCCCGGCCGCATTCGCGGCATCGGCTTAAGCACCTGCATTCCCGACACGACATCGAGTCAATCCTACATCGCGAGAGCGCGCGATGTGAACGCAACGGACATGAATTCTCGGTTGTGATAATCGCCGCCGCGGAGAGCGGGGTAACACGCCATCTGCATAGGCTGGCGCGTTTGATGTGCCTGCGTTCTCGCGCCACCGACGAAATCGGTTGGTTCGATTCGCACCACATTTGCGCGGTGTTGCCGGACACATCCCCGGATGGCGCCCGGGATTTTCTGGGCCAGCTTACCGAGGAGGCGTATCATCGCGGCCTTTCGCCGGTCGGCAAGGTGCTGACCTATCCCTATCAATGGACCGAAACACAGAATCCCCTTGATCCGGAATCCGATGATGACATCACCAAGCCCATTGGTGATATTACGCCGCTTCTTATCAGGCCTCTTCCATTTTGGAAGCGCGCCATTGACCTCACGCTTGCATCGATTGCCCTGATTATGTTGTCACCGCTAATGGCTGTTGCCGCGCTGGCAATCAGATTAACGGACCCGGGTCCCGTCCTTTTTAAGCAGAAACGCGCGGGGTTGGGCGGTAAACCATTCACGATATACAAGTTCCGCACCATGATCGCCGATGCTGAGAAGAAGAAAGCTCAGCTTCGCGCTCGAAGCGAGCAGGATGGACCGGCTTTCAAAATCAAGCACGATCCACGCATTACCCGCGTGGGCCGCTTGCTGCGGGAAACCAGCCTGGACGAATTGCCCCAGTTGATCAATGTGATCAAGGGCGAAATGTCGCTGGTCGGACCGCGTCCGTTGCCGCTGGATGAGAGCGACAATTGCGATGTATGGCATCGTCGTCGCCTGGATGTGACTCCCGGCCTGACTTGCATCTGGCAAGTTCAGGGACGCTCGCAGGTGAGCTTTGCCGAGTGGATCCGAATGGATCGCGCATACATCGGCCGTCGTTCGTTGTGGCAGGACGTGAAGTTGATTGCGATGACCGTGCCATCCGTCCTGTTGCGCCGCGGGGCGCGATAGGCAAATGCGACCGATTTTATTGAAATGCGGCCTTGCACGATCGAATACCATGCCAACTGCAACACCGATGGTCTGGCCGCCCAAGAGCAATCTCTTCGGCGTTGAGGTCAGCGTCACCAACTATCAGGAAGTGGTCCGCGCTATTATCCAGGCTGCTTTAAGCGGTGAACGGGGCGTAGCCACCTTCCTGCCGGTGCATGGCATCGTGACGGCCGCCACCAATTCCGAATTCCGCAAGCGGATCAATCAGTGCGACGTCGTTGCGCCCGATGGCCAACCCGTGCGATGGGCGCTCAATTTCTTCGATCAGGCCGACCTCACGGACCGGGTCTACGGGCCGGAAACGATGAAACGCGTTTGCCTTCGGGCAGCTCAAAACGGCATCGGGATTTTTCTTTGCGGCAGCACGCCCGAGGTTCTGGAAAAGCTTCGCGCCAAGCTGCTTGGGTGGTACCCGACGTTAATAATCGCCGGATATGAATCACCGCCATTTCGGCCAATGACGCCCGAGGAAAACGACGCGCTTTGCGCGCGCATCAATGAAAGCGGGGCGGCGATCGTCTTTATCGGAATGGGTTGCCCGCGTCAGGAAATACTGGCGCATTCAAATCGAGAGAAAATCAACGCGGTGCAACTTTGCGTCGGGGCTGCGTTCGATTTCCATGCTGGCACAAAAAAAATGGCCCCACCGTTCTTCCAGCGGCATGGGCTTGAATGGCTTTATCGCCTGGTGACCGAACCTCGCCGTCTCTGGAAACGATATCTCGTGACCAATTCCATCTTCGTCGTGTTGGTGCTGTTCCAGATGCTCAAGTCTTTTGGAAGCATCCTGTGGGGTCCGGATCTGGACCGGGAACCAGTGCGAGGGCACCACGCGTGACCAGCGCGGCAATTCCATCCCTCCCGACTGAGGCGACGATGCCCTCGGACCCGGTTGCGTTGCAAAAATCGGCATCTCGCTCGGGCGGGGATTTGGTGCGCAAGGGGTTTTGGGCCGTGGCGGACCAGGGTCTTTTCGCCGGCTCAAACGCGATCCTCAATGTAATGCTGGCGCGCTGGCTTCCCGAGGTGGAATATGGCGCGTTTTCGACCGCGTTCGCGGCATTTTTGTTGCTGGGCGTGATACACACGGCGCTGCTCACCGAACCAATGCTCGTCTTTGCTCCAGAGCGGTACAAAGGCAACCTTCGCAAATACATGGGCGCTTTGCTTCGCGGGCATGTAGTGGTCTCATTGCTCGCCAGCCTGGCTTTGGTCATTACGGCGCTTGTGCTTGGTCATCTGGGTCAGGCTCGGCTCGCCCATGCCATGTACTGCTTCGCGGGCTCGGCTCCGTTTGTCCTGTTTCTTTGGCTGATGCGACGGGCCTGCTACGCGCAAATGAATCCGCGCAAAGCGGCCCTTGCTGGTGGGGGATACCTGGTATTGATGATGTGCGCCCTCGCGGTCGTGCATCAACTCGACATGCTAAGCATCGCGACGGCGCTAGCGATGATCGGCGTGAGCAGTCTACTGGCAGGCGTATGGCTGACGATTGGAACCGTGGAGGTCGCGTTGACGGACGATTTTATCCGTGATGTGGCTGCCAGCCACTGGCGCTATGGTCGATGGGCCACAGCAACTCAGTTGCTGGGATTCATCCCTGGGAATGTCTATTACTTCTTGCTGCCGCGGCTGATGTCGCTTGAACAATCGGCAGCTTTGCGGGTGCTGACAAACTTGTTCAATCCGTTCCTGCAAGCCAATGCGGCGCTATGCCTGCTTCTACTGCCGGCATTTGTTCGAACAAGGGGCACGGCTGAAGGTAAGCGGGTTCACCGCCTGTCGCTGCTGCTTCTGGCTGGGGGCCCGGCGGTGTATTGGCTATTCATGGGCCTGGAACATCGGCACATCATTCAACTGTTCTATCATGGCAAATACATGGAATATTCCGGATTGATCTGGATCATCGGCCTCCAGCCGATCATTGCGGGGATGTCTGGGGTCTACGGTTCCTTGCTGCGGGCAAATCAGAAGATGAATGCGGTGTTCTGGGGTGGATTTGTGGCGGCGGCGACGGCGGTCACGCTGGGAGTGATGTTGACCATTAAGTACGGGATGGTCGGCGTTTGCTGGAGCATTGTCATCACCTATGCCGTGCACCACATAACGTTGTGGCTCTTCAGCCGCAAGACTGTCAGTAACATGATGGGTGCGTCGATGAACGAAGATGTTAGAGCAGAAATGACCGCGGAAGCGGAATTGTCCTGATATGCAGCGGAGCGGAGAAGCTTTGGACTGGAATCAATTATTTCCCCCAGGTGAGCCGGTCATCGCGCTACCAAACTGGCAGCGACCGCGGCTCTTACTTTCGGCGCGGGGCCTGTCGCGCCGATGGTGTGGAAGCGGGTTTTATCCCGCCCACCGATTTGCCGCCAGGGCCTATAAATGGATGCTCCGGGCCGGCGCTGCCGCCGGGCTTGGTGAAGTGCGCCGAGCCACTGGTACCCGATGGGCGCTGGAAGAATTTCTCGCCGGCGTGGTAGAGAACCCGCAGCCGCCGGTTGTGCAGATCGGCGTCGCCTGCGCCGCCCATAAGTGGACGCTGCGCATCACTGACTGCTCTGGAGATATTGCCGCCTATATCAAGTGGGGTTCCAACAGCTCGGCGCAGAAGCGCCTGGAGAACGAATATAAGATTCTCTCGGCATTACCCAAGGGTTTTGGCCCGCGACCGATGAAATTCGGACCTTTGAGTGATGGCTTTGGCCTTTGCATCGAACCGCTTTGCGGTATGCCCATGTCTTCCAACCGCGGCGCCTGGCCTCTGGGCACGCAGTGGCAAAAGATGCTGGCGGATTTCCTCGAGCGGCTCTGTTTACACACACCGCTGCCGGTGGATTCGCATCCGGCCTTTTCGCGTCTCGCCTGCAACGCCCCGAGGCCCGTGCTGGACTGGATCGATCGGCTTCGCGCGCGGCCGTGGCCGGTGGTGATTCAACACGGTGATCTGGCGCCGTGGAATCTCATTCGCCCATCATCCGCCTCGCCACACTCAAATCTGATGGCTTTGGACTGGGAATTTGGCTCCCTGACAGGAGGGGCCTATTTCGACGCCGCTTACTATGCGTTGCAAATCGCATCACTGATTGACCGTCTCGACCCAACCTCCGCCCTGCAATACGCCGTTGGCGAATTGACACGAAATCCCTGGCCACTTCTGACCAGCTCCGAGGCCGAAGCGATTACCGCCCTGACAGCGTATGAGTCGTGGCAAGCGGCCTTGACCGATGGCGACAGCCCCGAAGAACCGCAGCAAAAGTGGCAACGCGCAATCTGGGACCGAAGGCCCGGCTAGCAGCGCGGGCTTGTACCGTCTGCAACGAATCTGCCGAATACACCGGAACGCCACAGCCCGATTTCACGGTAACAGACCATTTAATCCGACCGGGTTACAAACTTCGTATTTGCGAATTCCGATTCAAAAGTATGATCCGAACTCTGCTTATCAATAAATTGTTCGGTTGGATATCCGCGATTACAGCGACAGCTTCAATGGCGGTTCTGGTCCTTCGCTATCGCATGGCGAGCGGGATGGCGCCACGAAGGCGCGGCGACACCCCGCTGCGGGTGTTGTTTGTCCATCGCGATTTGCCGTTTCATGGTGGAGTTCCCCGGTGCCTTCTCTATCTCGCCCGGGCCACGGACCGTGAGCGCATCGATTTTAGAATCGCGAGCTTCCGCGAGCCTTCCCATCGGATGTTTGAGGCCTTTGGCGAACTGGGCATCAAGGCGCACTCGTTGGGGGACCGCGGATACATCACCCCCGCCCGGACGTTGCGGCGAATTGTTCGCGACGAACAGATAGACGTCATAGCGGCCACCAGTTTCAAGGCGTACCTGTGCGCGAAAGCCGCCGCTCGCGGCCGGGATGTGCGCGTGGTCTTCTGGGTGCATGCTGTGCGTGGTCCAGTGGAAGGCCCGTTGCGCCGACGGCTGTTGTCCGTTTTGTCGCGTTATGACCCCATGATTTTCGTGTCGAAGGCGGTGCAGCGAGCCCAGCTGCCGAACAGCCATCGGGGCGCGTCGAAGGTCATTTACAACGGCGTGGAAGATATACAGGGTCACCCGGAATATCAGCCTTATCCGATTGAGATGCGATCGACGCTTGGCCTGGAACCGAGCGACCTTGTCCTGGCGTATACCGCTGAATTCGTTAACTGGAAAGACCATTCCACCGCAATCGCGGCAATGCACGAACTTGCCCGGCGCGGCGTCCATGCAAAATTGCTGTTAATCGGCGCGGGTGAACTTATCAATAAATGTCGTGAAGAAGCGGCCAACGGCGCTGCCGCCGCGAACATTCTTTTCCTGGGCGCTCGATCGGATGCGCGTCGGATTTTCGGGGTGGTGGATATTTATATCCATGCCAGTCGCGGTGAAGGTTTTGGCCTCGCAGTGGTTGAGGCGATGCTTGCCGCCCGTCCGGTGATTGCCGCCCGCGACGGGGCGATGGTTGAATACATCAGCCATGGAAAAACCGGACACCTCTTTCACCCCGGCGATCCGGTCGATCTGGCCGACGCGATTATGACCCTGGCAAATGATCGTCAGCGGGCGGCGACGATCGGCGCGCACGCGCGGGAATACTGCGTTAACACGTTCCAGATCGATAATTTTGCCGACTCGATTTGCGAGTTCATCGAGCAATCGCATCCGGTGGCAGCACGGCGTCGTCCAACAGCAGCAATGGCCTTGCCCGTGCTGGAGGTTTCGGGCCAAAATAATTTATCAAACGCTATCTCCGCGCACTAATTTGGAGTGACCAGCCAAGACGAGGGCTCGAGGGGCAACGGGGAAATTTGTTCGGTTAGTTCGCGGAGAAACAGAATGCGGATCCTGATCTGTCACAACTTTTATCAGCAGGGCGGTGGTGAGGATCAGGTATTTGCCGCCGAGGCCGATCTCCTAAGGCGCTATGGCCACGACGTTGAAACTTACGCGGTTCATAACGATGAAATTGCGGGGATGGGAAAAATCGCTCTGGCCGGCGCGACGATTTGGAATCGCAAAGCCGCTGGGGAGGTGAGCTCTCGAGCGCGCAAGCATCGCGCGCAGATCGTTCACTTTCACAACACCTTCCCGCTGCTGTCGCCGGCGGTGTACTGGGCTGCCCGCAATCAGGGAGCTGCGGTGGTGCAGACATTGCACAATTATCGGTTGATTTGTCCGGCGGCGACGATGTTTCGTGAGGGGAAGCCTTGCGAGGAGTGTCTTGGCCGCCTTCCTCTGCCGGCCATTGCACATGCGTGCTATCGGGACAGCCGCATCGCCAGCGCGGCGGCAACGGCGATGTTGTCTGCTCATCGGATGCTGGGAACTTATTGTCATGCGGTGGACGCCTACATCGTGCTAACCAAATTTGCCGCCGACAAGTTTATACAGGCGGGGTTCGCGCCCGAATCGATCCACCTGAAGCCGAACTTCATCGATCCCGATCCGGGGGCGGGATTGGGAGACGGGGGGTTCGCGTTGTTCGTCGGCCGACTTACCCCGGAAAAGGGAATTCAACCCATGCTGGCGGCATGGCGGATCATCGCTCAGGCTTTGCCCCTGAAGATTTGCGGCGATGGTCCGCTTGGGGATGTAGTGGCAGCCGAGCCGGGCGTGGAATGGCTCGGCCGCCGGCCGTTCCCCGAGATTATCGAACTCATGGGCCGCGCGACTGTGCTTGTCTTTCCGTCACTTTGGTACGAGGGGTTCCCGCGCACGATCGTTGAATCATTAGCGCGCGGAACACCCGTGGCGGCTTCTGATTTAGGCTCGATGACCGAACTCATAGTGGCTGGGAAAACGGGGGTGCTGTTCCGCCCTGGGGACGCCCAGGACATGGCCCAGAAGATTCTTCATCTCGTGGGCAACGGTCCGGAACTTTCGGCGTTGCGACCGAAATGCCGGCAGGAATTTCTCGATCGATACAACGCCGCCGAAAACCATTCGCGGATGATGGAAATATATAATATGGCGCTGGCACGGCGCGCGGATTCAACCGGCGCGCGGGCCGCCGCTGAGGAAGCCGATGTCGACAGCCGCGCTGATGGTCTTGCCGCCGGCTGATATGAGCTTGATCGATTTTTCCCCGGGCGCCACCTGGATCCTTCGTACCTCATCAAAGCCAGGCGGCGTAGCAATGCAGCCCATGATGTAGTTCACCGTAACGGGGTTCCCGTTCTTAAATGCGACGCAAGTTGGATAGCCCCTGGTGGAATAAGGGTTTGATTTGCAGCTTTCCGCCAGGCCGTAGTGAAAATAGCCAGTAATGTCCTCCACGCCCAACACCCCTACATGGCGACTGCTCCAGGGCGCATAGTGCCGTCCTCGGTTGCTGTGCCAGAGAATGGTCTGGCGCAAAACGCGGGGGTCCTTTAAGGCAAACCAGACATATCGCTGCTTGGGAAATGAAACAGCGGACCAAGCCATCGGTTGCGTGGCATCACTGTGCAGCATGACCAAATCTTCAAATCCGAGCCGAGCTGGATAACGGGTAAGATCGGCCATGGTTCCATCAGAACGGGGAACGCGCGCCAATTTCGAAAACGCCGCGCCCCTTCTCAGGGAGCTGTAGCCGCCAAGTTCTGGATTCTCAAATTCTCCTGGGAAAACCTGTCCGTGAAGGAAGCGGCTAGTCGAAAGCATCCCGCTGCCTGCTTCATCGGGAAACTTGAGCATTGCATGATGGCCGAAGGTCATGGGTCCGGACATTTTGCTGACGATGTGCCGGCAATAAACCACCGGTTGGCCCTCTTTCAGCGTGATTGTCTTATCCACCCGACCCTGTCGGATGGTTGTTGCCATGCTGAGATGCAGCGTTGTCTCGCCGCGCGAGCTATTCAAAGATTCAAGGGTCCAATCGTCATTGGCGGTCTGGCCGTGAAGGGGATGCCGCTCGCCCCGGAATCTCGTTGCGTTGGAGCCAAAGGGCATGCAAAAGAAATCGCCGCGGAGCACGCGTATTATGGGCGGAGTCGCAGGCGGAAGTTTTTCTCCAGCCCATGGAGCGACGGAAAACGGATCAATGCGTTTTCCTCCGCTTTTGAACACCACCGGGCCCAACTGGCCGCCCGCGCGGGTTACAAATGCCTCAATATTTCCGCACTTCAGGCGCCACGAGGGCTGGCCTTTTACGATTTGAGTTTTCGTGGATTTCGGGCGATTGATCTTCAACGTAAATATCCTCCGAAATTTCAGTGGAATTGCGATGCATCACCTTAACCCGGTTTCCCAGGGCGGGCGAGTTTGCGGTATGCTTGAAATTCACCGATGAATTGCGAGCATTAATCGGCAAGGTTGCTGAAAGGATACAAGGAAGTTGGTCCAATCTCGAATCATCCTTTTTCTGATGATGGGCGGGGCGCTCTACATTCTTCTTCTTGGTCCGCGCTCCGATCCTAAGCTCCCCACCAGCCGCCGGAGTGATGTCCTGATTGAATACTGGGAGAAATGGACTGGCCCGGAAGAAACCCAGATGCGTGAAATCGTCGATGATTTCAATGCGACAATCGGCAGCGAGAAGCACATTTTCGTTCAGTATATGTCGATGAGCAGCATCGACCAGAAAACCTTGATCGCCACCTCGGGTGGCGTTCCACCCGATATTGCGGGCCTTTGGCACGGAACTGTTCTGCAGTTTGCGGCGTTGGGCGCACTTGAACCTCTGGAGGGAATGGCTGCCGAGCATGGGATCACCGCCGATTATTACAAGCCGGTTTACTGGAACGCCTGCAATTACCAGGGCCACCTTTACGCGCTTGTGAGTACGCCCGCGGCGGTCGCGCTATTTTATAACAGGCGTATTTTTCGCGAAAATGGGGACAAGCTGCGCGCGGCCGGGCTCGATCCTGATCGTCCACCCAAAACCCTGGCGGAACTCGATCGCTACGCTGCGGCATTGGATGTTTTTGCGGTTGGTGCTGACGGCCGACGCCATTTGCAGCGTGCTGGATATTTACCCACGGATCCCAATGCCAACTGGTATATCGTCAACACGCCGCTCTGGTTCGGGGAGGACCTTTGGGATCCGATTAAAAAGCGACTGACGCTTACCGATCCCCCTGTGATTAAGGCATTCCAATGGATTCAAAGCTTTTCAAAGCGGCTTGGCGCCGATGAGGTCACGGCATTTTCCACAAGTGAGGGGGGATTCAATTCACTCAATAATTCGTTCATTGACGGAAGCCTGGTGATGGAGCAACAAGGACCATGGATGGCGAATTTCATCCACGAGATCAACCCCGCGATGGATCACGATTGGGCCGCCGCTCCGTTTCCTTCCGCGGTGCCGGGGCTGGAAAACGTAACATTTTGCCCTTTTGACGCCCTGATGATTCCCAGGGGAAGCAAGCATAAGAAAGAAGCGTTTGAATTCATTGCGTATGTCAATCGGCAGGATGTGATGGAAAAGCTTTGCTCCATGCACTGCAAGAATTCCCCGCTTGCCAAGGTCAGTGATGCATTCATTCGCAATCATCGCAATCCGTTTATCCGGGTTTTTGAAGATCTCGCGGCCAGCCAAAACGCGCATGCCCAGATGCAGAACCCAATTGCCCCGGAAGTGAAAGACGAACTCATGCCGGTCATTGAAGGCATTACCGCCCTCAAACGCGATCCGGCAACCGCGCTGGCGGAAACGCAAAGACGGCTTCAGCTTAAGTACGAAGATTTCATGAGAAGGAGCCAATGAATCGGCAACGGCATCCCGCATCAGTTGAAGCGCAAAATTTACTGAAGGGCCTGGCATTTTTGTCGCCCTGGCTGGTGGGGTTTTGCTTGTTTTTGGTGCTGCCGATTGTGCTATCGCTCTACTACAGTTTTTGTGATTATACGTTGCTAAAACCGCCGGTGTTTCGGGGACTTTTGAACTATCGTCAGCTCGCGAGCGATCCAGTTTTCTGGCAGGTTTTGCGAAATTCTTTTTACTACGCAATGCTTGCGGTGCCGATGGGCCTTGTGGGGGCGCTGGGAATGGCCCTGCTGCTGAATTGCGATGTTCGCGGGCAGTCGGTCTTCCGCACGATCATATTCATCCCATCGCTGGTTCCGACAATCGCGTCGGCCATTTTGTGGATGTGGCTTTTCAACACCAAGGTGGGTTTGATTAACGCGATTCTGGCGAGATTTCATATACTCGGCCCCGGTTGGCTGAGTGATGCCCGCTGGGTGATTCCGGCATTCTCGCTGATGAGTGTATGGGGTGTTGGAAACACGGTGGTAATTTTCCTTGCCGGCCTGCAGGATGTGCCGCGTGAACTCTACGAGGCCGCTGATCTCGATGGCGCTACTGAATTTCGCAAGCTATGGCACGTTACGCTCCCCACCATTTCCCCGGTGATTTTCTTTAATCTCATCATGGCGATTATTGCCGTGCTGCAAACATTTGATGTGCCATTCCTGATGACCGCCGGGGGACCTGACCGCGCCAGTTATATGTTGACGTACTATCTCTACGACCAGGGGTTTACATTTTTGAATATGGGCTATGCCAGCGCGATTGCGTGGATTCAATTACTCCTGGTTCTGGGATTAACCGCGCTGGCGTTCTGGACGAGTCGTCGCTGGGTTCACTATCAAGGGAAGTAAGTGCAATTGAATCGAAACAGCAAGACGATCCTGATCTACACAGCCTTGGTTGCTGTGTGCGCCTCAATGATTTTTCCGTTTTTATGGATGATCACAACGAGCCTTAAGGCGGATGACAAGCTGATGGTTTCCCCTCCGCAATGGATTCCAGACCCTGTCATGCTGAGCAACTACAAGCACACGCTGACGAACAGCAATACGAATTTTCCGCTTTGGACCCGCAACACGCTTATCGTGGCGGTGCTGGCGGTCTCGGGTGGAACACTTTCAAGCGCTATTGTGGCTTATGGCTTTGCGAAGATCAGATTTCGGGGGCGAAACGCTCTGTTCGTTCTGATGATTTCCACCATGATGATTCCGTTCCCGGTCTTGATGGTGCCGCTCTTCAGCATTTTTCGCTGGATGGGCGATCACACCGCCATTCAATTCCTGGGCACTTTCAAGCCGCTTTGGTTTCCCTGGTGGTTTGGCCAGTCATTCAGCATATTTCTGCTTCGGCAGTTTTTTCTCACAATTCCGGATGAATTGTCTGAAGCCGCGCGCATCGACGGGTGCAGCGAATGGGGAATTTTCTGGCGCGTTGTTCTGCCGTTATCACGTCCCGCGATGACCGTGGTGGCCCTTTTCATATTCATGTTCGTGTGGCGGGATTTCCTGGGCGCGCTGGTCTACCTTCAGCGGCCATCGCAGTACACGCTTGCCTTGGGCTTGCAATCGTTTCAATCCCAGCATGGCCAGACACCCTGGAATCAATTGATGGCCGCCAGCCTTCTGGTCATTGCCCCGGTTATTGTGCTGTTTTTTCTCGCGCAGAAGACTTTTATTGAAGGCATTGCCACAACCGGCATGAAGGGTTGAATGAGTCGAATTCGGTTGCAGGGGGGCGGTTTATGCTGTGGTCAGCACCAAATCGGCGGATTTTTCCAGCGCGAAAAAGACTGGACTTTGCGGATTGAGGTGTTCAGTGAGCTGGTCGCCGCCAAGCATTACCTTGCCCGACACGGGAAATCTTAATTTTGCGGCGGATGGAGCAGCGGCATCTCCTACGCGGCGCGGTGAGTGAAAAATCCAGACCCGGTCAACCAGGTTTAACCGCAGAAAACTTCCGGCAAGCGTCGGCCCTGGCTCGACCAACAGGTGCGAAACCGATCTCCCCCCCAAATCATCCAGCATGTGCTCCAGCGAAAGCCCGCCGGCGGGATCAGGCGGGAGCGGCATGACTTCAATTCCCGCAGCGTTCAGCGCTGCAATTCCCGCGAACTTCCGGCGATAGCTTTCATTTGAGCAATACACGGTTACCGGCCCGTGCACCGTGGTTCGGGCAAGCTGGCTGGTCAATGGAATGCGCAGATCAGGATCGAGCACAATGCGCCGCAGCGGACGGTATGAGGAGGGTGCTGCAAGCCGCGCGGTAAGCTGAGGATCATCTGCCAGGACGGTCCGGATGCCCACTAGAATGGCGTCGCAACGGCTTCGCAGGACGTGGAGCGCAGCAAGCGACTGTTCGCTGCTGATGTACATTCGCTTGCCACCGACGCCTGCGACCTTGCCGTCAGCAGTCTGGGCCCATTTCAGCGTGACATAGGGCCGGCGATGGTCCATCTGCTTGAAGAACGCGGCGTTTAGTTGCCGCGCTTCTGGCGCCATCAATCCGTCTTTAGCAAAGATTCCGTCGGCGCGAAGTTGCGATAAACCCTGGCCGCTCACCAGTGGATTGGGATCGAGCGAACCGCAAAGCACATTCGCCAGCCCGGCGCGAATTAGCTGGGGCACGCAGGGGGGAGTTTTTTTCTTTAGATGGCAACAGGGTTCGAGCGTGACATACGCGGTGGCGCCGGTGGGGCTTTCGCGGCAATTTGCCAGGGCCAGCGGCTCGGCATGGGGGCCTCCGAATATCTTGTGGTATCCCTGCCCGATGATCCTGCCGCCCTTGGCAATCACACAGCCGACCATGGGATTCGGCTCAACCGCGCCACGGCCCAGCATGGCAAGACGAATCGCCAGACGCATGGCGTCCATGTCGCTAACGACCGCGGTAGAAATCGAGGCCGGCGAAATGCTGCTCACAACAACTCCGAACAACCGTTGCAACGAGCCCCCGACAAGTTCTAATCCTCATTCTATGTATCGGCAAGCAAGCGACGTGAACGCGGACCTATTTGGCGTGCTCCGCATTGGGCTTGTGGAAGAAATTGTATAGGACCATCAGGCCGACGCCAATGCAGAGCAGGCTGTCCGCGACATTGAATATCCAGGGGAAAAAGTGGGGCCAAAGGGGGAGGGCGTGGATCATGTCCCTCACATATCCCAGCATCAATCTGTCGTAAAGGTTGCCCAGAACACCGGCTAAGAGCACCCCCAGCAATATTTGGTAGAAGCGTTGGTTACTGCTGTTGGAAAAGAGCCAGAATAAAAAGCACGTCGCCGCAACAGACATCACCAGAAAAAGGATACGCTGCCCTTGAAGTTGCCCAAAGACCGCCCCCTGGTTGGTGGTCACTTCAAACTCCAACCAGCCAGGGATCAGGCGATAGGGCTCTCGCCCATAAACATGGAACCAGCCGTCGTTTGCCTGTACCACCGCGATGGCGAGCGTCCGAAACGCCAGCCATTTAGTCCATAGATCAAGCGCGAGGCCCGCGCCAGCAACGAATAAGAAGCGGGAGAGCGATGCCGGGGAACGAAAGGGCGAAGCCATGAAATTGATTCTACAGGTCCAGGAAAGATATGCAGCAACCCGGCGCTCGACCCCAGGCGTCCATGATGCGGTCTTCAATCGCCACCGATGTTAACGGTGGCGGCCTTCCATCTTCCGCGCGTATTCAATTGAAAACCGCGCCCATGGCTGAGCCTCTAGCCGGGCCTTGCTGATCGGCTTGCCTGTCCCCTCGCAAATGCCATATGTGCCGTTCTGGATTTTGGCCAAGGCATCGTTCAGGTCACGCAGAAGCTTGCGATCTTTTTCCATGAGCCCCAGTGTAAATTCCTGCTCGTAATTGTCGGTGCCCATGTCCGCCATGTGAATTGGCAGGTTGGAAAGATTGGTTCCGCCGCTGCTGCGGAGCGCTTCGCGTTCCATGGAGCTCATGTCGCCCATGATTTCCCGGCGCTTGGCAAGAATTACATCCCGAAACAATTCCAACTCCTTGGAAGTCAATCCTATCTGGTTCTTGCGAGGTTTTCCGTCCGTTGGCACAGCGACCAATTGGGAGAGCGGAAGTGGTGGGGTATCCACTAAGACCGAAGGCTTGGGTGAGCCGTTCTTCTTGCCTGGAATACTCATCTTGGAGATTGGCCGAATGGCCGGTTTACTGATTATGGGTTTCGTCGGCGCGGGTTTTGGATGGCTCTTGGCGACTGGTTTAGTGGCGGCTGGTTTGGCGGCGCTCGCCTTGGCCTTAATGGAACTCTTAATTGCCTTTGCAGGCGACTTCTTACTTGGTGATTTGGCCACGGAAGTCCCTCTTGCGTCTATCCGAACTGGCTCTTTGCAAAGCCGAAACCAAAGTTCGTCAACAATACGGTAACTTACGTGCCGCTGTCAAGTTGACACCCCCGCCAAGGCCACTAGATTCATCGAGATGAAGATCAGTCTGGAGTGGCTCGGGGAGTTTTTGCAGCCTGTACCGGATGCACGGGCCGCTGCCAATGCTCTTACCCAGGGTGGCCTGCCGGTTGAATCAATCGAAAAGGTGGCGGGGGACACGGTGATCGATGTTGAGGTCACCAGCAATCGCAGCGATTGCCTGTCGCATGCGGGCATTGCGCGAGAGCTCGCTGCGCTGCTTGGACTGGCGTATCGAGATGTTTCCATCCATGCGCGTTCAACGCCTGAGACCTCCTCGGATAGCCTCTGCGTCGAAATTGCCGCACCTGAGCTTTGCCCTTTTTACTCCGCCCGCATTGTTCGTGGCGTCAAGATCGGGCCGTCGCCCGCGTGGCTTGCGCATCGCCTTGAATCCGTAGGAATCCGGCCCATTAATAATGTCGTTGATATCACCAACTATGTCATGTTCGAGATGGGGCAGCCGCTTCATGCGTTCGATTTTTCCAGAATTACTGGTGGAAAAATCATCGTGCGGACCGCCCGGCGCGGTGAATCCATCGTTAGCATTGACGGTCGCAAGCGCGACCTTGCTGAAGATATGCTGATCATCGCGGACAAATCCCAACCTCTTGCCCTTGCGGGTGTCATGGGAGGCCTGAACAGTGAAGTTTCCGCCGCGACGGTTGATATTTTGCTTGAATCAGCTCGATTCGATCCCTTGTCGATCCGCAAAACAGCCCGCGCGTTGGCGATGAAAAGTGATAGTTCTTATCGGTTTGAGCGCGGCATCGATCCGTCTCTTGCCGCTCGGGCAAGCATTCGCGCCGCTGGGCTCATGTCACAAATTACTGGCGCTCTATCCATCAGCGCTCCGGTGCGGGCCGGCGACGACCACGCAGCTCCAAAGAAAATTACGCTGCGGCTTTCCCGTCTCCAACAAATACTGGGTATCGAACTGCCTCCACAACAGGTCCTGGAAGCGTTCGGGCGATTGTCCTTCGCCCCGGTCTTGCGCGCAGACCGTATCGAGGTCACAATTCCCAGCCTTCGCCTGGATGTGAACCGCGAGATCGATCTTGTTGAGGAGGCGGCGCGGGTCATCGGCTACGATTGCATTCCCGTTCGCGAAGAAATCTCAATTCGCCTTACGCCGCCGGATCGTGAGTCGACCATCACCGACGCGCTGTGCGATTGCCTGGTCGCCGGCGGCTATTTTGAAGCCGTCACGTTCAGCTTCGTCAGCGATGCGCTCCGCGACGATTTTGGCGCATCCAAACTGCGCGCCGACTCCAGCGTCCGCAAGGCTGACGCCAGCCTTCGCCCCAGCCTGATCCCCGGTTTGCTGGAGGCCGTTGCGTTGAATCAAACGAATGGCACCGCCGGCGCTAAACTCTTTGAAATCGGGTCGATCTTCTCCAGTGCTGACGCAACCAAGATTGATGAACAACGCGCCGTTGGGCTGGTCGGTGGCCCCGATCTGCGCGAAGTGCGCGGCGTTGTGGAAACCCTCCTATTCCGCCTCGATGCCGACCGCCCTGTGCGCATCGAACCTGATTCCCACCCCGGCTATGGCGCAGGGGCGTGTGGACGCATTTTCTGGGGCGCCGACCCCATTGGCTTTCTGGGCAAAATCGATCGCAAAATCGTTAAAAAACTGTCGCTCCGCGATATCCCTGCCGCAGCGGAGCTGTATCTCCAGCCACTTTTGGATGGCGCCAAACCTGTCGCCCTGCTGAAAGAGCTTCCTCGCTTTCCCGGGGTCCGTCGGGATCTCTCGCTGGTCGTTAAGGAAAACCTGAGATACGGGGAAATACAAAAGCTTGTCGCCAGCCTCAATCTTCCGATGCTGGAAGAGGTTGAATTCGTCACCACTTACCGCGGCAAACCCCTCCAGCCGGGCACCAAGAGCGTCACCATTACGCAGGTTTTTCGCTCGCCGACGGCAACCCTGACCAATGAGCAGGTCGAGGAATCGGTGCAAAAAACGATTGCCGCCGCCAGGGAAAAACTAGACGCAACGCTTCGCGCCTAGCCCTGCCCTTATGCGGGAAAATCATGGCGGCAACATAAACGAATCGACCTTCCATACACCGTTCTCGTTTACCAATTGAATATCGATCTGTATCTGGTGGCCGCTTGAGAATCCTACCGTCGCGGTTGCCCGCTCGGAGGCCATGTTCGATGGAATTACGACGGCGAATCGGCTTTGTATCGGTCCCGCCTTTTGCAGAGAATCAATCGCGGTTTTGATCTGGTCCGCCGTTACCCGAGATGTGCAATCAACCGAAGCCGCGTCGGCCTTCCCCTGCGCAAGGTGATCGAGGAATTGGGTTGCCACCGCGCGTTGCGGTCCGGTGTGACCCCACCACCAACCGAGACTCGTCCCGATCATTCCGTAAAAAGCAATCGTCAAAACGCCTAGAACCAGCCCGGAAATTGCCAGCCCCCGTCCCCGTGCCATTCGGTTCCGGGTGGAATAAATACCGACGAATCCCAGCAACACCGCGAGAAATCCCCCAATAAACGGAAGGCAAAACCCCAGCAGTCCCAACACCAAACTGGCCACTGCCGACACACTGGTGCGCTGCTGCCCGTAGGGCATTCCCATTCCCGGCGGTAAATACCCGCCCGGTGGAAAACCACCACCAGGCGGTAAACCACCAGGTGGATAATTTCCTGGCGGCGGATAACCGCTACCCAGGGGATAGCCACCCTGCTGGAAACCTCCACCGGGTGGCGGCGGTGGAAAACCCTGTGGCGGATTGCCCTGGAGTGGATTGCCCTGGGGTGGATAACCGGGCGGCGGGGGAGGCGGTGGCATCTGCGACATTCAAACTCCTCGTCGGTTCAACGCAATCTAATCCAATTGCCCGCATCTTCCAATCCAGCCATTCCCGTATTATGAAACGTGGGCCGCAGACCCTGAGAAACAGGCCACAATGAAACATAGAAATCGATCGAACCAAGCATCCCGCAAATATCACGATCGCGTTGCGCGGCAGTATGACGCAATCTATGATGACCCTTACTGGGAATTCCATGATCGCCTGACATGGGAAGCCATCAAACCGCTGCTGCCGCGGGACGCGACCGCATCCTGCTGCGATCTGGGCTGCGGCACCGGAAAGTGGGGCCTGAAGATCCTGAAGAGCGGGTTTCCAACGACATTCGTCGATCACTCTGCTGCCATGATCGAAAAGACTCGCCAAAAACTAGCCGACCAGGCGGCCCGCGCCCGCAAGGCAACCCTTCTTGTTGCTGATATTGTCGAGTTGACGGAAATCGCGCCCGAGCAATTCTCCCTGATCGTTGCAATGGGCGATCCTCTTAGCATCTGCTCCGATCCCCTGCGCGCCGCCCGCGAAATGTTCCGCATCTCAAAGCCCGGGGGCAATGTGCTTGCTACAGCCGACAATAAACTTGCCGCCATCGACCATTTCATGCAAAAGGGTGATCTCGACGCGCTCCAGGCATTCCTGAAAACAGGTCGCACCCGCTGGCTTACCGCTGCAGAGGAAGAGCAATTTGAGCTGACGACGTTCACTCCCTCGCAGCTCCGCAACCTGTTCGAACGCGCCGGCTTTGAAGTCGTCAAAGTCACCGGCAAAACGATTCTCCCAATCAGAACCCACAAAGAGCTGCTGGCTCGGGAAGGGGGTTTTGATCGCTTGCTCGAATTGGAGGCCGAATTATCTCAGGATTCCACTGCCGCCGCCCGAGCGGGGCACCTCCAAGTCCATGCCAGAAAGCCGCTTGCGCGTTGATTTCCCGATTTAGCGTTGGCCGCTTATTTGCCCCGCCTATCAGCCCGACATACAATTCAGCGGTCTGATTCTTTGACAACTTAACCATCTGGCTTCTCACCCATGGATGTAAATCTACGGGGGCGACTGGTTTCGACCGGATAGCTGCGGTGGCGGTGGCATGCTCAGGATGCTCGATTGGCCTGATAAAAAATTCGAGCACAACTTAACTGCTAACAACGATGTTGCAGGCCGAGTCGGCTTTGCCGGCGCGGTTCGTATGGCTGCCTAATAAAGGCAACCTCAGCCCTGCGGGAATGCCCGCGATCTGCAGGCTGTAATTTGCGGGCTGGTCCTTTTGCTCGGATGTTGGCAATTGGATGAGAAACTGACTTCTGGAATTCAGCGAAGGGTGTCGATCTTCGTCGCTGAATTTGAGATGTGACGGCGCAAGCCGTCACGGCAAAGACCGACTAAGCATGTAGAGGCCGTCATTGACGTCATCTCGGGACGGGGGTTCGATTCCCCCCGCCTCCATTCATATCGGGGGGAGTTTCGCTATTAGCAACCCCCTGGTCTAAAATTGCGGGTTATGCAGCAACTAGTGGACGACATCGCTGCTTCGGTTAAATCAATCGACGAATCGAAAGTTCCGTTCAAAAGTTCGCGTCCACCCTTCAAAGAATATCGGCCCGGTGCTGGCCCTTACGGCGAGCCGCAGCTTGCGAAGCTCATCGTGAAACATCTTGCCGAATCGGGTCGCTATCCCGGAATAGTGACGAAGCGCGCACCCGACGTGCTAGTTCCCAAGATGTGGGCATTGGAGTTCAAGATTGTTCGCCCTTTTGGCGATGACGGAAATGAGGCAGAGCATTGGTCACAAAATCTGCTCCATCCCTACACTGGCAACGTTAGCGCAATTGGCGATGCGCTCAAGCTAATGACTTATGCAGGGGAGGAGCGGCGTGCCATAATCCTAATTGCTTATGAGCACGAACCGCCGAAAATCGACCTTGAAGTCCTCATTTCTGGGTACGAACTTCTTTGTCGTAGCCTGTTGAAGCTGCCGCTGGGTGATAGACATACATGTTCTGTCAGTGAATGCGTCCATCCCGTTCACCAGAGAGCAACGGTGTACGGTTGGGAGCTCGCCGCCTTATGATTTTAGAGGACAACCGAATTAGCGGTTTATACAATTAGACAAGACGCGATCAAACCGATCGCCAGCAGGCGTTCTGCGCCAAACTGGCACCCAGTCGTCGGATTTCGCTCAAAAATGCGGTTGCGAGTTCTACTGGTGTCCCCCCGCCTCCATTCGACTCGCTGCCTGCCCTGAGCCGGCCGAAGGGCGCTCGCTCATGGCGGGCCAAATAATGGAGTAAAACGCCAATCGACCAGAGTCCTCCAGCGTAGCCGGTGGCGGCCACGGCAGTTGAACGCGATGTCCTTAAAGCTTCGCAGCCGACCACTTCTTTAACGCCCACGTTTTCCATCCTTTCAGCTTCCTCGTCTGGTGTTCGTCGGCTACCTTTTTAAACACTTCCGACAGTGTCGGATAAGGGAAAATCACCTCCGCCAACTCTTTTAGGCCGATGCTGGCAACCATTGCAATAGTAGTGATCATTTCAGACAAGCCCGGAATTTTCTGAAGCGCGGCCAGCGTAGTTTCGATGGTGGCTGCCTCATTCAAAACGGGAATGACCACCGAAATGCGTGGCGACCAATGATGGGCAGGCGTGTAAATGGTTCACCTTATTCAAGCTATGGACGCTTCCAGTGTTGAGACGAGCCGCCTTTTGAACACGGCGCCTGGATCGAATTCGGTTAAGTCAGCAAGCAACGACGCATCGCGATCGAAATTGCGCCGATCAAACCGGACATCGGCGGTCAGGTAAGAACGCAAAGGATTTAAGGCGCGATCGACCAGCCGCGAGAGGGGGGAGAGACTACGCAAATCCGCCGTGGGGTCCAGCCGAAGGAGCGACTCGGAGTGTTCGCTCATGAGCGCGTCCGCAAGACTTGCAAATAGCAGCGAGTTCCGGGCAGTGAGGTGGTATGTCGACCCCTCGACCCGGTGTGCTGCCAATTCCATCATCGATTCCAAAACCCAATCCGAGTGTACGACGTTAAGCTGCGCATTTGGCGGAAGGCGCAGTGTAAGCGGGCTCTCAGGCTGAGCTGCGACCTTCATGATGGAGTTGGCCAGAAATTCAACCGCCTTGCCGGCGCCGGAGGATGATTCGTCGCCGATGATTACACTGGGCCGGAAGATCGCACCGTGAAGTCCATTGGCAAACGCGGCTCGAACGCGAAGTTCCGCGCCATGCTTTGATGCCTCATAGCTGTTCCTGAACGAGCGGGATCGACATTCATCGTTGTCTTCAAGTGCCACGCCCGTAATATCCCCACAGATATAAGCTGTACTGATATGAAACAGCGGGCCCGGACGGTCGCATGAGCCAAGGCCGTCCAGCAATGCGGCTGTGCCGAGGTCATTCACCGCCCATACGGCTTGCTCGTCGCCGTTCTTGCCCGCTAGCAGCCTGGTGTCGGCCGCAAAATGCCATAGACCGCCGTCGGTCTGGAAAATCAGATCTCGTTCAGAGGAGGAAACGCGCAGCGATCGAAGATCGGCATCAACAAGTGTTACTCGCGCACCGTACCGGGAAAGCAGCGCCTGAAAAGACGGGGAATTGAATGAATCGGACGAGCGGCGCACCAATGCGGCGACCTGAAGATAGGGAACATTCCCCAGCATTCGCTGCAAAAAGTGGATTCCCAAGGAGCCCGTTGCGCCGGTGACGGCAAGACGATTGGGCCTAAAAGCACACGGCGCGGTGGCCAGGTCCTCTGGCCTGTCAACATCCGGCAGCGCCGTAAGCTGCTTGATCGACAGACCCATGGCCCGCGCGGCGGCAATCGTCTGGGGAAGAACCCGCTCGGTGCCCCAATCCACATTTTCGAAAAGCGAAGGAGCTGATCGGCGTAGTCCAATGAGGTAATATCCCCCGTCCGTCGCGGGGCCTAGTACCAGATCATTGGATCGCAATGCATCGAAAGCCGCGAGGAGTTCGTCGACCGTCATCGCTGGACAATCCGAGCCGATAACGACAACCGGGCCTGCCACCTGTTCGAAAGCGTTGCCAATGGATTCGATGAGCTTCTCGCCTAGCGTGCCAGCTTGCTGCTGAACAATACTCCAACGTCCGGGATAAAGTCTCGCCATCGCGTCGGTGTCTCCCGACACCCTGAGTTCGATTTGAACATTTCGTCTCTGGGCCAAATGCGCGGCTTGTGTCAGAGTCTGGTGGGTCATTCTGTGTTGCAGCAGGGCAGCGCCATGTGTGCCGAGCACAGGAATTAACCGCGACTTCGCATGGCCGGGTTGGGGATGGCGGGCAAAAATGATCAACCGCGGTTCGCTCATATTAATGTCCCTCCGCAGCTTGACCCGCGGCCAGCAGCGCATCCAAAACAATGATCGCCGGTGGCGATTGACCGTTCACGAAATACGTCAGGGTCGAACTCTCGAATGTGACCGCAATCCGGCAGATTCAAGGCAAAGTGAACAGTTTTGATCGACATTCCTCCCATGCTCGGCAGTATGTGCAACAGATCGATCAAATTCGCCCTGATCGACGGATTTCAAAGTCCTCAGCGAGTAAGTCATCCGTTGCATCCTAATCGCAACTTATGCTTTGCGCGCTAACGGACATCGATTACTTCCCGCATCTTTCCGAAGGGTACGCCTTAATGGTGGCTGAAGAATTGGCGAAGGTTGCCAGATATGGCAGGAATGAGCAGTCGATGATCTGAGACGGAAGAGCGCATCTTCGTAATAATTTCCCATGGGATGCATACCGCGCAAGCTCCAGCGATACTCCAGGAAAGCGGTCGCGTTTCACCAGCCGCTGTCGGATTTTTGGAGGAAGATGAAAAAACACATCTTTTCGACGCCGTTCTGGACCCCTCGAAGCGAAAATAATTTATAGAACCAAGCCAGGTCCGCATCGCTCGGCTCCTCCGGAGGCGCTGATGCGGTGCCGACGATCTCGTCAACTGATGCGCCCATAACGTAGTCGGACAAGTACGTGATGTTTATCTCGTCCGCGGTCTGAGTCGAGAGTACCGCTATTTTTTGCTCGCGAATCACCTCGCGCAGATATCTGTCGGTCATCCTCACGTCGATCGCGTCAAGCGCGGCAAGGTACGCCAGGGTCTTCACATCCTGTTTCCATTCCTGGTTCGTTCGTTCCTCATCCCGATAGCCCGTCAGGGCAGCATCAAAGTGGGCTTGTATCCGTTCATAGAACGTTTCAACTTCATCGCCGCTGAGCCAGCGCACGATCATTAATTCGCCGGGCCGGCGGTGGATGTGATAGTCGTTGGTGGAAAGGCTGCGGGTTTCCGGAAGATTCAGCAGCTCTGCCGCTTCCCCGGCTGATTCCTGTGGCAAGACCGGGCTGCCGGGAGACTTCGACTTTTCCAGTCGCCCCATGCTCCGCTGGATATCCCGTGCAAGCGCCGGATCGAATCCGGGAAGAATTTGGGCTTCAAACTTCCGGCACCCCTCAAAAACCGCGGCTATTTCGGCGTGCATGCGGAACTCATCGGACTTCTCCCGCGCGCGCTCCGCGGGATCAAAGGAATGCTCCACCGGTTCTTCGTTCGGTTCGTCAAACATACGCCGACATAGATTAATCGAATCGCAGTCTTAATTCCTACCACGATGGCGCAAGGCGATTACCCCGACTTGATCGAAGCCACATAAGCCTGAAAATCTTCCGGCGAATTTATGTTTACCCAGACTTCAGTTGGCCAATCACTCGGAATAGAATTGGCCGCAAACTCCGCCAACTCACTTAACCGATGCACCGCGAAGTTGCCGGCGGCTAAACGCCTGGCAATGATCTCCCGCGCCGCCGCCCTGCACGCAAACGGAAACGGCTCAACCTGCTCCGCTCCCTGATACAACCGCCGTGACATCAGCCCCAAAAATTCACTTTGCGGATTGAGCCGATCCACCATCCACGCCAAATGTGACAGTCGAATATTTGGCATGTCCAGCGTCATGATCACAATCTGCGCCGTTTGCGAATTTTCCAGCGCCGTCAGCACCCCGCCCAGCGGCCCTTGCTCCACCGGGTCAACCGCCTCCCGGTCAAATAGCTCCCACCCCGGTGGATGCTCGCGCTCCGGGGCCGTCACCAGAAGTGTCGGTCCCGGCCATTGCAGCGTCTCTAGCACATGCGCCAGAATTGGTTTGCCTCCAATGCTCAGATGCGCCTTGGGTATCCCCATCCGCCGGCCTTTGCCACCGGCCAGAACCGCCAGCGTGATGTGCGATAGATCAGCCGTTTGCTGCATTTCAGCCTTACGCTAGACTCGTTCCAGAAGATTGCAATCTGCCCGAATAATTTACGAACCGAGAACAAGATGAAGATTCGGCTCTACCAAGATTCCCTGAGACTTCGCCTCAGCCCCGACGAAGTCCGCCAGCTCGACCAAACTGGAAACCTCCACCAAACCACTCATTTCGGTGTGGGTGTCGAACTAACTTGCAAATTGCAAAT
Source organism: Planctomycetota bacterium (assembly GCA_030775485.1). GTDB lineage: Bacteria > Planctomycetota > Phycisphaerae > Tepidisphaerales > Tepidisphaeraceae > JALYJB01. Next base: position 312,709 of record JALYJB010000002.1, on the reverse strand, counting down.
GACAGCAGCGGCCAAAGAGATTCATGCAACACTCCATAACAACACAATCGTCATCGATCTTCCCAGGACCCTCGCGGATAATTGGGCCAAGGGCGATCAGGTCGGCTTAACCATCTCTCAACCGGCAGGGGACGGTCGTTGGCTTAAAATCCTGATAGAAAAGGATTTCGAATGCCTGCATCCCCAGGCCAATGAGCCCAACGCTTCCTTCTATCCCAACCCTCGAAAATTGAGCTCAACCTGAGGCCGGTGCGCGGCGCAAGTTTGGTACACGAAGACTCTCGCGTTAACATCAACCCTCCAACTTAATTGAGGAAAACTATGGCATTCACTCTTCCCCTGGGCGCAAAAGCCCCCGATTTCGATCTGCCCGCTACTGATGGCAAGCGCTATTCGCTCGCCAGTTTCAAATCATCTCCCACCCTGGTCGTCGTCTTCTGGTGCAATCATTGCCCGTATGTCATCGGCAGCGAAGATCGCATGAATCGCTTCGTTGCTGACTATGCCAGCAAAGGCGTCGGCGTCGTCGCTATCAACTCGAATGAAACTGAAAATCATCCCATGGATTCATTCGAACACATGATTACCAAGGTGAAGGACAAGGGCTTCAAATTCCCTTATCTGCGCGATGAATCACAAAAGGTCGCCCTCGCCTACGGGGCGCTGCGCACACCGCATTTTTACGTCTTCAATGCAGATCGCAAGCTATGCTACACCGGCCGCATGGACGATAACCCGCGCAACCCTGGCAAAGAGACCACGCACGAATTGCGCGACGCGGTGGATGCGGTTATCGCCGCCAAAAAGCCCCCAGTCGAGCTGACCAATCCCATCGGTTGCAACGTAAAATGGCAAGGCCAGGACCACCATTGGATGCCCGCCGACGCCTGCGATCTTGTGTAGGCTGGCGCCCCGCGGCGCGTCCCCAATATCAATTCGCCGCCGGAAGTCGGCTTTCAAACGCATAAGTTCCCGCGCCAATTTCAAACACCGCGGTTCCACCGTCCATCTGCTTGAAGGTGATTCCCGCTTCGCCCTGGGCAGGATGTCCACTCTCGGTCACCGTCGCCGCATCGTCCGCCGGCAGGCGCAGCGTGGCCGTTGTATTTGCCGGGATCATCAGATTCAGTGTGAACGCGTTGTCCTTGCGTTTCCAATCGACGCTGATTCGCCCATGGGTCGAATCGTAATACCCCCGCGCAAACGTGAGATCGCCCACCGGGTGTGGTTGAACCATGAAATGTGCAAACCCAGGACTCGCCGGATCAGAAGCAATCCCCAGCAAATACTCATGCATCCAGATGTTCAGATCACCCACCAGCATCACATGATTCCCCGAATTCATGGACGGGTCGGCCGTATCGCCATTCCATAATTCCCAGATCGTCGTTGCCCCTTTCGAAACCATGTACCCCCAGCTCGGATAGGTCTTCTGGGTCGCAATTGAATAGGCCAGATCAGTCCGGCCATTGTCCGAAAGCACGCGCATCAACCACTGCCCGCCCACCAGGCCGGTACCGATATGCCCGTCGCTCTGATTCTGAATCTTATCGACAAGGTTTTTGAAGACGGCTGCCTTGTGATCAGCCGGAACCATCCCAAAAGCCAACGGCAGCACGCTGGAAGTTTGCGATCCATTGGAATACTGATCGGTGTTCGGATCAAAGAACGTTCTATTGAACGCCGCCAGCACAACATCCGCCTGCTTCCCGAAGCTTTTTGCGTCGTCGTCCCGGTCCATCAGCGTGGCAAACCTCTGCATCAGGCGAAGATCTTCGTAAAAGTACGCGGTGCTCAGCAGCTTCCCATCCGTTTGCCGTTTAGGGTCGACCGAGTGAACCAGTTCGGGTGACTCGGGTGGCACGCACCAATCCCCATATTGGTTCTTCGTTGCTATGCCATCCTTCATTGTGTTGGCAGTAGTAAAATCGATCCACCTTTTAAGGGCGTTATAATGCGATTCAATCGTTTTTGTATCGCCGTACTGTTCCAGCAGCATGTTCGCCGCCATGACGTAAGCGCTGGGCCACACCACGCCGTCGGTGGAAACGACCCACCCCTGCGGCGCCACATCCGGCACGCTGCCGCTGGGCTTTTGTGCATCCCGAATATCCCCAAGCCATTTGCGGTAAAGCGCCGCGATGTCGAACAGATCTGCTTCCCCTTTGCATTCCCCAGCCCGGTCGCCGAGCCACCCTTGCCGCTCATCGCGCTGCGGGCAGTCGGTCGGCATGCTCCGATAATTCCCGCGCGTGCCCCAGAATATATTGTGATGAATCTGGTTCAGCAGATTGTTCGAACATTCAAAGCTGCTGGCCTGGGCGACATCGTCATTAACAACCCGACCTTCCAGTGTCGAAAGGTCGGGCTTCCGCGCCAGACCGGTAAGCTCGACAAAACGGAATCCGTGATAAGTGAACTTCGGCTCCCATGATTCAGCGCCCTTGCCCTTCAGCGTATAAAAATCCGTCGCCCTGGCGCCGCGAAGATTGGTCGTATAAAGCAGCCCATCCGCGCGAAGTGTTTCTGCGTGACGGAGGCGGATGCGGGTCCCCGCAGGTCCGCTCACGTTAAGTCGGCACCAGCCGACCATGTTCTGCCCCATGTCAAACACCCAAACGCCCGGCTGGGGATTGGTCAGCCCCACCGGCTTAATCGTCGCCGTCACGCGAATCGGCGCAATCATTTGCGCGCTCATCACGTTGATCGATGCGCCCATCAACGAAACAGGGCTCCATGAGGATTCGTTGTACTTGGGTTGATCCCATCCGCCGAGCTCCATCCGCGCGTCATAGGACTCTCCGTCATATTCGCTATTCTGCCGAATCGGCCCGCGCGCCGTTGCTTTCCATTGCTCGTTGCTCATCCACTGGCCGGTTGAGCCGTCCTCGTATTGGAGATCAACCTGCAATCGCAGCTGCGTGCCGGTGAAGCGCCCCAAGCCAACAATTGCTCCAACCGCGTTCGTGCCTTTGTGAACCTGGCTGGTAACGTCATAGGTAACGTAGGCCGCGCGGGCGTCATACTGGGTTACCTCTGGTTCCAGAACCGCATTGCCGATTTTTTGTCCATTGATATGAAGTTCGAATAGTCCAAGCCCGCTCACCGACGCCACGGCGCGCTTAATGTTCCTGTCCGCGACAAACTCATGCCGGAAATAGCGCGCCGCCGTTAAAGGCCGTGGGAGCTCCCATGATCGTGATTGATCCTCGCCGCCGAAAAACCCAGTCAACCGCGCTTTTGGCCATGCGGAATCATCGAGGGTGGTTCCATACCAGTCGGCAATCTCCCGGGTCGATACGCGCCAGCTTCCATCGCTCGGGATGTTGATGGTGGCGCCATTGTCCATTGCTATCATCAGTTTGCAGATCAGTCCTGACCCCGCAGCTTTGTCCGACCCATTCACCACCTTAATCGCTAGCGTATTACTGCCCGGCGAAAACGCCTTTCCCAGTTGAAGGACAGTGGGTGCCGCCAGCTTCTCCCGGCTGAAAGCGAGTGTGCCGTTAATCCAGATCGTAAAAACGTCGTCCGCGTAGACAACCAGCGAGGCCGATTCCACCGCCCGCCCCTTTGGAATGTTAATCGACCTGCGGAAGTACGTCGTTCCCGCTGCCACATTGGCGGCGGGTCCCACCATTGCGTTGGCGCCGATAATCGGCGGCCCGCTCCAAATCCATCTCACTTTATCCAGCGCTGGATAGGCGCGTGATTCAGCTTCGATCGCCTGGCCGAGGGTAATCCATTTGGCTTGCCAGTCACCGTCCCCCAGAAGCCCCATGGACCACCGCGCCACTGGACTCCACGCCGACGGCAGTGCATCCTTTTGTGGATCGACAACGGGCGATGTCCACACCCGTGCCTTCCAATAACAAGCCATCCGCGAAGTAAGTTGTTGCCCGCTGTAAATCACTTGGGTTGATTGGCTGGACCCGATTTTTCCGCTGTCCCAAAGATCACCGGTATCTTTCGCAAGTATTTCCGGCGACGACGCCACGAGAATTTGATAAGCGGTCTGCATTGCGCCGCGCTTGTCCGACTCAATCATCCAGCTTAAACGCGGCTCGGTCTGATCAATGCCGATCGGATCGTTCAGGTATTCGCACCGGAGATTCGTTACCCGCGCCGGATCGACTGCCGCGCGAGAGCAGGAAGAGCAGAGCGGGATCAACGCCGCAATTAAAAGCACGCGCATCAACATGAACGCTCCTGGCCGCGGATACGAAGTCAAACCTCGTCGAACCGCGGATCGTATCATGAAGAAATCTGGATATGACCTCGGCGCATAAAAAACCCGCGGGGGGCAGAGAGGGGGGGGAACTCTGCCGGGGAAACCCGCGGGCGTTAGCGATAGATTATCATTTCGTTTGTGCCACACAAGTGTGAGAGGTACGACAATGATAATGGGTGGTCTATTATTTCAGTAACGGCGATCACCCTCGATTATTCCGAAGATTCCTCCGCGTCTGAGAGTTCATCAATTTGGAGCAGATGTCGGTTGCTCGTCCATTTCATTAGTCCGGCTGCAAAAGCCAGGACCCCACCAGTGACAGCGAAAATTACGAACATCCAGCGCGGCCTTGGATCATGGTCATGCGGCAAGGGCGCAATCACGCCCGCGCCGGCAAGTACGTTAATCACCCCGAAGGAAACCAAGTAACTAAATACGACCAAAGCCACGAGAACAAGGCTCAGGACGCTCATTATACGCGGTGGTCGAGCCGTCGGAACTTCGGCTGTTTCCATGTTTTCCATGCGATGCCAATCAATAGTTTCTCTATGTTGATATACGATATATTTGTGCGGCGCGAGGGTTTGAGAACATCTATACAAATCAATTATGATGCTCCGTATTATTCTTCCTCATGTCGAGCCATCAGCATTTCCACGATTCTCGAATGGGGTCGGGAAAGTGGAACCTGTGACATTTCCTGAAGACGAATCCAGCGACGCGGACGATCAGACGGACTTAACGCATCTCCATCAGCATTAGATAGATATACATCAAACTCGTAGCGCCGGTGTGTTAACGCGTGTTTCAGTTTACCCATTAATTGAGGCGTGGTGACCCTAACCCCAAGGTGCGTCTGAAGTTGCCTGGCGGTTGGGTTTTTTGCGCCCGCTTCCATCGTAATAAACTGCCACATGCCCGCCCAGCGACCGATTGAGGGCCGTTGTTCGATCAGCCACCGCTCTTCATTGCGAATGCAGATCGTCAACCGGCGATTTAGCGGCGTGACTTTCGCCTTCTTACTTTTGGGAATCGATTCCTGCACTCCCGCCGCCGCCGCCTTGCAGAATTTGCGCACCGGGCAAACAACGCACCTGGGTGTCCGGGGCGTGCAGACCGTCGCCCCAAGCTCCATCATCGCGGTATTGAAATCGCCCGCTCGTTTCGCGGGCAGTATTTGCTCGGCCCTCGCCCATAGCCGCTTAATCGTCTCAGCCGAGCGCGGGTCGGCTTCGATCCGATCAATTCGGGATAAAACCCGTGCGATGTTGCCGTCCACGATCGGTGTTCGCTGATCGTAAGCAATGGATGCCACTGCCCCAGCGGTGTATCGCCCAACACCAGGCAGGGTAAGGAGTTCCGTCAGATTTCGGGGAACTGCGCCTCCAAAATCCCGCGTGATTATCAATGCGGAGGCTTGCAGATTTCGGGCGCGGGAGTAATACCCAAGGCCCTGCCAAAGCCGCAGGACCTCCTGCTCGGGCGCATCGGCGAGATCGACCAGTCTTGGAAACCGCTCCATGAACCGCAGGAAGTAGGGGATGACGGTCGCAACCTGTGTCTGCTGGAGCATCAACTCACTGACCAAAACCGCGTACGGATCAGGCTTCTCGCCGGATATGGCGCGCCACGGCAGATCCCGCCGATGGCGGTCATACCACTTGAGCAGCGCCCTGTTAAATCCGTGGTCTGGGGACATTGAGGGAATTTTATCCGGCAATCGGGGTAACTAACTTATTGATGGAATCGCATCTATTTTGCAATTTTCGATTTGCATCGAACGTTAGAACAAGTGTAGCTTATTGGTCTGAGAATGGTGCTGACTGGGCAGCGATAAGATTGTATCGGGGAATATCGCATTCACGGAGGATGCCATGAGACAGCCGCATGTCGATGATTTCGTGCGCCTGATGCAGGACATTCCCGAGCTCGCGCTCTTACGAGGCGAGGTCGGTGTGGTACGCAGTACCTGGTTTGCTCCTGCCCTGGCTTACGAGGTCGAGTTCAATCAGATCGGCCACGATTATCAAACCCGAGCATTGCTCCTCGCGGAACAAGTGCAGGTTGAAGAAGGTCCAATCCTCCAACCCGCGGTCGCGACAGTTTAATATCGTGAAACGATCGCAAAGCTGGTTGCTCGCAAGCGTCGCGAGCGTTGGCTGCGGTGTTGGCACACCGAGTGCCCGATCCGCAAATCGTATTCCCCTTAATTTTATCTGTTTGCAACAGGGCCGGCTGCTGCGGTCAGACTGGGCGGCGGCCAACTGAATTCGCCCGTGGTCCATGGGGTCATATGCATGTAGTAGGTGGTCTCGCCCGTCGCGGCGACCGGTAAGTTGTGCCAGGTTTGCTGGCTCCCATCGCGAAACGCGACCGTCACCGTGTGCACGCCGGCCGGAACTTTCAGGGGGATGACAAAAACCGAGCGGGGGAGCATTTCCCACTGGCGCATATCCGCGTGGCTCGTCGCCTTGAGCAGCAAACCTGCCGCGAGCAGACCGACGCCCAGTCCGGTATCGCGATCACGCCCGCGCGTCGCTTCATACGCTCCAGCAACCATCAGGCCGGTTCCCACGGTCGTCTTAATCGTGCGGATCGTATCGATGCTCTCCCAGCGGCGATCTTGCGCGAGGCCCAATAGATCAACTGCTGGTTTGGCGACGGGGTCCGAGGCTGAAGAGCGGCCATCGACAACTACTCTTGGCAGATATATGGGTCCAGCTTCCAAAGGTTTTGGCCCGAAGCCGACGATCGCGCCATCGTAGTTTGTTTGCTTCTGCGGTCCCTGGCCCCAGTCCACAACTAAAAGGAGGTTCGATTCCTGGTTGTATTCAGCGTTGGCCAGCTCGGCGAGGTCGGGCCGCAGCTTTACGGCGCGATCAAACATGCTTTGCGCCTTTTCGGGCTCACCCAGCCGCTGCCAGGATTTACCAAGCATGATGTACCCGAGGGTGAAATTGCTTTCGACCTCGCTGTACTTATCGCTTTTGTCGTCGGATGTGCCGTAATCACGAAGCTTGAACAAGGCGTTTTCGAAGGCGGCGCGGGCATTGGCATAGTCGTGCTGCGCGTAATAGATCAGCCCAAGATAGAAGTTGACCATGACGCGCTCGAAAGGCTCGCCTTTCCAGACCTTGATCTTCTCATCGATGAGCGCGGCCCCCAACGATCTTCCTCCATCGTTCACGCCCACGCTATTGATAACTTCGTATGCGCGCAGAAAAGCGTCCTGCGCCTCGGACAACCGATATTGCAGAAGGGCCGTCGAACCCAAGCGGGCGTTATTTAGTACAAAGTTTTCGTCGGTCTGGCGGGCAAGCGGTTCCAGCAAGATGCGAGCCTGGTCGTAATTCCCCATGGAATAGGCAAGAACGGCCTGATCCGCCTTCTGTTCAGCCGCCGACTGGCAGCCGCCCACTAGCATCGCGAGGCCAATTAACATGCCGGTGAGAAGTTGCGTGCGAATAATGCGCATTAAGCCCAGTAGGCGGTAATAAGACGACTAATCCAGGAACCCCTTCACCGCGTTTTTCTTCACTTTGTAGACCCCGGACCACAGCACCGTTCGATGATCGAGGTCCGTAAGACGATACGTGCAAAGATAATAGCTGCTGCGATGCTCGGAATCTTCCTGAGTCATTGAATCAAAGCGGGCCGCCAAGGCATATTGCGGGTTGATTGCGTCCGGACTGGGTCCCAGGGGAATATTGGAAAGCTCGTGCTGGCGGAGATCGTTAAATTCGTCGCGATTCATGATCCATGTGAACTTATCCGGCGCGTGATGGCTCAGTAGATCCCGGATTTGCGCGGTATACGCCTCAGCTTCACCCTGGGGGAGTATTTCCCCGGTCATGCGGTTTTCCACCGCTTCGCAAACGATCCGCAGCGGGCCTGTCCTGGTGATCTCCGCCTCCACAGCCGGGCACGCTAAGATGCCCGAAGCCATCTGGCTGGTCATGCTCTGCAGATCCATATAGTCCAGCGCGGTATTGTGACCGCTGGACACGGCTGAACCGCAACCCGGCGCAAAAAGCGAAAGAAGCGAGAGAAGGAGCAAAGCTTGGTAGCGGGTTGTCAAAGCCATCCAATGGCGACAAGGTTTTACAATCAGGCGCGCGTTATTCATTCGCAATTGCCACTCCCAGGCCTTATCGAGAAACTTTCACCTGATAAGTTCCGACCCACACCTGCTCGCGGGTCTGGGCGTTGAAAACGGTGAATTGCAGGAGATAAAAGTTAGTGCTGCGGTTGGGCATGTCCAGCGCTTTACCATACAGGATGTAATCAGGGTTAATCGCTGCCGGCGCTGCGTTGCCCGGAGCTCCGCCTTGCTTGTAGGGATCGGCTGAGGGGCCTTCCAGCTCTTTATCGCGAATGGCGTGGAACGTATCTTTGTTCTCGATCAACTGAATCCGGCCCTGGCCTTTTTCACTGATCGCCCCGCGCAATGATTCGATAAAAATGTCGTAATTCGTATTGAACATGTGGTCGCGCGTCATGTCCTCAACGGTTGAAACCGCCAGCGTCCACTGCGTCCGGCTGGCGTTGAGGCGGGGGGCACCGAGCAAATCCTGCGCAAGCTGGCTCGTAGAGGCCTGCACATCCTTGCTTTGCAACCCAGCATCTCCGGGGGCGAGCTGGTTGATGTCAGGGCGCTGTTCGCCATATTCGTGGGGGGTATCGTTGGAGCACCCCATTGCGGCAACCGTCAGCAGGCTCATTGCCACCAGAACTTTACTTGCGCGAAGCATGCGAGTCTCCTTTTGCGTTATTGCGTTGAAAATTCATCAAGGGGTTACCACGAGGGCTAATACACTCCATTGGAGTCCGCGTGATGAGTTGTATCGGCTCATGCCGCTGTCAGCTTGACAGGTTAGACCTCCAGCTTACCGTTAGCCAGTCGATTTATAGTAGACACGCAAAATGTTTGATTGGCAGGCCATCTTTTTCGTTTTCAGCGTGTCCATGACTGTGCAAAGACGCTGGAGGTGCGCATTGAAAAATCAAATGAAATGGGTTGGAACGGGACTTTTCGGGCTGGCAATCGCCGGGATGGGTATCAGCTGCACGCAGACATCCCCACCTGCCAACATTGCCGTGCCCGCAAACCCAACGGGGCCGGCTTACGGGTATCCGGCGGATTATCCCAAGCCGATGCCGGATCAAAGTGCCTCGGCCCAGCCGCCCGCCCCCGCTTTTGATGACCCGCCACTTGTCGATCAACGTCTTCCGGAGGAGGCCTGGTTTATCAGCAGCTATAACAAAGTGGGACGGCCGAAGATCGCAGTCTTCGTAAACCGAACATTGGATGGCAATGTAGTTGCGGGGCAGTCGGTCCCGGTCAGTTCAACCGATACGATCCGCCGCAGCACCGGGGGGGTGGAGTTCTCGCAATCGCAGCACAGCGGATCATCCGATTATTATTCCCGTCAGCACCAGGGCACCTCCGAAAGCTTTAAGAGCAACGGGCCGGCTGAATATCACGAAACCAACACGACGTTTCTTCGCCCCGGCCAATACGACGAAGCTGATTTACAGGCTTTGGATTATTCCGAAATTGAATCGCAGATGACCGATTGGCTTCACGCCAGCGGCCAGGTGACGCTGATATCGCCCGATTTTATCCGCTCGAAGTTGTCCGATTCCCAGGTTAAGGATTTGCAATCGGGCAAAGCCAACGGATTGAACGATCTGGGACAGGCCACGCAGGCGGATGTTCTTGTGCAGACACAGGCCCATCCCACCCGTCGGGAAGGGCAGTTGGTTGTGCTGCTTATCGCCGAAGCGGTGAACGTTCGGGGCGGCGAGTCCCTTGCTCAGGCATCCGTTGAAATGCCGACGCCGATCGATCGATATAAGTTGAATAATTACACGCGTTTCCTGGCGAGAAAACTGATGCATGACATGGTCGGTACTTGGAATGGCACGCCTGCGGCAGGGCAGCCGGCCGCGTCCCCCGAACCCGCGTCACCGCCGCCTTCGGCACCCGTGCCGGCGCCAGTTGTGCCCGCTCAAGCACCAATGCCGGCCTCGACTGTCCCGACTACACTTCCCTAATCGATTTCGAAGGAACTTTTCCATGCTTAAAACATCAATTGCAATAATGGCCCTGGCTGCGCTGTTCATCGTCGGCTGCAACGATCACCCTCCCATGTATGGCCGAGCGGAAAATTATCCCCGCGAACACCTCCAATTTGGTGATTCTGATCTTCAAAGCTTCACACGCGTGGACCCCGTGACCGCCGCCCGCGACCCGGCCGGTCTTTTGCACATCACCGTAAATATTCGGTCTACTATCGACCGCCAGCAATATGTTGATGCTTATGTTACGTTTCTTCGCGGGGGCCAGATGCTCGAAAAATTGGGCCCTAAAACCGTCACCCTTAAGGGTAATCTCCCGGATATCATCACCTTCAACAGCACCCAGCCGGCGGATGACTATTTCGTCACCCTGGATTATGCGAAGTGATTTAGCGGGCCTAAAACGTAAAATTGCATAGGTTTCTCTTGAAAAGTAGGGGGCCTGTGCCGATACTTACCGATTGAGACCGCCTGTCGCGATCTCCCCGCCAGCAGGACAGGAGGCGCCCGCCCGCACTGAGGCGAATTGCCTTCATACACCGCGCTGATTCCTCGGGGGGGCCAATCATTTGGCTTTTAGGCTCGCTGACAGGTTTGGAGCCGTTTCCAGGGCGTGTGCCGTGCCGGTTCCACTGTTGCTTTATGAGGTATCGCTATTTCTACGAATTTTCGCCACAACGAACAGATCCGCATTTCGCCAATTTTTCTCATTGATGATAAAGATGAAAAGATAGGCAGCATTTCCACTGCCGAGGCCATGCGCATGGCGCGCGAAGCGGGCTTGGATCTGGTTGAGGTTGCTCCCACCGCACGCCCACCCGTTTGCAAAATCATGGATTACGGGAAGTGGCGCTACCAGCAGCAAAAAAAGGACGACAAATCCCGCGCCTCAGCCCGTGGCGGACAGCTTAAAGAGCTGAAGCTCAAGACCGTGAAGATCGGCGAGCACGATCTGATGATCAAGATCAATCACGCTCGCGAATTTCTTAAGGAAGGCAACAAAGTTCAATTCACGTTGCAGTTCAAGGGCCGCGAAATGGCTCACCAGGAATTGGGGCGAGATATTTTCACCAAGATTAAGTCGGAATTGTGGCCCGTCAGCAAGATTGAGCGCGACAGCAAGATGGAAGGACGTCGCATGACGCTGGTGCTGCAGCCCGATCATAAACAGGCCGGCGCCAAGCCGCCGGTTCCCGGTGGGAAGGCCCCTGCGTTTACTGCTGGGGCAGGCCTCAACATTCCGGCTCGCCCTGCAGGATTGCCGGTTGGTGCTCTACCGGTCGCTGCGCCAGGCGTTGGTGTCGCAGCACATGCGGCGCCCGCCCCTGCGGCGCCCGCCCCGGCGCGAACCGCAGTGCCGCAAGTTGCCGCTCCGCAGCCGGTCGGTCGCTAGTTTCATTGTCCGCCGGTCGGTTTCTGTATCGATACGGGTATGTGATCGATTTGGAGACCAGATTTGTGAGCGGCAAGCATATGAATTCCATCCTCGCAGGACTGGGTGTTCTGAGTCTTCTGGCTAGCGGCGTCGCTTTCGGTGGCATTCAAGTCTGCTTCACCGAGTCGTTCTTACTCCATGCGATGGTATTCCCCCTCAATCCCCAGACTATCGCACAGCCCACGGCATTCACCTATCTGGGAATTGCATGCGAGTTTGCGATGGCGGTTTTCCTGCCCCTTGGCGTCATCCTGCTGCTAACCGCCGCGTGGCGTTCAAGGTCTCCGATAGGTCATCGCATTCCCATTGCAGTCAATTTTCAGTGACATCGTGGACAGGGACTGTTCGGTTTGCTATAGTCCCCGCCCCTCGCTGCGGTAGGGGTTTCCCTGCGCTGCATGGTCTTTTTTAAGGATTCTCGATGGCTTACAAGTTCAAGCCAAACAAGAGCGTTGCCAAGCGGCTTCGTCGCACAAAGACGGGTAAACTGAAGCACAACCACAGTTTTACGTCTCACCTGATGAGCGCAAGGCCATCGTCCAAACGGCGCAAGCTTCGTCGGCCGGCGATTATGTTTGAAGGTCACGCTCGCAACATGCGCAAGCTTCTGGGCATCAGCGGATTGCATCCAGGCAAGACGCGCCACGATCGCGAAATGGCTGCCGAAGCTAAGGCAGAAGGCGCAGCGGAAACGCCCGTGAAAGCAAAGGGGCGCGAACCGGAGATGGAAGCTGCGAAAGTTCCGAAGAAAACGTCATCCGTGAAGAAAACGTCCGTTAAGAAGTAGGTCGAAAGGAAGTGAGCCATGCCCCGTTCAGCCGGCGGCGCGACACACAGTCGCAAGCGTAAACGCGTACTCAAGGCCGCAAGCGGATTCCGGGCCGCATCGGGAACGCTCTATCGTCCCGCGATCGAATTCACTCGCAAAGCGGGCGTCTACGCCTACCGCGATCGCCGCCAGAAAAAGCGACATTTCCGAACCTTGTGGATCACGCGCCTTGGCGCGGCTCTCCGCTTGCGCGGCATCAACTACAACCGCTTCATCCCGGCGCTGGTGGCGGCAGGAATCGATCTGAACCGCAAGATGCTCAGTGAACTGGCGATCAGCGACCCGGGCGTTTTCGACGCCATCGTCGAAAAAGCACGACCGCATCTGGTGGTTCTTAAGCCAAAGACGGCGACCGCTTGAAGGTTATTAGGCCCGCGCCTGATTTGCCGAGCGTTTGTTGCTAAAAAAGAAATGAACGAAGCAGGGCCGAGGCAATTGCCATCGGCCTGTTTCATTTGAGGCTGAGGTGAACGCCTTCCTGCTCCCATTGATTGATCAGGCGATGCAGATCAGCCACCGTAACGCTTAATTGTCGCGTGCTGTCCACCAGCGACTCATACAGCCGCGGATCATTCACCAACTGCCCCGCAGTACCTTTTCCTTTGTCCACTTTATCCGTGATGCTTTGGACGTTGGCCAGAATCGCCGACATTTGGGTGAGGCGGTCACCCACCTGCTTGCCAATTTGATCCGAATTGTGTTGTAAACTGTCAGTCAGGGCATCAAGCTTGGTTGAAATACGTGTCGTGGCCTGACTTGTGGTGCGGAGGTCCGCCACCGCGAGCTTCACATTGTCCCGTGTCTGCGGGTCCCCCATAATTTCCTGCATCGAGTCGATCATTTTTCCAGCCTTGACCGCCTGGGCATTAATCTGCTTGAGGGCGCCATCAAGGTCACTGACGACGTCCGAGGTGCGCAGTTGAAGCGACATCTTGCGGATTTCATCGCTCATCTGGCCAATCTGATCAGCGGTCTGCGTGACGCTGGGAGGCAATAGATTCAATTGGAGCCCCACATATTTAGCGTCGAGGCTGGTATTGGCGGAAAGAGCGCCCAGTGCCTTGTCGCCGTCTATGTCGAGGTTCACGGTCGACCCACCTCCCAAAAGCCCGGATTGAGAGATGACGGCTCGAATGTTGGCCGGTATGGGAGGATTGCGATCGACCATGGTGTCAATCACGACGCCGGTCCCGTCCATTGTCCGAGTGACCGAAACGACGCGGCCAACATTAACGCCGAGATAGAAGACAGCCGAGCCATCTGAAAGGCCGTCCGCTCGAGTGGTGTGCAGGCGTAACGCCATCTGCGGGGGCGCGAATATATCAGCGGTTTTGCTGCTGAATTTTACGATCATCCAAATGAAAATCAGCAGCGCGCCCAGAACCAGCACACCCACCAGAATATTGCGGCGATATGGAGACATTTCGCGCTCGAAATTTGATACATTACGCTCGGCGGATCCGTCCGCCGCGGGCGGTTGCGTACCGCCTGTTGTTGCGGAAGAATAACCGGATGTCGCGGTCAATGCGATTGCCGAAACAAGAATTTGCCTGGGGGACCTTCATGATACCAAGGAGAGCCGCCAAGGCCTGGATCATCCAAATCATCTGCGCGCTGCTTGCTCTCAGCGGTGGGGTGGTTCGCGGCGAAGATGCCAGCAAACTAACGGTGTATGACACCCGTTACTACATCATGCACACCGATCTGCCGCTTCCGATGGCAAAAGAGGCGGCTATTCGGATGACCCGGATGGCCGAGGAATATCACAACCGCACGAAGGCATTTTCCGGCAACATCAATCATAAACTGCCGTTTTTTTTGTTCCGGCAAGAGGCCGATTATCTGATCGCTGGTGGGATGCCGGGGTCGGTGGGCGTGTTCCGCGGAGATGATTTGATGGCAATTGCCGGGGACGTTCCCACGGCCGAGACATGGCACACCATACAGCATGAAGGATTTCATCAGTTTGTATTCGCGGTCATCGGCGGCGACATGCCCACCTGGATGAACGAGGGGCTTGCTGAATATTTTGGGTATTCGGTCTTCACGGGCGACTCATTTGTTTCCGGCGTGGTTGAGCCGCTGCATCTGCGAATGATCAAAGCGCGCATGAGTTTACCACCGTCACAAGGCGGATTCCGGCCCGCCAATGAACTTATGCTGATGTCCCACCAGCAGTGGAATGCTGAGTTGTCCGGAGCGAACTATGATCAGGCGTGGTCCATGGTCCAGTTTCTCGCCCACGGCGATAAAGGGAAATATCAGCAGGCGTTCGCTTCCATGATGATTGAATTGGGCCACGGCAAGCCCTGGGACATTTCCTGGCGCGATAATTTCGGAAGCGTTGCCGGCTTTGAAGAACGCTGGCGCGCATACTGGACGAAACTTTCAAACAATCCAACCGACATTCTTTATGCCAAGGCCACCGTTTCAACTTTGAGTAGTTTTTTGGCGCGATGCTCCGCGCAGAACCAATCGTTTGCCGACATGAAGGAATTTTTGAACGCCGCGATTGACGACAAGCTTGAGATTTCCGATGAGGACTGGTTGCCCCGGTCTTTAATTCTCAACGCCGCCGCGAATGTAAAAAGGCGTCAGGCGCTGGGGGCCAAGTTTTCGATCGTCGGAAGCGGAGCAACGAACGGTGCCGTGCCCATCAACCCCAAGCCAGGCGAGGTGACCTGCACGCTGCGTGACGGAACCAAACTCGTGGCCAGCGCAACCTATGCTCAGGATGGAAAGGTATCCCAGGTGACTGTTGACATCACCGACCCACAAGGCAAGCTCATTGATGCTTCCAAGTGATGCTCCCAGGCGCGGCCTACATCGATCCTCGCAGCGTTTGAAGTTCTTTATCGCTGGCCTCGCCAAGGACAAATCGCTTTACAACGTCATTTTCGCTAAGTCGAATTTCATCTGGGGAACCATCGAAAATCAGTTTGCCTTCATAAAGCATCACGATACGGTCGGCGATCTTAAATGCGCTGTGCATGTCGTGGGTGACGACAATGCTGGTTACTTTCAGCTCCCGTTGCAGCTTGATGATGAGCTCATTGATGACATCGGATCGAATCGGGTCTAGGCCG
Source organism: Planctomycetota bacterium (assembly GCA_030775485.1). GTDB lineage: Bacteria > Planctomycetota > Phycisphaerae > Tepidisphaerales > Tepidisphaeraceae > JALYJB01. Next base: position 297,047 of record JALYJB010000002.1, on the reverse strand, counting down.
GTGGTGGGCTCGTCGTAAAGAATGACTTGCGGATCAAGGGCAATGGCCCGCGCCAAAGCGACGCGTTTTTTCTGACCACCGGAAAGCTCGGCGGGCATTTTGGCGCCAACGTCCGGCAGGCCCACCATTCGCAACTTCTGTTGTGCTATTTCCTTAATTTCCGAGGGTGATTTGCGGGTATGTTCCACCAGTGGAAAGGCGACGTTATTTTCCACGGTTTCGGAGTCAAACAACGCGCCCATCTGAAACAGAAACCCACAGCGCTTTCGGACGCTCATCAATTGGCGCTCGGAAAGATTGTCGATGCGCTTGCCATCAAACCAGACTTCGCCGGAATCGGGCTTAAGAAGGCCGACAATATGCTTGAGCATCACGCTTTTGCCGCTGCCACTGGCGCCGATGATGACCAGGCATTTCCCGCGCTCGATGAGAAGCGTTACATCACGGAGGACTTCCAGCCATCCGAAACGCTTGAAGATGTGCCGCAGTTCAATGAAAGCCAAGAGTTACGTGTCCTTGGGCAAATCAACCAAAGAGGCTTCGGTTGCCGTAGATGGCGATGTACATGTTGTGCGCCACCTGCGCAAAGAAGAAATTCATGACGATGATGGTAATGAAGCTGGCCACAAAGCTTTCCGTACAGGCCCGTCCCACGCCACTTGCGCCGGCGCCGCAGGTGAAGCCCTTGTAGCAGGCGATGAGAGCGATGGCGGCGCCGAAGAAAATTGATTTGATGATTCCCTCGTTTATCTGCCACATTTCGACTCCCATCTGGGCATAATTCCAGAAGGGACGGCTGGGAACACCCAGAACCTTCACGGCAATAAACCACCCGCCGAGTATGCCGGTGGTATCACTGTAAATGGTCAGGATCGGTGCAAGAACCAAACAAGCGAGAAACCGGGGAACCACCAGAAACCGGATCGGGTCCGCGCCCATGACACGCAGGGCATCGAGCTGTTCGGTGACATTCATTGTACCCAGCTCAGCCGTAAGCGCACCACCGATTCGGCCAGCAAGCATGACGGAAGTGAGCACCGGGCCAATCTGCTTGACGACGGAAAGAATGATAATGCTTCCCAGGCGATTTTCCTGTCCGATTGACTTGAACTGGTTAAAGGTTTCAATCGCCATGACCATGCCGATAAACGCGCCGGTCACACCAATGACCGGCAGAGAGCGAACCCCGACTTCGTACATCTGCGGAAACAACAACCGGAGATTTTTCCACCGCAAACCGCCGCCAAACAGCCAAAGGAACGTTCGGCCGACAAAGGTGAAGAAATCACCAAACGCCGCCAGGGCATTGTTGGTGGAGCGTCCAATGTTTTCGACAAGTTTGGCCGGCATGGCGGGGAATCATACGGAGCCAGGGCGGCAGGGGCCAGTAACCGTCGTCGGTTCTGCGGAAACCACCGGGAAAGAGTATGATGGTGGGAGCGACCATGGCTTTGGTAGAAGCACACCCCGATGTACTGGTGCTAGGTGATCACCCATGCACCTATCTTGCGGCAGCGCTTTTGCGGGAAAACTCGACTTTGCGCGTGCTTCATTCCGTCGCGCCGAAGGAGGGCGATTGGCCCAAACCAAGTTCGACCGATCACCTCGTTGAAATCAATCCGGCGCTGTTCGATCTGCATAAGTGCCTGCAGCCACTGCGCCGAAAATTGAATCTTTCATCAATCTACGGCATCAAATTCCTTTCCGACGATCCGGCCGTGCATAATGAACATCGCAGCAAGTCGATGCTTGGACTTGTGGGATACTTTCGGGAATTGCAGCTGTGGGCGGTTGACCTGGCGAAGGAATCCGGCGTCAAACTCATATCGCCTCGCACACTGGAAATTCAACGGTTAGATGAGACAGGCTTGGATATTCTCATCGACGGGCAACCGATTCGACCCACGGCAATGGTCCTCGGGTGTGAATTGCCCCATCCGCAGGCCTCCTTGCTGGGCCTGGGTGAATCATGGGATCGGGAGGTAATCCATCAGTTTTCGACCGCCACCCTGCCGCGTGGCATCACGGCCGATCTGGGGTCCAGACCACTGATGCCCATGTCATTGGACTTGAAAAAGACGCTTGGCTGGGCGTGGATGCTGCAGCATGAAGAGCGAATCCAGATCAGCGTAATGCAGCGCATTGGTGAGGCTGAGGAGCCTAATCCAGTGAAAATGCTGGAACATTGGGTCGGCGTCTTACGTGCGCACAATATTCTCGTTGGCAAGGGCCGCCCGCTCGGGTCCGACGATGTTTGCTCCTCCCACCTTCCGCTGGCGGGGGCCATGGCGCACGAAGGAGTAGCCAATCGCACCTTGCTGATCGGGCCCGGCGGGGGGTTTTACTCGGCGTGCGCGGAAGACATCTACCCGAATTGCTGGTCAGCGGTTTTCGCCGCAGCCGCAATGCGGAGCGCGCTCAAGGAAAAGCACCTTCAGGATGCGCTTCAACATTACCGGCAGGTTTGGAGGACAACCTTGGGCGATTACCTGCGGGGCCCGCAGCAAAATCTGCGTTTTCTATTGCCCCTGATCTACCGGAACAGCGTGATGGCGACGCGATTGTGCGAGTCGATTCTCCTGGGCAAAAGTGTGGTTCGCTAAGGACGGCCGATAATACAGTGAGCCCGATAAGAGAGCCGATAATGATCTGCGGAACGTAATGCTTAGATAAAATAGGCAATATGAGTAGAATAGCGAATGTATTCGGAGGCAAAATTAGACGCGAATCCTTGAAATTATTGCGCTCCGCCCTAGCTTGAAGTGTGCAAACCAAGGTTATACCAATAGTTAAGTGATTTTTTTATAGTAGTGTAGTTGCTCAAGCGCGAGATTCGGGCAAGTCGATACTTTTATCACCGACTGATCCTCATAGCAGGCAATGGCGATGGAGTCGTCAGCCTGCCAAGGAAATGCGATGAGGTGCCAGCCTCCGCGGGATCGGTCGAGAGCCGGAGAGCCGTCATGAGCCACGTGAACAACATTGCCGCCAGCACATCTGTCCAGAAGATCGTCGCCAACCCAATTCAGCGGGAAGTTGCAGCCAATGCACCACCGCAATTGCGTGCCACCGACAAGCTTGAGCTGTCAGGAGTGAGCCATCTGCTTGCATCACTGAAAACGCAGGACGTTCGCGTCGACAAGGTCGCGGAACTTCGCCAGCAAATCCAGGCAGGGACCTACGATCAGGACGGCAGCAAGTTTGAAGCGTCGGTTGATAAGGTCTTGGAAGATCTCAGCTAGACAGAAAGCCAGTAATCGAAGAATCGTCGCCGGGGCGCGGACGCTGCCCGTCCTCAAGTGTGGTAGTCCGCGTTGATCGTGACGTATTCCTTGGAGAGATCGCACGTCCAGACCGTGGCCGCGCCTTGGCCCATCGCGCAGTTTAGATCAATGACAACCTCCGCGACCTTCAGCATTTTGCTTACCTGGCTTGCGCTGAATTTCATAGGGCGGCCTGATTTGAAGACGACAACGCCTTGCAGCTTGAGCTGGCTACGATCGGGATCAAACCTTGCACCACAGAAACCGGCGGCGGAGACGATTCTTCCCCAGTTCGGGTCGTTGCCATGCATGGCGCATTTCACCAGCGGAGAAACGGCGATCGCCCGCGCTATAAGGCGGGCGTCTGATTCGTTGCGGGCTCCCGTGACATTGATTCGCACAACTTTGGTGGCGCCTTCACCGTCAGCGGCGATTTGATAGGCCAGCGACTGGCATACTTCGTTGAGCGCTTTGGCGAACGATTTGATGTCGCCGGCCTTGGAAACTTTACCACCCAGACCGGACGCAAGCACGGCCAGCGTATCGTTGGTACTGGTGTGGTCATCGACGGTCACAGAATTGAAACTTGCCTGGCCAGCGGTGTTGAGCGCGCGCTGCAGAACGCCCGGGATAATCTTCGCGTCAGTCGTAAGATACGCCAGCATTGTGGCATGTAATGCGCCGGGGGGCGCAAGTCGGGGACCGATCATTCCCGAACCCTTGCAAACTCCAGCAATCGTCACCTTCTCCCGGCCGACCTTGAATTGAGCCGCTGCCGTCTTACGTTTCAGATCCGTCGTGAGGATGGCATCGGAAAAGAGCTGCGCGTGCTCTGCGCTGGCGCCAAGTTTTTCGGCCGCGGAGCGAATTCCGCGATTAATTTTTTCCATGGGAAGAAGATGGCCAATGATGCCAGTGGATGAAGGAAGAATCTGATCGGCATTGCAACCAACGACTTCGGCGGCGATTTGGCACATACGTCGCGCGTCGCGCTCTCCTTGCAGGCCAGTGCAGGCATTCGCGTTGCCGGCGTTTACGACGACACCACGCAATCTACCGCAGGCGATATGCTGGATGCCTATTTTCACCGGAGCGGCGCAGACGCGATTCGTTGTGAACATCGCGGCGGCGGATGCATTGGTCTGACATACCAGTAATGCCACATCCGGCACGCGGCGGGTCTTAATCCCAGCGTAAACGGACCCGGCCTGAAATCCTTGCGGCGACAGCAGATGTAGCATGTCTCCCTCGACGAACGTCGCGGAAGAATAGCGATGGCGGACCCCGGGGTAAAGCGCGGGCGAGCGCGTTAGTAGCCGTGCCTTTTGGCTGGCTGATAAAGTTAGCGAATCATCTCCCCAAGGTCATACTGGAGATTGGTTTTTGTCTGCCCGAACGCTGTTCGCACGATCCTTTTTTGCCCAGATGCGTTCACGCCGCCGTCGAACTTCTTCCGGCAGGGGATTGGCGCGGATAAAAGCGGCGGTTTCATGCAAAAGACGGAAAAGCGCGGAAAAATCTTCCCCGTAGACGAAGAGGCGTGTTTTGCGAACTTCCTGCGTCTCGGAATCTCGCTTTCCTTCGGTCAGCACCAGGAGATGATTGCCATTGGCTAACTCTTTAATCTGGGCCGCGTAGGTGCGCGGACCGACGGATTTGAAGAATTTTTGGAAAAGGATGAGCGGTTCAGGTTTAACACCGACCTTTGCCCCCGAATTGCTCCCGTTTTTCGCACGACGGTGGGCGTTTGAAGAGCCATTGCGGGGAGAAAGATTGGCGCTCGTCCGTAGCGTCGGAGTTTCGGAGACCCGCTTAGCGGGCAGGGTGGGCATTCCATTGGGCCGTAAGGGCGACTTTTTCCCCTCGACCTGAGAAATACCGTTGCGCACCGGCAGTGAGGAGCGTTGCGGTGATTTCTGACGGATGTTCCCACCGGAGTGTGCCATGATCATCAGGTCTCTCCTTCTTATCTATAAAGCTAAACGCCGACAAAAAGTTTCACGCATCTGATTTTGTATATATGTATTGGCAGCCAGCGAAGTTGGGAATTACTAGCGCACCCTGAGCTGATCGTCCGCATAGCGAGTGGACCGCAACAATGCGGCTTTTAGTTGTAGGTACGCAAAACCCCGATCACGACACCCTGAACGCGGCATTTGTCAGCCGGGACGATTCTCGCTTCCATTTTGCTATTGGCGGGCTGTAGGCGGATTTTGTTCCCCTCGCGATAAAAGCGCTTCAGGGTGGCTTCCCCGCTATCCAGAAGGGCTACGACTTGTTGTCCGTTGCGGGCAGTTGGCGTGCGCTCAATGACGACGTAGTCCCCGTCGCAAAGATGATCTTCGATCATTGATTCCCCTCGCACCCGCAGGACGTAAACGCCTGTTCGAGAATGGAACATCTGTTCCAGATCGATCTCTTCCCGGTTTTCGACCGCTTCGATGGGCGAGCCAGCGGCGATGTTGCCCAACAGCGGCAGCTTTGTGGCGCGATTCTCGTCCGGCAGCTTCTCATCCGAAACAATGAAGATTGATCGCGCTTTATGCTTGTCCCGCCGAATGACACGTTTCTTTTCCAATGCGCCGATGTGTTCGAAAATTGTTACCTTGCTGGTACCCAGCTGATCGGCCAGCTCCTGCATGGTGGGGGCCATGCCATGGATATGACGGTAATTGCGAATCGCAACAATTACATCGAGCTGTCGGGGCGTTAGATTCATGTTTTTTTCCTTGGTTCGCATATTGTATGGCAGTACATTAACCTAACAGAAAGAATGGGTCAAGAACTATTTTAGAAATTTCCTGGTTTCGACGAAAATTCAGGTGTAATTGAAAAAAGGCGCCGGCGGGGTCCTTTGGGGATCCCGCCGGCGTGGATTGGTCGCGGTCGCGTGTAAGCCGAGTTCTGTTGCAGCAGCGATTTTCTCACTGACTGCGACGATCATTTCTCTGGGCCGATTGTCACCAATCGGCTCAAGCAGCCTACCCGCGGATGCGCTGTGTTGCAGGGCGTTTCCACACTGCAAACAACATGTTGCGGGCCGCAACTCTCCGCTTATTTGGCCTTGCTGCCGGTGGGGTTTACCTGGCCGCCGAAGTCACCCTCGGCGCGGTGCGCTCTTACCGCACCATTTCACCCTTACCCCAGCGTTGCCGCTGAGGCGGTATCCTTTCTGTTGCACTTTCCGTCGGATTGCTCCGCCTTGACGTTATCAAGCACCGGGCCCTAAAAGAGGGCGTGCCGTGATGAACGGCGCCTCCCTCCCGCAGTTCGGACTTTCCTCACCCGGATTGCTCCGGGCGCGATCGTCACAGCGGCCGCGACCAGCAGACTATATCATAAACGCGCGATTGGGGCACGCAGGGTCAAGCCAAAACCGAATGATTGCGCTTTGGTCCACCATGATGCCGCCATCTTCGCTCGCGAGGCTTAGCGTTGTCATCGCATCGCCACTTTTTTCTTTGTACAATGACGACCCATCTTGGAGCTCCATGCAGCGTAGTGCGGAAAAGTCGCGCGGGCCAAACTCTGTCGGCCCAGGTCGAGGCGAGGAGGTTGAAAATCTTACCGCGGTGCCCCTGGGCAGGGCATCGGATGAAGATCTTATGCGCCGCACTCAGTCCGACGACAAACAGGCGTTTTCCCTGATATACGAGCGTTATAGCGGATCGGTCCTTTCCTATCTTTATCGCATGCTGGGCAATATTGAGGACGTGGAGGCGATCGCACAGGAAGTTTTTTTGCGGGCGTTTCGTTTTCGCTCGACCTATCGTTATCCCCAGCGCCTGAGCACCTGGCTGTTCACCATCACCCGCAACCTGGCGATCAACCAGGCGCGCCGAAAAAAGCGCAGTCCGGTTCGGAATATTACCGAGCTGAATTTAGAGGGCATGGACATCAGTGGCGATCCCTACCAGGTAGCGGCCCGGGCGACGGATGACGTGGAGAAGCAGGAAGAAATTGCCCGCGTCCTCAAGGCACTGGATGATTTGCCGACCGATCAGAAGGAAGTGATCGTGCTGGGCGTGTTCCAGGATTTAAGCTACGGAGAGATGGAAGAAATAACCGGGACCAAGGCAGTCACCCTGCGGTCGCGCATGTTTCACGGCTTGCGGCGCCTTGGGAAACTCGTGGGGGCAACCGGCGCGGTGGATGCTGGTGATGTGAATGTGGATAAAGGAAAATGATTGGTCAGCGACTGATGTCGGCCAGGCCTGGTGAATCATGACGACGATGGATTTCAATTCTGATCAGTTCATGCAGCTCCTCACCGACGCGCTGCGCGGTGGTCCAGGCACGCCGGCCTGGCATGAGGCGGTTGCCAGGATCAAAGTGGCCGGAACAAACGATACCGACGAATATCAATTATTGCTGACTGCCAGAGAGCATCTGGAGAGCGGAAAGGCCTTTAGAGAGGTTCGCGCCGGCCCACGGTTCACCAGGAAGGTGATGGATGCGGTGGAAGGGGAGCAGGAGAACACCCGTGCGCCTGCTGGTTTGCCGACGCCGGCAATTATCGCGATTGTTGCTGGGGTGGTGGGCCTTGCGGCTATCGTGCTGATCCTCTTCTTGCTGCTTTCGGGCGGCCGCTCGCAGGCGCAGATGCTTGCTGAACTGCAATCTCAAACTTTTACACACGAGGTCATGTCCGCGTCTTTTGGATCGAATTTGCCGTCAGGATGGCGGCAAATTGGATCGCTGGCGCCTACGTTCGATCACGAATTTCGTCCCCCGGTGATATCTGAAGGGCGCGATTTCGGCGGGTGCGGCATCGTAGCGACGATGGCGCTGCCCAGCGACCAGCCGGCGGAAATCGTCGTTACCTTCCGCCTTCCGCAAGGAAACCAGGCCGTGATTCCGCAGGTCTTCGTGACCGATCAGGCCGATTTTAATGCCAATCGGGGCACCAGTTCGCACGAGCTTTTGCTGAATATTCAGCCGATTGAAGATCATGACCATATTTATTTCCGGCCGCAGGTTGTGCTACCCGATGGGACTTTCAAGGGCACTGGGGCTGAAGTCCGACATCCGCGAGATACGTTCGCCGTTCGGATCCCAATCAACGGCGACTACGCGATAGTGGAAAGCGACGGCAAACGCCTCTTTGCCGGGCCGCACGGGTTGGCGTCAGACAAACCGCATTTCGTGGGCGTGCGCTTCTTGCGGCGCAGCGACATGGATCCGAAAGATCTTCCCGCGGTGGTCAGCGTGAGGGTCAGCAAAGGATGAGTGCATGTCGGTTACCAGGCCCGTTGATATTAACTTAGAAAACACCACAGGGTCCGGAACCTCATCGGACCTGGAGGCTGCCCGCTATCTTGGGGAAGCTTGCGCCAAGCTGACGGCCGAGCTGGGAAAAATCATCGTCGGCCAATCTCGCGTCATCGAAGAGGTGCTGATCGCAATTTTCGCGCGCGGCCATTGCCTTATGCAAGGTGTGCCGGGGCTTGCTAAGACGCGCCTCGTTTCAACGCTGGCGCAGACCATGGATCTCTCCTTCCACCGCATCCAGTTCACGCCGGACCTGATGCCATCAGATATCACCGGCACGGACATTTTGCAGGAAGATCCGGATAGCGGGAAACGAAAATTCGAGTTTCAGAAGGGGCCGATTTTTGCCAATCTGTTGCTGGCCGACGAGATCAATCGCACACCGCCGAAGACGCAATCAGCGCTGTTGCAGGCAATGCAAGAGCGCCAGGTGACGGCCGGAAATCGCACTTTGGACCTTCCCGATCCATTTTTCGTCCTGGCCACGCAAAACCCCATCGAGCAGGAGGGCACCTATCCGCTGCCGGAGGCGCAGCTTGATCGCTTTATGTTCATGGTGATGGTGAATTATCCTTCCCGCGATGAAGAGCTTGAGGTGCTCAAGCGGACAACGGGGCTGGATAACGCCCAAGTTTCGCACGTCATCAACGCCCGAAAGGTCGTGGAGCTGCAGGAAATTGTTCGACGGGTACCGGTGGGGGACCATGTCTTTCAATTCGCCCTGGACATCATTCGCGCCACGCGCCCGAACGAACCCGGCGCGAGTGATTTCGTGCGGCACTGGCTAAGCTGGGGCGCCGGCCCGCGCGCGGGGCAGTACATGATTTTGGCGGGAAAGGCGCGGGCCCTCATGCACGGGCGAATTTATGTGACGATCGAGGATATTGAAGCGGTGGCATCACCGGTCTTGCGCCATCGCATCATTCCCAATTTCAATGCCGAAGCCGAAGGAATCAGCGTCGTGCAGATCATCAACAAGATTCTGTCGCTGATTCCCCGTGGCAAAGGGGAACGGCTTCTTTAAAAGACATGGCCAGCCGAGCGGAAGGTTCTCATTCCCGCGGAAGCGCCCCCGGCTCCGAAAGCAGGGGTGCGCCGTCAGAATCGGCTTGGCCGAAACTAGCGCTGGTCGGGATTGTTTTGGCAATGGCGCTTCGGCCAGGTGATGTGCAGTGGCTGAACGATGAACCGAAACTGATCTACTACGCGCGTAACTACAACACGCTTCCCAGCGATGATTACTTTATTCACCTGCGATTCATGCCTGCCGTTGCAGGCCTGAACGGCACGCGCGGGGTGCTCTACGGGCCTGCGCCGGTTTGGTTTTATCAGATACTGTGGCTGGCGACACACGATCTGATCGCAATAGCGATGCTTCACGCGCTTTTCGCGGGCGTTGTCACCGCGCTAGCCCTTTTCTGGCTGGCGCGGGTCATGCGGGTGTCACCGTGGCTGGCGGTTTTAGCGATGCTGTCTCCGTGGATATGGTATTACAGCCGGCAGCTTTGGGACAATAATTTTAACATTCCACTCTCGGCCCTGCTGCTGGCGGCGTATGGGGATTTCATCACGACACGACGCACATGGTCCCTGCGATTGGCGGTCTTTTGCATGGTGATCATGCCGCTGGTTCATTTTATGTCGCTCCCACTTATCATCCCGGTCGCGATTCATCTGACAGCATTTCATTTCCGGGATGTCTGGAAGTCTAAATGGAATTTGCTCACGATTGCATCAGGAATTGAATTCCTGGCTTGGCCGTATTGGAGAACCCTTTACTACGCCCACCACACAAGCATTCCAGGGGGTTTGTCGGCGGTTCGAGGGTGGTTTTTTCCGTTGCTCGGTCCTCATCATCTGACCGGCGGCGGAATGAACATGCTTCTGGGTGACGACTGGGTGAGTGGGTTGAACGTCTTTGTCGGCTCCATCGTTTATATTTCGCAGGCTTATTCGCTTTTGGCGTATCTCATTTGCTGGGTTGGCATGGCGCTCGCCGCCGTCTGCGCCTGGCGGATATTCATCCGCGCGGGTAGCGCTTCCACGCTGGATCATCTGGCTGCCATTTCATTGGCGACGTGGTTGTGCCAAACCGTGTTGTACGGGTTCGATCGCGCCTATGACGGTCCCCATTATTTCAATGCGACGTGGGTCATCTTTCTCGTATTTTTTTGGATTGCAATCGATGTCATTTGCCGTCGACGATCGGATTGGCGCAGCGTCCTTCGGGTTGGCCTCGTGCTGCACGGCGCGGCGCTGATTACTGTCCTGGCCGGCGGGTATTATTGCATCATTCACAATACTGGTTCTCGGCGTGAAAAAGGGTATGGCACGACGCTTTCGAATCAAATCGCGGCTATGCGTGAAATCAATCGATTTTCCGCCGGCAGCCCACGATTCATCGAAATCAATCAGTGGAATTCGTATAAATGGGCGTTTGATTTTTTGCAGGAATTGATCCCCGCGCCTCCGGGTCCGCGTCCTATGGCCCAACTACGGATTCACTATCGCGAGGATGACCCTGACGACGCCCGAATCATCGTGGACCACTTCCCGCTATCGACGGCACCCAGCCACGCGCCCTAGAATACTCGAATGACCGCCCCCAACCCGATCTCGCTGGAGGGAGAGCCTGTCCCGCGCGGCGCAAGCCTGTTCGATCTTCCAACGTTTATAGCGACGCTTGTCATTTGTGGGCTTGTCACCGTTTTTGAACTGTTCGTTGTTCCAGGCTTCCAGGCGATCCTGAAGGACTTTCACGCACGGATTCCAGGCATTACCCGGTTGGTCATCGATAGTTCCTATGGCTTCAAGCACGGAGCCTGGGGTGTTTTTGCGGCGATCCCTGTTGTTCTTCCTGTGGTGGTGGCAGGGTTTCGTAAGGGCCAACCTCCAACTGCTGCATCCACCCGGACGGCGATTCGAGCCACCATTCTGCTTTTTGTGGTTCTTGCGGTTATTTTCGGCATTACCTTCGGAATTCCGGTGTTTTCGCTCTCCGCCTCAATTTCGGGCCACTGATTGCCTTGAGGGCAAGCGCTGTGGCGCTTAGAATTTTTCCGTTCCTCACCCATTGATATTGCGGGTGAATTTCATATATCGAGCAGGACATCATGGTGAACGCAAAAAAGAATCCATTTGGCGCTGAATCCAACCTGAGCTCGCGCGCGGGCGATCTATTGATCTACCGCCTGAATCGTCTTAACGACTTGAAACTGGGCGACATCGACCGATTGCCGTTTTCGATCAAGATTCTTCTGGAAAGCTGCCTGCGCAACACCGACAATTTTGAGGTTACGGAAGATGACGTAAAGCGCCTTGCCGGCTGGAATGCCAAGGCGGTTGCGCCCGTGGAACTGCCTTTCAAGCCGGCACGGGTGATTCTTCAGGATTTCACGGGCGTGCCATGCGTGGTTGATCTGGCTTCCATGCGCGCCGCCATGAAGCGGGCTGGGGGCGATCCCCAGCGAATCAATCCTCTGGTGCCGGTTGATCTGGTAATCGACCACAGTGTCCAGGTCGATTTTTATGGCGACAAATTCGCCCTGCTTAAAAATTCCAAGAAAGAGTTTGAGCGCAACTTCGAGCGCTACGAATTCTTGAAGTGGGGACAGAAAGCATTCCGCAATTTCCGCGTCATTCCACCCGCGATGGGCATCGTTCATCAGGTAAATTTGGAATATCTCGCCAAAGTCGTGCAGGTGCGCGACGGCGTGGCTTTCCCGGACAGCCTGGTTGGGACTGACAGTCACACCACCATGATTAACGGCCTCGGCGTGCTGGGGTGGGGCGTGGGCGGGATCGAAGCTGAGGCATGCATGCTGGGCCAGCCCATTTACATGCTAATGCCGCGGGTGGTGGGCTTTCGATTGCACGGGCAGTTGCCCGAAGGGTCGACCGCCACCGATTTGGTGCTGGTCGTCACTCAGATTCTGCGGTCCCACAATGTGGTTGATAAATTTGTGGAATTTTACGGCGAAGGTTTGGCGCACATGTCGGTCGCTGATCGCGGGACCATTGCGAACATGGCTCCGGAATACGGCGCGACCATGGGCTTTTTCCCCGTGGATGACCAAACGCTCGCATATCTGCGCCTGACCGGGCGCGACGAAAAGCAGATTGATCTCGTCGAGCGCTATTGCAAGGAGCAGGGCCTCTGGAGGCTTTCGGGGCATGAGCCCTTGTTTACTGAAACGCTGGAGCTGAATCTGGCGACGGTAATGCCCAGCGTCGCCGGCCCGCGCCGGCCGCAGGATCGGGTGGAAGTGCGCAGCGTAAAGCAATCGTTCCGTTCCAACATGGTCGACGTATTCAAGAAGGAAGTCGGCGAAAGCGCCACGCCGCGGCTCGATCGCTGGTCGGCCGAAGCGCCTGTTGCAAGCATCGAAAAGGCCACCGGCAAGAACGAAGATGAGCGCGAGGCAGCGACCACCGAACATCTCAAAGACGATATGCGGAAGGACGCAGCGTATGTGGGCCTGGATGATCGCTGGGTAAAGCTGGCTCACGGCGATGTCACCATTGCCGCCATCACGAGTTGTACGAACACGAGCAATCCTTCGGTCATGATGGCCGCCGGCCTGCTGGCCAAGAAGGCGGTTGAGCGCGGGATGAAGGTACCGCCCTATGTGAAAACATCGCTGGCCCCCGGCAGCAGGGTGGTAACGGAATATTTGAATAAGGCCGGTGTGAGCCAATACCTCGATCAACTTGGGTTTAACACCGTTGGCTATGGCTGCACGACGTGCATCGGCAACAGTGGTCCATTGCCCGAGCCCATCGCCAAGGCCATCGAAAGCCGCGATCTGGTGGTTGCGGCGGTGCTTTCGGGAAATCGAAATTTTGAAGGTCGAATTAACCCGCATGTAAAGGCCAATTACCTGGCCAGCCCGCCGCTGGTGGTGGCGTTTGCGCTGGCCGGGTCGGTGGATGTCAATCTGATGGATGAGCCAATCGGCCGCGACCGCGCCGGGAAACCCGTTTTCCTCCGCGAGCTGTGGCCTTCAACGGCTGAGGTCAATCAGGCGATCGAGCAATCGCTAAGCCCCGAAATGTTTCGCACGCAATATGGCAATGCCGAGAACGGTAACGACGAATGGAACCAAATTCCCGTCAAGGGCGGCGAGTTATTCAACTTTGATGCCAAGAGCACCTACATTCAGGAGCCGCCGTTCTTCGTCAATCTGAAGGCTGATCCTGGCGAGATTCAACCCATCAAGAACGCACGTGTGCTGGTCATCGTGGGTGACAGCGTTACCACGGATCACATTTCCCCCGCCGGCGCGATTAAGAAGGACAGCCCGGCAGGAAAATATCTTCTCGAGCAGAATGTCGGCGTTATTGATTTCAATCAGTATGGCGCTCGCCGCGGCAACGACCGTGTAATGACGCGCGGCACATTTGCCAACATTCGCCTGAAAAACCAGCTTGCCCCCGGCACTGAGGGTGGTGTGACCAAATACTTGCCGACGGGTGAGATCATGCCCATCTACGATGCCAGCATGAAATACCAGGCCAACGGCGTGCCGCTGATTGTTCTGGCGGGCAAAGATTATGGCATGGGGTCGAGCCGCGATTGGGCCGCCAAGGGCGTCTTCCTGCTGGGTGTAAAGGCGGTAATCGCCGAGAGCTTTGAGCGCATTCACCGCAGCAATCTGGTTGGCATGGGCGTGTTGCCACTGGTTTACAAGGGCGGGCAGAATCGATCAACCCTGGGCCTTACGGGGAGCGGCACGTTTGACATTCTTGTTGACAACGGGGTGAAGCCCAAGCAGGACATTGTCGTTCGCTATACGTCAAAAGAAGGGCCATCGGTTGAATTCGTCACAACTTGTCGAATCGATACGCCGGTTGAGGTCGAGTATTATCGCAACGGCGGCATCCTTCATACGGTGCTGAGGAAGATGCTTAAGGGCGGGTGAGCGCTGCGGCCGCTGGTTGCATTCCATTCAATGTTTTAACCCCATTCGCGCGGGGATGCGCTCCGCGACTATTTTTCCACTGCTGTCACGGGTATAAGCGTTTTCAACACGATGGGTCGCGAGCTGCAAAAGATTGTTCGGGGGCTGATCCCTCTTTTCGGCGGAGAATCCGCTCTTCTTGCGGCAATCGAAGCACAGATGTGGTGGCTGCGGGGGGTCGGACGCGGCCTTGAACCGCGGATTGAATCACGATTGGCGAATCTCGGGGATTTATGTCGCTCTGACGATGCGCTGGGTCAGGTTTATCAGGCTATCAATGCCCCGGCGCTTGATCGCGCCTATCGAGCGACGGCTCGCACGGGTCGCAAGTTCACGGCCGAAGAAATACCCGCTGTCACCCAGCTTTTCACACCGCGCTGGGTTATTGAATTTCTTTTGCAAAATACGCTGGGCCGCGCCTGGCGGCATATGCATCCGGATACCAAGCTCCGCAAGTCGTGGAGCTGGTTCGTTGATTCGGACGCTTGTGAATTCGAAATGCCCCGCCGAATTCGTGATTTGCGCATCTGTGACCCCGCATGCGGGACCATGAATTTTGGCTTGATTGCGCTGGAAATGCTTCGGGCGATGTACCTCGAGGAAATTGATCGCGCTGGAGCGGCTGGCTGGCCAAAATCAGAAGGCAAAACGGCGGCGGAAATCGATTCTTCTATTTTGTCGAACAATCTGTTTGGTTTCGACATTGATCCCATCGCAATCGATCTTGCTCGGCGCACATTGGGAATGAAGATCGGACGTCCGCTGCGGGCGGACGAATGCAATTTGGTTGTTGCCGATGCCTTGTTCGATGAAAGTCTGAATCGCAAGGATTCCAGCGGATTTCATATCATCGTGACCAATCCACCCTATCTATCGGCGCGGAATTTATCGCCAGATCTCGTCTCCCGAATGAAAGCCAGATATCCAACCGGCTGGCGCGATGCCTATGCCTGCTTCATTCTTCGATCCTTGGAACTGTTAATGCTGGGTGGGCGCGCCGGAATTCTTTCAATGCACTCGTTTATGTTCACGGCTGCGTTCGAAAAACTTCGTGGAGAAATCGGCGCTCGCTCGGTCGTGGAAACCGTTGCCCACTTTGGGCCGGGGCTCTTCGATATCGGCAATCCCGGCACGCTGCAAACGACCGCGTTGGTGGTGCGGCGCGGTAACAGTCCCCGCCATCGCGCCGTATTCTTTCGGCTCGTCGATAGCGACGATAAACAAAAAAATCTCGCGGAGGCAACACGATCCACCACATCATACAGTCGCCACGAAATTCATCAGGATGATATTCATTCCATGCCCCGACGCGCGTGGATGTACTGGATTTCCCCCGCAATGCGCCGCGCGTTTACCTCCTTTCCAAAGTTGGGCTCGATTGCTTCGCCGCGGCAGGGGCTGGCAACTACCGACAATGCGCGATTCGTTCGATATTGGTGGGAGGTCGAACTTCCCCGCTTTCCCGGGCCGCGCACAAAATGGTTCCCCTATGCCAAGGGCGGACGCTTCCGCCGGTGGTTCGAAGCGGCGCGGCACCGGGTTAACTGGGAAGAGGACGGCAAAGAAATCAAGCAATCGATCATCGATCGATATCCGTATCTCAATGGCGAATGGCAATGGGTCGCAAAAAATTCCCAGTACTACGGTCGACCGGGCATTACCTATTCCTATCTGACCAGCGGTAATTTTAGCGCGAGGCGCCTGGAAGAAGGAACCCTCTTCGATGTCGCGGGCTCTTCGCTTTTTCCCCAGGATTCGCTTGCAATGCTGGGAATATTGAATTCATCAACGACGCGCCAACTTCTCGCCGCCATCAACCCCACGGTGAACTTCCAGGTCGGCGATCTGCGGCAACTTCCAATTCCACCCCAGATTCCGGAAGTTCTGCGCGTTGATGTAGCCGCTGCGATCGAATTGACGCGGCAATTGGATCGTTTCGATCAGACCAGCCCCGAATTTTGCCGCCCGGCCGCATGGGATGGATTGCAGCTTTTAGAAATCCACGCAAAACTTGGGGAGTTGCAGCATCGAATCGATTGTTGCGTGGCGGAGCTTTACGGCATCGAACGCGAAACTGCCGAAAAGAATCCGCGGTTTTCGCCCGATCGTTCAGGCCTGGCCAGGCAATGGATCAGCTATGCCTTAGGCATCTGGCTCGGACGATGGGGCGAAGCGGCGAGAGGAGATATCGCAATCCTGGCTCCACTGGATCGGCGTCTAACGCGCGATCTTCGAGAAATTCTTGCCAAAGAGGTGGGCGAAGAGTCAGCAGTGCAAATCGAACGGGAAGTTGACGGTTTCGAGCGGTTTCTTCCGCGGGAATGTCTCGCCTGGCAAAATCAGGTTCATCGAAATCGGCCGGTCATTTGGGGGTTTTCACAGGGCGGAAGAACGGTGGCCGTTCACGGATTTACTGCGAACCGGAAATTAGTGGGGCACGCATTCAAACTCATTGGCGCGGGTTTGCCGTTTAGTTGGCGCCGGCATCTTGATGATGGAATTGCCATCAATCTCGCGCCCCTCGTTGAATGGGTCGCTGGAACCATGCTCCAGAAGAATTTGCGGCCGATCGCGCGGGATTTGATGTCCGGCAGATACGGCTTCTCGCAAACCGGGCAACAAATTCAAAAAGATAAAAAGGTCAAAGCAATATCGACCGACGAATGCGCTCTTGCTCCACTGTTGATTCGGCCGGCGCCGGGACCGATTCTTTCAGTGAAGGCATCTTGCCGCTGAATTCAGAGCCAATCAGAAATGTTCCATCCCCCTGTGGCCTGCAGTGCACCACCCGGCAAATCAGGGCGGCGGGTCCGGCATTTTGGGTCGCGCCTGGAAGCTGTGCGAGAAAGCAGTCGGCAGCCCGCAGCTCCTGCTTCATGGCAATAGAACATCCGCGCGCCGAAATATCGCGAAGCTGAGCTTTTTCCCACGGGCCAAATTCGGTGCGGCCCATCAAACGAATCTGAATTGCCAGCCGCACCTCTGTTCGCACCGCCATTCGCTTGTCGTTCTTTGAACGACGGGTTTCAAGCGACTGAAGCAGTTTGTCTTCAATGAATTGATTTTTATTGGTACTCATGGACTTCCCCGGCGATTATTCAAAAAATCCTACACTCCACCTATCGGCAAAATGACGGATCCCCTGAACTGTCGTACCATTCTTTTCCATCAGAAATCCGCCCTAAAGCTTGCTTATTATTGCGTCGGCAAAGCCATCCGTGGTTTGGGTGCCTCCCAGGTCACGGGTAAGATTTTTGCCCTCAGCCAGCACTACTTCAAAGGCGGCTTGAATCTTTCCCGCGATCGCGTCTTCGTGCAGGTGGGTAAGCATCATCACGCCAGACATAATTAAAGCCAGGGGATTGGCAATGCCCTTGCCCGCAATGTCCGGGGCCGATCCATGGACGGCCTCAAATACCGCTGCATCATCGCCAATGTTGCTCCCTGGTACCACCCCCAGCCCACCCACCAGCCCCGCGCAGAGATCACTGATTAAGTCCCCATAAAGATTTTCCATCAACAGCATGTCCATTCGCGCCGGATCCTGCACAAGCTTCATGCAGCCTGCATCGATGATCAGTTCGTCATAATCAATATTCGGATATTCTTCATCATGGATCTTGCGGGCGCAATCCAGGAAAAGCCCGTCTGAGAGCTTCATAATGTTGGCCTTGTGGAAGACCGTGATGCGCTTGCGATGACGGCGGGTGGCATATCGAAATGCATACCGCGCGATTCGCGTACAGGCGGCCTGGCTGGCCACCTTCAGGCTCGTCACCACGCCCGGAACCACTTCATTTTCGATGCCGCTATAAAGGCCTTCGGTGTTCTCGCGAACGATCACCATGTCGACGCCTTCATAGCGCGTCTTAATTCCCGGCAAGCTCCGCACGGGACGCACTGCCGCATAAAGATTGAGTTTTTGGCGTAGTTGGACGTTGACGGATTTAAATCCCTTTCCCACCGGCGTGGTGACGGGGCCTTTCAGCGCCACCTTGTGCGCCAGAATCGCCGCCAGCGTTCTCTGCGGCAGAACGTTTTCCATCCCCTGCTCCAGAGCGGTCGCGCCGGCGGCCATCTCCACCCAATCCACGGAAAGCCCGGCGGCCTCCAACACGCGCCGAGTTGCGCGCGCGACCTCTGGACCAATCCCATCACCCGGAATCAACACAATTGTGTGCTTCGCCATAAACCTCATGTAATTTAAGAGCCCGACCAAAGCAATCCCGCTAACGTCAGCAGCAGCACGACCAGGGTAATCACCACATAGATCCAGTCTCGCTCACTGATCGCAAATAGCACCATCGACGTTGCTACCCGCATCACAGGCGTCAGCACCAGTAAATAAATCCCCACTTCAATTATGCTCTTTCCCTGGCCCTTCACGATACCCTGCCAAATATTGGATGGGCGATAATCGAATGTGTCGGACACCATTCGTTCAATGGAGATGGTGCCATGCAGGAAGCTGAACCCAATACCGATTAACATCACCGTTATTGAAATCGCCAGTCCACCCCGAAGAACCCACGCGGAAAGGTCTTCAACGGCCATTTTGGAGCCGGGCGTTCTGACAGTGTCGGAAGAAGGCGTCATAACTTCACCCCGAATCCGCGCAACAGCATTTGAATCCCAGCCACCGCCAGCACCAGCGCAAATACCTTGCGAATTAGCGCGTTGGACATTTTCTCCATGAGGATCGTTCCCACGAAAGCTCCAACGACCACCGCGGTCGCCACGGGAACCACCACGAACGGCAGCACCAGCCCGCGACGCAGATAAACCCCCGCGCCCGCTGCTGCGGTAACCCCGATCATAAAATTGCTTGTCGCGGTTGAAACTTTTGTCGGCACCCGCATGAAAATCTCATGCGCAAGTACCTTCAATACCCCCGCCCCAATCCCCAGAATTCCGGAAACGATGCCGGCGAGGAACATAATGCCGATCGCCGGCGGAACGCCCGTCACATTATATTCCACCTGTCGGCCTAGATGCTTGTCGAAGTACGACCCATGCAGACGCAGAATTATCGCGATCCGGTCGGATTGAATATTCTCCGGCAGCTCCTCACCTAATTTTGCGAAAATCGGCGCCAGCGAGCCGAGCAGCAGCAAGCCAAACAGAATAAATAAGATTTGGGGCGGAATAAGCCGGGACAAAACACCCGCCCCAAGCAACGCGCCGGCAGCGGTCGAAAGCTCAAGAAACATCGCGATCCGAACGTTGGTAATCCGGTCTTTCACATAGACCGATCCGGCTCCGCTTGAAACCGCAATCACCGATACAATGCTGGCGCCAATGGCCTGTTCAATCGGCATGTGCAGTAGCAGGGTCAGCACCGGCACAACCACGATCCCGCCGCCCAGCCCGCTGATCGAGCCGACAATGCCCCCCGCGAACGATGCTGCGCCGATCTCAAGCAGCCAAGTGATGGATTGCGCTGTCGCGCTCATGGTGCACCAACCGGACGATAGAAGACCACGCTGCGTCATGCAACCCCCGGGGGATTTGTCACGGCCCTTGCCTTTAGCATTGCCTGCGTTGCGCTCCTATAATTTGTCCCATGCCAGACGACAGCGCCCAGCATATGCAGTGTATGGAAGTCTGGGGTGGCAGTGAGCTCACCACCCGCAATGTGGAAATGGGTGGACTCGACGCCTGGATTTACAGTAAACCCTTCGGCCAATCTCAGGATGGCGGCGATGTCTACTACGCCTCCAGTTGTGCGACCGGTCGTATTAATAGACTTCTTCTTGCGGATGTCGCCGGCCACGGAAAGGCCGTCGCCGAAACCGCCTCCGGATTGCGAACGCTTATGCGCCGTTATGTGAATTTCCTCGATCAAACCGAGTTCGTGCGATCGATGAATCGTCAGTTTACCTCGATTTCGGAAAGTGGCTGTTTCGCGACGGCGGTTGTAACCACCTTTTTTGCTCCGACCAGATTATTCTCAGTCTGCAACGCGGGTCACCCACGGCCCCTTTTGTATCGCGCGACTACTGGGCAATGGACGCTGCTCGAACATTCAGATGATGCATCGATAGCGCGCCAGCATCGTCCAGAAGCATCCAATATTCCGCTTGGTATTGTTGATCTGACCGATTACGAACAGTTTGAAGTCGCACTGGAAGTGGGGGACCTGGTCCTTTGCTACACCGATGCATTGATTGAATCCCGCGATGCAAATGGGGAGTTTCTCGGCGAAGATGGGCTTCTCAAAATAATCAATTCATTGTCCGGCGTGGATCGACCACACTTATTGATTGATTCCTTGCTGAAGGCGATGGGACAGATTCATCCCAGGAATCTTTTAGAAGATGATGTAACCGTCCTTCTCCTGCGGCCCAATGGCAATCGGCCTCGGAGCACCTTTGTCGGTCGGCTCGGTGCCACGCTTAAGGTGATGGTCGCTATCCTGCGAAGCGTTAATCCACGGGCCGAGCGACCCCCACTTCCCGATTTTCGCCTGGCAAACATCGGGGGGATGCTTTTTCCACCGCTGCAGAAACGATGGCGGGCTGGCCGTCGTGGGGGCGGCCAGCCCGCTAAATCATTACATTCTGACTAATCAAGGACTCGAACAAGGGCGATTCGAGACACCTCATTCAGAAATTCAAGTCACGCAACCTGTTCCGCGTGTTCATCCTGAACTGAATGCGTCGAATGGTGGTCGTCAAACGCCAGCATTTCACTCAGTGTTTCTTCCAGACGTCGTTCGGCGTTGCGGATGTCCGGTGCGGCAACGCCCGTGCGACGATGCGCCAACAGTCGATTAAGCCCGTCCGGTCGCGCCAAGGCATCAACCAGCTTGGCATCCACTAGATTCTCGATCGCTTTTCGTAGCGTTTCGGCCTGGGTGGCCATGAGAGATCTCCTTGCGTCTTACGACGCGTGCAAGGCCCGTGCGCCGGCAAAACATCGCCAGCAGGGGCAAACCTTGAAGACCTAAAGGATCGAAACGCCAGAAGGCGCATTGATCCCTTTCACGTGCCTACGGAGTTAGCTGACGGGCTGGGAGTTGAAAGTCTCCCTCGGGGAAAAGCCGGTATAATCGCTATGACGATTCACCCAACTTCTCACTAAAACCGATTCGCCCCTGCTGAATGATGTTTTTAAAACATCATTTCATGCGATGCGAGCACAACAGGCTCACATTGGGTTCTCCGCGCCACCCGAGTGCGGGATGGCTTAGGCGGTCAAGCGTTCAAAATTGTAAGGCGTGCCCTCAATGTGTCAATGAAAACACGCCTCGATTTAGCTGAAACACGAAAATTTTTTTACATCGATTCAGCATTCGCGGGCATACTGTCGACATGTTGTTGCTTGCTCACCTCATCCGACTGAAAATGCCGACTCTTGCACGGAGATCTTTATGAAATGGTTCAAACGCATCGCTCTCGCTGTTGTTGTGCTGATTATCGTCGCACTCAGCATCGTTTACGCTTACCTCAACTCAATTGTCCGGTCGGAAGTTCAGCAGCAAACGCAGGCTTCACTAAATGTCCCAACCACATTAGGGGCGGCGCACCTATCCCTCTTCGGAGGCAAAGTGGGGCTCAACGATCTGGAACTCGGTTCTCCACCAAACTTTAGCGCGCCACATATGCTTTCCCTTGGCGGACTAGAGGTCGAAGTGAAATATGGGCAACTGACCAGCCAGCCCATCCATGTTGATAAAATCAGCATCGACCAGCCCGTGCTCTTCATCCAGCAATCGGGCGGCATCCTCAACTTCAAAGCCATGATGGACCAGATGCCCAAAACGGACAAAGAACCCATGAAGCTGATCATTGATGACCTGGAAGTCACCAATGCCATCGTGAACATCCAGCCCGGTATCCCCGGGTTGCCTGATAACATTGCAATCCCCATTCCGTCTGTTTCATTAAAGAACGTCGGGAATTCCGACGGTGCCTCCAATGGTGCCGCAATTAAGGATGTTGTGATGCAGCTTACCGCCGCCCTGACAGCCCAGGCCGAGGCCAGCGGCAAGCTACCGATTAACTTGAACCAGTTGCTCAATTCCCAACTCAGTGATGTGACAGCCAAGCTGGGCGGCGCGTTCAATAAGCAGATTACTGATATCACCGGATCCTTGGGGAAAAACCTGCCCGGCAATGTTGGCAATCTGCTGAACGGCGCGGTCGGAGACCAGACCAAGCAAATACAGCAGGGTCTCGGTGGGTTGCTCGGCGGGAAAAAGCTGGACACAACCAGGCCGTAGGTTCGCGGGAATCCGGGGAAAAAAATCGCCGCAAGCGTCCGTGGGGCTTGCGGCGATTTGTTGAACGCTCTTTTCAGATCAATCCGTTGCTCACGATCAGCTGCACCCCATCGAGTTGCCACAATTCAGGCATTTGTAGCACGTTCCGCTTCGGACGGTGATGCTGCCGCAAACGTCGCACGCCGGCGCATCTGCTTGCAGTTCTGAAGTTTGCTGACTAAGCGCGTCCGACACCACGGCCAACCGGAGATTCGCGCCATAGGACGGCTCGGGCAGCGGCTTGTTGTGGTCGGCGGCAAGCTCTTCTTCCGTATACGGAAATGATTTGGCCGTATCCGGATCGAGTCGCGGCCCATGGCCATTCCCACCTTTTTTTATCGGGCGGATCGGCGCGTCATCCTCCGAGGGCTCAGGGAGCGCCTCGGTGCCCTTGCTCTCCACCGCCGGTTGCGGGTGCCGATTCGGCGCGTTCGCAGCGCGATACCCATGCACAAATTCCATCGCCAGCCACCGGAAGATGTAATCGACCAGGCTTTTGGCAAATGGAATTTCCGCGTTCCGGGTCATACCGCTTGGTTCAAACCGCACATGCTCAAATTTCCGCACCAATGATTCCACCGGCACGCCATATTGCAAGCTGACCGAAACAAGCGTGGCGATGGTATCCATCAGCCCGCCGATCGTGCTGCCTTCCTTGGCCATTCGAATGAAGATTTCGCCGGGCGAGCCATCCACATATAATCCAACGGTGATGTATCCCTCATGGCCGCCCACATCAAATTTGTGCGTCGTCGCATGGCGAGTATCCGGCAGACGTCGTCGCAGCGGACGCTCCACAATGCGCTCGACAATCTTCTCGACCACATGCGTGTGCACCGGCGAGAGGTTGTCGCTGCTCAGCGGCTTGCTGAACAGAATGTTGGCCGCCTGCACGACTTCGTCCGCTACTTCCTTCCGGGCCGCTTCCACGTTCTCCTCGTCATCATCCTCGACCAATTTGTCCACGTCATCATCGCTTTTCACATTCAATGGCTGGCTGAGCTTGGAGCCATCCCTGTAAAGCGCATTCGCCTTCAGCCCCAGCTTCCAGCTCAGGTAATAGCTCGATTTGATATCCTGAATCGTCGCCTCATTGGGCAGATTAATGGTCTTGGAAATCGCTCCGGTAATAAACGGCTGCGCCGCCGCCATCATGCGAATGTGGCCTTCCACGGGAATAAACCGCGCGCCATGGCGCCCGCATTTATTCGCACAGTCGAACACCGGATAATGTTCCGCCCGAAGGTGCGGCGCTCCCTCAACGGTTCCCCGGCCGCAAACAATGTCATTCGCCTCCGCGATCTGCTTCTTGGAAAATCCCAGATGCTGCAGCAGATTGAAACCGGGCGCCTGCCAGATTGCTTCCGGAACATTCAGCCGCTTCAGCGTGGCAGCGCCCACCGTCCACGCGCTGAATGCAAATCCAATTTCAAACTGCGCCGGCAGCGACAACTCAATCCGTTCCAGCTCTTCAGTCGTAAAGCCAGCCTGTTTGAGGGCCTGAAAGTTCACATGCGGCGCATCATGCAGCGTAAGTGATCCCATGACGTATCGGAGAATGTCATGAATCTGCTCCGAAGTGTATCCAAGATTAACCAGCGCCGGCCGCAGTGATTGATTGGCGATCTTGAAGTAACCGCCGCCCGCCAGCTTCTTGAATTTAACCAGCGCGAAATCCGGTTCCACGCCGGTGGTATCGCAATCCATTAAAAGACCGATGGTTCCCGTCGGGGCAATGACAGTCGTCTGTGCATTGCGAAACCCGTGCCGCTCGCCAAGCAGCAGCGCTCGATCCCAGCATTCCTGTGCCGATTTCAAAAGCGCTACCGAAGCCAGTGGATCGTTGTCGGCAAATTGGGTGATATCGATGCCAACCGGCTTGATATCCAGTCCTTCGTAATCTCCAATCCCCTTCTTTGCGGACGGACTGTTCGTGACATCGTAAGCCGCCCGGCGATGGTTTCGAATTACCCGCTGCATCTCCTGCCGATTCGTATCGTATCCCGCGAATGCCCCAAGCTCCCGCGCCATTTCAGCGCTGGTCGCGTAGCTTTCGCCTGTCAGGATCGCGCTCAGCGCGGCGCAGATTGCCCGGCCCTTTTCGCTGTCATAAGGAATGCCCGCCTGCATCAGCATCGCGCCAAGGTTCGCGTAACCCAGGCCCAGCGTGCGATAGCGGTAGCTAAGCGTCGCAATCTCTTCGGACGGGAAGCTGGCCATCAACACGCTGATTTCCAGCACCGTCGTCCAGATTCGGATCGCGTGCTTATATCCCTCAATATCAAATGATCGCGTCTCAGCATCAAAGAATGTCAACACGTTCAGCGACGCCAGGTTGCATGCCGTGTCGTCCAGGAACATGTATTCCGAGCAATTGTGAACCGTCAGCCCGTTCGCGATGAATGAATGGCTTGTCGGTTCGGTTAAATCAAAAACCTGCTGCGCGCCCAGATCGGAAAGGGAATCAACCCGGTCGTAGTGCCCGTCTTCCTTTCCGCGATTCGCCGCGATGGCAAAGCTCGCCGCTGTTGCAAGCTGCTCGGCTTTCTTGCCCGCAAGAAGTCCTACGTGCTGGCTGAAGGATCGGAGGCTGCCCGGATCGATTCGCAGGCCGTGGCGTCTGGTGACTGCGTCAGCGCGACCGAGGCGCAAATTGCGGCTATCGGTAGCGCCCGCCGCATCATGCGACGGTCGAGCGGGCGAGCCTCCTTCAATTCCTCGCAAAGCCAAATCTTCCCCTGGGGCGAAAATCGCGCTTTGCACGCCAAATCCAAGCAGAATCAGCTGCACATCCTGAAGCAAGCCAAGGCTCTCGTGTGACAACTCCAGCGTGCCCAGGGAAATCGTTGCATCCGCGGTAAACATCGCCCGCAACAAATGCTTTTGCGCCGCCAGCCCGGCGGTGAAAGCATCATCGCCCAGGCGCTGTTCGCGCCCTTCGTGTCGCGCGTAAGCCTTCAGGCGGCTCAGCAACCGGCGATTGGTAAGCACCGCCGTTGCGGTGCCGCCCGCCTGATCATCCACCAGCATGCTCTGATTGACGTAATCATCTTCATACGGTTTGTCGCACCAGGTCTCGCTGACATACCGTGCCAGTGGCTCGACCAGGTCTGTCCCGCCGCCCAGGCACGCATCCAGCCGCAATGCGTTCGATGTCCCGTTCGCAAAGGAGAAGTACAAACCAAGAAGCTGGAAGAACCGCGGGTCCTGCGGCTCGCCAATTTCCTGAACCGCCGCGGGTTTGCTCGGCAATTTAACTTCGTCGTCGCCCCGAAGATCCTGCGCCGCAACCCAGCCCCGGCCG
Organism: Planctomycetota bacterium; assembly: GCA_030775485.1. Lineage (GTDB taxonomy): Bacteria > Planctomycetota > Phycisphaerae > Tepidisphaerales > Tepidisphaeraceae > JALYJB01. The sequence continues at coordinate 270,986 of JALYJB010000002.1, read as the reverse complement.
CGCGTCCACACCTTGTGATTCCCGGTCAACTTGACCGAATATCCGCCGGCCGTCCGCAGTTCGTAAACCTTCTGCGTGCCGGTCGGAAACGCGCCTTCCGTGGTGCCGATGCGTTGCCCGTCCAGGTTGGTTACAACGCGGCTCGGCAGGTGAATCATCTGGTCGATCCGCCGCCAGATACCTCCCGGCGTCAGAACGCGCGTGTCCCCCGTGACGCAGGGATTAGATGCTTTAATAGGCCCGCTCTTCGAGCAGGTGTGCCACTGGTTGATGGTGTCGTCGTATTGCACGCCGGGATCGGCACACCGCCACGCCGCCTGGGCAATCTGATCCCACAGTTCCCGCGCCTTCACCGTCTTGGCGACTTTTCCATTCGTGCGCCAAGTCAGATTCCAGTTGCCGTCTTCCTCCACCGCTTTGAAAAAGCGATTGGGAATACGAACCGAATTATTCGAATTCTGCCCGCTTACAGTCACATAAGCTTCGCCATTAAAATCGTAATCCAACTTCAGATTTAACTTCGCGGCCAAATCGCGCTGATCCTGCGGCAGCCGTTTCAGACCCTCCGCCATCGCCGCCACCTTCAGCTCCTCGCGTACCTTCCAATTCACAAATTGTTCGATATCCGGGTGATCCAGATCCAGGCACACCATCTTGGCCGCCCGGCGCGTTGTGCCGCCCGACTTTATCGCGCCCGCCGCCCGATCCCCTATTTTCAGAAAGCTCATCAGCCCCGAAGACTTACCGCCGCCCGAAAGGGGCTCGTTATCCCCGCGCAGTTTGGAAAAGTTCGATCCCGTCCCGCTCCCATACTTAAACAGCCGCGCTTCTCGCGTCCAGAGATCCATGATCCCGCCCGCATTCACCAGGTCATCGCTGACCGATTGAATAAAGCACGCATGCGGCTGCGGATGGCTATACGCATCTTTGCTCTTCAGCAGCTCCCCAGACCGCGGATCGCAATAATAATGCCCCTGCGCCGGCCCGGTAATTCCATAAGCCCAGTTCAGACCCGTATTAAACCACTGCGGACTGTTCGGCGCGCACATCTGATGAAGGAGCATGTATGCAAGCTCATCATAAAACGCCTGCGCGTCCTCAGCCGTATCAAAATACCCATGCTTCTCGCCCCAATAGCGCCAGCATCCCGCCAGGCGGTTTACCACTTCTTTTGCCGAGCGCTCCGGCCCCGTGACGATATTCCCCTCCGCATCGCGCAGCAGATTCCCCTGCTCATCCTTCTGCGGTACGCCCGCCTTCCGGAAATATTTGCTGACCATGATGTCCGTCGCCAGTTGCGACCAGTTCCGGGGAATCTCGGCGTCGTTCATCTCAAACACCACACTGCCATCCGGGTTGCTGATGCGGCTGGTGCGGGTCTCATATTCAACGCTCTCCAGCGCGCTCTGGCCTGCCTTGGTAAAACGACGGGTAATTTTCATAGTCAGAAATCCTTCCCTGAAATTGTAGCCAATCCTGAATCAGTGGTTGTTGGTTGTCGATGGCTCGCCGGCGGCAAGCAACGGACAAAAAAAACAACTTCCAAATCCTCACTCCGGTGTCGGCAGAAAATAAATCTTGTATCGATGGTCCGGGTTCGGCGCAAACTGCAGATCGCGATGTTCCTGCCAGACCGAGCGAACCAGAGCCAAATGCTTTTCCGTCTCGTCGTAAATGTAAACCTGACCCGGCTGTACATCCGGCATAATGTTCTTCAGCGCGTTCGGATCATTTCCCTGCCCATACCACACCAGCGTCGCATGCTCGGGCACGCCGTTCGGCGTCATGCACCCAACCAGCGCCACCGTCGCGATCGCCGCCAGCAATAGGCGTAAAGACTCCATCCCCACCACCTTCTTAAGGGTCCGCAACGTTAATCAACTTTAGGTAGCGTTAGACCGGCCTGATCCTGGTATTTCCCACCCTTGTCCGCGTAACTCTTAGAGCACACGCGGTCACCTTTGAGGAACAACAGTTGGGCAATTCCCTCATTGGCGTAGATTCTCGCCGGAAGCGGTGTCGTATTGCTGATCTCCAGAGTAATCCGGCCGCGCCATTCCGGTTCAATCGGCGTTACATTCACAATAATTCCGCAGCGGGCGTAGGTGCTTTTTCCAACACAGATCGCCAGAAATCCGCGCGGCATCGAAACAACCTCAACGGTCTCGCACAATGCAAAACTGTTGGGCGGAATCAGCACATGGTCCCGGCCGGTTTCATCCGTATCGATTGTCACAAAACTGCGCTCGGAGAATTTCTTCGGATCGACAATCTCCGAATTCACGTTTGTAAAAATTTTGAAGATTGAACCAACCCGCAGGTCGTACCCGTAACTGGAGACGCCGTAACTGATCTTCCCAGGCCGCTTGACGTTATCCTCAAACGGCTCAATGCCGATCAATTCCCGGATCTGGCTGTCACAAAGAATTCCCATGTAAATCTCCCGGCAAATACTCCCGCGGACCAGCCAATTATACCGTCCCCAACCACGCCGTGGGGCTTTCGCTGCACGGCGCGTGCGCGCCGGGCCTCTCAAATGCCAAATGCATTCGCCGAAGCACAAGGCCGCAATGGCTATTTACGACGCCATCATCCTAACGACGTGCTGCAAAAACCGGTGGAAAGCCATCTTTTTCGCTCTCGAACCCGTTTTATCGGGATTGCGGCAATATACACAACATCTGGTATTCGTCAAAGAAAACTTTACTAAATGTTGGGTATCTACCACCGCCAGAAAAGCTAAGAATCGGTACGCACGATGCTTAGGGTAGTCAAGAATTTTTAGCAATCCAATAAGGCCGCGCACGCCAGCATGTTATCCACACATTCTTGCGCCACCCGGTGGAAAACATTGACCCACGAATCGTGCATTTGCAATATGGGTGGGATGGATCGGTGGGAGAGATTGGATCCTAAGGGCGCGTCGAAATATCGCGGTTCAACACTGCGATCTCCGCGCGAATGGCTTCAATCTGTTGGGCCGATAGCCGCTTCGGTTCCATCGCGTCGAGCTGATTATTGTCCGCCAGCGCCCGCTCCAATTGCACGGCAGCTTCATTTGGCATCATCAGCCGCTCCAATGCCCGCGCGTAATCGATCCGAATCGATACTTCGTTCGGATCCAGTTCCAGCGCCCTGGTGTAATCCTCGATCGTCCCGCGCGGGTCCGCCATCTGCACTTCCATGCCCGCTCGAGCCAGGTAACCCCGGATGAATGATGGATTAGTCTGTATGGCTGTCGAATACCACGCAAAAACCGGCTGCCAAACCTCCTGCGGAATGACCAGCACATGCCGCATTTTCAATAGCTGCATCTGCCGATAGAAAGCCCGACCCGCCCGAAATGCGTAATCCGCGTTCATCGGCAAAATCGCATACGCCTTCTGATAGTACCCCGCGGCCTCGGAGAGCTTTTCATCGTGCCAAAACACGTCCCCTGTGTGAGCCGCCGATTCAGCGCGTGCCGTCGGAATGAAGATGAAGACCCATGCCGCGATCCAAACTGCCCCGGCCGTTGCCAGCGCCGCGATCGCCTGTTTTTGTTGGTTATTTTTCCGCGCCCCCGGATTTATCTTTCGCACCCCCAGTGCCGTCCCAACCAGCACCGCGAAAAAACACATCGGTCCCGGTTCAAAGATCGAAAACTCGATCAGGTTGTGAATCAGAAACACGCCGATCCCCACCAGCAGCGCATAAAGCACCCACGGCGCCGCGCGGTCGTCAATGTCCGCCGAATCCACCGATCGCAGCGAAACCACCAGTGCTCCCAGTGCAAAAGCGCAAAGAAACAGCCCCCGTTTCATCAGTTCAATAATGGTAAAGTTGATGTTCTGACTGAAATCCAGACTCGCCAGCACGTTTATGAAAATCGCTAGAATCGGTATCGCGAAGATCCACCGCACCGCCCGCGCCGAATCGCGCGAAAGCGTGGACATCGCCGCCGGCGCCACCGGCCGCGTCAGCTCCCACCCCATGCGAAGCATCCATACCAGCAGCATAATGCCGCCAACGGCCCCCAATTCAACAAAGAAGCGAATGATAAAGTTGTGCGGATCCTGAATCTCCTCCGAAGCCGCCGGCAGGCGATCGCGCACATAATGCCCCCCAAAATTATTCCACCCCACGCCCGCAACCGGATGCCTCCAGAACATCCGCCAGGAAGCCACCCAATACCGCCACCGGAAATTCAAACTATCTGTCGGCAGCCCGTGGTGATAAAGCCCATGCCCAATCACCATCAAAATCGCCAGCCCAACCGTGCCAACGCCAATCCAATAAGCCCGCGCCGCGTGCCGACCCAAAAGATCCCGGAAAAGAAAAATTCCCACCAGCATGCCCGTCGCAATGAATGGCGAAGCCAAGGCCGCCTTCGACCCCGTAAAATAAAGCATCGCCACAGCCAGCGGCGCGACCAGCGCAAGGCCCAGCGGCCATTCCAGACTGTCCAGATCCGCCAGGCGCTGAAGCGCCGCACCCATTCCAATGGTCATCAGCAGCACAATCATCGCCGCAAATGAATTGGGCGATGTATTGAACCCCATCATTTCCCCGCTCAGCACCCGTCGCTCAAATTGCTTGCCAATGAAGCTGTCCGGGTCATACCCCTGCTGACGAAGAATCTGTGCCCGATTTCCGACGAAGCTCTGCCGCAGGTCGGGGAACTCAACCAGCTTCCAGAAAAACCCTTGCACCAGAAAAACCAGAAGCAGTCCGTACGTCGTGGCTGCCACTATTCTCAGCCGCAACCAGCTTCGCACCAATTGCGACATGGCCCACAGAAGCGCCAGCGCCGCCACAAAATTGCACGTCGCCACCAACATGGCGAATTTGTCATCCGCCTGATGAAAACTCAACGCCATCCACGCCGCCAGCGGAACCATCAATACCTGCGAAAGGCTGAATCGCAGGATATAGGTGTCGTCCACCACGCGGCGCACAAGAACCAGCAGCGCGGGCACGCAGCAAAGCAAGTCCAGCAGCAGGGACACCGTCGGCGCCGGTCCCCGCGGAACGCCCCCCGTCGCTGGTGAGATGGGATCGCGCAAAGTCTCCAGAATCGTGCACCGCGCCGCCGCCGTCGATAGCGCCAGCACAAACGCCGCCAGCGTAATCATCGCGCGCCAATCCACGCGCGCCACAGTCTGATTCGTCCGCGGCCACATCTTCACCGTCATCGCTGGTCCCCGGAGAAAGGCGGTGTCAGACCCCCGGGCGCAACCGGCGAATCGTGCGCCTTCCCCGCCTCGTTAACGGGCGAGACGGTGGCCATCGGCATCGGATGCTGTTCCAGCAACGCAACCACGCACAAAATCAGCAGCGTCTGAAGCAAAATCAGCAAGGCAAAATGGCTGTTCACATGCGGCAATATAATCGCCCCCACGCTCGTCGCCGCCGCAACCAGGTAAAGACAAAGCACCGCCGTCCGCCGCGACATCCCCCGGTGCACCAGCCGATGGCTGAAATGGTTCGTATCCCCAACAAACGGATTTTTCCCACGCAGAATTCGAATCGCGCTCACCACCACCAGATCATAAAGCGGCAGCGCCAATACCACGACCGGCGCGAAAATCGCATACCAATCATTTTGCCAGGTAGCGCCCGCGGGCAGGTAAGTCGTCAGGACCGTCAGCACACCCAGGAAAAACCCAATCAGTAAACTTCCACTGTCTCCCATAAAAATTCGTGCCGGCGGAAAATTATGCCAGAGAAATCCAAGAATCGCCCCCAGCAAAAGTGCCAGTGCCGATGCCACAAACCACTGCCCGATCGAAAGCGCCGCCACCAGAAACGCGGTAGCACACACCGCAGCCACCCCCGCGGAAAGTCCATCCATGTTATCCAGGAAATTAAATGCGTTGGTGATTGCCCCAATCCAAAGCACGGTAGCCACGATGGATATCAATCGCCCCCCCGGCAGCGCGTGATCCAGAAACGTCAGCACCCGCAGATTTCCAATCGCCACCAGCGCCGTGATGATCGACAATTGAATCAACAGCTTGAAATACGGCCCCATCGCCTTGCGATCATCCGCCAGCCCCAGCAAATGCATTCCAAATCCCGCCAGCAACATCTCAAATGCCAGCGGCGTCCGCTCTCGGATCCCCGACCAGTAAGCATCCAGCCGCGAAGCGATGTCAGCCCCAAGCCACCGCGGCGATTCCAAAAACCCCGGCGGAGAAAAAAAACTGACATACACCAGCCCAGCAATCATCGGCACTGCCATCGCCCAGAAAATCCCCACCCCGCCCCCCAATGGCTTGGGATTCTCGTGAATCTTCCGTCCGCCGGGTTTATCCACAAACCCCAGCCGCACCGATGCCGTTCGCATCATTCGGGTCAGGCACCACGAAATCGCAAAGCTAAACGCGATCAGGCAAGCAAGGGCCGATCTCATGCGGGAAGGGGGGCTAAAATCGCCCGTTAGTTGACGATGAAAAAGAAGGACCCCGCTTTCGAGGTCCTTATGGCCGCACGCCAAGTTTTGTTATTTCAGGGTATCCGATGCCGAAGAAACTCAATCTGATCCTTAATTTCCTGCATTTGCCGATTCAGCACGCGCCGATCTTCCTGATTCTTGAGGTGCTCAATCGTGCGGCGCATCTGGCGCGACTCCAATTCAAGCCGCTCGATCTCCGCAATCAGGTCGGATTCTGGATTGTAAACAGCGCTCATGGTTCCCTCTACATCGGCTCATATTCTAGCATGCTTTGGATAGACATCAATTCATATATGTCAAATCGACCTAAACCCATTTGAAACTCAGAGAATCGCAAGTTCCATCGGCACATGGCTTTGCTTGATTACCCGGGCCGGAACGCCAACCACCGTCGCCCCATCGGGCACATCCCGAATAACCACCGCTCCGGCCCCAATCAATGCTTTGGAACCAATATGCAGGCACTGAATAATGTTACTCCCCAGCCCCACGAAAGTTTCAGCTCCAACCCGAATTCGACCAGCCAATATCGCCCCCGGGCAAATGTGCGCCGCCTGCCCGATCTGGCATTCATGGTCAATCACCGCCGCCGTATTGACGATCACGCTATCTCCAATCACTACATCCGTGCTGATGACCGCCCCAGCCGCCACCACCACGTTCCGCCCGATTCGCACCGTCGAAGATATCTGGCTCGATGGATGAATCGCATTAAGCAGCTCAAATCCATACTCCAGCAGCTTTTCCGCGTAACTCCGCCGGGCCTGATTGTCCCCAATCGAGATAATCGCCCCGCGCACCTTCTGTGTCCGCAATTTGGGCAGCAAATTGATCTGCCCCATTACCGGCAACCCCCCAACCGATTGCCCGCTCAACTCAGGATCAGCATCGATGAACCCAATCGGGTTATGTACCCCAGCCGAGCGCAAAATATCCAACACCACCCGCCCATGCCCGCCCGCGCCAACCAAAACAACGTCCATAGCTCGTTTTATCGGACGATCCACCACGCCAAGCCCAAAAAAAGAGGTAAAATATCCCGCGATGCAACGTATCGCCCAGCGGCTGTTCACCGGCATTGCAATGCTTCTGCTGATGCTTTGCCTTGTCGCGACGTTCTTCTGGGTCCGCGTCCGCGCCGTGAACGATGAAATCTACATGAATTTGTCGCTCTCACTTGGAAATGATACCGGGACGTGTATGGTTGCCCCAATCCCACTGCTTAAACGTACACGTCCCGGTATCATTTCCTCAGAGCAGTGATTGGCGCGTTCCTCCGCCGTCAGCCGTCGCCCCCGCGCATAGAGGTATCGACGATACGTCCACAATTTTCGCAAATGTACTTTAACGTGGCGTTCCCGCGTGGATTTGGCGCCCAACACCGGCCTCCGCACTTGAAACACTTTGCCGGAACCAACTTATACATGACCAACATCGGAATCATCACGGCAACTACCGAAAACAATGCGTAGATCGCGAATCCCCTCGGTGATTGGCCGGACAATCCGAGACGGTGCAGAACCACGACAGCCAGAGACAATGCGGCGATGAAGCAACTAATGCTCATCACCATGCTGATCGCGACGTGCAGCCATATCGGAACCAGGCCACGTCTAAACCGCGCTGGTTCATTGAGGGGCATAACGGAGAACTTTCCCTGGTGAGCAGCGACATGCTGGCACCCGTGTGACTAAAAGTGACTACCATTCAAAAGATTATGTGGCAGAGGGCATTCATAATTTACCGAAAATGAACGAATCAGTTACAACGAACAGATCGAGAACATTTCCGCCCAAAACCTCACTTCACCCGCGCCGCCCTGATCGTCTCCACAAACGCCTTCGCATTCACCGTCACGCTGGACCAATCGCTCTTGCTCAGCGCATCCTTCGTCACGAGTGAGCTTCCCGCCCCCAGAAACACCGCGCCCGCCTTAATCCACTCCGCAGCGTTCTTCAAATCCACGCCGCCCGTCGGCGTCAGCCTGAGCTGCGGCAGCGGCGCCAGAATATCCTTGAAATAGCCCGGCCCCAGGACCGTCGAGGGAAAAACCTTCACCACATCCGCCCCAGCCGTCCACGCCCGAAGAATCTCCGTGGGCGTAAACGCCCCCGCAATCATGATCTTCCCATACCGCCGCGTCGTCGCCACGATCTCCTCATCAAACACCGGCGACACCACAAACTGCGCCCCCGCATTAATCGCATCCCGCGCCGTCGCCGCATCGATCACCGTCCCCACCCCAATCACCGCCGAATCCCCAAACCGATCCGCCAGCATCTCAATCCCCGCAATCGCCTTAGGCGTGCTCATCGTCACCTCAATCGCCGGCACACCCCCCGCAAGCAGCGCCTCGGTAATCCCAATAAGCTGATCCTTTGACTGAGCCCGAATCACCGCCACCACGCCCGCATCCGCCACTTGCTTCAGGTATTGCTCTTTGGTCTTTGCCATGGAAATGTTTTATCACGGACCCCAAGCCCGTTCTAGCCCGGACGGACCTGCGGGGCGGTGCGTACTCGACCGCCGAAGTATCAGCGCTTTAAATGACGATCCCCCAAGTCCGACAAAACGTCAGCCCGCAAGTAACTACAAATACCTACAAAATCCCCGAAAATTATCTACAAAAATCTACGAAATTGCAAAATTAATATATGCCATAAATATCGACAAATAAATGAGTTGGCCGCGTTGAAATTTTGCCTCAAAATAAATCCCTAAAAATCCGTCAAAAACCTTCACCCTTTGGCCCATATAGAGAGGGGAGCGCTTATTTTCTTCCAACTCATCGCGCTTCCGTCGCGGCCTCCATGCCGTGTCCACGAGACCACCGGCTCATCAACCGCGGTCGCACGGCAGACAGCCGCAACGAAGGTAAGCAGGGCGATAGAAAAAGAACGCCATATCATGCGTTTGTTTTCATCGAATTTGGTGCGTTGGGAAAAGAACTAAATAGAGATTCGTGTGCCTGTAAATCGGCGAGACGCGGTAGGTAAAAACAGTTCAGGGCAGCGCGTGATCGGCCAGCGAAATGCAAACACGTTCAATACAACAGAAAGGAACCGCGAACCGCGACGCCGTACAGGTACCACAGAATCGTGGCCGCTGAAGCGAGATGGCTGATAATCTTAAGGATCGCCACCCACGAGGCGATCTGGCTGGTGGTAGCATTCAACATATATGTATGTGAGATCGGCCATTCCAGTCCTTCTCTTTAGCATGCCCATCGGCGAACGGATCTTTCATGGGCAGGCCAATTCTGGAAACAGGGATGTCCAATCCCATTTTCCGCGGCGAATGGGATCAGCCGCCCTGAATCGCCAATCCGTCCAATAATTTTCTATTCAATTGCCAATCTGTTACTTTCCCCGCTTGGGCAGGCCGCTATAATCCGCGCCTCGCATGGCGCCATCGCCCTGCGGATCAATTTAAGCGATCATTTTTGGAGGGCTTTTCATGGCCGATGCATCCCCGCAGGAATATCCGACAATCCTTGGTCCCGACGCCACCTTCAAGGGCGAGCTTTCCTTTGACAAGGGCATGCGCGTTCATGGCCGCGTCGAGGGAAAAATCACCACCCCCGGCCGCGTCCATGTTGCCAAAGAGGCAAAGCTCATGGCTGATGTGGAGGCTGGATCAATCCTGGTGGAAGGGGACGTTCACGGCAATCTCGCCGCCTCTGATCGCATCGAGCTGAAGACCTCCGCTCGTTACGAGGGCGATCTTCGCGCCAGCAAGCTCGTCGTGGAAGAAGGCGCGGTCTTCACCGGCCATGTCAGTGTTGGGCCCGATGCCGTAAAAGCTTCCAATCGCCCGCCGCAGTCAAACGCTTCCCGCCCCGCGACAGCCCCGGCGCCCGCTCAACCGCTGCAGCCCGTCCGCGCGGGCTGATGGCCGCAGGCCCCGGAATCCAATTGAGGCTTCATGGCCCTTCCGCTTCAACCCATCGCCAGCTCACAAGGCAATGACGATGGCGTCAACATCGTCTGTCTGCACTGCGGTAAATCCCAGCAGGTGGCCCGCCGGGCCATGTCGGTCGTCTGCCGCTTCTGCCATAAATCGTTGCGCCTCGAAGACATCCCCTTCAAGCAGTACGAAGCCCGCCGCAGTGTCGAAACCTGCGGCGTCGTCACCATCGAGAAAAAGGGCAATGTCGTCGCCGACCGCATCCTCTGCGGCGGCCTCGTCGTCCGCGGGAAAATGAAGGGCAACGTCCTCAGCCGCGGCCCGGTTCTGGTCGGGCCTGAAGCTGAAATCAAGGGCGATGTCACCGCGCCCACCCTCGCCGTTGGCGCTGGCGCAATCCTCGAAGGCAATTACACCATCGGCGCAACGCAGGAAGTCAAGTAACGAGCCACAATCCGGCCACTGATCCCCCAAATCGGCATCGGCGCCCGCGTTACTCTTTGACAGGGGGAAATTTGTCCGGTGCGTTGGCGAAAAGAAATCTAGCCGGGGCGATAGCCCAAACATCACCCCCCGAGCACCGAATCCAGCATGCGATCATAATCGGCGACGATCTTCTCGGGCGACCATTGCCGATACAGCCGTTCAACTTCCTTCTCGTTGCGGTAAAGATCTTTCAGCTTGTCACCCAGGCCATAGCCCCCAAGCTCCATTGAAATATGGCGATACATGTAATTATCGTTTACTACCAGCGCCCGCCGGCTGGAAATCGCAAGATCCGCGCTGCCCGCCGGCCCTGCAACATGGCCTATTTCCTTGTGGAAATACATGTTCACCGTATTGCCCTGTAAAAATCGAATCAGGTCTTGCTCGGTTTCCATAAAATCGTGGGTTATCTTCAGTTCAATCCCCGGCTTGGTGATCTTTCGCCTGCATTTTTCCAACCACTTGCCGGCGATCTCTCCTTTTTCGTCCCCAAATGCCGCCAGTCCAATGTTGAATCGAATGATCGCCTCATCAAACTCGTTGTTCACCGCCTCAACAATGCCGTCAAAATCCTTCCAGGGCCCAACGCCAAATCCGTGCGATCCAATGGTGAATCTTTCCGGTGGCGGCGCCGGCTCGGCGCGCGGCACCGGTCGGCAGGTCATGAACTTCTTGGCGCTGTAAATCGGATTGGTTTCATCATGCACGATCCATGCATCGAACATCGATTCAATCACCTGAATGAATTTCAGCTCCATCGGATCATGAATAATCACGCACTGCTTTATGCCCCGCTTTGCAATTTCAGCCGTCACGTCCGCCTGAATAAAAGGCATCGTGTCCGGATAAAAGTTATAAATAATTCCCCGCGGCTGATGAGTCGTAATCGCCTCCGCAAGACCGGCTGCGGTATCAACTTCCACATAAATGATCGGATAACGTTTTGACGCGCCGACAAAATCGCCAATGCGATGACCAATCTGATAGATGCCGCACGCTTTCCGTTTATGGTTTACAAAAAGAATTTTCATGATGCCGAGTGTAGACATGCTAATCCGTGCGCGGGACGCGGACAACCGGATTTCAACGATTGAGCAAATCGCCGGTTTCTCTGTTATAAAACCACCACGATTTTTACCACAGGTGCACGATGAAAATGTGTGAATTTCTTAAAAGCCGCCGCGAAGTGGATGTCTGCTCGCGGCTGCTCGATCAACAAGGTCTGATTCACCATATCGTGAATCCGAAAGATTGGGATCTCGCCCACATCGTGCCCGCTTTGTCCGATGGCAATCTGCTCGATATGGGCAGCTCAGATTCCTACCTCCTCTGGAATGCCGTCACCCGCGGAATCAAAGGTTTCAAAATCGGTATAGATTTCCGGCCGCCCGAGAGGCATCTTCGCGGCGTCTCGTTCATGGTGGGCGACCTCATGACCACCCAGCTTCCCGCAAATTCCTTTCAAAACCTCACCTGCCTTTCCGTCCTCGAGCACGGCGTCGATTACAAGGCCCTCGCCACCGAAGCCGCTCGACTCCTCGCGCCCGGGGGAAGAATTTATCTCTCGTTTGATTACTGGGAGCCTAAGATCATACAGGATATTCCGCTGTACGGCCTGACCTGGAACATCCTCTGCAAGCCTGATGCTGTGTTGCTCATCAACATCTTTCAGCAGCACGGATTGCAGCTTGCCGAGGAAGTGGATTGGACGCTGGGCGACGCCGTAATTCAAGCCGATTACTGGGCGCCCCCCGGTTCCAGGCCCTATACTTTTGGATTGTTGACGTTCACCAAAATTACCTGAGCCCATGAATTACGTGGCGATCAAAATGCTGGTGGGGGATCGGGCCAAGTATTTTGGCATTATCATGGGCCTCACCTTCGCGTCGCTGCTCATCACCCAGCAAGCCGCCATCTTCTGCGGCCTGATGACCCGCACCTATGGCGCCATCACCGATCTGGGTGGACCTGATATCTGGGTCATGGACAAAAAAGTCCAGTTCATCGATGACATCAAACCCCTGCAGGATACTCAGCTTTATCGCGTGCGCGGCATATCCGGCGTTGAATGGGCAGTCCCTCTGTACAAGGGTCTGATCAAGGCTCGCCTGGATAACGGCAACTTCCAAACCTGCAATGTGCTGGGTCTGGACGATGCCACCCTCATTGGTGGTCCGCCAAAAATGGTTCCCGATTCCACCGGCGCCATGGGCCATCTGGAAGACCTTCGCCGCTCCGAATCAGTGATAGTGGATCGGATCGGCGCGGAGGGTAAGCTCGCCAAAATTCCGCTGGACGAAAAGGGCAACCCCGTCCCCGGCATGGTGCCCATCCCCCTGAAGATAGGCGACACACTGGAGCTCAACGATCATCGCGCGGTGGTCGTTGGAATCTGCGAAAATTCCCGCACCTTCCAAAGCCAGCCCGTGGTCTACACAACCTATAGCCGCGCCACCACATTCGCCCCGCAAGAGCGAAAACTGCTCAGCTTCATTCTCGTCAAAGCCGTCGCGGGCGTCGATCCAAAGCAATTGTGTCAGCGCATCACCAGCGCCACCGGCCTGGGCGCTTTCACGCGAAAAGATTTCATCTGGAAAACCGTCAATTACTTCATGATCAACACCGGCATTCCCATCAACTTCGGAATTTCAGTAGCCCTGGGCTTTTTCGTTGGCACCGTCATCGCCGGGCAGACGTTTTACAACTTCACGCTGGATAACCTCAAACACTTTGGCGCCCTTAAAGCCATGGGGGCGAACAACAGTACGCTATTTAAAATGATCGTTTTCCAGGCCCTCATGGTCGGCGCCATTGGTTACGGCTTGGGCTTGGGCCTGGCCAGCCTCTTCGGCTCCCTCACAAGCAAAAGTGAGCTCGCCTTCTGGATGCCCTGGCAACTCCTTCTCGTTAGCGCTGCCGCAGTGACCATAATTTGCATAATTTCTGCTGTTATAAGCCTTTCCAAGATCATCACTCTCGAGCCCGCCATCGTATTTAAAGGCTGACGCCGGAAAATTTCGACAGTGTTGACATACGGAACGGTGTTAATTATTTTAACATCGTTACATGGGACTCAAAGAACGACGAGAGCGTGAACGCAGCGAGATCCGCATCAAAATCATGAATGCGGCCCGCGAACTTTTTATTTCAGAAGGAGTTGATTCGGTCTCGATGCGCAAGATCGCCGATGCCGTTGAATATTCCCCAACCGCGATTTACGCGCATTTTGCCGACAAAGAAGCGCTGATGCGCGAAATCTGCCATGAGGATTTTGGCGCGCTCGCCGCTGTTTTCCTGGAAATCGCCGAATGCCCCGATCCGGTCGAACGGATTCGCCAGATAGGAATGGCTTACGGACGTTTCGGCCTGGAACATCCCAGCCAATACCGCCTGATGTTCATGACCCTCCGCCAGCGCATGGAGCCGACGGAAAAAGACCTGTCGGTCCGCGGAAACCCCGACGAAGACGGTTATGCCTTCCTCCGGCAAAACGTCGCCCAGGCGGTGGTGGCGGGGCGTTTCGGGCTTTGCTCTGATCCCGAGCTTATCGCCCAGACATTCTGGGCCGCCGTTCACGGCGTTGTCTCGCTGCAAATCGCCAAAGCCAATGACTTTTGGGTGCAGTTCTGCCCCTTCGAAGATCGCATCAAACTCATGGTAGATGGCATCATCGCCGGCCTGAGTGGTGAAGCCCACGCGCCTAAAGCAACCAAAGAAGGCGCCCGATGAATTTCATCGCCCTCAGAATGCTCACCGGGGACCGGCTTAAATACCTGAGCCTCGTCGCCGGCTTAGCTTTCGCCGCTTTGCTGGTCACCCAGCAGGCTTCAATTTTCAGTGGCTATGCCCTCCGCACCGGCTCATGGATTCGTGATACCCGCTGCGCCGATCTCTGGGTCATGAACGATCAGGCCGACTTCACCGAGGCCAACAAGCCTATACTTGATACCGCGCTCTCTCGGGTCCGGGGCGTTTCGGGCGTCCTCTGGGCAGTCCCCATGTACCGCGGATATTTAAAGTGCCGCCTCCCGGATGGCACCCAGGAAACAATTCGCTTGATCGGCTTGGATGATGCCACCCTCATGGGCGGTCCCCCAGCAATGGTGGACGGCCAGCTCAGCGATCTTCGACGCGATCGCGCCGTCCTTATCAACGTCGACCAGGCCGCTGACAGTTTGATGCTTACGCGCGCCACTCCGCCCCGGCCTCTCCGCGTTGGCGACAGCATTGCCATCAACGATAACGAAGCGATCATCGCCGGCACCTATCGCGCCACGCCCGAATTTTTCTGGGAGCCGGTGATGTACACCACTTTTTCCCGTGCCCTGGAGCTTGCCCCATCCGAGCGCCGCACCACCGCCTTCGTGCTGGTCAAAGTCCGGCCAGGGGACGAGGTCGCCAAGGTTGCTGCCCGAATCGCCAGGATTTCCGGCCTCAAGGCCCTGACTGGCGATCAATTTGAAGCCATCACCATGGATTACGTCCTGAAGAAAACCGGAATCCTCATTAACTTCGGCATGACCATCGGCCTGGGCTTTCTCATCGGCGTTCTGGTCAGTGGCCAGACGCTCTATACATTCATGCTCGAAAACCTCCGCCATTTTGCCGCCCTTAAAGCCATGGGGGCCGGCAATCTCACGCTCATTCGCATGGTCTGTCTCCAAACGCTGGTGGCGGGTGGAATCGGCTACGGCATCGGCCTCGGTGGGGCGGCCCTCACCGGTTTGGCCTTCGCAAGGGCCGGGCTGGCGTTTGAAATGCCCTGGCAGATTCCCATCCTCGGCGCGGGCGCTATTCTATTGTGTTGCGTCCTGGCAGCGGTATTCAGTCTAGCACGCGTTCTGCGCCTGGAGCCTGGAATCGTATTTCGAGGTTGAGGCTTATTTATGACCGCTTTGATTCCCGATTACGCATCCGCCGTCGGCTCTTCACAGGGAATGGCTGTGCATTGCCGTGGTGTGAAAAAGACCTATGGGGACGGCACAGCAAAGGTCACCGCCCTGCGCGGCATTGATCTCGATGTTCGCACGGGCGAGCTGATGATGCTCGTCGGCCCCTCCGGCTGTGGGAAGACAACGCTCATCAGCTGCATCGCCGGCATTCTCGATCAGGACGAAGGCGTTTGCAGCGTGTATGGGAACGATTTCAAATCAATGTCGCAACGCGAAAAAACAAAAGTGCGCGGCAAGACCATCGGTTTTGTCTTCCAGGCCTTTAATCTTCTGCCGACGTTAACCGCCGCCGAAAATGTGGCCGTTCCGCTGCTGATCAACGGAATCGCCCGAGGCAAGGCCGTCGCCAGGGCGCGCGACCTGCTCGCGCGCGTGGGGCTGGGTGAAAGGCATATGTCGCTCCCCAAGCAATTGTCCGGCGGGCAGCAACAGCGCGTGGCCATCGCCCGGTCGCTGGTGCATGAACCCAGGCTGATTGTCTGCGATGAACCCACCAGCGCGCTCGATCACGAAACGGGCCACAAGGTGATGGAAATGCTTCGCTCGGTGGCGATGGGCGAGGGACGAACGCTCATCATCGTCACGCATGACGCCCGTATTTTCGAGTTCGCCGACCGCATCGCCAAGATGGATGACGGCCGCGTTCAGCAGGTCCTTAATTCGCCCAGTGAATTGCAGTAGAACGTTTTGCATTCAACGAGATTTCCAGAAGGCAGGCATCCATGTTCCGAAAGATTTTACTTCCACTGCTGGCGGTCCTGGGGGTGGCATTCGCCGTGTTCACGGTCGTCAAGGGGAATCGCCCGACGCCGGTCGCCCAACCCGCAGCCCAGCCCAGCCAGGCGCCGTACCCTTATTACATCGCCGGCGCCGGCATTGTCGAAGCGCTTAGCGAAAACATCGCGGTCGGCACGGTGGTGCCGGGCATCGTCAAGGAGATTTATGTAAAAGTTGGAGACAACGTCGCCGCCGGCCAACCGCTCTGGCTGATTGACGATCGCGATTTGCAGGCCGATCTTGAAGTGAAGCGCGCCGAGGTGGAAGCCAAGCAGGCCACCGTATTATCCAAGCAGGCGTTGCTCGAAGCAGCCCAGTCTAAATACGACCGCCTAAAACAAATGCCTCGTCCGGAAGAGGT
Organism: Planctomycetota bacterium; assembly: GCA_030775485.1. Classification (GTDB taxonomy): domain Bacteria; phylum Planctomycetota; class Phycisphaerae; order Tepidisphaerales; family Tepidisphaeraceae; genus JALYJB01. The sequence continues at coordinate 254,068 of JALYJB010000002.1, read as the reverse complement.
TCCCGCATCGCAAGCCCGCGCCGATGCTGATTTGCACAGCCTCCAGGACGCGCAAGACCAGTTAAAGACCGTGCAAAGCGTCAGCGACCCCCGTGCCGTAAGCCAGGATGACATGGATCGCCGCCGGCACGCGGTGGAAATCGCCCAGGCGAAATACGCCGAATCGCAGGCAAACCTGGCGCTGCTCAAGGCGGGTTCATGGGATCAGGACTTGAAAGTCGCTTCGGCTGACATTCAAAGCGCCAAATCAGACATCGTTTCCGCCCAGGCCGATTTAAAACAGGCCCAGGCCCAGGTGCAGGGCGATCTTGACCTCATCAAGCGCTTCACCGTTACCGCTCCAGTTGGTGGGCAGGTCATGCAGGTGAAGTTGCATTTGGGCGAATATGCCCCGCTGGGCGTACTGGCGACACCCCTCATGTTGATCGGTGATCTGCATAAGCTGGTCGTGCGAACCGATGTCGATGAGAACGACGCCTGGCGCGTCCCGCGCGGGTCCAGCGGTGACTTTCACGCCATCGCATTCCTTCGCGGCAACCGCGATATCAAGTGCGATCTGGCGTTTTACCGCGTTGAGCCTTACGTCATTCCAAAAAAATCGCTGACCGGTGACAGCACCGAGCGCGTGGATACCCGCGTCCTCCAGGTGCTCTATTCTTTTGACGTCGGCGACAAGCCCATTTACGTTGGCCAGCAGATGGATGTGTTTATCGAAACCGCCGCGCCAGCCACGGCGCCCTCGGTAGCCGTCGCAGCGCCGCAGTAAAAGGGGCGATTGAGATAGAGGCATCAGACAGATTTAATCAGCAACAGTAAGAAGGAACCAGTTCATGCCGGGCTTAACGCTATTTTCGGGCCTAACCAGGCGTCTTTCAATTGCAGTTCCCCTCGCCGCCCTGGCGGTGGTGGGGTGCACCGTTGGTCCCAATTACAAACGACCCTGGCTGCCGGTCCCTGACCAGTTCAGTGAAATCGGAGCCGCCACCCAGCCCACCACGCGCAGCGCTACCGAGCCCAGCACGCGGCCCATTTCCGCCGACGTGCAATTGCAGGCGTTTACACAATGGTGGACCACCTTCGACGATCCCCGCCTCAACTCCCTGATCGATCGCGCCATCAAGGGAAATTTCAATCTCATCGCCGCCGAGGCCCGCCTGCGCGAGGCGCGGGCGAACCGTGGGGTTGTCGCTTCTCAGTATTTCCCGCAGGTCAATGCAGTGGGGCAGTATTCCCACACCCGCGCGAGTCAGAACGTCAGCGGCCCGAGTTCTTTTGGAGTTCCACTGGTCAACGATGTCTGGCAGGCTGGTTTTGATGCCACCTGGGAAATCGATGTTTTCGGCGGAACGCGCCGTTCGGTTGAATCCGCTGACGCCAGCATTCAGGCGGCTGTTGAGGACCGCCGCGACGTGCTTATTTCTCTATTCTCTGAAGTCGCGCTGAACTATGTGGAGCTGCGCGGCGCCCAGCATTCCCTGGCCATCGCCCGCCACAATCTGGCCAGCCAGCAGCAGACGCTTTCTCTGACGCGCAGCAAAGCCGAAGGCGGATTGATTCCCTATCTTGATGTCGCCCAGCAGGAAGCCCAGGTCGCCACCACCGCCGCCACCATCCCCACGTTCGAGACCCAGATTCGCCAGAACATCCACCGCCTGGGAATTCTAATTGGCCGCGACCCCGGCACTCTGTCCGCGGAACTAACCCCCGACGCCCCCATTCCCGTCGGACCCGATGCGATTCCTCCGGGACTGCCCAGCGAACTGATTCGCCGCCGACCCGACGTCCGCCGCGCCGAGCGCCAACTGGCCGCCGCCACAGCCAACATAGGCGTTGCCACTGCCGATCTGTTCCCCAAATTCTCCATCACCGGCGCGATGGGAGATGAAGCCCAGCAGCTTAAACAGCTCTTCAACTATTCCAGCCGCTTCTATCAGATCGTCCCCGGAGTAAGTTGGGATATCTTCGACGCCGGCAGGGTGAAATCGAACATAGAAGTCCAAAACGCCCGCCAGGCCCAGGCCCTGGCAGCCTATTTCCAGGTCATCCTCCAAAGCATGCAGGATGTGGACGATTCCCTCATCGCCTACAACCGCGAACAACAGCGCCTGGCCTCTCTCCGCCAGGCCGTCGATTCCAACCAGCGCGCCGTGGATATGTCCACCGAACTCTGGCAAAAAGGCAGCAAGGATTTCCTGAGTGTGTTAGATGCCCAGCGCAGCCTATTCACCGCCCAGGACGCCATGGCCAGAAGTGAACAATTGGTTTCGACGAACTTGATCTCGCTTTACAAAGCACTGGGTGGCGGCTGGCAGCCGTAACTTTCCCACAGGAGTTGAAATAATTAAATCAACCAATTCGCGATTGAAAGATCCGGCAGAGCCGCGAAATCCTGATCCGAGGTTACCAGCGTAAGATTCATCTGCGTGGCCAGCGCCGCCAGCATCGTATCAACCTGAGATAAAACGCGGCCGCGCCGTTTCAGATCGTGATGAATTTCCCCGTAGATCCGTGCCGTTAGGAGATCAAAGGGCCACACGCGGACTTGCCGAAGCAGCCGTTCCAGATCCCGCCGGTAATCGTCAGGCCGGCTGATTTGCTGAATGCCTGCTTCAATCTCGCAAAGTACTGGGACGCAAACGCCAATCCTGGCTCCGCCGCCTCGCAGTTCAACAATCTTTCTTTGCACGACTGATCCAGACCTGACGGCTTTAGAGAGATGGTTGGTGTCAAGCATATAGCCCGACGTCATTTCATTCCCCAATCGCGCCGCACTGTGTTCTTACTTTCCCGCTCGATCTCATCCAGCGCCCGTTCGAGGCGATCATGTTCCTCATCCGGAATTTTTGGATTCGAATCCTCAAGGTCTTTCGCCCACTGTTTAATGTCTGCCGCATTCTGGCCTGCATCGGGCTCTTCGATAACCAGTTCCTGCCCCTCCGTCCAATCGGGCGGTATCGGCTCTAGCGGTTGGATACGGCCATCGCGCAGAATTGCCTTGATCGTCATGAGGTCTCCTATCGGGATTATACCGCATGCCTGGGGACCGGCGAATCAGTAACGAAGAATTCGCCGAACCATGGAAAAGCCCGCGGCCAGCGCCGCGGGCTCTCGTACCGCTCGATTGGAAATCAAAAAGACCGGATCAATTACTTCGCGGCAGTATCCTCGTCACTTTGCAAAAGTGCGTAGTGTGATCCCTGCTCCCCAGCCACATAAAGCCGCACGCCCTGGGATAAATCACCCTTCTTGATTGCATCGACCGCTTCCTGAGCACTATGCACATGGGTGTTTCCCACCCGGGTAATTACCTCACCCACCACAAGGCCGCCCTTGGCGGCCACTGAATTTCGCGCGATGTGGATGACGACAGCGCCGCTCTTGGCCGACGTGATATTCAGCTTGGCGGCGGCGTCAGCGTCCAACGTCTGGAGATCCATCCCATCGATTGAGCTGGATTGTGCATCCGCGGTTGCGGCGCCGTCATCGTCGCCGTGGGCGCGGCCCATTGCTGCTTCGATATCTTGCGGCTGGTCGCCGACAGTCAAATCTATCGATTGTTCCTTGCCGGCGCGAAATACATCCAGCGCGGCGCTGGTTCCCGGTGAAGTGGCGGCAACCAGATTGCGAAGCTGGTCGGAATTGTCGACCGGCGCATCGTTGTACTTAACGATGATGTCCCCATCCTGAAGCTTCCCCTTGGCGGGGGATGAGGGGGCGATATCCTGTACCAACACACCGGTCGAGCCGCTGTAATTGAAGGTCTTGGCCAGCATGGGATTGTCAGCGACATTCCCAATGCTAACTCCCAGCCATCCACGCACCACCTTGCCTTTGTCCTTCAGTGCCGTGTAAACGGGCTTGGCCTGGTTGGACGGAATTGCAAAGCCGATTCCCTGGAATCCACCATCCACCGTGGCAATGGCGACGTTAATGCCAACCACTTCGCCGCGAATGTTCACCAGGGCGCCGCCGCTGTTGCCCGGATTGATCGGTGCATCGACCTGAATAAAATTTTCATAGTCGTTTCCCTGATGCAGAATGCCGTTGCGGTTCAGCGCGCTGACGATGCCGTGCGTCATGGAGCCGATGTATCCAAACGGGCTGCCGAAGGCCATGACCCAGTCGCCCTTTTCCAGCTCATCGCTGTTGCCCCACGTGGCGGGGATTAGCCGATCAGCCTTGATCTGCACAACCGCAAGGTCGCTCTTGGGGTCGGTGCCGAGGACTTTGCAATTGTGAATCTTGCGACCGTCGCTGAGCGTGACCAGCAATTCCGTTGCGCCCCCAGCGACATGATTGTTGGTCAGCACATAACCCACGCCGCCGCTTGCTTCCATGATGACACCGCTGCCGGTGCCCATCTGCTCGTTGGGTTGTTGATCGTTGCTGCCGTCACCGTTTTCCGGCGCCTGATTGGGCAGCGGAATATCGCCGAATCCGGGCAATCGGAACCGTCGCATCCGCTGTTCGAGGGCCGATTGCGGGACCAGCTTAGTCACCTCAATCTGCACCACCGAAGGCTCCACAACCTTACCGACATGACGAAAAACCGTGGACAGATCCTCGACGGTCGAAAGCTGCTGGCGGGTGGCCTGAACGTCGGCTGAGGCCCGGGCAAACTCCACCTGCTGCAGCAGCGGTCGCCCGCCCAGGTATCCTGCTGCCACGGCTGCCGCGCAAAGCACCGCCACGCTAAGACGAGATCGCATTGATTTCATAAGTCGCTCCTGATTGGTTTGGTATAACGCTGCGGACCTTTCGGTCAGATGGATTAGACAACCCGTCTAATGAACATTCGGTGACCCCCGGACCGCAATGGATAATCTCTATTTTTTTTTACCTAATGATTCGGCGAAGAGTTTCTTTTCCTCCGGCTGCATCTCATACAGATGCTCGGTCGCGGGGTACTGTCCGCTGTTCACTAAACGGACATATTCCCCAAAACAATCTTTCATCGGCGTTGCCACATCCCCAAGGACGGGCACGAACCGAGCACGATGGGGCGTGAGTCCCAGGGCATCGTGAGTCACAACAACATGGCCGTGACACGCTGGACCCGCTCCGCAGCCGATCACGGGAATGGAAACGGCCTCAACCACCGCCGCGCTAACCTCCGGCGGAACGGCTTCCAACAGAATGGCGGCGGCGCCGGACTGTTCCATTGCCACTGCGGCATCGACAATCGTGCCCGCCTCCTTCGCCGTCCGCCCACGGGCTTTGTAATCGCCCAATGCGCCGATCGATTGCGGCCGCAGGCCCAGATGCGCCATGATGGCCACGCCCGCGTCTGCAACTCTCGTAATTAGTCGGCGTTGGGTTGCCGCTGCTTCTATCTTCACACAGTTGCAGCCCGAAAGTTGCACCATCCGCATGATGTTGCGAGCCCCCGAGGCACACGACGATTGATATGAACCGAACGGCATATCCGCTACCAGCAAGCAGTTGGGCGCGCCCCGGCGAACAGCGGCAGTCAGCTCAATCATAAAATCCAATGAAACGGGCAGCGTTGTTGAATGGCCCAAAATAACGTTCGCGGCGGAATCGCCCACCAACAGCATCGGCACCCCAGCCTCTTCCATCAGGCGGGCAGTGGTGAAGTCGTAGCAGGTCAGCATGGGGATTTTCTCCCCGGATTCTCGCGCCATGCGAAGATTTGTCATGGTAAACGGATGGCGTTTCGCAGGAGACATAAAGGCAATTGTAGTCAACTTGATAAGCAACACGAGGCCGCGCTATGGTTGCATCGGCCCATGGGCCAATTACGCCAAATTTCCCTTGCAATTTCAGCGCGCAAAAGGCACAATTTCACGTTAGGAGATTGTTCGCGTCTGGTTGCGAGAGCTTGTGGCAAGCTCATGCTAAGAATGGGAATTTCGGGCTGGCGGCGGCAATTCGACAGTAAAAATTCGTTCGCGGGGCAACTCTGCGAGGCCGATTCTTGAGCCCCGCAATGAAAAAGCCCACGGTGACTCACCGTGGGCCGCACCCCGTCAGTTGTTGCAACGAAATTCCATTCGTTGCCATGGCCTGTCCCACGAAGCTTATGCCTTCAGGCAGCAGAGTGCGTGCTCAGCCAGCAAATATCGCTTATGCAGCGATACGAAGGGAGTCGGGCATCCTATTCCCCCTCATTACAGTGAGGGCCCCATCCGTAGGACGACTCCGGCCGTATAGCAGGTGCCGGTCGTTCACGGAATTGCTCGATCCGTCGATGCAATTCCGTGAACGGCGGCTGCTTCCAATGGGTTTAATCCCATCAGATTATCATCACGAGGCGGCGCACAACCTCGACGTCGCCGCGTGACAGCTTGATCCAGTTATGGACGATGCCATCGGCCCGATCCTTCAGGCACAATCGGCATACGCCCGGTTCACCACAAAATGGCATCGCGATGTTTCGGGCGTCCTTGCCCCAGGCATCGAGCGCCAAGTGAACCAGGTCGGCGGGCGCGCGGCATCCTTGCGCGAGCCCATCTCTGGGTCCGTTGGACCAAACGTAAAAACTCGGAAAATGACGGAGACTCCGCTCCCTGGAGTGTCTCCCCTCGATCATCCGGCCAATATATGCCCTTGCCGGCGATCGAACTTCTCAAGGCGTTGCAGCGGGCAGCTTTTGCCTTCCAGGCGTCTGCCTCTACCGCGCGATTGGTTTACTTTCGTCGCTTCCCAGACGTGACGGCTTGAAATGTATTAATGCCGTTCCGCAGGTCGCTGTTGCAGGGCAGCTTTCGCCCTGGTCTCAATATTCGGACTGTCTTCGATTAACTTCTCACGGCGATCTTCCCAGTCACCGCGATTCCAAAGTTCCAGGTGGTCCTGCATCCCGATGAGCGTAACTTCGCGACTCAGACCAGCGCGTTTTAATAATTTTTCCGGCAACACGATGCGGCCTTGCGCGTCCCACTCGATACGGCTTGCCAGCGCGAACTTCAACTGAGCGTACGCGAGAAGGTCTTCGTTGGGGGTGATGTCGGGAACGATCTGCGAACTGACTAACTGCTCGTAATATCGTTCCGGATACATCCAGGCCACCCGATTTCGCAACGTGACAAAAAATGCCTCGCCGTCAGTTTCAGGAACAATAATGCGCCGTATTTCCGATGGAACTGAAATTCTGTTCTTCGGGTCCACCGAAAGGTCAAACTCTCCGAAGAAAAAAGGCGTCCTCAAGGGATTTTGTTCCAATCAGGCGTAATTTCTAGGGAAATCGTACCATTCCCTTCCACGATATCAAGAAGGAAAATACATTCGGTTGAATTTATTTCTCATGAAGCGTTTATCCGTCGGACGAGCGTGAAATTTTCACATCCTGTGGGGTGTTTCAATTACATCCACCACTAGGGGTCTGTGGAATAGTGTTGTGGATAAACTGTCGTTTTCTTTTTTTTGCGCGCGTTCACAACAAAAAATGTGGGGCGTACCGTCACGATGTGGCACTGGGAGTCTTGTTTTGCAGGGATTTCGGTCGCTTTTGTCCTATGACTGCTGCAATTGCTCCGCCGATCATAATTATTCCGAGCATAACCCATGCGCTTCGGAAGAACGGGGAATACAGCAGCGACAACGCGCCCAGGGTAGGACCCAGCGCGCCTGCGGACGACCAATTGATATCGGCGGACGCCACCCCGAATTCCGCGTGCAGGTACCATGCCAGTGGTCCTCCGAGGCTAAGCATCGCCGCAAGGGCAGGCATAAAGATTCTCGCGGTGGGATTTTCGACCGCCCAGCCCCACAGGTATAGCGCCAGCATCCAGCCGGAAACGTACAGTTCGCAGATGACAAACCGTTCGATCTCAACATCCGCGAGAACGCTTGCCATAAAAGCCATCGGCCAGGCAGCGGCAATCGCAATGATTGTCCACCTTGGCGTCTGCAAAAGCACCGGAAACAACAGGGCGGCAGCAGCCGTCTGAGCCACCAGCATTACCGCCAGGGCCAATTCCTCTCCCGCGCGCGGATAACGCGACGACAGGGAAAAGCGCAAAGCAGCGACAGCCAGCGCGGCGAATTGAACGCCGAGCCAGGCTCCAAATGTCAGCAGCGCGGTGGAGTCACGGTCGGGCATTTCACTAACAATAGTGTGAATGACTTTGGAGAGTAGGGGCGGCGGTTGCGTTATTGTCCGTCGGCGCTGGCCGACCGTGTTTCAGACGCGGCTTTATCCGCCGCAGCGGGGCTGGGAATGGTGACGCGATCAAAGCGAAGATCAACCCAAGCCTGCCCGGCATCAATACGTTTCTTCTGATCGAAGATGCTCTGCATATTAGCCAGCTTGACGGAGGCGGGCACTTCGATGAACGCATTCGGGTCGCTGGGCGGTCGGCCCCAGCGAACCTGGGTGCCATACTTTGTGCCCAGGACGATCTGCGCTTCGAGCGGAGCGCGGCGGGCGTTGAAATTCGATACATCGATGGTGCGGATCTCTTCGGCGCAGTCTCGCCCCGCCAGCAATTTCGCCAATTCCAGCCCACCGGACAGATCCGTGCCTGGCCAGACGCGGCCGGATTCCGTCGGCGAATGGGCCACGCCTTCGATGATTCGCACATTGATGTGGCCATCTGGCCCAAATAGGATTTTGGGCAATTGCTGCATCGTGAATTGCTCGGGGAGTTTCACCGCGTCGCCGTCGACGAGCCAGAAATACTGGCCCCATTTTACAAGTGCCACGGGAGCGCGAAAATCGCAATCAATTTCCAGCGTATCCCCAGGTTTATCCTCATAGACGCGCCGCACCTGGTTGACTTGCCGAACCCAGGCGTTGGACTGCAGCGCTTTGGCGGTATCGACGAGCAATTGATGATCGAATGCCGAATGCAAACCCATCGGCGCGACGGATTTCATGATTTGCTCAGCGAGCGAATCGCTCATCCAGACCGGGCGGTTCTTCAGCACGACCTTGAGAGGCCTGCTGGGCCAGGCAAGATCGCGTGATACATAAAGCTGGCTGCCGCGAATGAGGATAGCCAGGCCTGAGACGAACGTGACGGCAATAAGGATATGGATTCCCGCTCTTCCGAAGAAATCTGAGATCCAGTTTCGAAGGGACGATTTTTTTTGCGGCCCACCGGCCGACTTTTTTGATTTGCCCATATCGACCTCCCTTTTATCGGACGTCGATGGGCAAAGACGTTACAGCTTCTTCCGGGCCAGTGCGCGGCGGGCCAACCGGTCGACCAGGGGGCCGAAATCAATGCCGGCATGCTTGGCCGCTTCAGGCAGCAGGCTCTTGGGAGTGAAGCCGGGAAGTGTATTGATCTCAAGAAGATAAGGCTGATTTTCGGAATTGAGCATGATGTCCACCCGTGCCAGATCGCGAGCACCCACAACGGCGTTGGCGCGTCGCGCCAGATCGCGGCATTTCTCCACAACGTCAGCGGGCAGACCGGTGTCGAATCGATGCTCGGTGTCATTGGCTTTGTACTTGGCTTCGTAATCGAAGAATTCGCCCTTGGGCACGATGCGGATGGGGGCCAGGGGCTGCTCTTCGAGCAGGCCGACAGTGAGTTCGACGCCATCGATGAATTGCTCCACCAGGACTGATTCGTGCCTGGCGAGCACTTTTTCGATTGCGGTTGCGGCGGCGGCGGAAAGTTCAGGAGGGGCCTTACATACGTAAACATCGATGCTGCTGCCGCTGTCGATGGCCTTCACCACGCAGGATCCGGGCATCTCGGGAAGGGTGTCGCCCCGGCGGATCACCCGATAAGCCGGCGTCGGCAGACCTACCTTTTCCCAGGCCTGTTTGGTTTTCACCTTGTTCATCCCCAGTTGCGAGGCTTTGGAGCCGCTGCCAACGAACGCCAGGCCGCGCGCTTCGAGGATCTCCTGAAGTTCGCCGCTTTCACCGAATGTGCCGTGAAGGACCGGAAAAATCACGTCGGCGGGGTGGTCAAGGCCCGAAAGATCGGTGGGGGAGACGTCGCTGGCAAAAACCTCGTGGCCCATCGAGCGCAAGCCGTCGATCACGGCTTTACCGCTGACCAGACTTACTTCGCGCTCGGCGCTGGGGCCGCCGTATAAAACCGTCACCTTCATGGCCGGCTCCGTAAGAGGGTTGAGCGCGCTGGGTCGGGCTGGGCACTAGGGCCAGATCTGAACTTCGCTTTCAAGGTGAATTTCGTTTTTCTCAAACACCTTTTCGCGGATGAGATTGATCAGCGTCATCACATTTTCCGCGGTGCAGCCTGGGTGAGCGATAATGAAATTTGCGTGCTTGGCGCTAACTTCGGCGCCGCCCACCTGCATGCCCTTGAGGCCGGCCTGATCGATTAACGCACCGGCGCTGAGGCCGCGCGGGTTCTTGAAGATGCACCCGGCGTTTTTGGTGTTCAGGGGCTGGGTATTACGCTTGTACATCCAGATTTCCTTGGTCTTGCGCAGAATCCGCTCGGGATCATCCTCTTCGAGTTCCAGCGTGGCCCCGAGGATGAATGGAGCGGAAATGTTGGTGGTTCGGTAATCGAAGACCAAATCGTCCTTGTGGCGCTCGAAGAGATTGCCCTGGCCGTCCATGACCTGAACATCCTGCACGATCGATCCAAAGTCACCGAATTTTCCGCCCGCGTTCATGCGGATGCCACCGCCCACCGTGCCGGGGATGCCAGCGAGGCATTCGATGCCAGCCAGCCCTTGCCGGACCGTGCGGAGAAGCAGCTTTTGCATGTCCGCGCCGGCGCCGACATCGACGCGATTATTGTTGTATTGAACGCGGCGCCAGTGTTCCTGATCGAGACGGAACACGGCGGCATCAATGCCTTTGTCGCTGATCAGCAGGTTTGCTCCCAGCCCAAGGACATAAATGCGGATGTTGTTCTCAGTGCAGCGCTGGGCGGCCTCCTGCAATTCTTCGACGGTGCGCGGGCGGATGAGCCAATGGGCTGGGCCGCCGATGCGGTACCAGGTGTATTTGGAGAGGGGCGTATTTTCCTCGACGATTTCTTCAAGGCCCGAAAATGGAGATGCAATCTTCAGCATGACTTCATCCGTCACAAAATTCGCCAAAAGGCTGCGCGATTCGGTTCAGCAGGCGGTGAGGTCGCGACCGATTTCCCATACGTTGCCAGCGCCCATGGTGACAATCAGATCACCTTCACGAGCCGTGGACTTCAGATACTCGACAATCGACGCAAATTTGGGCAGATGGACCGCCCGTTGGCCATGGGTTTCCACGCGCTGCACCAGATCAGCGGCGCTTACACTCTGTCGCTCGGCTTCGCTGTCGCGCACGAAATAAATATCCGGCACGATCGTTTCGTCGGCCAGCGCGAAGCTGGCCGCGAAATCCTCGAGCAAAAAGCGCGTCCGGCTGTGCTGGTGCGGCTGAAACACACATAACAGGCGCTTGGGCGAATATTGTTCTCGCAGCGCCTTCAACGTGGCGCGGATTTCAGTGGGATGATGGCCGTAATCATCCACAATGGTCGCGCCATGGAACTTGCCGACGACGGTCATCCGGCGATCGACGCCGCGGAAACCGTTGAGCGCCTCAATTGCTGCATTGGCGTCAACACCGCAGGCCACGGCAGCTGCGACAGCCATTGTCGCGTTTAAAAGATTGTGCTCGCCGGCAACCGAAAGTCGCAGCATTCCCAGCGCCGTGCCTTTGTAGGATACTTCACCGACATGGCAACCCTTGTCAATGCCACAAATGCGTGTTGTCCAGGTAAATCCTTCGCTGAGCGCGACGAGTTCGGTCCGGGTGGTGATTCCACCCAGCGCCTGGATCACCCGCGGATCGTTGCCGCCGGCGATAATCAGTCCGTCGGCGGGCAGAAGTTGCGCGAATTTTCGGAAGCTGGCCACGATCTCATCGATATCCTTGTAGCAATCGAGATGGTCTTCCTCGATGTTGGTGATGATCGCGACGCGGGGGTGCAGATTGTGGAAGCTGCGGTCGAATTCGCACGCTTCAGCAATGAAGGCAGTGCCGGCGCCGGACCGGCTGCCGCCGCCAAGTTGGGGGACCGTGCCGCCGATGACAAAGCTGGGATCAGCGCCGCATTGCAGCAGCGCATAGCTGATCATTGCGGAAGTGGTCGATTTTCCGTGCGTTCCGGCCACGGCTACCCCGAACCGCTCGCCCATAATCATGCCCAGCATCTGGGCGTATTTGACGGTTTGCAGTCCCAGGGCCCTGGCGGCGATGAATTCGCGATTGTTATCGGGCACAGCCGCGGTGCGGACCACCCAATCGACATCGCGACAAAGCAATTCACCCATCTGGTCGCGCGAGATTTTCGCGCCGCGGCGGGTTAATTCAAAGGTTTGGGGGTTGGGCTTGGGCTCAGAGCCGCTGACGATCGCGCCAGCGTCGAGCAGCATTTGCGCCAGGCCGCTCATGCCGCAACCGCCCACACCAATAAAATGAACTCGTTTGCCCCGGAATTGACTGGCCGTTTGCAACTCCATCTGCGTTTGACTGATTGCAGCATCCATGCTGCTCTTATCGTACAAAGGGCGCGAAAGACTTTCTAGAGAACTCCGAGAGACAAATCCAAATCATGCGCGGCGGCGATGCAATAATAATTGAGACCTGGAGTTTTACGAAACCTGCCCGCAAAATGGATGTATGCAAACCTGGATTATTTTCGCGCTCCTGGGCGCGGCAGCCGCGGCACTGACTAACATTTTTGCCAAAGTGGGCATGAAGGGGATTGATTCCACGATGGCAACTGCCGTCCGCTCGATGGTGGCAACGATTTATCTGATTGGGTTCACGACCGTGCTTGGCAAGTGGCCGCATCTGAAGACGCTGAATCCGAAAGCGCTGTTGATGATCGTCCTGGCGGGGCTGGCGGGCGCCTCCTCGTGGCTTTTTGAGTTTCGCGCGCTTGCCATCGGGGGGCCGGTATCAGGAGTGGTGGCGCTGGATAAGCTCAGCGTGCCACTGGCGGTTGTATTGGCCGTGCTTATTTTCCACGAGCGGCTTCTTCCTCTCAACTGGCTTGGCGTTTTGTTGATCGTCGCCGGGGGATATCTGGTGGCTTATAAGGGCTGAGGGATCGCCAAATCAGACTGCATCCATTAGAATTTTCGGGCCGTTGCCGCCTTGGGGGCTGTGATTGCATACGCTTTCCTCTCGGGAGGATCTGATGCGATTTGAAATTCTGCTTGGTTTGACGCTTTTTTTGTCTCCATGTCTGGCCCTGGGCCAGACCGCTTACCCGACCTCCCCGGCAGCGGGTACGGGAGGAGGCGGATCTTCGCCACTGGCGACGGCTGCGATTGCAGCCGTTGAATCGGGCGATTTGTCGTCCCTGGCGGACTCGCTGGATCGACAGGCCAAGACGGCGCTGGAGAACGTGAGGGGGCTTGAGCCCATCTCGCTGGCGCGCCTCGCCGCTTATCGCGAGTTTGCCCACTTTTTTGGCGTCACTAAGGATCTTCCCGCGCCGCAGAAGGAAACACTGAAATGGCTGGCAGCGCGCGAGAAGCTGTTGGAAACGCTCATGTCGGCTGTCACACCGCGGGAAAGCTCGCGGGAAATTCTGGATCGGCTCACCCAATTTCATGCTGATTCGATAGCCAATTGCGAGGCATATCCTGATCTGGTGACGGCATTGCTCGTCGTACCCAACCTCCAGCCGTACCATCAGATTCTCGTTACCATGCCCGATGAAAATAATGTTTTGCGGCTGTTTCACTATTTTGCAAATCCAAATTCGCCCGTGCGTTTTAATATGCGCGATCTGCCCTGGCAGTTGGCCGTGTATGTTGTGGATATCAAGGTTAGCCCGTCGGACATGATGTGGGCCGTCGACCGATATTTTCGCAAGGAGCAGATCGGCTCAACCTATTTTGATGTTCCATATGACACAAGCGCTTACCTGAACGGCGGGGCACGGCAAATTGAGAGCCGGCCTTATTCGCTGCCCAATCTTTTGCAATTTGGCGGGGTATGCATCGATCAGGCTTATTACGCAACGCAAATTGCCAAGACCATGGGAATTCCCGCGTGCATTTGCGTCGGCGAGGGAGGGGCCGGGCAGGCCGCTCATGCGTGGGTGGGTTTTTTGGAAGTTAACAATCGCCGAGCCAAATGGAACTTCGAGGAGGGTCGCTATAAGGAATTCCTGTTTTGGTCCGCACAGATTGTGGACCCGCAGACCCAGGAAGCGCTGAGCGACGCGGATGTGGGCCTGCTGGCGGAGCTGCAAAACGTGACGCCACAAGCGCGGTTGGAATCGACCCTGATTTTGCGTGAGGCCGATTTGATCGACGATGCGCAGCGGATGGATTTTTATACAAAGGTGATCGATCTTTCGCCCGGCAATCGCCAGGCCTGGGTGGCACTGGCAAACGTGGCGGCTGAGGGGAAGTTGACGATATCCCAGAGCGATAAAATCGCGAAGGTTGTCAGCAAGTACGCGGTCAAGAATTACCCGGACTTCGCGTTTGCCGTGCTGGTTCGCATGGCAAGGGGAACTACGGGGGATCAGCGGATTCAAGCGCTGGGGCGCATTGGCAATTTCTTTACGGATCGGCCCGATCTATTGGCTCGTATCCGCATCCTGCAGGGGAATCTCCTTCAGGAGGATAAAAAGTACAACGATGCGATGGTCGCCTACGGGGATGTCCTCACCCACGAGCTGAACGCTGGGCCGATCATCATGCAGGCCATGCGGCATGTGGATGAGATCATGCGGACGCAAAACGATTTGCCGCGGCTGGCGAAGATTTACAGCCAGGTATGGCGCAGCCTTCCGGTGCCGGACACGTCATCGTTCGCAGCTCACACGCCCTTTTACGAAATGGGACAGACGTACGCTTTGCTATCCGATGAAATTGGGAATACGGCGGAAGCGAATTCGGTGCGAGCACGGCTCAGCCAGCTATTGGGCGGGTCAAAGCCCGTGCAATAATACGGCCCGAGGCGCATGCGCGGGCGAGATTTCCGTTTAGTTGTATACTTTGGGTCAGTACAGCGTCCGTCATACCCGACAATTAATCCCCGCCCCGAAGCTTCCATCAACACGGGGCTTCCGTTTCAAATTGGGTGGTTAGTACCATTTAGAATGCCACCCAGCTTGCCATGAGTTTGATCCCGCGAGTCAATTCCCTTAATCTTCCGACGCTGTTTGGACGGAGTATTACATGGAACATCGCGTGCTTGGGCGGACAGGGCTGAGCGTTTCTGCGCTTAGCTTCGGGGCTTCTTCCCTGGGCGGGGTTTTTCGGGATATTGACGAGGCGCAAGGCATTGAGGCCGTGCACCTGTCACTGGATCTGGGCATTAATTTTATTGATGTCTCACCATTTTACGGGCTGACCAAAGCGGAGACCGTGCTGGGCAAGGCGCTGAAGGGAATTCCGCGCGGCAAGTACATCCTTTCCACCAAGGCAGGGCGGTATGGATCGGAGCTGAAGGATTTTGACTTCTCCGCCAAGCGGATTATTTCCAGCATTGATGAGAGCCTGCAAAGGTTGGGGGTTGAATACGTTGATATTCTTCACGCGCATGACGTGGAATTCGGCGACCTTCACCAGGTGATCAACGAAACGGTTCCCGCGCTGCAAAAGCTACAGAAATCGGGAAAGACGCGCTTCGTGGGCGTAACCGGTTTGCCGCTGGGCGCGCTGCGAACGGTGGTTGAGGCGGCGCAGGTTGATACGGTCCTCAGCTATTGCCATTATGAATTGAATGACACGGCATTGCTCGATCTGCTCCCCGTGCTCAAGAAGCACAATGTTGGCGTGATCAGCGCTTCACCCCTGGGCATGGGGCTTCTGAGCAATCGGGGCGCGCCGAGTTGGCATCCAGCCTCCGCCGCCCTGAAAGAGGCTTGCGCAAAGGCCGCCGCCCATTGCCGCGAGCATGGGGCGAGCATTGAAAGGTTGGCGCTGCAATATTCGCTGGCGCAGCCGAACATCGCCACGACGCTGGTGGGCTCGGCCAGTCCGGAAAACATGAAGCGGAATATTGCCTGGGCCGCCGAGCCGCTTGATCGCAAGCTGCTGGATGAGGTGCTGCAAATGCTACAGCCAGTCCATAACGTGACATGGCCTTCTGGCCGACCGGAGAATAATTAGTTTCTTCGGGAAAATATTGTGATCGACTCTCACCATCATTTTTGGCGCTATAACCCCCAGGATTACGGCTGGATCGACGAATCCATGTCAGTGCTTCGGCGCGATTTTCTGCCGGAGGACTTGCTGGGAGCCATCGCGGCGTGCGGTGTGGACGGGGTGATTTCAGTGCAGGCGCGGCAGTCAATAGAAGAGACGCGCTGGCTTCTGGAATTTGCGGCTCAGCACAAATTTATTCGTGGCGTTGTGGGGTGGGCGCCGCTGGCGGCAACCGATGCGCTGGCGCAGCTGCAATCGATGGCTCACCACCCCAAGCTGCGCGGCGTAAGGCACGTTGTGCAGGATGAGCCGGACGATCAGTTCATCCTTCGCGATGATTTCAATCGCGGGGTCAGCCTGCTGAAAGATCTGGGGCTGCGCTACGACATTCTTGTTTTCGAGCGGCAGCTCGCGGCGGCGGCGCGGTTTGTGGACAAACATCCTTCGCAAATCTTCATCCTCGACCACATCGCCAAACCGAAGATAAAGGCCGGCGAACTTGAGCCCTGGCGGAAAAATCTCAAGGACATTGCCCGGCGCCCAAACGTTTATTGCAAGATATCCGGCATGGTGAACGAAGCCGATTGGCGCGCCTGGACACCGGCCACGCTGCAGCCCTTTTTCGATGTGGCGTTGGAAGCGTTCACGCCGCAGCGGCTGATGGTCGGCAGTGATTGGCCCGTTTGCCTGGTGGCGTGCGGCTACAAACGGTGGATCGACATTGTGACCGAATGGGCTGCGCCGCTTTCGCCGTCCGAGCGGAAACGATTTTTTGACGATACCGCCATCGAGGCTTACCAGTTGGAACCAAACGGATGAAAACCATCGTTCTTGAAAAACCCGGCGAATTGCGCCTGTCGCAGACGGACGCGCCGGAAAATGTGCCCACGGGATTTGCGCTGGTTCGGGTCCACCGCGTGGGCATCTGCGGCACCGATTGGCACGCGTACAGGGGAAAGCAGCCGTTCTTCTCTTACCCGCGCATCATCGGCCACGAGCTGGGCGTCGTGGTGGAGCGCGTCAACGATCCCGCCAGCAAGCTGAAGCTGGGCGATCGGTGTTCGGTGGAGCCGTATCTAAACTGCGGCCAGTGCATTGCCTGCCGGCGTGGCAAGGGAAATTGCTGCGTTAACCTGAAAGTGATGGGCGTTCACGTTGACGGCGGGATGCGCGAACTAATTCTTGTCCCCACCGCGAAGCTGCACCGCTCCGCCGACCTGTCGCTGGATCAACTCGCGCTGGTCGAAACGCTGGGCATCGGCTGCCACGCGGTGGACCGCACGGGCGTTGAAAAAGGCGAGTGGGTTCTGGTTGTGGGGGCGGGGCCCATTGGGCTGTCGGTCATTCCGTTCGCGGTGGCAAATGGCGCCAACGTGATTGTGATGGATGTGAGCGCGACGCGCCTGGCTTTCTGCCGCGAGCATATGGGCGTGAAGCACACCATAGACGCAAGCAGCGGCGATCCCATTAAATTGGCGCAAGCATTGACCGGCGGAGATTTGCCGACCGCTGTCATCGATGCGACAGGCAATCCTCCTTCCATGATGCGGGACTTTGAGCTTGTCGCTCACGGAGGCCGCCTGACGTTTGTGGGATTATTCCAGGGCGACGTGACGTTCAACGATCCGAATTTTCACCGTCGCGAATTGACCCTTCTGGCCTCGCGCAATGCGCGGCCGCGCGATTTCGAGCGGATCATCGAACTCGTCGAGACTGGCAAGATTGATACGACACCCTGGATCACCCACCGCGTCGAAGTGGATGGGCTGGTTGATACACTGCCCAAATGGCTTGATCCGGCGGCAAATGTGCTGAAGGCAATTGTGGAATTTTAGATCTGACGAGGAAAGCAATGCTCAAAACCAAAGTGCTTCATCCCGAAATTCTTGCCGCGCTCGGCGCCGCCGGCCATCTGGGCAAGGTGTTGATCAGCGATGGGAATTTCCCGCACAATACCAACCCCAACCCGCGGGCCAAAATTGTCTGGGCGAATTTCATGCCGGGCGTGGTGGACGCGGCCACCATGCTGCGATTGGTCACTGAATTGATTCCGATCGAAGCCGTTGAAGTGATGGCCCCCGCGCGCAGCGGCATCTACGCGATGAAAACCGATCCTCCCGTCTGGGACGAATACCGGAAAATTCTGCGGGAACACAGCGACTTTCGCGGCGAACTGACACAACTTGCAAAGGTGCCGTTTAACGAGCAAGCCGCCAAGCCTGACGTTTTTCTGGTGATCGCCACGGCCGAAACGGCACTTTATGCCAATGTGCTGATCACCATCGGCGTCGTGCAATAAGAGCAAAAACAATCAAGATTCCAGAAGATTTCATTCGAGCAAGGAGCCTTTGATGTCATCGTATACAGCCACCATTCCAACCACTCTCGGCCTCGCGCCAAGCTTTGGTTTCGGTGATCGCTTCGGCTTGGCAACGCCCGGTCATGCTGCTTCGCTTCGCCGCTGCGGCGCGGGAATTCTGCCAATGTTCGCCCAGCAATCGATTCGCGAAATGGGCCGCACCAACCGCTCGCCCCAGCAGGTGATGGCCGACGCCCAGGAAGGCGTGCGCCGCGCCGGTTACACCGGCAAGCAGGGGGCCGACGCCGATCATCTCAAGACACCGCAGGATGTGGACCGCACCGCTGAAGCCGGGTTCTGCTTTTTCACGATCGATCCATCCGGAGATGTGGACGCCGGCGCGGATGATTACAACGCTGACCAACTGGCGGAAAAGTTTAAGGTCGTTGCTGGCGAAGTCTCCTGGCTGGCCCAATATGAGAATAAAAAGATCGCCCTCAGCACTGGCACGACGATCGATTTCACGCCTGCGGTTGTCCGCCGCGCCGCGGTGAAATACGGCCGGGCTATCAACATGGCCACCAAGCTGGCGGCGCATATTGCGTCGGTCAACAAGCGGCTCAACCGCGATCACGAAATCGAACTCAGCGTTGACGAAACCCCGCGCCCAACCACGCTGGCCGAGCATTACATCATCGCCGAGCAATGCCTTCGCGCGGGGATGAAGCTGGTGAGCCTGGCTCCGCGGTTCATCGGTGAATTTGAAAAGGGCATCGATTACATCGGCAACGTTGCCGCTCTGGAAAAGAGCCTGAACGACCATGCCGCCATCGCCAAACAGCTTGGGCCGTATAAGCTGAGCCTGCACAGCGGATCAGACAAGCTTTCCATTTATCCCTCCCTTGCCCGCTCGACCAAGGGGCTTTTCCACGTGAAGACCGCCGGCACCAGCTATCTTGAAGCGTTGCGCGTGCTGGCCCGCGTGAATGTCCCGCTTTTCCGCGAAGTAATCACTCTATCACGCAGCCGGTACGACACGGACCGCGCCACCTATCACGTATCAGCCACGCTGAAATCAGCAGCGCCTGCCGAGCAGATTTCCGATGCTCGTGCCCTGGAAAAGGCCTACCTGGGCCTCTGGGCGGATGCCAAGCCCATGACGGGTTTGTCTGATCCCGGCCGCCAGATTCTTCACTGCACCTTCGGCTCGGTGCTGTGCGACCCCAAGCTTGGCCCGCAGGTAAAGGCTGCCGTCAAGGAAAATCAAACGCTATACACACAGTTGCTGGATGAACACTTCGGCAAACATCTGGAAGCCTTAAAAGCCGGACTCTGATCGCAAAACCGCATTAACTTGAAAAATAAGGAATCGACCCATGTTGAACGTAAAGAACGCCAAGGATTGCAAGCACGATCTCGTCAGCCTCGGTGAATGCATGATTCGCCTTTCGCCGCCGGGGCATGGCCGCATTGAATTTTCTCCGACGCTGGAAGTCTGGGCGGGCGGCGGTGAATACAACGTCGCCTACGCGCTCTCGCGCCTGGGATTGCGCACCGCCTTCGCCAGCCGAATCGTTGATAACCCCGTCGGCCGCATCATCCTGAACCACGCCCGCAGCGTCGGCATGGATATCAGCCATTGCGCTGTCGCCAAATACGACGGCGTTGGCCGGGCGGACCGCATCGGGCTGAATTTCACGGAAGTTGGCACCGGCGTTCGCGCCAGCGTGACGATGTACGATCGCGGACATTCCGCGGCCAGCAACCTCAAGCCTGGCATGATTGATTTCAAGAAGCTTTTTAAAGAGCAGGGTGTTCGCTGGATTCACACGGGCGGAATCTTTGCGGCACTTTCAGATGGTTGCGCCGCCATCTGCAAGGAAGCGATCATCGCCGCGAAAGAATCAGGCACGATTGTCAGCTACGACCTGAATTTCCGTTCCAAGCTCTGGTCGAGCCAGAAGGCCCAGCAGGTGACGAAGGAACTGGTGCCTTATATCGATTGCCTCATCGGCAACGAAGAGGATTTCCAGAAGGTGCTGGGATTTGAAGTCGAAGGCGTCGATGAGAATCTCTCCGCGCTGGATACCTCAGCTTACAAAAAGATGGTGGAAAAAGTCGTCAAGACCCACCCAAATGTGAAGGTCGTTGGCACTACGTTGCGTGAGGTAAAATCAGGTCTGGTCAATAACTGGTCGGCCATTCTCTATTACGATGGCAAGTTCTTTGAAAGCCGCCGGTTCGATAACCTGGAAATCGAAGACCGCGTCGGTGGCGGTGATGGTTTCTCCAGCGGCTTTGCCTATGGATTCCTCACCGGCAAGACCCCACAGGAATGCGTGGATCTGGGCGCCGCTCACGGCGCGCTGCTGCAATCCACCCGCGGCGATACCAGCCAGATTGATCTTGAAGAACTCAACCACGTCTTCAAGGGCGGCAGCGCCCGCATCAAACGGTAGAAAACCGATTCTATTTCCAGGAGACCAACGACAGTGCGAATTCTCTTAACGACCACAAGTTTTCAGGACACGCCCGGCAAGCACATCGATGTGCTGAACAACAGCGGGTTTGAAATTGTCCGCGCCCGCGGGCCGCTTTCCGAAGCACAAATGCTCGAACAGATCAGCAAGGGCGGATTCGACGGGCTGCTTAATGGTGATGATTTAATCACGGCAAAAGTGATTGATGCGGCCCTTCCCCGCCTGCGCGTGATTGCCAAGTACGGCATAGGCCTCGATTCAATCGATGTAAAGCACGCCACCGCCCGCAGGGTGCCGGTCATGTTCACGCCCGGCGTGAACGAAACAACCGTGGCCGAGCACACCATCGGACTGATGATCGGCGTCGCCAAGGGTTTCTGGTTTCACATGAAGGCCACCAAGTCCGGCACGTGGAAACGCCAGACCGGCTGCGAACTCTGGAACAAAACGTTGGGTGTGCTGGGCCTGGGGCGCATCGGCAAGGAAGTCGTCAAGCGCGCCAATGGATTCGGCATGACCTGCGTCGGCCACGGCAACCACTGGGACGAAGACTTCGCCCGCGAGCACAACCTCAAGCGCCTGGCCACGCGGGAAGAAGTGTTGCGCACCGCGGACGTCGTCAGCCTGCACGTCCACATGACGCCCGAGACACGCGGGTTCATCAATAAAGAGCGCATCGCCATGATGAAAGACGGCGCGATCCTCGTGAACACGGCTCGCGGTGGAATCATCGTCGAGCAGGATGTGGCCGATGCATGCAAATCGGGCAAACTGCGCGGTTACGGCGCCGATGTTCTGGAAATCGAGCCAATGAAGGCGCCGCATATTTTCCAGGAGATCGACAATATCCTGCTCACCCCGCACATTGGCAGCCGGACCAATGAAAGCGTGGAGCGCCAGGGCCTGCGAGCGGTGAACAATCTCGTCAATTATTTGAACGGGAATAAAGATTATATCCAGGCGAACCAGTTTTAATTGCAATCAACGCATTTGCCACGAAAGGCAGAGGACATGTCCACCCTTCAGTACATCATGCCGCCCAGGGTTCACGATGATTTGGTTGCGGCAGCGTATCGCCATCGCGGTTTTGATGAAGCCGAATCGGCTGCGGCCGCGGAATTCAGCCGGCTGACGGCAAAGCACGGCATCAAAACGCACAACGCCATCAAGGCGCTCCATCTGGATGAACACTTCGGCTCCAAAGCTGGTGGGTGCGTGCCGGGGGCAAAGATTGAAAAGATTCCTTCCAAATTCAAAGCAGTCGCCCGCTGGAACGCCAACAAAAAGCTTGGCCAGGCGGTTGCGATGGAAGCGATGAACGAGGCGATGAAGCTGGCGGATGAATACGGCATTGGTGCTGTCTCGGTTGATAACGCGTTTCATTATCTCTGGGGCGGCGGCTACGTGATTGATGCCGCGGCCAAAGGGTATATCGCCTACACCTGCTGCACCGCAGCCCTGGCGGAAGTGGTTCCCTTCGGCGGGAAATTCCCAACGCTTGGCACCAACCCGCATTCCTGGGGATTCCCCACGACCGAAGCCATCGGCTATCCCATCTGCATCGACTGGGCCACCAGCGTCGTGGCCATGGGACGGGTCCAGCAGTTCGTCCGCGAAGGGAAATCCCTCCCACCCGGCAGCGGTGTCGACAAGGACGGCAACGAAACCACCGACCCCCAAAAGATCGCCGCGCTCTTCCCATTCGGCCAGCACAAGGGTTACGGCCTCTCGCTCATCGACGAAATCATGGGCGCTTACATCGGCGGCTCAACGCCAACCCTGCGCAGCCGATGGAACGTCGGCCCGGCTGACGAAAAACGCACCCCAGCGTTCTTCTTCCAGTGCATGCGTCCCGAGGCCATCAGCGGTGAAGATTTCGCCCAGCACCGCACGCAATCGCAAAATGTGAAGGCCGTGCTGGCCGACATTCTGGGACATGGGAACGAAAAGTGCCTTCTCCCCGGTCAGCTTGAGGCTCAGGCTGCCGCCCAAAGCGATAAGCTCGGCGGGCTGATTTTCACGGCCGCGGAGATAGAGGCATTCGAGCAGATCGCCAGGGAAGCGAATGTGAAGCTCGATCGCGCAACGCTGCGAACGGTCGAAATATGATATTGGCGCCCGGTGAGACATTCATTTTTTAACCCGGTACAATCCCCGCCCATGGTTGAAGATCTTAAACGCCTGATTCGCGATGTGCCGGATTTTCCCAAGCCGGGAATTCTCTTTCGCGATATCACCCCTCTGCTTGCCAGTGCTTCGGGCCTCGGATTGTCGATTGAATTGCTCGCGAATCCATTTCGCGGCCATCACATCGATCTGGTCATCGGCGCTGAAAGCCGTGGCTTCATTTTCGGCACCGCGGTCGCGTGCTGCCTTTCCGCGGGTTTTGGTTTGGTTCGTAAACCGGGCAAGCTTCCCCACAAGCGCATCTCAAGCACTTACGATCTCGAATACGGCACCGACACACTTGAGATGCATGCCGACGCCGTAATTCGCGGCCAGCGCGTGCTGATCGTTGACGATGTGCTCGCCACCGGCGGCACAATGAAAGCCTGCTGCAATCTTGTAGAACAACTGGGCGGGGAACTAGCCGGCATCGCGGTGCTTATCGAACTTGTTGGCCTCAACGGCAGGTCGAAAATCACGCCGCGCGCCGTACATTCCGTCATTAAATACGCTTAGCGCAACTCGTCGCGTGCCCGGCACTAGCCAGAGAAGTGCTGCCTCGCGATAAAATGCGAGCGCGCCTGGGTTTGAGCTAAAACTCAGCCGCAAAGCAAGCTCCTTAATAACCCGTGCTACCCGAGCCGGGGCTCGCCACGCCGCCAGTCAGTGGGCCAGCAAGAAAATATAGCTTGTGCATGACACCACTTGCCACGCCCTTGTCCGTGACGATGCGTCCATTGACGGTAATCAGGTGCGCCGCCGGATCCACGACAACCGCGTGCGAGGCCGGCACCGCTCCCGAATAAACGATCGAATTATCCGCGGAACTGAGAATCCAAATTGTCCCATCGGTCTGCGGTGTGAAAGACAACTGCCCGTCGCCCGATGTAAACAAGGTGGCATTGGCGGGGACTTCCGACCGTCTATCGGTCATGCATCCGGCAAGGACGACCAGTGCCAGCCCACAGGCAAGCGGAAACGCAAGGAATCGAATCGAGCTCATAATAGCCTCCAGAAAAAAAATTAACTGAAGATTGAGTGCGAGCAATCGGAATGCCAACTCAGGCCGGTGCAAGTGGGGCTACCGCAGCATGGGCGATTGGCCAAAATGGCACGCTGAGTTGTAAATGATGTCGCGTGCCGAGCTCAAGCAATGCGCTGCGATGTTGACTACTTATTCGCTGTGCCCGGTGATGGATTCGCTGATGCTTTGGCGGAATCGGACACTGGGCGCGATTCCGCGATGCGTGGCCGCAATAAACGCCAGCATCTCCAGAACCTCGGGAACCGGGGGCACTTGTTCACGGATGGCTTTGATCGCTGCCGGAAGCGTGCGGTTCGTATGCAGCATTCGAAATGCCTTCCGCACCGCGTCGATCGAGTCGCGGGACATTCCCGATCGCTTACACCCAATCGCGTTATACCCCTTGAGGCCGCGATAGCGCATCGCGCCAAAGGGCGGCACATCGTGCGTCAGGGCTTCGTTGCCAGCGATGATTGCCAGCCTGCCAACGCGAACAAATTGGTGCAGCGTGGCGCCACCCCCAATGAATGTCTTATTTCCCAGTTGGCAATGTCCCCCCAGCAAGGCCGCGTTCGCCAGGATGACGTCTTCCCCAACCACACAGTCATGCCCCACATGGGAACTGGCCATCAGCATGCAGCGGTTGCCAATGCGGGTGGCGTTCTCGGCGCCCGCCTTAATCGAGCGGTGCACCGAGGCCATCTCACGTATGATGACATTGTCTCCAATAATCAGCGACGCATCTTTTCCATCGTGCTTCAGGTGCTGGGGGGCCAGGCCCACGAAGGCCGCGGGTCCTATCTGACCGTTGAGGCCGATGGTTGTATTGCCATGGATATGACAATGTTCGTGTACAACAGTCCCTGCTCCGAGGACGACGCCGGCCTTGATAATGCTGTACGCGCCGACCGAAACCGTCGCCGCCAGTTCGGCCCGGCGGTCCACAATGGCCGTGGGATGTATCTCGCCCATAAACTCCTGCAAATTCGTCGAGCGGATTCTATGTCTGGCGGCCTCCAACCACAATCGCCCGCCCCACGGGCTTTTATCAAAGCTTCCCGGGGAATAAACTAGACGGTGGGAAGTCTGGAAGGGAAGAGGATGCGGAGCCATGGATTGAAGCCGGACCCTTCTTTGAGCGACTTTGAATCGGTAGTCCTGCCGCATCTCGACGCCGCCTATAACCTTGCGCGCTGGCTCACCAGGAGCGATCACGATGCCCAGGATGCCGTGCAGGATGCGTATCTGCGGGCGTTTCGCGGGTTCGACTCCTTTCGAGGAGGCGATGCCAGGGCATGGCTGCTCACCATTGTGCGCAACGTTTCGTACACACTGCTGAAACGCAATGGGATTACAGCCAAGGTTGGCCTGGAAAATCTATCCCTGGAAGCAGAATCAGAGGATTTCGATCCTTCAATGATTCTGGTCCGCGCGGGTGAAATCCAGCGCGTCCGAAGCGCGATAGAGTCTTTGCCGGTGGATTACCGAGAGGTAGCCGTCCTCCGTGAGATACAAGGGATGTCTTACAAGGAAATTGCGGGGATTACGAATGTGCCGATGGGGACGGTGATGTCGCGCCTTTCCAGGGCGCGACGAATGCTCATGGAATTTCTCGCGGCGGAGGATGGCGACCCAGGCGATGAGCCCGGCCTCAAAATTCATGATGGAGATCCGAAATGGACTGCCAAGCGGCCCGGCAACTAGTCGACGCCTATCTCGACGATGAGCTTGACGTGGCCACCGCTGCCCAGGTGCAGGGGCACGTCGCGGCCTGCGCCAAATGCGCCCGGCTCATTCAATCAACGCAGGCAATCAAGACTGCTGTGTCAAACCCCGCGCTAAGCTACGCAATTTCCAACGACCTTCTGCATCGCGTTCAAAATACCCTCAGAGCCGCCGAGCCGCGCCGCGCGGTGGTGTGGGATCGAGCCCGTTGGCCATTGGCCATAGCCGCTCTTTTCCTGGTCGGCATTAGTCTGATTTGGGTCATTACGGGTCGTTTCATTTCCAATTCTTCGCAAAACCTCATGGCCATGGAAGTTTTGGGCTCGCATCTGCGTTCCCTGCAAGCCAATCATTTAATGGACATTCCCTCCACCGA
This sequence comes from Planctomycetota bacterium, assembly GCA_030775485.1. GTDB lineage: Bacteria > Planctomycetota > Phycisphaerae > Tepidisphaerales > Tepidisphaeraceae > JALYJB01. The sequence goes on along the minus strand of JALYJB010000002.1, from coordinate 227,933 downwards.
TCAGCACACGGTGAAACCATGGTTTGCGGGAAAGATCGATTTTTCTCCGATGGTTCGCGATCTGGCCGGCGAAGGGTTCCCGCTGGTGGGGGGGCGACTCGATTACCTCGACGGACATCCGGTGGCGGCGCTGGTTTATCGCCGTAATAAGCACATCATCAACGTTTTCGTCTGGCCCGGCGAGGTCACTAAAGGCGCCCAAACCGTGCAGGGGTACAACCTTTTGCATTTTAGCGAGGCTGGAATGGTTTACTGGGAAGTTTCCGATCTAAACCTGGACGAACTGAACAAACTCAGCGAGTTTCTGCGCGCCACCCCGGTGACCACGACAGCCCCTTGAGTAATCCACGCTATTTTAAAGCATTTCTCAGCCCCCGGATAATTCTTCCTTTGGTGGAATAAACGATATGCGGGTCGGGTCATACATTCGATGAACCACCAAAACAGAATAGTCGAAATTCGAAGTGGGCTAGGTTTAATTGTGGGGTCGCTTTTTGTGGTGCTATCAGGTTGTGCCTGCCCATTGTCTCACGACGCGACAAGTGCCCCGACGGAGACCGCGATTACCACGGCGCCGGCAGCCAATGCGGGAGCCAGCGCCGCGACATCGGTCGTGGTCGATAATTTCTCGTATAAACCCAAGGAGCTTGTCGTTTCCGTCGGCGCCAAAGTGACCTGGCAGAATCACGATGATGTGCCGCACACCGTCACCAGCAAAGACGGCCCGGCTGCTTTTGATTCCGGAGCCATGGATACGGACGATCGTTTTTCATTCATCTTCACGAAGCCGGGGACCTACACCTACTTCTGCAAAATTCACCCGATGATGACAGGTACTGTCGTCGTCAAATAGAACACCAACCGGAGCAAACATGTCGAATCTTATTGAAAACAACGAATCATCCGACGGCATTGACCGCCGGGGATTTTTGAAATGCATGGCCTGGGCCGGCGCGGGCGTGGTCTGGGCAATGAAGGGCGGAATCCTGCAATCGCGCGCCTTCGGAGCTGAGGACGCGGGCGGCGCTGCCGCTGCTGCTTCCGACTTTGAATTCGTTCAGGTCAGCGATAGCCATATCGGATTCAATAAGGGCGTCTATACCGATGTCGTGGGTACGTTCGAGCAAGCTGTGTCGCGCATCAACAGCCTGGCCAAGCCGCCCTCCCTGGTTTTGCACACTGGCGACCTCTCTCACCTTTCCAAGCCCCAGGAGTTCGATACCGTGGAACAGGTGATGAAGGGGATTAAAACCCAGCGATCATTCTATGTGCCGGGCGAGCACGATTACTTTGTCGACAACGGCAAACGTTACCTCGATCGATTCGGCAAAGGTACTCTCGGCGCCGGCTGGCAAAGCTTCGATTTCAACGGTGTCCATTTCATTGGCCTGGTGAACGTCGCTAATTTAAGCAACGGCAAGACGGCCCTCGGTGTCTTGGGAGACGATCAACTCGATTGGCTGCAAAAGGATCTGGCCGACCGCGGGCCGAGCACCCCAATCGTTGTGTTCGCGCATGTGCCGCTTTGGACCATTTACGAGCAGTGGGGCTGGGGAACGCAGGACAGCGCCCGCGCGATGCAAATGCTCACTCGGTTTGGATCGGTGACGGTCCTTAATGGCCACATCCACCAGGTCCTTCAGAAGATTGAGGGCAACATCTCCTTCCACACGGCCCGCTCGACAGCGTTCCCTCAGCCCGAACCGGGCAAGGCTGAATCGCCAGGCCCGATGAAAAACGTGCCGGCCGCCCGCCTTAAGGAATTCCTGGGAATCCGACAGGTGGATTTTGTCGCTCACGACGGGACACTGGCGGTAACCGACAGCCGGCTCGCCGAGCCCACCACGCAGCCGGGCGCCTGATAAGGCGATCGCCTTGCCCGAGCCGCTGTACCGTCTGTGATTGTTGCGGTACAACCACCCGCCAAGGAGACGCAATGGCGCTGGCGGCGTGGATATCTTTGGGTGCGGCGGCGTTGCTGCTGCGCGTCGGCTTCGCCCTATATCTCTGCGGAATCTCCCGCGCGAAAACGGCCGGTTCGGCCGTCTTTCGAGCTGTAGGAGAAACTGCGGTCGGAATCGTCGCCTTCTGGGCGTTTGGCGCCGCCATTCTCACCGGCTCGCCCAAATTGATCTTCGGATTGGGCGCCCAGTTCCCAGATTCGCTGCTCTTCCCGGCCGCCATTGCACTAATTTCTTCCACCGCGATCACCGGGGCGACGCTGGAAAGATCCAAGCCCGTGGTATGGGTTGCCGGCGCCATCCTGATGTCCGGCCTCATAACACCCCTCGCCTGGCATTTCGCCTGGTCCCCCTGGCTGGGGGGGATGGGCTTCTATGATCTGGCCGGCGCGTCGTTCCTTTACTTTGCCGGTGGAATTGCCGCCGCTGTCGCGGCAATCGCAGTGGGAGCACGCAGCGGAAAATACAACCGCGACGGTTCCACCAACGCCATCCTCGGCCATAATGTTCCCTTCGCCACCACCGGGGCGCTGATCGTTCTCGCGATGTGGCCGGCAATTATCAGTGGGTTTGTTCTCATGAAATTTGACTGGGCCGGAACCGCGCTTCCTCAAAGCGTGGAACCCGTGGTTTTTAACTGCGTTCTTGCCGGCGCGGCCGGAACCATCAGCGCCATGCTTTACAGCCGGTTGCGGCATTCCAAGCTCGATCCCTACCTGGTTTACCTAGGCTTGCTGGGTGGTTTGGTCTCGATTGCCGCCGGCGCCGATCTTTTCGCCACCCCATTCGCGTTTCTCACTGGCGCTATCGCGGGAATAGTGGTTCCATACGCGGCTGTCTTCATCGAACTGATTTTCAAAATTGACGATCCGTCCGGTGCAATCGCCGTCGGCGCGGTGGGCGGTGCCTGGAGCATGCTGGCAGCGACTCTCTTTGCCCGCGGCACGTTGGGTGAGCATCTCCACCGTCTCATGGGCCAATGCCTGGGCCTGGGCCTGATTGGACTGATAACGGTGGCGATCTCCGCAACCGTGTTCGTCGCTATCCGAGCGGCGATCGGAATTCGCGCAATAGAGGCCGATGAAATCGACGGTCTAGACCTTGCGGAACACGATATGAATGCCTATCCCGATTTCCCGCAAACGATGATCAAAAGCTATCACTTGCGAGAGATGTGATCATCGCCTTCACGGAGTTTGTGGATGATTCATATCGACGAAATCCGTACCTCGATGTTAAAATCGAACCATGTCCCCGGACCAGCGGCTTGAAACAACAGAGGCAGAGCCACTGCCTCCCTGGCCCCAGCCTCCCTTGCAACTTAATTATGTCACCCCCGTTTCAACCGGGCAAAAAGTGTGGGCTGGCGCGGTTATTCTTCTCGGCGGACTTGGGCTCATCCTGCTTGGAGGATGCTTTTTAATAGGGGTCATGGTCGAAATCGAACCGGGCATCGTTGGCCACACTGCCGCAGCACCGCGCAGCACCGCCGCGGTCGTTCTACTCGGCGTCCTTTACCTCCTGGCATTCCTTTCCTTCGCGGGAGCCGCCTTGATGATCCTGTTGGGGTTGAAGCACCTCTTTCGAGTTCTTCGCAATTAGCTGGGCATCGCACGGCTCATTCCCTTACCCGCCACCCATGGTATAGTCCTTGCCCTTTACCGCCTGGCGAATCTCATGGTTTCCTGTTTCGCTTTGGGTAAAGCTTGTCACGGAATGGAATATCGAACATGGCTCTTGAAGTCGGAATTGTCGGCCTGCCCAACGTGGGGAAAAGCACGATCTTTAACGCGCTCACCGCCGCCGGGGCGCTGGCTGCGAATTATCCGTTTGCCACGATCGAGCCGAACGTCGGCGTCGTCGCGGTGCCGGATGAGCGCCTCCAAACCATCAACCAGTTTCAGCAGACTGAAAAAATAATTCCCGCTGCCCTCCGCGTTGTGGATATCGCCGGCATCGTCCGCGGGGCCAGCACGGGTGAAGGGCTGGGCAACAAATTCCTCTCTCACATTCGTGAGGTCGATGCCATCCTGCATGTCGTTCGCTGTTTCGGCGGGGGGGATATCATCCACGTCGAGGGCTCCGTCGATCCCATCCGCGACATCGATACCATCGATACCGAACTTGCCCTGGCGGATCTGGAAACGGTCTCATCCTCGCTCGATAAATCCGAGCGTCTCGCCCGCTCTGGGGATAAGGAAGCGATCATTCGGGCTGAGGTGCTCCGCCGGTGCAAGACCGCGTTGAACGACGCCAAGCCCGTCCGCTCGCTGGAATTTGATCCTGAGGAGCGCAAGCTTGTCCGCAGCCTGGGTCTGATCACCGCCAAAAAAGTTTTATACGTCGCCAACGTCGATGAGTCGGACATTCACGGCCAGGGGCCATATGTGGAGGCGGTTCGCAAGCGCGCGGCTGCCGAAGGCGGGCTTGTCGTGCCCGTCTGCGGCAAGCTGGAATCAGAATTGGCGGAGCTTCCGGAATCTGATCGCAAGGAAATGCTTGCAGCCATGGACCTGAAGGAGCCTGCCCTGGCCACCCTGGGTCGCCAGGCTTACAAGCTTCTGGGCCTGCAAAGCTATTTCACGTCAGGCCCCAAGGAAATTCGGGCCTGGACGGTTCCCATCGGCGCAACCGCCCCACAGGCTGCTGGCGTCATTCATACCGATTTCGAGCGTGGCTTCATTCGGGCCGAGGTTTACACCCTGGACGACCTGAAACAGCACAAAACCGAGCCGGCAATCAAAGCCGCCGGTAAAATGCGCGCCGAAGGCAAAGCCTACATCATGCGCGACGGCGACATCGTGCACTTCCTTTTTAATGTCTGAGCAATCCGTCCAGACATTTCAAATTATTCGGGGGAAAACCTACCGCAGGAAGAGAAAGTTGATCGCCACAGCGCCAGTCAGCCCAGCCAGGAGGACGACAAGCAGGCCCGTGAGCAGATTGAACCAGTTGATAGCGGGTTCTTGAGCCAGAGGGGAATGGTCGGCAAATGTTGAATTGGTCAGTTGAGTCATAAAAGCCTTCCGTGGCACTCGCGCCTCGGCATGCGCTCCAAAATAGCGGAACCGCCCAGATTACTCTACAACAATCCTTTTGATTTCCTCAGCAACATCGGTGCCGTGCGGTCGAAGGTAGGGCTTATACCGATTTTTACGCGGCCGTCACGCTTCGTGAAGTTTAATTATCAGTTTCTCTCGGCAATGATCCTCATCGGTCGTGGGTGTTCTGTCGAAGCCCAAACTCTCATATTATGCCGTTCCGGGCGGAGTCCTAATGCTCATTGGAGTCCTTGGCATGGACGCCTTCGAATAGGTTTCGTAATATTCCTTTCGAACCTGATGGCGCTCCGAGCACGAATTCCGAACTGAGTACGCATGAGACATTTTGACTGCGTCGTCATTGGGACCGGCCCTGCCGGGCAGAAGGCCGCCATACAAGCAGCCAAGCTCGGCAAAAAAGTTGCCATAATTGAAAAGAGTAACGTCCTGGGTGGGGCTGCCATCAATACTGGCACGATCCCCTCCAAGGCATTGCGCGAAGCAGTTTTGCATCTCACCGGTGTTAACAAACGCGGCCTCTTCGGCGAGAGCTACCGCGTTAAACGCAATATCACCATTGCCGACCTGATTTACGTCAGCCAGCAGGTCGTTCACCACGAACTCGATCTCATCCGCGATCAGCTTGAGCGCAACAACGTTGAACTGATCTGGGGCTCGGCGAGATTCGATCAGGAAATCGTCGTTTTCGTCGATCGTCCGGACGACTTTGAAGTCGTCAGCGGCGATGTCTTCGTCATAGCCACCGGCACCCAGCCTGCCCGGCCTGCCAGTGTGCCGTTCGACGACAAAACCATTTTTACTTCAGACGGCCTGTTAGGTGTTGCTTCCATTCCCAAAGCCATGATCGTGGTCGGTGGCGGTGTCATTGGAACCGAATATGCGTGCATGATGGCCGCTCTGGGCGTGAAAGTGACGCTGGTGGAAGGTCGCCACGAATTGCTCGGGTTTCTGGACAGCGAAATCACCGAAGCATTTCAATACCAGATGCGTCGCATGGGCATCACCCTGCGCCTCGGAGAAAAGGTCTCCAAAATCGAGCATCTTCCCGTCGACAGCACCGGCCAAACCCTGGTGCAGGCGACGTTGGAAAGCGGCAAGACGCTCCGCGCTCAGACACTTCTCTATGCCGTTGGGCGGCAGGGTACTACCGGTGCGCTACATCTTGAGCGCGCCGGGTTAAAGGCTGACGATCGCGAGCGGCTCAAGGTAAACGAGCACTACCAGACCGCCGTTCCCCACATTTATGCCGTCGGCGACGTGATCGGTTTCCCCGCCCTGGCCAGCACCGCGATGGAGCAGGGTCGCCTTGCGGTGTGTCACGCCTTCGGCGCGCCCACTCGAAGCATTCCCGAGCTATTCCCCTATGGCATTTATGCCGTCCCCGAGATTTCCATGGTCGGCAAGACTGAGAATCAACTTACCGAAGCCGGCATTCCCTACGAAGCAGGCATCGCCCAATATCGCGAACTCGCCCGCGCCCAGCTTCTCGGCGATACCGAAGGAATGCTCAAACTTCTGATCCACCAGGAAAACCACCAGATTCTGGGCGTTCATGCCATCGGCACCGGCGCAACAGAACTGATCCACATCGGCCAGGCGGTGATGGCGCTTCAGGGGACGGTGGATTACTTTATTAACAACGTTTTTAACTATCCCACGCTTGCCGAGGCCTACAAAGTCGCGGCCCTGAACGGAATGAACAAGTTAAGGAACGTCTAAGTTCATTTGCTGAGGCTGGTGGTAGGAATTGGGCGCGGCATATCGTTTCGATAATTGTTCAGAATGCCGGCCGCCAGCCAACCACAGTAGAGCCCGCAGAGGATGAGTAGCGCTTTTAGCGTTTTCCAAACTATATTTCCCGATGGTTTCATCGTGTCGCATCATAACTGGGTCGATCACTACGTCATCTCGTTACACACCGACATTTTTGGCCTTGCTAAACTTCGTGGAGGGCCAAAAAACGGCGGTGGCAGAGGGTCAAGCCGCTCCCTTCAGTTCGGCACGCTAGTTGCGTCTTAGCCTCCTGATGAACCGTCGGCGATGTAGCTGGCGCCAAACAATGATCCTTAGTGGAGAACGTCATGGAAATGGAATCACTTCAAGACCTGTTTATCGACCAATTGAAGGACCTTTACAATGCGGAAAACCAGCTTGTAAAGGCGCTGCCCAAGATGGCCAAAGCGGCCAGCTCACCTGAGTTGCAGGAAGCCTTCACCGAACATCTGGAGGAAACCAAGGGACATGTCGAGCGTCTTGAGAAGATTTTCGAAACCTTAGGAACCAGCCCCAAGGGCAAGAAGTGTAAGGCGATGGAAGGCTTGATCGAAGAGGGCAAGGAAATGATGGCAGAAGACGCAGCCCCCGATGTAATGGATGCAGGCCTGATTGCTGCCGCCCAGAGGGTGGAGCATTATGAAATGGCCGGATACGGCTGTGTCCGCGCCTACGCCAAGCAACTGGGTGAGCAGGAAGCTTTCGCCTTTCTTGATGAAACTTACGGCGAAGAATCCGCTGCGGACAAAAAGTTGACAAAACTGGCTGAGAGTACCATCAATCTTGAGGCGGCTGGGTCGAGTTCAGGCGCAAGTTCAGCGCGAGCCTAAAGAATCAGTCGGAATTCTGAGACCGGTGCGGGCGACAAAATCCCGCGCCGGTTTTTTTGTGCGCCGCGCCCTTCCACGAAATCTGCCAACTTGGCAAACCCAACTAGCTGTCCCCTTAAACCCTGCCAGCCTGACAGTCCGGAACGAGAACCATCCCTCTTTAATTATAGTTTGTAAAGCCTTGTACAACAGTCTCTTAAGTAATTAGTAAATGCGGCAAGCTACAGGCGCACGCTTTGTTATAGCTCCAAAGTAGCTTGGGCGCGGATTCCACCGGCCTGCGTGCTCTGGATTTGAAAACGAACCAACTAAGGAGATCTGGCATGGCGGCAAAGATGCTGACTTTCGACGCTGAGGCGCGAAAGAGCCTGCTTGAGGGCGTAACGAAACTTGCTCGTGCAGTGAAAACAACGCTTGGGCCGCGTGGGCGCAATGCGGTGATCGATAAAGGGTGGGGGGCTCCAACCATCACCAAGGACGGCGTGACTGTCGCGGAAGAAATTGAACTCAAAGATAAATTCGAGAATATCGGTGCAAAGCTTGTTAAGGAAGCTGCCACCAAGACCAGCGATGTGGCCGGCGATGGGACCACCACCGCCACGGTTCTCGCTGAAGCAATTTTCAAGGAAGGGTATCGCAATCTAGCTGCGGGGGCTGACGCGATGGCCCTTGCCCGCGGGATTCGGATCGCGGTGAACGCCGTTGTCGAGAATCTCAAGAAGCAATCGAAGCCCATCAGCGGGAAGGCGGACATTGCGTCTGTCGCCAGCATTTCCGCGAACAATGACCGTGAGATTGGCAATATCATGGCCGACGCATTTGAACGCGTCGGCAAGGATGGCGTCATCACCGTTGAAGAGGGGAAGGGCCTGGAGACTTACGTTGATGTCGTCGAGGGGATGCAATTCGATCGCGGGTATCTCTCTCCCAACTTCATCACTGATCCGGACGAGATGACCGTCGAACTCGAGAAGGTATTCATTCTCGTTTACGAAGACAAGATTTCAACGGCGACCAAGCTGTTGCCGCTTTTGGAGAAAATTCAAAAGGCCAAGAAGCCACTGCTCATCATTGCGGAAGACATCGAAGGGGAGGCCCTGGCCACGCTGGTGGTGAACAAGCTGCGCGGAATTCTGAACGTGGCGGCCGTGAAGGCGCCGGGCTACGGCGATCGCCGCAAGGCAATGCTGGAAGATATTGCGATTCTCACCGGTGGACAGGCGATCATGAAGGACCTGGGCATCGAGCTGGACAAGGTTGAAATCGACCAGCTGGGTCAGGCCAAACTCGTTCGCATTGACAACGACAACACCACGATTATTGAAGGCGCCGGCGAAAGCAAGGCCATTCAGGGCCGCATTGCCGCGATTCGCCGCGAAATTGAAACCACCACCAGCGATTATGACCGCGAGAAGCTCCAGGAACGCCTGGCCAAGCTTGCGGGCGGCGTAGCGCAAATTAATGTTGGCGCGGCCACGGAAGCCGAGTTGAAAGAGAAGAAGTCGCGGATTGAAGATGCCTTGCATGCCACCCGAGCCGCGGTTTCAGAAGGCGTTGTGGCCGGCGGTGGCGTGGCCATGGTCCGCGCGATGAAGGCACTCAACGGCGGCAGTAATTTGAAGCTCGAGGGAGACGAAGCCAGCGGCGTGAAAATTGTTCGCCAGGCCCTGACCGCGCCGCTTAAGCAGATTGCGGAAAACGCCGGCACGCCCGGTAGTGTCGTGGTTCGCCGCGTGATGGAATCCAAGGACAACGAAGGGTTCAATGCATTAACCGGTGAATATGTTGATGTCGTCAAAGCCGGCATTATTACTCCGACAAAGGTAGAGCGGACCGCTCTGCAAAATGCGGCGGAAGTCGCGATTCTTCTGCTGACCACCGACTGCATCATTGTCGAGAAGCCCAAAGGCAAAGGTGGTGACGATCATGGCCATGGTCCCGAAGGCGGTATGGGTGGAATGGGCGGCATGGGTGGTGGCATGGGAGGAATGGGTGGCATGGGCGGTATGGACGACATGATGTAGGCTAGAAGCCTTCTGCATACGGCTGTTATTTTTCGGTTTAGATTTAATCACTGAGTGAAACGCTTTAGAGGATGAAACAATGAAACTTCGACCCCTTCAGGATCGTGTGATCGTTCGGCAATCAGAAGCTGAGACCAAGACCGCCAGTGGAATCGTTCTGCCGGATTCGGCCAAGGAAAAACCCACAAAGGGCAAAGTCATCTCGGTCGGTCCGGGAAAGTTTGATGACAAGGGCAAGCACATGGAATTGGGCGTTCGCGTCGGTGACACCGTTTTCTATGGCAAGTACAGCGGCACCGACATCGAAGTTGACAGCCAGAAGTTCGTGATCCTGCGGGAGAGCGACATTCTGGGCATCCTCGAGTAATCACCGGTCGGTCAGCTTTTTCCTTCGGAAGAGAAGCGATTAAATATCCCCCGGCACACAAATAAAAAAGACAAAAAGGACGAATCACCATGGCAGCTAAACAAATGATGTTCGACACCAACGCCCGGGCGGAAATCGCCAATGGGTTGTCGCAGTTGGCGCGGGCGGTGAAAGCCACCCTCGGGCCGCGCGGTCGCAACGTCGTGTTGCAGAAATCCTACGGCAGCCCGCGCATCACCAAGGATGGTGTTACAGTTTCCAAGGAGATCGAGCTTCCGCAGCCCTTTGAAAACATGGGCGCCAAGCTCGTGAATATGGTCGCCAGCAAGACGGGCGATGTGGCTGGTGACGGCACCACCACCGCCACTGTTCTGGCCGAAGCTATTTATCTCGAAGGCCTCCGCACGGTGACGACTGGCGTCAATCCGGTCATCATTCACCGCGGCATCACCAAAGCCACGGAAATCGCGTGCGAGGCGATCACCCAGCAATCCAAGAAAGTAAAAGGCCGCGAAGACTACAAGCGCGTGGCAACCATCAGCGCGAACGGCGATGAAAAAATCGGCGACCTCATGGCTGACGCGATGGAAAAGGTCGGCAAGGAAGGCGTCATCACCGTCGATGAAGGCAAAAGCACCGAATCCATGCTGGAATACACGGAGGGAATGCAGTTCGATAAGGGATATCTTTCTCCGTATTTCCTGACGAATACGACTAGCCTGGAAGCAATTCTGGAAAACTGCCTGATTCTTCTCCATGAGAAGAAGATCGCCAATCTTTCGGAGTTACTGCCGCTGCTGAACAAAGCGGTAACTTCCGGGCGTCCGCTTCTCATTATCGCCGAAGATGTGGAATCCGAAGCGTTGGCCGCCTTGGTTGTGAACAAGCTCCGCGGCGTGCTTAATGTCTGTGCCGTGAAAGCGCCGGGCTTTGGTGATCGCCGCAAGGCGTTGATGGGCGACCTGGCTGTCGTCACCGGCGGCAAATTCATCAGCGAAGATCTGGGCCTGAAGCTGGAGAACGTTGAGGTTGCCGATCTGGGCACGGCAAAGCGCGTCGTCATCGACAAGGATAATACCTTAATTATTGAAGGGGCCGGGCGTCGCAAGGATATTGAATCGCGCGCCGACCAGATTCGCCGGCAGATCGATACCACCACCAGCGATTACGATCGCGAAAAGCTGCAGGAGCGTTTGGCCAAACTGACAGGTGGTGTCGCGGTCATCCGCGCCGGCGCGGCAACCGAACTTGAAATGAAGGAACGCAAGGATCTGATTGATGACGCCTTGCATGCTACCAAGGCAGCGGCTGAAGAAGGGATCGTTCCCGGCGGCGGCGTCGCATTCCTTCGCGCAATTCAGGCTGTGCTGGATGCCAAGCCCAAGGCCAAGGGCGATGAGCGGCTTGGCTTTGACATTGTTGCCCAGGCGCTGAGGGCTCCTGCCTGTCAGATCGCCGTTAACGCGGGTGAAGATGGCGACGTCGTCGTCGATCAAATCCTCCAGAACAAGAACCCCGCCTGGGGTTACAACGCGGCGACCGACGAATACGTCGATATGTTCAAGGTGGGCATCATTGATCCTGCTAAAGTGGCGCGCACCGCGCTGCAGAATGCGGCAAGCGTCAGCGGCCTCGCCCTTACGACAGATGTTCTGATCACCGAGCTGAAGGAGAAGAAGGGCGAAGAAGTAACTGCTGTCGCCGGCGCGGTGACCTAAGTTTTCGCGGACTATAATGAGCTGAATTGCAGATCGCGAAGACACGGAGATCAATACAGTTCTTCGTGTCTTCGCGGCGTTTAGGGCGGAAGCCTGGACAAATTGATATGCCGGCATCGCAAAATATTATGGTAACAGCCAGTGCCATTTACTTTCGCCGGGCTTTGCAGCCGATAATCAGCAGATCGCCTGAACCCGAGCGTTGATAGCGGTTGTAACATGCTTGCAATTCACTGAAATGAAAGGGATGCCGGTGGCCGCTGCTAAGCGAGATTATTACGAAGTTCTCGGTGTCACTCGAACGTCCGACGCCGAAGAAATTAAGCGAGCTTATCGTCGCCAGGCGATGAAGTTTCATCCCGACCGCGCCAATGGCGACAAGGTTGAAGCCGAAACACGCTTTAAGGAATGCTCCGAAGCTTATGAGGTTCTCAGCGATTCAGCCAAGCGCCAGCGCTACGACAAGCACGGTCATGAAGGCGTTTCATCGGCGCACGATTTCTCGCATATGGATGTTACGGACATCTTTTCGATGTTCGACGATATCTTCGGCGGCGCCCTCGGCGGTGGAGCGGCGGGCAGGGGGCGAGGCCGCCAGCAGACGCGCGGCTATGACCTGGAAACCCGGGTTGATCTGACACTCTTTGAGGTTCTGACCGGCACCGAAAAGACAATCGACTTTGAAAAGCAGGATCGCTGCGAAAATTGCGGAGGCACGGGAGCCAAAGCGGGCAGCAGCCCGATCGTCTGCGTTCAATGCGGCGGGCAAGGCCGCGTCGCCCAGCAGGGCTTTGGCGGCATGTTTCGAATGGTGGTGAGCTGCCCGAATTGCCAGGGGCGCGGAACCGTCATCCGCGACCATTGCCCCACCTGTGGTGGAAAAGGCCGGCAACTGCGCAAACGCACCGTGGTGGTGAAAATTCCCGCCGGCGTGCATGACGGCCAGGCCGTCCGCGTAACCGGCGAAGGTGAAGCCGGTGAAACCGGGGCGCCCTCGGGCGATCTTCACGTGTATATTCACGTAAAAGAGCACCCCGTTTTCACGCGGCATAATAATGATCTGGTTTGCCAGGTTCCGGTCACATTTTCCGAAGCGGCCCTGGGCGCCACCATCGACGTGCCAACGCTGCGCGGAACGGAGGCGCTGGAAATTCCCAGTGGCACCCAGCACGGCGAAATGTTCAAGCTCAAGGGCAAGGGGTTGCCTGACGTGCGGTCCTATCGCAGCGGCGATGAGCTGGTGCAGATCGTCATCGAAGTGCCCAAGCGCCTGACGGAAAAGCAAAAGCAATTGCTGCGAGAATTCGCCGCCAGCGATGAAGCGCGAATGAAGCAACAGCGCAAAGGATTTTTGGACAAGCTGAAGGAGCTGATTAAGGGGGAGGATTCCAAAACAGGCTGATCGTAATCAGGCCGTTGCGGCCGGGTTCGCAGTCCGGCTCAGGATTTGCAGGATAAAAAAACATGGATACACGACCCACATCCGCGCAGGAAGATTCGGAATTCGACGAAAACATGGAACCTTCGCAGGAACAGACAACCGGCGAAGATCGCGATCGCCAGGGCCTGCAGGCCGAGCGCGATGCATTGCAGGCCGAGAGAGACAACCTGTTTCAGCGGCTGGCCCGCGCCCAGGCGGAGTTTCAGAATTCGCGCCGGCGTCTTGAAGCGGATAAAGAGCAGGCCGTCGCCTATGCGAACAGCTCGCTGATTAAAAGTCTATTGCCGGTCATTGATAATTTTGAGCGCGCTTTGTCGGTGAAACCGGAGAAGGCCGATGCCACGACCATTCTAAAGGGAATGCAGATCGTTCACGATCAGTGGATGACGGTGCTGAAGAGCCAGTTTGTCGAGACGCTTTCTCCCGCGGTCGGGACGGCTTACGACCCCAACACTATGGAAGCCCTTATGCAACAATCGACCGACAAATTTCCGCCCAACACCGTCACCCAGCTTCTTCAGAACGGGTACGCCCTGCATGGGCGCACGCTTCGACCCGCGCAGGTGGCTGTCAGCAAGGGTGATTAAGCGAACACGCGGCGTAAGGAATCACGCGGTTCACGAAGAATGGTATTTTTGATATGCCGACGTACGAATACAAGTGCGAAGCCTGTGGCAATGCGTTTGAGAAGTTTCAATCGATCATGGCGCCGGCAATTAAAAAGTGCCCGAAGTGCGGGAAGAACAAAGTAAAGCGATTGATCGGCATCGGCTCGGGCATGATCTTCAAAGGCGGCGGCTTCTACACAACCGATTACCGCAGTGAAGCATACAAAAGCGCAGCCAAATCCGACGTCGCGCCCTCCGCCTCCACCGACGCAAAATCAACCGGCGATGCAAAAACGGCCACCGACAGCACTGCCAAGCCGCCCGCGACCGAGGCAAAGCCCGCGGCAGAAAGTAAGCCGGCTTCCGAAACAAAAGCGCCTGAGCCTAAGGCAAAGAGGTCATCCGCAAAACCATTGAAGTCGTCCAAATCCTCCAAGGGTTGAGAATTCAATCGCATGGGCGCCCAGCCATGAACTGCCCGATTTGCAAAAAGCACGTTTTTTCGCGGGATGACCCTGTCGCTCCGAATCGGTTTTTCCCCTTCTGCGGCGAGCGATGTCAACTCATTGATCTTGGGCGCTGGCTGGACGGGAAATACCAGTTTCCCGTGGAAGAACCGCTGGATGACGGTCCGGAAAATGATGCCGCAGGGGCAGAATCGTTGGATTAACGTCCCCGGCTTTGCCATGCGTTTTCGCCTCGCGCTGCTCAAATCAGACTTCTCACCGATCCGCTTACATTGAACCAAACACTCATCGCACTATAATGCGGCCGGCCTCGGGCGCTCGGCCGCCGGTGAAATGGCGGTGCCCCGGTTTGCAGTGTTTTGGGAAAGGAGCTTCGCTCCCATGGTGGACGAAGGACAGGTCATCCGTGGCATTAACTGGCGTTCAACATTCCCCTTTATCAATATTTTCCGATCCTTCCGCGTTGCGATTCATATGTCCAAGCTGGCGCTCGGACTGGCCCTGTTGCTGGCGATCTACTTTGGTGGTTTGATCCTGGATTCCGCCTGGCCGGTGCGCGCTCGCGCGATACCAGGCGAGGTTGAGCTCTATGAGGGCATCTCGACCGGAACGGCGGAAGGCACCCTGGCATCGTGGCGCGCGGATCGGCAAAACGAAATTGACTCGCGCTATGCCACCCTCCTTCAGCAACATCAGATCATCAATCCAGAATCAGACGCCGAAGCGCCTTCAACCACGCGCGACCGGGCGATGGCCGCTGCGTACCGCCGGCACTATGTGGGCGAGGTGCAATCAAAAATTCTGCACGACCGCGATGACGCGGTGGCCGACCTGGACAAGACGTACCAGAAAGCGGTGGCGACCGCCGATGACGCGTTCAACGCCAACTCGAGCGCCCCGGATGCCGCCAGGAATCGCGATGATGCCAAAGCCGCGGCGCTAGCCGCGCGCAATACATCAATCGGGGCCGCTTACGACGATGCCTCCCAGCAATATTATCAGGTCGAACAGGCGCGGGGGATGGGGCTGTTCCACGTGTTCTTTGACTATGAAGTACGCCAAATAACAATGGTGGTTGAAGCGGCGGTGCGCAACGACTGGATTGGTCCCAGCGGTGTCGGGGCGCATGTGGCGAATTTCTTTACAATCGCGCCGATCTGGCTGATCTGGCATCACACCGTTTTCTTCATTGTCTTTGCGATTTATTTCCTGCTGGCCTGGGCGCTGTTTGGCGGGGCGATAAGCCGAATCGCGGCGGTGCATATCGCGCGCGATGAGAAGATTTCGGTGCGGCAGGCGATGAACTTCGCGGTGGGGAAGTTGCTCTCCTTCGCATCTGCTCCGGTTATTCCCATTCTTATTGTGGTAGTCATTGGGCTGGTGGTGGCGGCAGCGTCGCTGCTGGGCAATATTCCGTTTCTGGGTCCAATTGCCATCGGCGCGTTTTTCATCCTGCCCCTGCTGGCCGGAGCGGTGATGACGCTGGTGCTGCTGGGGACCGCGGGCGGTTTCAACCTGATGTATCCGACGATTGCGGTGGAAGGCTCAGATAGTTTCGATGCCATCAGTCGCAGTTTCAGCTATGTTTATGCCCGACCCTGGCGGATGCTGTTTTACACGGCGGTTGCGGTGGCCTATGGCGCCGCGACTTACATGTTCGTGCATCTGTTTTTGATGATGCTGCTGGTTCTAACGCATCATTTCGTGGGCATCGGCATGTGGACGGCCGCCAATAATACGCGCGATCTTTTCACCACCATGTGGCCCAGCCCCTCGGTAACGGGCCGCCTTTCGTATCACGTCGATTACACCATGCTGTCGCCGGCCCAGAAGCTGGGCGCGTTTCTCCTGCACGGCTGGGTTATGCTGCTGGTCTTCTTCCTCGGTGCTTTTGCGATCAGCCTCTATTTTTCGGCCAACACCATCATCTATTATCTGATGCGCAGCGAAGTGGACGCCACGGAGATGGATGATGTGTACCTGGAGCAATCGGAAGATGATCTTGAACCATCACCCCCGGCTTCTGGCCCCACGCCGGTTGTGGCCACCACAACAACAGTGATCGTGGCAGAAACGGTTGCCCCCGAAGCGCCGCCCATTGTAGATGCGCCGCCGGCTGATATCCCACCGGCAACAGATGCGCCGCCAACGGTCTGAAAATTGAAGCGATATTGCGCACGCCGAATTGGCCTCGTTAGGATAAGCGTGCTTGCCGCACCCGTAGCTCAATTGGATAGAGCATCGGTCTTCGGAACCGAGGGTTGCAGGTTCGACTCCTGCCGGGTGCATTAGGTGCAATTGTGCCGTTGATCGATCTGGACTAAGCCCGTGTGCCGCAAACAGCTCACTGAGTGGGGCGGTGGAACAGCAGTAATCGCATCGGCTTGATCTCCGCTCAATTATTTAAGCTGCAATCCGCTGATTTTCAGAGCATAAACATAATCGCACGGTTTCTCCGTGGGCATCTTCACTTTCAGACCGCCGGAATCCTGGATAAATTCAAGCGGACCTTCATGGCCGAGCAGTTCGACTTTCTCGATCTTCCCAGCGGGTGCTTTGCCGCTCGCAAGCGATGTGATGACAGCCTGATCCCCGGGCCACGCCATCGCCAGGGCGTAAAGTGTGTTGCCATTGGTAGTGAAGCGGAAATCTCGCGGCATATAGCCCTTGCGAGGCACACCGCCGCCGCCCACCAGCGGGCCACCCAGGTTCCGCTCATTCAATCGCTCGTCAAATCCGGCGGCCCGAATTTGCACCATTGTCTGAGCTGCCGCATCCGCGGCCGGGCCTTCTCCATACTTCACCCATGGGCGGGTTGAATAAATCGCCTCCCCGTTGACATCAAGCCATTTGCCGATGCCCAGAAGAATTTGCTGTTGCTCCGTTGGTATGGTCCCGTCGCTCCTGGGAGATATGTTCAATAAAAGGTTCCCGTTTTTGCTCGTGTTTTCCACGAGCCGATCGACCAGCGTTCCCGCGTTGGCCAGGGCCATTCCTTCGACATAGCCGAATTTATTTCCGATGGGGTCGTCAGCCTGCCAGACCCAGTCGGTCAGTTCCATGGGCGCGCGACCCTCGCGCTCGTAATCCATAACGCTTCCGGAAACAAATGCTTCCCCCTTGGCGCTGATGGCAACTTCCTTGTTCCATTCTTTGGCGCGATCGTAATAGTACGCCGCCACTTTAAGTTTCAACGGGTCCATCACTCGGTTCCGGCCGCCCAGATCAAACCAGAGCATGTCGAGCTGGTATTTATCGATAAGCTCAAAATTGCGCGCCACCCAGTCGGCCAGAAACTGCTGATAGCGCTTGTCGCTGTGGTTGGCGACCCAATAAAAATCATCATATTTCGGATCAAACAAATCCGTCGCCAGGCCCGCCAGCGGATGAATGAAATCGTAATGATTCATGCTGTGGTTGGAGACGCCAAACTTTAGTCCCTGCTTGCGGACGGCCCTGGCAAGGTCGCCGATGAGATCACGCTTGGGGCCCATCTTGCCGGCGCACCAGGGCGTCAGCTCGCTATCCCAGTTCGCCCAACCGTCGTGATGCTCCGCGGAGGGAACGATGTATCGCGCGCCGGCCTTTTTAAAAAGCGTCGCCCACTCGTCGGGGTCAAATTTGGCGCACGTGAACAGAGGTATGAAATCCTTGTATCCAAATTTATCCGGCGGCCCGAAGTGCTCGGTGTGCCATTTGATGAAGTCGGCGTTGCCGTACATGTATTTGACATACCATTCGCTTCCATGGGCAGGCACGGAATAGAGGCCCCAGTGCATAAAGATGCCGAACTTCGCATCGCGATACCACTCGGGGACTTTGTAATTTTCCTTAATCGAATTCCAGTTCGCCAACACCGGCCCTTTGGGCAGCGCCGGATCTTCCGCAGCCGCCGCGATTGCAACCTCCGGCTTCGGCGCGGGGATGTTCTGTCCCCTGGAAGAAGCTGTAATCATCGACAGGATCGCGCCACCCCATGCCACGCCCAACGTCAGTTTTTTCCTCATCATCGCTCTCCGCGCATTGTTCTCGATCATTTACCCACGGCGTTCGAGTTGGTTTCGGCGATGCCCCCCGGTCTGGCGAAGGCGTAAATCTCCGGGAAGAATCGAATTCACCTACGTCCCATCCCATGGTCTCACCAGGCGCCACGCAACGCGGCAAGCCTTGAAGCAATTTCGGGAGCGGCCGCAAAGCAGGGAAGGGCGGCCAACAGCAGCATGGCGACTATCCAGCGACAGTAGGCATGCTTTCGATGAAGCGGCACGAACCCTCCAGTTCATTTCACGGCTTCGGAAAATCTGCGGCGAATGCATATTTCCCGGAGCCGACTTCAAACACCGCAACATCGCCTTCGATCCTTAAGAACTTCACGCCAGCGGCATTGGCCGCCGCAGAACCTGATTCTTCCACGGATTTTGCATTGCTGGTTGGGATGAAAACTGTCGCCATGGTATTGGCGGGAATTTCCGCGCGGAGCACGAATTTCCCATCCTCCACTTTCCATTCACTGCCGATTCTGCCATGCACACAGTCAAAGTATCCCTGCGCGGATGTCAGACCACTGCCAATGTCAGGTTGCGGCGCAAGGATGAACCTTTTAAAGCCCGGGCCGGCCGGATCGGGCCGAATTCCCAGAACAGATTGATACATCCACATTCCCACCGCGCCTCCGGTCGAGGGCATTTGCGCGCCGCCGCCGTGCCAGTCCTCCCCCAGGATACCATCGTGAATAAGCGTTTTCCAACTGGGGAAGTCCTGTTGATTGACAATCTTGTTGGAGAGCGCGGCTTCACGGGAATTGGTTAGCGTTTGCAGCAGCCAGGGCAGAGCGACAAATCCTGTTCCCACGTGGTCCTGATGCGCATGTATCGCATCAATCAGGCGATGATACGTAAGCTTCCAAGCATCCTCAGGCACCATATCCAGGGCCAGCGGAAGAACCTGGCCAGTCTGGCTGTCGGCCCGATCTCCGTAGAGCCCAGTTTCCGGATGAAAATATTTGGCGTTGAACCGCTGCTTCACATCGGCGGCGACTGCCGCATATTTAGCAGCGTCCTCGGCCTTCCCCAACAGGCTCGCCGTACGACTTACAACATTCGCATAGTAATACCACGCGGGCATCGTTGTCATTGGTGTCGGCACGGCGTCCTGGCCCTTTGTATAGGGGTTGTGCCAGTCACCCGCGCCGTTCCACATAATCATGCCGTCTTTGGCGGCCTTGGCATCCTGGTTGTAGTTGAGATACGGGTATGCATCCCACTTCCCCCCAACGCCCGCTGCAGCCATTTTGCCGAGGAAATCCACATACCGGCACATGGGTTCGTAGGCCTCCTCCAGCATGCCGCGGTCGCCATAATATTGATAATGCTCCCAAGGCAAATACACCACCACGCCGCTCCACCAGGGAGAATTCCAGTCGTTTACCTCTCGCCCCACAACCGGCAAAACCGAGCCGATATATCCTTCGCTATCCTGTCCGTCCGCAAAGTCCCACCACCACTTGCGATAGAGGCCCGCCACATCGGTGAGATAAGCAGCCGTGTCGAACATATTTTGCACATCTTGCGTCCAACCCTGTTTTTCCCGCGTGGGATCCATCGGCTGATCGCCGTTATAATTGAGATGCGTGCGCAGCGTGATGTCGTACAGGTTGTTCAAATAGGCGTTGGAACAGGTAAACGCTCCGGTGGATTTCAAATCGGCATGGACAAGCTGAATTGAAATATTCTCGGCCTTCAGCGGCTCTAAAAGTCCATTAACTTGTACATCCAGTGGCCCGGAAAGATACATAAAGCGCGGCTCCAGCACCGCCGGTCCGTCGCTGGCCAGTGTGAAAGTCAGCTTTGGAGATTTGTATCCCGGCGAATGCCCCAACAGTGTGATGGTCTGGCCCGCATGCCCGGAAACTCTCACGCGCGGCCAGCCGCAGGTGAGGACATCGAAGTACGCTCGATTGTTTTCAACCCGCTGGGGTTTTAATTCACCGACATTACGAATGGGCGGCCCCATGGGAGCTCGAAGCGCACCGCCCAGCGATTGCGAGATAGCCACAGGCTGCCAATCGGTATCTGCGTACCCCGGTAGATTCCAGCCCGGCTTGGCCAGCCGGCGGTCCTCCTCGTAACCAGCCCATACGTCGTTCAGCGTAATTTCACCACGGGCCCATTTCCATGTTTCGTCCGTGGCTACGAACTGACGCGAGCCGTCGACAAATTCGATCTCCAACTGCCCAAGGAATCGTGGGGGTCCGTCGCCGCCCTGGCGCTGGCCGAATCCTAAACCCGGCGTGCTGAAAAAACCGTTGGCCAGTGTCGCGCCGATCACATTCGGTCCGGCTGTCAGCAATGACGTAACATCATGCGTGACGTAAATCACCCGCTTGGTCGCATCGGTGAACGGCGGTCCAAGCAGTTCATCACCAATGTTCCTGCCGTTGATCGCAACATCCGCCATACCCATCGCGGCTACAAAAAGAGTAGCGCGCTTGATCTCGCGCTCGATGGTAAAGTCCTTCCGAAGCAACGGCGCGGCGGTGGTAGGGCATGCATCGGCAGGGCACTCATTACTCTCTCCCTCAGAGGGCATCCCGTCGACGAGGAAGACAGCGTGACCGGCGCTCCAAACAGGCCCAAGCTCGTGGGTGGGCCGCATGAGTGCGACGTTCTTGCCGCCGGAGATAATCTCCATCTGCCGGATGATCGCCTTGCCGGCCTTTGGAACCTGCGTGATGGTCAGGCGGACATATCGCGCGGCGAGGGTGTCCACCGGAAATTTCTGCCAACCCGCGACAGCGGGGCGGTAATTCTCAGAAGTCTGGTCGACGAGAATTTGTGGATGATTGAATTGCGGTTCCTGGGCGCCTTCGATCTTGAATCGCAATGGAAATGAATCGGCCGCCAGCGGGTAAAGCCTGATGGTCTCAATAGGCAGCGACGCACCCAAATCAACATCCGCCCAGCCGCCCGTAGCAACAATAAAACCCTTCGGCCGCACATTTGCCGGCATGAACCATTTGGAAGCTGTGATCCATTTTGCCAACCAATCCCGCGGATTCAGCAAGCCCATGGACCAGGTCGCGTTCGCACTCCAGGCCGAGGCTACGGCTTCCTTATTAACAGCGTCGATAGTCCATATGTGCACCTTCCACCAGCAATGCATACGCGATTGCATCGCTGCCCCAGCGTACCGGATATAGAGGGTCTGGTCGGAGACCACCTTGCCGCTGTCCCAAAGATCACCCTGACCCATCGCGAGTTTTTCCGGCGATGAAGCCACCAGTATTTGATAGGCAATTTGCCGCTCACCGCGAACGTCAGAAGCAATGATCCAGCTCAACTTCGGATTGATTGCGTCAATCCCAACTGGGTTTGCAAAATATTCGCAGCGAAGATCAATAACCTCCGCGCCAAGCGCAGGGGTCGCTCTTCCAGCCACCACCCAGCTTGCCAAAGCGCACACCCAGAAAATAAAAACGGCCCGCCAGTGCCGCCGTTTTTTCACGCTTAACATCGCACCACCGCCTCAAAGTGAAGACTTAAATGATACCGCAACCGCTGGCAGCGCGCCATCGCCGCCGAGCGATTCCCGGAAAGTTTTCCCCGCTTCCCGTACACTACCCGCCCATGACGCCCGGCATCCGCCTTATCCACAAGCCTCAGGGTCCCACCAGCTTTAAGCTCGTGCGGTCTCGCTTCCGCGATTCCCCCGCGCCGCCAGGCCGGCGCCCGCGCCGGATTTGCCACGGCGGAACGCTCGATCCTTTCGCCAGCGGCCTGCTGCTGATTCTCATCGAGCCGGCCACCCAGCTGTTCGATTATCTGCACGCAATCCCCAAGGTTTATGACGCGACGGTGCAATGGGGGACCGAAACCGACACCGGCGATCTTCTCGGCAACGTCGTCTCCACGGGCGATCCCTCAAACCTCAACGCGCAAATGCTGGATGATGCCCTGGCCACATTTACCGGCTGGCGCGAGCAGATGCCCCACCCGACCAGCGCCAAGCGAATTGATGGCGAACGCGCCTATCTCAAAGTCCATCGCGGCGAAACCGTCGAAATGCCCGCGTCCAAGGTCTATCTTCACGAGGCCCACTGGATCGCTCACAATCTCCCACTGGAAAGCCAGCTCCAGATCACCGTCCGAGGCGGCTATTACGTCCGCGCCCTGGCCCGCGATTTGGGGCAACTTCTGAGCTGCGGCGCGCACCTCACTCAATTGCACCGCGCCTCGATCGGCCCCTGGGTAGATCCCGGCCCCGCGGAATGGGTCGATCTCCACGGCCGAGATATTCTCCCCTGGGCCCCCACAAAAATTCTCACCGAAAGAGACATCGCCGATCTAAAGCAGGGCAAAACAATTTCAGCCGAAAATGTTCTCCCACCCGATTGGCAATTGCCCCCGGAATTCCCAGACCCCCAGCCACCCGTTCGCGGTTTTCACAACGAAAAACTTCGCTTTCTGCTTAAGCCAACGGAAGGACAGCTAGGACTTCTGACCCAACTGGGCGGCGGCCTCTAACAAAACCTGCAACAATCTAATTTCCCCGTCGAGGCTTACCCACAGGCTCATGCCCCTTCTCCTCCGCCTTCCGCATAACGAACAGATAATTAAACCCCCGCAGATAAAAATTCCCCTCCTCCGCCGCGGCCCGATAATTCCCCATCTCCAGCGTCTTGTTGTGCCGCACTACCGCAATCGTGTCCACCGGCTCCAGATATTTTCGCAGCAGCCCAAACAGCTCAAACCCAATCGGAAAAAATCCCTGCCCCTTCACAAAAGAGTCGCACACATAAAGCCCCATATGCTTCCCTGGCCGCAGAATGCGATGGATTTCCCGAATCACCTGCTCCATTGCCTGGTAATATTCCGGCCCCGCCGCATCCAGCTTGCCAATGCAGCGCGGGTCATCCGAATAATCAATATGCGTCGAGTAGGGCGGATCAATAAAAACAAAATCCGCCTTCCCATCTTCCAGCGGCAGCTTCCGCGCATCCACCCGAAAAATATCCTTCCGCGCCGGCGCTAAATCATACCCCAGCGCCCGCCGATCCAGATCGCGAGCTACATCCAGAGTCGTTCCGCTTCCCGCGCAAGGGTCGATTACCAGATCCTTGGGCTTCGTATATCGCTGCAGAAGGTTCCAGATAATGTAGCTGGGCGTCGCCCCCTTATACCCAGCCCGTCCCTGCTGCTCATCCCCATAATCCTGCGAAGGATATTCCCAAAGCGTAGTCGGCTGAATCCGCAGCCGCGGACGTTTGATCTTCATGATGCACTGACAATATCGCCGGAAGGGCGGGCAATCCAACCCGGAATGATGGCGTCAGGCTTCGCCGCCCGCAATTTGGCGATGCTCTTATGGATCTTCTCATAGCAGCGCGTTATTGCCTCGAAGTAACGTTGAATGTATTCATCCATCCGGCGTCCGGGAAATCCGGCTTCGCCCCTGGAGACACCGATGGCCATCGCAAATGGACAAGCTACGTTGATACGCTTCCTGGCCGCGCGGGGGATCTGGACAAATATCAAAAGCGTTTGCGAATTGGGCTCACAGGAACCGCGCCCCGACGAACTGCAAGGCCTGTTCGAAGCCTTCGGAATGAAGCCCCTGGTGGAAAATTACAGTGCCAGGGATTTCTACCGCCATCTCGGTATCTCGCAATACACCAGCGTTGATTTCAACGGCGAGCACAACGCGCTGCCATACGATCTCAATCGCAACCTCCGTGCGGATTACAATTTTCACGGCATCTTTGACCTGGTTACCAACTTTGGCACATCCGAGCATTGCTTCAACCAGTACGAGGTGTTCCGCAACATCCACCAGCTCTGCGCGGCCGGGGGATACATGCTTCACACCGTCCCGACCCAGGGTTGGGGCCGGCATTGTTTCTTTCGTTATGACGCCAATTTTTTCGAAGACCTTGCGGCCGCCAACAATTATCAGGTTCTCTATCTCGAACCGTTTCTGCGGTTGAAGGCGTTTCTAAAAAAAGACAAAGCCCAGACCATCGGCCACATTCAGGCCGTGTGCGCGATGGCCGAGTTCGCGATCGATCAATCACGATTATCCGGGAATTCGACCGATCCGACAGCGCAACCCGACATCAGCGCCGCGGTCAATCAGCTGGGAAAAGGCGATGCGTTTTTTAACATCACCATGGCCTGTGCGATGAAGAAAAACGCCGAGCAGGAATTCATCACGCCAATTCAGGGCCTGTACCGGAAATAGACCCGCGTAACTTCTCGTGCGCCGCGGGTCCCGTCGCATCTCCGGCACAGTGTCTTTCGCGCCAATTCGCCCGCTTGTATCAAGCTCGGGCGTCATATAGCATAATTTTTGCGGAAATATTGATTCATGGCGGAAGTCCGCTGCCCATCAGGGCTCGGCAAATCAGCGGGAAATTAAAATTTATGAAATGCTTCCGATGCGCCATTATCGCGCTGGCGTCTGTTTTTCTGGCGACTTCCTCATTGCGCGCCGCCGACGCGCCGGCCGGCCCCCGTCAGCGGTTGCTTATGGACGCCAACTGGCATTTCACATTCAAAGACCCAACCGACGCCACGGCAAAAATGTTCGATTACCCTGAAACCCCGCGCCTTCATAAAGCGCTCGTCAACGATGCCCAACTCGAAGCCGCTCTCGTTCCGCAGCGCGTCGATGCGGCTGAAACAAATCTCGGCGCGCAGCTCTCATACGTTCAGCCGGATTTCGATGACAGCCAATGGCGCTCGCTCGATCTTCCCCACGATTGGGCGGTTGAGTTGCCATTCGATAAAACCGGCGTCGCCGATCACGGCTTCAAAGCCCTTGGAGAAAAATGGGGAACCAACATCGGCTGGTATCGCCGTACGTTTGATCTAACTTCCGCGGACAAAGACAAAGCCATCTCAATCGAATTCGACGGTGTCTACCGCAACAGCCTGGTCTGGCTAAATGGCCACTGCCTTGGCCGAAATGTTAGTGGGTACAGCAGCTTCTCCTACGATCTCAATAAATTCGCAAACTTCGACGGCAAAAACACGCTGGTCGTCCGGGCCGATGCCACCCGCCCTGAAGGTTGGTTTTACGAAGGCGCCGGCATCTATCGCCACGTCTGGCTGTTGAAAACCGCGCCGCTGCATGTCGCCAAGTGGGGCACCTACATCACCACCGAGGTGCGCGGCGCCGGTGCCGATGTAAGCATCCAGACCGAACTTCGCAATGATTCAGATCAGTCAGCCACATGCACCCTGGTCAGCATCATCCACGATGCCCAGGGCAAGGTTGTCGGACAGGCGCAACAGAGTGCGGTGGTAGTCGGCCCGCGCCAGAGCCAGACCCTCAGGCAGAAAATCACGATCAAAACCGCCAATCTCTGGTCGCTGGAATCGCCTTACCTCTACCAATTGGAAACCAGCATCAAAGGCGCGGTGGCTGTTACTGATGCGTACAAGACAACCTTCGGCGTGCGAACCCTCAAGTTCGATCCCAACCAGGGGTTCTTCCTCAACGGCAAGCGCATCCAAATCCAGGGAACCTGCAACCACCAGGATTACGCCGGCGTCGGTTGGGCCGTCCCCGATGCCATGCTCGATTTCCGCCTGAAAAGCCTCCAGGCGGTTGGCTGCAATGCCTACCGCATGTCCCACAATCCGCCCTGCGCCGAACTCCTCGATCGTTGCGATCGCATGGGAATCCTGGTTATGGACGAGCAGCGAAAAATGGGCACCAGCCCGGAAATTCTCTCCCAGTTGCAGCGCATGATCGTTCGCGATCGCAACCATCCCAGCATCTTCATCTGGTCCATCGGCAACGAAGAAATGGCCATCGAGGGCAAAGACAGTGGCATCCCCGTTGCCACCACAATGCAAGACCTCGTCCACAAGCTCGATCCCACCCGGCCTGTGACGGCAGCCATGAACCTCGGCTGGGAACAGGGCTTTTCCAAGGTCGTTGATGTGCAGGGATTCAACTATCTCAAGCAGGGAAATATGGACCAGTTCCATCAGGATTTCCCCACAAAACCCGCCATCGGCACCGAAGAGGCAAGCACCGAAACAACCCGCGGCATCTACGCCATCGATAAAAAAAATCGCTATTACTCCGCGTACGATGTGACCGTCCCCAAATGGGGCTCGACCGCCGAAGCGTGGGTTCAATACTACTCCGCCCGCCCCTGGGTTGAAGGCGCCTTCGTCTGGAGCGGATTCGATTATCGCGGCGAGCCCAAACCCTACGGCTTTCCCTGCATTGATTGCGCCATGGGGTTCATGGATATCTGCGGCTTCCCCAAGGACACCTACTATTTCTACAAAGCCAACTGGACATCCCAACCCGTCCTTCACCTCCTCCCGCACTGGAATTGGGCCGGCAAGGAAGGCCAGAATATCGACGTCTGGTGCTACACCAATCTGGATGAAGTCGAACTGTTCCTCAATGGCCAAACCCTTGGCCGCGAGAAGGCGGATACAAAATCGCATGAGGACTGGAAGGTTCCATATCAACCCGGCGTACTGTCCGCCAAAGGCTACCGCGACGGCCAGATAGCCGCCGAAGAAAAAATAGAAACTACGGGCACCCCAGCGTCCATCAAGCTAATCCCCGACCGCACCACACTAAAAAGTGACGGAGAGGATGTAAGCGTAATCGCGGTGGAGGTGCTCGATGCCCAGGGTCGCATCGTGCCAACCGCCGACAATCAAATCACCTTCGATATTAAGGGCGGCAAAATCATAGGCGTCGCCAACGGCAACCCCAGCAGCCTGGAACCCGATAACGCCCCCCAGCGAAAAGCCTTCAACGGACTAGCCCAGGTCATCGTCCAGTCAATGAAACAACCGGGAGACATCACGCTGTCCGCTACGTCCGAAGGATTGAAATCCGACGAGCTGAAGCTCATCGCGGATTCCACCGGCCCCAGACCTTCCGTGCCATAATCAACGTTGGAAACAGTCTGCTGAATGCGACAGCGCTATTAATTCGATCCGGTCGATGTTCCGGCCGGAATCCACTTCCAGTTCGCTCGAATCGATTCCATCTGGTCATGACACGAATGACCAGGCGTCACGCCACCCATGATTAAATATACCCGGCCTTCGTGCATCGATAAGATTCCTTCCACCGGCTTCATCCCCGAGGCCGGCGCTTCAGCGGCAATCCGCATGGCGGGTTCCCCATCCAGGCTCGCATGCTCGTCTATCACCTGGCCCTTCCACAGCATCGCCAGTCGTTGTGTGAGCAAACCCAGACTCATGGATTGCGGATTTTTCACTTCGATCATAATCGCGGCCCGCACATCATTCGGCGTCGAATCTGGGCTGATCCACTGCGTCATCATGGTTGCCCCGTTCGCCTGCCCCCGCGTCCAACCAGCCGGTGTATCCACCGCAACACCGAACGCTGGGAAACGCGTCGTAGTGTTCATTCCCCATTGCGGGCCCTTGTTCTCCTGTATGACACCCAGGCCGCAAACGACGATCATCAAGGTAAATCCGATCGTACCGGCCAACTGAGATCGATGCGTTAATCTGTAAGCAACCCAGCCAATGATCAACGGAAAAAACGTCGCAAAGAGCAAGCCGCCCACAAAGTAGCCCAATACGAAAGCGAAACCGCCTGAGTTAAGCTTCGCAACCGGCCAGCCATAAACGATGTCAACGCCAACAAACGCCAGGAACGGCACAATTCCCCACCAGGAGAGGAAAGATTTCGTGATCTTTGCTGCTGGCGCGGAATTTTCCGGAACTTGAGAATCGTTTGGGGAAGAAGTTTGCATCTGACATTCCAGTTTGTTCGCCGCCGCGCAGCTCTGCATCGTAACCGTCGGCCCCGATGATGTGGCGACTCTAAGGCCACTCCATCATGTAAGAAAGTTTAATTCGAATCAGTCCCGCGCGACACTACCCGTGGAAATCATATTCTTCTTTCAATAGTCGGAAAGAAAGTTTTTCAACCAGAAAACAAAGCGGCGTCGCCGCGCCGACAATCGCCTCAGCGGCTTTGGATTTAATCGAGCCAGCCATCGGTCGGCAGCTTTCCAGTGGAATGTTCAGTCTGATTTCCTGACGGCTCACCCGCCCAAGCCAGGGTTGTGCGCTCATGGCGCGGTCTTGAGGAACGCAGTAAGCCAGCATCTCGCGCCAAGTTCCGAAGCAAAGATTCCACGGCGGCCCCAGGACCGGTTCCACAGCGGGGCGAAACGTCGCTTCAACATCAGGCGCTGTGCCCGTCCCGGATTCAATTTTTAGGTGGATAGATCCATCAGTCGCGCGCGACATTTCGGCGCGTTCCGGGACATGCATCGGTACATTTTCGGCCATCAGCCGCGCGGCTAAAGCATAACGAGTGGCGCTGATGGCGATCGTCAGAAATTGTATCCCGCGTTTTCCGGTAACAGGATCATAAACGTGGATTCGCCAGTTCGACTGAATGGGCGAAGGCCAGAGCCGTCGAAGCGGCCCAAAACAACGCGGGCCGAAGTGTTTGTGATGGAAGCTTAGAAATGTAAAAAAAGCATAACCGCCGTCAGGTCCAAGCCTCTGTAACTCAAGCGGCGCAACTACAAATCGGGCGAGTCGATCTGAAGTGACCAGATAGTTGACGTATACTACATCGGTAATATCGCTATCCATGGCAAGCACCGGCAGGATGTAAACCAGTGCTCGCGCAAAGTGGCTATTGGCGATCAGATCATAAAGCCGTGGCAATAACCCCCGCGCCGGGTGATGCCACGGGGCGTACAACCCATGATCGGTAGCTGGGCGACACCGCCCCAGCACGCCTTCTGTCACATTGGCCAGCCAGATCATCAGCAGAATGAACGCCACCGCGTTCCCCACGCATACCACGATCAGCACCAAAGACCCCGCTTCCACGGTGCGAGCCGACAACAACACGATGGTCGATACTGTGAAAACGCCCCACGCTCCAGCCGAGACGAACGTCAGACGCGTCGACCAAACCCCAGCCGACGCAAAGCACCATGTCCAGCAAAGTGCCGCGGTAATGTAGCCCACCGCGCCCCAGCCGGCGATGAGAAGAAAGACGTGTGATTCAAATGCAGCGTACGCGCCAAACTTGCCAGACAAAAGCGCCTGGCTGGCAAGAGATGTACCTCTCCAAGTCCACAGAAGCTGCCCACCCTGGTCCGGAATAATCGCGACCAGAGTTGCAATCAGCGCAAGAATCGCCGGCAACTTATGGATCCACCGCGTATTAACCAGTGCAAAGCAGAGAACCAAATCCGACAGCGCCGTAACTTGCCAGGGCACCCAACCCAGCCGCCACATTAAGGAATGACCCGCCAAATAGTTCGCGCGTGCCTCAACCGTCGTCGCCGTAACCCCAGGTAAGCCAGGGAGCAACAACACAATGGAGAGCATCGCCGCAGCATGAGCGCAGAACGTGAACAACAAAGCGCCTTCAAGGAAGCGAGCCGCTTTAACGTCATTGGCATTACCGGCAGGCGCGTCGTTCATCATGTGGTTATTGCGAATACTGCGTTCAATGTTGCCGGACCCTCGTTAGCGACCAACCGTGATTAGCTTAATGCACAGCTATTCCATCGCAACGAATCTCGTGATGAAACCAATGAAAGTTCCACCCGTCTGATTGATCGCGGCTATCGCGCGCTGCCGCGCCCCCAGCCGCGCCAAGCTGCCGGCCCGTCCATGGGCCACGATCGGGTTGCGACCGAACCACATGACATGTCGCTTGGAATATCCCGTTATCCAATTCCGCGGAATGAATTTCCCCGCATGGTTCTCTAACCGCGGGATTCCCACTTCGACGTGAATCTACTTATCTTTAGTTGACTCGATCCCACTTAACCGCCTGCGGCGCAAACTCCCTGTACCCGTGCGATGGGGCGAACTTCGCGCTCAGCGCCGAGATGCGTCCGCGATACGCCTGATAATCCGGTCCGCTCACCCGCGTGAACCCCTGCGATCCGACAACCTGATAAAAATCTTTACGCCAGTTCTTCACACCCCGTTCGATCGAACAGAATATTCCATTCCTCATCAGAAAGTCGCGGGCGTCCGTCGCTGTTTTCTGATCGCCGTAGCTTTGAATGACCACATAATTGAGATTCACCTGTCGCGCCGGCATTGAAGTATTGGTGGCAGGCTGTGCATCCGCGCCAGTGATCTTCCCATCCGGCGGCAATGTCGCGGGGAGTTCCGTTTCAGTCCGGGCAGCGCCGGCAACTTCAAGCACCGATGGATGCGCCGCCTGACTTCGAAGCTGTTCAATCGAAGCCGTCACCCCCGTGCTGGTTGCCGCCGACGGCGTGATATGCCGCGCGATGAGCACGCCCATGATCACCGCCGCCGCCGCCGAAGCGCCGGTCAGCAATCCGCTCTGTCCCGCCATCGAAATCTGCAAGCGCCGCCAGCGTAGCTTCATCTCCTCAATAAATTTCTGATAGGCAGCCGTCCAAGCCGAAGGGCCGCTCCGCCGCGCCATCGCGGCATGGTAAGCCGGCCGTTTTTGCCCGCGTGGCTTGGGTTGCGCGGGCTCGGTAACCACCGACGGCGATGCCGTATCTTCATTGATCGAAACCAGCGGCCTAAGCGTGGGGTCAGCCGCCAGCATCTCAGGTGTGGGCTCCGCCACCGGCGCCCTGCCCGCATTTGCGTTGCCGATCGCGCGCAGCGGTTCTCGTCTGCCAAACCATGACCCCGGCGCGCGCAACGACGAAACCCCAAGGGTCTTTCGCTGAAATCGTTTGTCTTTTTGAATAACTTCGAACAGCGCGACGGACCGCTTTTTCCTGGCCATCCTTGACCATCCTTCCGGACCGCATCAATGCGGAATAGTCCTCCCGCGGACTGTAAATGCTCCGAATATAGCGGCCGCAACAGCTCTCCGAGCTATCCGCGCCCGCAATCAGGATCCAACGAGTGTGAAACTACGATTCAAACCCCCATAAATCAAGGAATGTGACTCTGCGAAATTTATATCGTAAATACCATCATGGGAGGCCGATCCGGCCAAAACAGTGACCCGGCTGCCAAAATCGCCCCAGGCGCCGACTTAATGCAAGGGAGTGGCCATGCAACGGCCTGTAATGAATCCAATGGATCTGAACGAGTCGGCTAAGCCGGCCCGCTTCAGGATTCGGTGGGCGCGCATCTGGTTTATTCTAAAAGTCATCGTCCACCTGCTACTCTCCGATCCCTTTGATCTTCGCAGCAGAGGATTGCGCGTTGACGACGGGTCGCATTTTCAGCGGCTCCTGCACGGTATTCTTTATCGCCTCGCCTTCATTCCCGTCATCGCCATGCTGGCCGTCGCGGTCCTGGTTTATACCGGTACCCATCCTCGCCCGCTGCTTACCCAGGTCGATCCCAGCGCCGTGGGTGTCTATTTTGAATCCGTCGAATTTGCCTCGGAAAGCGGCTCGCGCCTCCAGGGCTGGCTCGTGCCCGCCGTCGATGCCCGCAAAATCCTCGCGGAGCGCGAACACGCTCTGCATGCCAAAAGCCCCGCCGTGGTCCTCGTCCACGGCTACGGCGCAACCCGCGCGCAGGTTCTTCCACTGATCAAGCCCCTTCATGATGAAGGATTCTTGGTGCTCGCAATTGCCGTTCGCGGCGCTGGGACGCTCCAGGCCGCCGGCCAGACCTTCGGCGTCAATGAATCGCTAGACGTGCGCGCCGCCATCGAAATGTTGCGCCGCCGGCCCTTCGTCGATGTCAATCGCATTGCTGTCGTGGGCGTCGGAACCGGCGCCAACGCCGTCCTGCTCAACACCGATCGTGATCAGTTCGACGGCCCCATTGTCCTCGATTCTCCCCTCGTTAATGGCGACCAGGCCGTGGACCTTTTCGTTGGATCGCGCAATCCATCCCTCCGATGGATGAACCCCCTCTGCAAATGGGCCTTTGAAATCGCGTACGAAAAAGACCTCGACGAAATCAACCTCGACCGCCACAAACATGCCATCCAGACCGGCAAGGTCCTGATGGTCGACGAAGGCCCGGGATTCCAGATGCAGCTGTCCCCCGCGACAATCTCGCGCGTCGTGAAATATCTCGCAAAAACGCTGGACGAGCACGAGTATTCGCTAGCCGCCGGCCAGTAAATTTCCGTCATACTGCGGCATTTCACCCAAACCCAATATCCGCAATGCGATGCTGGACCAGATTCGCAACATGCAGCTCCGCAAACGGCTTTCTCCCATCCCACGAATTCCACAGAATCAGCCGCTGCCGGTCTGAACTGACGGCAGCCACGGTTTGCGCGATGCCCACCACGATCCGCGGAGCGCGGTGGCCGCTGGCATATTGCGTCACAAGTTCATCCTCCAGACCAACGCAAAGCACCGGCCCGTCCTCCGTCGCAAGCAATAGCCGCACATCGTCCAGCCAGGGCAGCGCCGCCGCCGCCGTAATCTTTCCCGTCCGTCGCTGCTGGCAGATCTCCGCCGGATCGCGCGCTGCCCGGGTGCAAACCATTCCGTCTTCGTGAACGGTGATGATCTGCTCGTCCGAGCTAACAATTGCCAGCACCTCGGTGGCATGCGCTGGCCCGATCGGTTCCACCTCGCCCCCAGCATTCATCTTCATCAACTGCCGCCCCGAGCTGAAAATCATTTGCCCGGAATCCAGCCCAATCAGATTTCGCGCCGATAATCCCGCGGGCTTTGCCGCCCCGGGACGGATCGCTTTCGCCGGAGCATCGGGCTGATCCAGCCGCCAGCAAACAAGCCCAGCCTCACTGTGCGTTGCCCAAACTAGGTCGGACGTGGCAATCGCCGCATTGAATCCCAACCGACTGCTGACCTCTGGATCATGATACAAAATGGCGCTCTCAGCCGAATCAGGACGAACGCGCATAACCCCGCTCTGGCATCCAACCCATAGATTTCCCATCGAATCCGATCGCACGCTCCGCGCCGGCCCAAGGCCGGTTGGCAGCGGAATCAGTCGCATCGCCGGCGCTTCACCATCGGAAATCGCAACTAGCGCCGTCCCCGCGGCAGCCCACAACCTTTTGCCGCGACCTTTCTCCGCCGATGCCCGCAGCAATGATCTTAAAAGATCCACCTGATCAGCGACGCCGATTCGGCCCAGCACCTCGCCAGGCGAAAGCTCCGGCGCGCGTGCCCGAATCGATTCAAACTGGGCGAACAATTCCCCAGATCGGCGAAGATGCTCGTTTGCCTCCGCCGCGCGCCGCTGCTGCGTCTGCTGGCGACGCAGGGTTGGGCAATCAATTTCAAGTTGGAGTGGAGGCAACAGCTCAATCCCGCACCCAAACGCGATGCCCTGGCCCCCCTTCATCAGCGATTGAATTAAACCCTGCTGGCCAACCTCGGAAAGCAGCGCCTCCGCATCCTGCCGCCGGACTTGGTCGTTCGCCGCCGATTTAATTGCGCTCGCCAGATACACCGAAACATCGCCGATGCCCACAGACTCCTTGCGCGAAAGAAAAGCCTCCTCCAGCATCTTTTGCTCGGTAACTGAAGGTAGCCCGCGCGCCGTGCAACTGAAATTCAACACCGCCGCATGCCCATCCCGCGTGACCAGATCGGCAATCTCCCATGATACGCGCAATCCACCCGCCCGCACCTCAATGCGACCGCCATTTCGCCGAGCCAGCTCAGAGTCGTTCAACATGTCCAGATTTTATGCCTCCGCCCCAGCTAGGGGAATCGCTTGGCGATTTCCCTCATGCGCGTCGCGCTGCAAGCTTGACCCTCAAGCCTGGCGAATGTCAGATGGAGTTGATGGTGGCTGATGACTATGCGGCGAATCTGAAACCAAAGCGGCGCTGGATCGCGCCCTTAATAATCAGTCTCTGTATCGTTGCCGTCTACGCCAACAGCTTTCGCGGCCCATTCGTCTATGATGATCTTGATTCAATCCGGAACAACCCCCAGATTCGAACCGTCATCCCCACGCTAGAGCCGGGGCGAACCCCATCCACCATCTCCGGCCGCCCTGTTCTTCGGCTCACGTTTGCCCTGAATTATACCCTCAGCGGACTCCACGTTCCGCTTTATCACGCAACCAACCTCTTCATCCATATCGCCGCGGCTCTCCTGGTTTTCGGCATCGTCCGCCGCAATCTTTCCAGCCGCGAATTTTGGGGCGACCATTTCATCGGTGTCGAGGCTCCCCTCGCCGCGACGGTTGCCGTGATCTGGGCGGTTCATCCCCTCAACACCGAAAGCGTCACCTACATCGTTCAGCGCGCCGAATCATTGGCCGGTGTTTTCTACCTGCTAACGGTCTACGGTTTGATTCGCTCGGTAGAAGGCTCGCAACGGTCCCGCTTATGGGCGGTCGTCGCGGTCATTGCCTGCGCGGTGGGCATGGCAACCAAGGAAATCCTCGCAACCGCGCCCCTTGTCGCCCTCATCTACGACCGCACCTTCCTTGCGGGCTCCTTCACAGCCGCCCTCCAAAAGCGCCGGAGTTTCTATTTAAGTCTGGCCGCCACCTGGATCATCCTCATCGTCCTCCTCGCGGACGGCGCTCGTTCCAAATCCGTTGGTTTCCACCTTGGACTCTCTCCCCTCGACTACGCTCGCACCCAACTTCCCGCAATCGCCCACTACCTCCGCCTGGCTCTTTACCCAAGTGGATTAGTGCTCGACGAGGCCCGCCTTCCCGTCCTCCACTGGCGTGACATCGGCTGGGGATGGGTGATCTGTGGCTTGGCCGCCGTTGTCATCGCTGCGCTATGGCGCAAGCCATGGGTGGGGTTTTTAGGGGCCTGGTTTTTCCTGATCCTTGCGCCGTCGTCGAGTTTTGTCCCGATCGTCACCGAGACTGCCGCCGAGCATCGGATGTACCTTCCCCTCATAGCGGTGGTCGCTTTACTGGTTGTGGCGGGGTGGGATGTATTATCGAGGTATCATTTGAGTCGGTTCTCAATCCCTCTGGCGGCCCTGGCCGCGATAACCCTCGGTTGGGCGACCATCGACCGAAATAATGATTACCGCACTGCCGTGGGGCTGTGGCGTGACACCGTTGCCAAGCGGCCGTTTAGCGCGCGTGCGCATTACAACCTAGGGTTTGCTCTGGCCGAAGACGGACATCAATTTCCCCCGCGATCGCCCCAGGCCGTTGCTATCGCGCATCAGGCGGCTGATGAGTTTCGTCAAACATTACATCTAATGCCTGATTACTATCCCGCAGCGTCACGCCTGGGCGAGGCCTTGGTTGAATTGGGCGATCTCTCCGTCGCTGAAAACTATTACACCCATTTATTGACCGTCGGTCCCCATTTTCAGGGCGAAGCACATTTCCAGCGTGGCACCCTGCGCGCCCGCCGGCTCGATTGGGCCGGGGCGAAAGATGATTTTCAAGCCGCCGTCGCGGCCCGGCCAGATGACGCCCAATCTCACTATCTGCTCGGGGTGGTTTTACAGCAGCTCAACGACTGGCAGGGGGCCGAGCGCGAATTGCAAAAAGCGTTGGAATTAGCACCTGGGAATGAGGATGCCCGCGCCCGCCTTGCACAGGTGCTCTTACGCGATCATTAAAATGACGGTTAACGCGGACTTGTGATTGCGGGCCGATCAGGGATTGATACTTAGATGCTGCGTCTGCATGCCGCTGGTGTTAGCCTGGGCAACGCTGCCGTTGAGCGATTTCATTTCATCCAGGACAGCCTTCACCTCGGCATCGTCGGCAACCGCGTGAATTTCACCGCGCACTAGGGATCGGCCAATCGGGTCGGCCATTTCGCCGTGACAGCAACTGGTCTTTAACCATGCCGTGCGAACGGTCGCCGTGGCTCCCGAACCTGAACGGCTTACCTCCACCAATCCGGAACCAGAATACTCTAACACATCGTCCTGCCGGTTTTCATCGCCCAAAAGGCACCAGTGGATCGAAGCATTGGTGTTGGCGGGGTGATCCGCCTTCGTGCCCGGCTCGGGGGTCCAGAACACGCGAATGTGGACGAACTGCCGGGGCTCAATGTGGCTATCTGGAGAAATTGGCTTGCGCGGATCGTCATGGCGGGCATCGGATCCTTCTTGCACCAGCACGATATCCGCGTCGCCCGTGCTGTTCTGACTGATGTAGGCGTGGGAAAATCCCTGCGAAAACGCGCAATGGCGTTCGAGGCTTGCCATCCGAAGCTGGCTCTGCGTCGACGACCCGCAACCTGCTGTCAAGGCAAAAAGAAAACCACTCAGCGCGAACAATGACCGTGAGCCCAACTTCGCATTCATCATCAGTTTAATTCCTCTCCTGGACCTATCGGCAAACCGGCGGTTACGACAATCCCAAAAGACCCAAGGCATCTCTTTCCACAATCCCACGAAGCGCCTCACGGGGCACCACCGGCAGATTCGTTCCCTGCGCCAACTGGTTGATGCTGTAGAGCGCTTCAATGCACTCGGTAACGCTGGTGTATGGGAAGTCACTGCCAAATAACAGCTTATCGATGACCTGGTATTGATGTGCGGAAACCAAAGCGTTGTATGCCTGCCAGGGGCGGGACAGCATCCCGCTGACATCCGCATAGACATTGTCGTGCTTGCCCAGCAGGCAGACGGTTTCCTCTACCCAGGGCTGGCCCAGTTGGGCGATGACAATGCGAAGTTTGGGAAAATTCCGGGCAACTTCGTCGAAAAGGAAGGGCCTGGCGAATTCCAGCTTGCTGTGCTCGCTGAAATGACCGACGGGGTGAATCAGAATGGGCATTCCCAGCTTTTCAGCCTCCGCGTAAACCAACATCGCCCGCGAGTCGCATGGATGGAAATCCTGGTTCGCCGGGGAAAGTGTGATGCCCCGCAGTTGAAGGTCGTTTCGGGCGGCTCGAAGCTCATCCAGCGCCGAGCGCTCGGTTGGATCGATCCCGGCAAAGCCAATTAACTTCTGCGGAAATCGATTGACGTACTGCGCAACGTAGCTATTGGGAATCTCCGCCTGCAGGTAACGGCTTTTGAATGCTAAAACAATGGATTTGTCCACCAGCGAGGATTGAGCCCAGTGATGGTCGGGGTCAGCCGCCGGCAGGGTGCGCCAATTCGTCTTCCCCGTACTCGAGACGCGCGGCGTGCGCATCCGCTGCGGTCGAACGTGCTCCCCTAGTTCCAGCTGTCCGAGCTGATCAGGGGACTGCCAGATATGCGTATGACAATCAACAATCATAGATGCCTTTGGCCGAGCGCTCAGTGAACGCGCGTGCCGAATCTAAGAACGGCATCCTTGCCTGGTGCGGACGTTTGAAGCTCACAAATGCAACGGGTCCCGTCGGCAGGTCGTAACGACCCATGGGGTTTTGCAGTGCTGCAACGTCGGGCAGTAGTCTAAGGTGACCGTCCGGTTCTTGCAAAGGAGCGCTTGCCTATTGCCAGGGGTTTCGCCCGGTGGTACCGCACCACCAGCGCCGCCAACAACTTATCGGACCTTCACAGAGAAGGGCTCTAAAAATTTGTAAGAACTGATCACACCATATCTTAATGAAGATCGGCATCGCTCCGCATGCCAAGGGTTGACGTCAATTTAGGCGCTGTATACCCTGATTGATGTGTAGAACCCGTGCGCGACTGAATTTTGATCTTGCAGGAGACTTCCAATGGCTTTCACCCTTCCCCCGCTTCCCTTTCCCGCCGATGCCCTTGAGCCCAATATTGATAAGACCACGATGGAAATCCATCACGGCAAACACCATGCTGCTTACGTTAACAACTTGAACAAGGCACTCGAGCAGGCTCCGCAACTGGCCGGCAAAAGTGTCGAAGAACTTCTCGCCAACAATCTGGCAATCGTGCCCGAAGCGATAAAGACCCCGGTTCGCAACAACGGGGGCGGCCACCATAATCACACGCTCTTCTGGGAGATTCTCAATCCCGCCGGCAAGCCCGGCGCGGTTCCGGTAGGGGCGCTGGCCACTGCCATAACCAACAGTTTTGGTGGGTTTGACGCGTTCAAGGAAAAATTCGCCGCCGCCGCCACCGGACGATTTGGATCCGGCTGGGCATGGCTGGTAAACAAAGGTGGAAAGCTGGAGATTATTTCAACGGCCAACCAGGACAGCCCAATGATGGAAGGAACATTTCCAATCATCGGATTGGACGTCTGGGAGCATGCTTACTACCTGAAGTATCAAAACCGCCGGCCCGATTACATTGCCGCCTGGTGGAACGCGATTAACTGGAAGACCGCGGATCAACGGTTTGCCAAGGCCAAATAACGCGGTCCGAAATTGATATTTTGCGATTTCTGTCAGAATGGATTGGGTTTTACCCAAATTCCCGGCGACATTTGCGCCTTCTGAATGTCTTTTTAATTGTATACTCACTGGTGTTGTGGGCCGATCCTCAGGTGGTCTGCCCGGTTAGGTGACCAATACATCCACGGCGTTATCTGGGCTTGTTGACGGGCAATAATTTTTGTGGCTACTGTCCAAAAAATCCATATAACTTGCGCGGAAGAATGCTCTCGGCCGGCCTTGGGTTTGAATATCGCGCCAGCCCGTTTACGTGTTGAACGTCGATGCGTGAACA
The DNA here is from genome assembly GCA_030775485.1 of Planctomycetota bacterium. GTDB lineage: Bacteria > Planctomycetota > Phycisphaerae > Tepidisphaerales > Tepidisphaeraceae > JALYJB01. The sequence goes on along the minus strand of JALYJB010000002.1, from coordinate 189,219 downwards.
CCTTGCATGGAAATGCCTGGCGATATGGGCCTTGCGACACGGCAAGTTAAAGTCAAATCATGCGTCGACTCTATCTTCGCGATTGTGCTCCAGGTGACTTGGTTGAAGACGTTTTCGTCATCACCAATAAGCAGTTGTCCGCCACCTCCACCGGAAAATATTTCATCAAGGCTTTTTGCTCCGACCGCACCGCCCAGGTGACGGCGCGGCTTTGGAACGCAACCCGCGAAGTCTTCAATTCCCTTCCCGAGGCCGGCTTCCTGCGCATTCGCGGACGAACGGAAAACTATCAGAACAACCTGCAGCTGATTATCGAAAAAACCTGGCCTGCCAAGGAGGGCAGCTTCGATGTCGCCGATCTGGTGCCCCACACGGTTCACGACGTCGACCAAATGTGCCAGCGGCTGTTTGAACTGTGCGGCAGCATCCATAACCGCCACTTGGCAGCCCTTATTCAGGCCTATCTCGATGATGAAGAGTTGATGAACAACTTTTGCAAGGCGCCCGCGGCGATGAATTTTCATCACGCCTATATTGGCGGCCTGCTGGAGCACACGCTCAACGCCATGGAAGTGGCCGACGCGGTCTGTAAGTTTTATCCCCGGCTCAATCGCGATCTGGTCGTCGCTGGAATCTTCCTCCATGACATCGCCAAGACCTGGGAGCTGAGCTACGACTGCTCCTTCGGCTACACGGACGGCGGCCAGCTTGTCGGGCACATCGTAAAATCCGCGATGTGGGTCGATCAAAAGGCGAAGATCGCCGAGGCGGTTCTGGGCGAGCCCATCCCCCAGCCGCTGATTAACGTCATTCAACATATAATTCTGAGCCATCACGGCGAGCCCGAATTTGGCGCCGCCAGGGTCCCCTCGACGCCCGAGGCAATTGCCGTCCACGTCATCGAAAACTTCGATGCAAAGATGATGATGGCCCTGAACTTCACCCGCGGCGAACCCCAGGCTGGTGGGGGCGAAGCCAACTGGACTGAATACCTCAAAGCCTTCAATGGCCGCCTCTATCGCCCGGACATGGCGCCCGCTGAAGCGGCAATCGCGGAGGAACAGCACAATTCTCCCGCCGCTGACGGCGTGCCCGCCCAGCCCGCGCAGTCCGTTGCCGCGCCGGTTAGAGGAAACGTAGCGCCACCGCGAACTGATCAAGGCCGCCACCCTGGCGCGCCTCTTCCGAGCGCCCCCCCCTCGAACGTCTCGCAACCGGCCGTTCCCAATCGCAATCCAGCTTCGACGCCTTATGGCGGTCCAACCCGTCATCCCGCTCCGAATGCAGCGCGGCCTGCTGCGGCGCCACATCACGGTACCAATGGCGACAACCCTGCGAATAAACCGCAACCCATTCTGGTCCCCGTGAAAATTTCAGGCCCCAGCGATCCCGCCGCCGCGCCGGCCCTCCCCACCAAGGTGGCGATTACCAACCCGCTCTTTGAAAGCGCTCCGAATCGAAAACGATAGGCTGCGCGTCATCTTCTGAAATCGGGTGTCGCCGCTTCCCTGAACGCATTCAAGCGAGCCGCAGTGCATTCGCTGCAATTTTATTTTCCTCGTCCGACTATCCTTCCGTATGTGCGCGTGTCATCATCGCTGAGGGCTCAATATGAATACTGCAAAGCATTTCCTTTTAGCGGCACTTTCTCTCGGCGCTGTTTTACCAATGGTTTGCATGAACGGCTGCCTGGTCAGCAGCAGTTCAAATGTGACCCACACCGGCACAAACGTCGGCGACTCCACCTGGGCGCAGGTTGTCCCCGGTAAGTCGATGTCTTGGGTGGCAGCGGTATTGGGTGAGCCGACAAGCAAGCAAAAGCTGGATGATGGAAGCGAAATCTGGAAATGGACATACACCGAACACACCGACAACAGCGGGGCGGTTTTTCTGATCTTTGGCGGTTCCAGCAGCCATGAGAATTCTCATACGGCTTTTGTTGAATTTAAGGATGGTGTGGTGACAAATCACTGGCGCGGGTAGCTCGTCGGGCTGAAGGAGCTGGCGTAAAACGCCGCGGCGAGTCAACCAACACTTTTGGACGCGAACTTTTTAGACGATTCGCCAATAGGTGGCCAGGCCATGTTCGCGCGGAAGGTTGCAATGCCGATGCCGAACATAAGAAATCCCGCTAAGGCGTAGGGCGCGCTCGAACGCCACACGAACAGAAGGCTGCCCACGATCGGGCCGCCCGCCTGGCCAAGGCTGTTGGCCGCGCTTTGAAGGCCCAGCGCCGCGCCCGTTCGCTCGCCGCCCCAACGTGAGATCAGCGCCGAAAGGTTCGGGGAAATTAGCGCCATGCCCATCGCAAGCGTTGCCACCATTCCCAAAACTGCCGGCACGGAACGCGCGAGAAGAAGCAACGTAATTCCCACCCCCATGAGTGCAAAGCCCCAGGAAAGTTGGCTTAATTCGCTCAAGCGCCCGGACAACCACCAGGCGAGGACGACCTGGAAGACTGCCATCACGGAACCGCAAACCATGAATGTGATTGCCAGGCCCGAGGGGCCGTACCCCATTTTCTGCTGCGCGTACACCGCAAACGTTCCCTCGAAGATCGTAAGGCCGAACTGTCCGGCCGCGGCCACACCCAGGAGTAACCCCAGCCTGCGCCAAATCATGCTGGAGCTATCGATCCGTCGATCAATCGGAATGACCGCAATCGGAGCAGGTAACGATTCCGGCAACCACCGCAACGCAGCGAGAAGCGCGACGGCCATCAATATGGCAGCCCCAAAAAATGGAAACGAAAGGCTGCTGACCATGATGCAGCCGTAAAAGCCGATGAAGTGCAGATCACTCTTCGGCGAGATTCCGCCCAGCGCCAGTCCGGCGATCACGCCAAGGCTCACGGACGAACCCAGCCATGCCATGCCACGGCTGCGGGTGGCGGCATCGGTTACATCCGCCACATAGGCTGCGGCCGCGGGAACGGTGGCTGACGACAGGATGCCGCCGATGATCCGCGCGATGTATAGCATGCGCAGCGAAGTCGATACCCCAAACAGAATCATCGCGACCGCTGATCCGGCGATCCCGATCAGCAAAAGCCGGCGCCGGCCAATTCTGTCCGACCATCGCCCCCAGACCGGAGCAAAGATAAATTGCGCCAACGCATAAATGCTGGTGAGCAGGGCAATGTGGATCGGAAGCGATCGGCGTGATGCCCCTCCCGCCAGCGCGAGGCGTTCGCTGTAGAACGGCAGGACCGGCATCGTGATGCCGTAACCGATCATGACGACGAACAAGCAGGTGAGAAGTAAAAACAGGCGTTTTCTCATCAACTTGTCGCCACGGTTACGGTGGGCGGGCGGATGCGCGCCTATTGCTTTGCCGGGCCGACCCATCGGCTGAGCAGGTTATAAATCGGGACGAAAATCAGTCCGGCGAACGCTCCGTAGAGAAAGCTTTCAATCAATGCGAGGCTGAAGCCCAGAAACGTCAGCCATTTGAAACCTGGCAAGACCATTTCAAGCAATTGGGGCGAGTGCATGCTTGCTGGCACGATCAATCCATAGATCACACACAGGATGAAGCTGATGGCGGTGAAGATGCCCAGCGAGGTTGTAACGACTTTGAGATTCAGCATTTTTTTTCTCGATTCATCTGGTAAGAAGATTGGATTCAATACGATTGCCCTTCAAGGTTGCTATGCGGCCACGAGCAGACTTGCCCCGGAACGGCGGAGCATCACCGCATTGACGGCTACGATGATTGAGGATGCGGACATCAGCAGCGCGGATACCTCCGGACGCAGGGACACATGCCACAAGGGGTAGAAAACACCTGCTGCGACGGGGATCGCCAGCACGTTATAGACACTGGCCCACACCAGGTTCTGTTTCATCTTTCGTACCGTGGCCTTCGAAAGAATGATGGCGTTAAGAACATCCAGTGGATCGGATTTCATCAGGACGATTTTTGCCGCTTCGATTGCCACATCCGTGCCGGCGCCGATGGCGATCCCGATATCGGCCTGGGCAAGGGCTGGGGCGTCGTTCACGCCGTCGCCGACCATGGCGACGAATTTCTTTTCGCCTTGAAGTGTTTTGACATAATTGGCTTTGTCCTGCGGGAGGACTTCGGCGAATACACGGTCGATGCCTATCTCTTTCCCGACTGCCTCGGCCACGGCTTTGTTGTCGCCGCTGATCATCGCGGTTTCGATGTGGAGTTTGCTGAGCTCGGCCACGGCACGCTTGGCTGAGGGTTTGATTGGGTCGGTTACGCCGATCACTACCGCGGCTTTGCCGTCGATCGCGAGAAGAATCAGCGTTCGGCTGGCGCTTAGCAACCGATTCACCCCTTCGTTCAGGGGAGCTAGATCGATCTTTTCGTCTTGCAGAAATCTGGCGTTGCCGACAAGTACGCGCTTGCCGGCGATGACCGCGCGGAGCCCATGGCCGGCCACATTTTCGAACCCTTCGACCTTGTCATCAGCGTTGAGATTCCGGCGCTTGGCCTCTTCGAGAATTGCGGCGGCGAGAGGATGGCTGGAGCCTCGTTCGGCGGCTGCGAGAAACTTCAGGGCATCGTTTTCATTGATGCCCGCCGCGGTGACTACGTCTACCACGCGCGGTTTGCCTTCGGTCAGCGTGCCGGTCTTGTCGAAAGCGACTGCGGTGATGCGGGAAGCACCTTCGAGCGTTGCGGCATCTTTAATCAGGATGTTGTGTCTGGCGCCCAGGCCCGTGCCAACCGCGACGGCGGTTGGCGTGGCCAGGCCCAGGGCATCGGGGCAGGCGATAACGATGGCGGAGATGGCGAAGGTCAGGGCTGTGACGAATGATACGCCGCCGCCCCACCGCCAGGCGATGAATGTTGCGATGCCGGCTGCGACCGCGAGAACAACCAGGTAAGCCGCGGCCTTGTCGGCCAGCCGCTGGCCGGGGGCCTTGGAATTTTGTGCTGTTTCGACGAGCTTGGCGATTCGCGCCAGCGTGGTTTCTTCTCCGACCCCCGTGGCTTTGAACTTCACCGATCCCGCGCCGTTGACGGAACCGCCTATGACTTTGCCGCCAGGTTTCTTCTCGACGGGCAGGCTTTCGCCGGTGACGAGAGACTCGTCTATCGACGTGGTGCCTTCGGTGATTTCACCGTCTACCGGCACGCGATCACCCGGCCTGAGCATGACGACATCGTCCCGCACGACCTCTGCTGTGGGGATTTCCATCTCCTTGCCGTTGCGAAACACACGGGCTTTGGGGGGCACCAGATTGAACAGTGCGTGCAGGGCATCGGAGCTGCCCCGGCGGGATTTCATTTCCATCCAGTGGCCGAACAGGACGAAGGTGACGAGCATCGCCGCGGCTTCGTAGAACAGTTCCTTTGATCCAATAATCGTCAGGTAAACCGACGCCAGGTAAGCCGCCAGCACACCGACCGCGATCAGCACCGACATATCCAGGCGTCGAGAGACAAGCGAGCGAAATGCCCCCGCAACAAAAATCCAGCCGCACCAGAAGACGATCGGCGTGGTCAGCACCAGAAGCGTCCACGAGCGGACCGCCGCGCTAAGCGGCAAGTGGATGCCGATCATTGCTCCCATGGGAGAGATAAGCACAACCAGGGCGGAGAGGCCCAGCGCCACCCAGAAGCGGGTGCGAATGTCGGCCTCCATGGATGCCGACATCACCGGGTCCGACATATCGTGCGACATGCCTGCGCCATGTTCGGCGTGCGCGCCGCGCGCGGGGGCAGCGTCGGTTTTACCGGATGCCGGTTTATGATCCGCATCGTCCATGCCGTGCGCGGACATATCCATCGGCGGCGCCGGCGGTTTTGCTGGAGCCGGGTCATCAGGTGGCATCTCCGGTGAGACCGCTATGCCGCCATGGTGATGTTCGTGATCGTCCATCTTCTTTCCTTGTGGGCGAATCAGGCGTGGGCATTTGCCGCGGCGGCTTTGAAGCCAAGTTTATCCACGGTGCCGATCAAGGCAGCGGCAGACGTCTTTTGTGGATCGAAGGAAATCCGCGCCGAGCCTACGGCAACGTGCTCGACGGTCGCGCCGTTAACGGACTTCAGCGCGGCTGATACTTTTGAGGCACAGCCTCCACAATGCATGCCTTGAATTGATAAATTTACGGTTTCCATAGCAAACTCCTAAATTCAAAAAAGACAAAGCGCGGTGATTAGATTCACCGCCGCGCTTCCAAATTTAAAATACCCGAGGTCTGCATTCACCATCTGTAGGGGAGAATGTTGCAGAACATCAGAATCACCAGGATCAGCAGAACCACTCCCAAACCCCCGCTTGGGCCGTAACCCCAGTTGCGACTATGACCCCAATGGGGCAATCCGCCGACCAGCAACACGATCACGATAATGAGAAGCACGAGTCCCATGGCAAATCCTTTCAATTGTTACAAAAGCGTCTTGCGATAATCGATTCTCGATTAATCACGAAAAAGAAAACCGACGTGGCCAAACACCATTAAGGCGTTGAACCACGTCGGCTTACTCTGTACTTGGCCTCCCGCCAAGGCGGGTTGCCATTTATCTAGTCGTCCGACGACTTTTATTTCTTACAACGAGCAGGAGGAAACTCCCGCACAACGCTCCACGTTAGACCTTTAGGACTAAACTCACAACGGACAATATTCATGCTTGCTGTGTTGTGAAATTAATGTTGCACAGCGTGCTCATCCGGAGTCGCGGGGGCGGGTTTGGTGGTTGCCGACATGCAACCCATCATATTTCCCATTCCCATCATGTTCATGCCACAGCACGAACCGCCGTTGCTTGGCTGCGTCGATGGTGGCCCTGAATTCGCCGTTGCATAAGCGATGCCGCCGCCAGCAAGCACCATCAACATTAGAAATCCGTAACGCATAAAGGCTCCTTTTCTGATAAATCAAATGGTTGGTACACCCTTAACAGTTCGCTCAAGTGCGAAAGTTACAGATTCGAGCCATTAATATCCGGCTGGTCATTCATTATCGGGCTTGTTGGTTTTGGAATCTGAACCATGCTGATGACCATGGCCGCCATGCATAAAGTGCATCAGCGGGCACAGCAGGAAGATGCCGAAGGGCAGGAACGCGAGGACATGCTGGCTGTGGTATTTCCAGAGGTAGTAACCAGCCACCACCGCAATGCCAAGGCACGCCAGTCCGAGTGGGGACTTGTACCAGGAAATTCCGGGGGAACTGGAAACGGTATCATTCGCTGATTCGACTTTGTGATGGTCATGCATTGACATGGGTATCTCCGTTCGGATCATGTCGCGCTATGCGGCAACGTCGCAATCCGTAATCGTTATTGACGGTTATCCGCCGAAATCAGACAGCTCCTTCGGACGAATCGCCGCTCGCAGGGCGTTGAGAACCGCCAGCACGTCGATGACCTCCTGGCTCACCGCGCCGGCCACGGGGGACAAGAGGCCGCCGCTGGCGAGCGCCATCCCGATCACGCTCAAAGCCATGCCGCCGACCGCGCTTTGGAGAGCAATCTGTCGCATGCGCCGGCTGATGTGCATGAACTCATCGACCTTTTCCAGAGAGCTATCCATGATCACGACGCCGGCGGACTCGGTGGTGATGTCGCTGTTCTGACCGATCGCAACGCCGACGGTCGCCGACATCAGCGCTGGGGCATCGTTGATGCCATCCCCCACATACAGCGTTCGGGCTTTAAGGGTTTCCGCGCGCACGATCGCCACTTTCTCTTCCGGCGTCTTCTGGGCATACACCTCTTTGATGCCGATCTGCTCCGCGAGGTAACGGACTTCGGACTCGCGATCTCCCGAGACGATCATGAGGCGATTGAAGTGGTGCTGGGGATAGAGATGCCTGATGAAAGAAACGCCCTCGACGCGGGGCTCGTCACGAAATCGGTAGGCAGCCGCATAGCGGTCGTCAATGACGACGAAACACTCGAGGCCACCGCCATGCGCGGGCATCTGGTCAACTCCTGCAACCGGTGCCTTGGCGAGCGCGCCGCGGCTGGTTATTCGAACCGTGTGGCCACCGACGGTGCCGCGCATGCCCTGGCCGGGCGGTTCGCTGATTTCCGTCACTTCCTGGGGCGGTAGTCCGGCGACCTCGCCGGCCCCCTGGATAGCAAGAGCCAGCGGGTGTTTTGAGTAACGCTCCAGACTCGCCACCAGGCCGAGGACGTGAGCCACGTCGGCGCCCGGAACTACAATCTGATCTGTCAGGCGGGGCCGGCCATAGGTGAGGGTGCCGGTTTTGTCGAAGATCGCCGTGCGGCAGGTGGCGATCATCTCCAGCACAACCGGGTTCTTCACGATGATGCCCCGACGGGCGCACAATGAGATCGCGCCGATGATCGCAACGGGGATGGCAATCAGGAGGGGGCAAGGCGTCGCGACTACTAGGACCGCCAGAAAGCGGCTTGAATGCCCGCTGATGCCCCACGCGACCAGGGCAATCAAAACCGCCAGCGGCGTGTAGAACGCGCCCAGCGTGTCGCCCAGCCGACGCATCGTGGGGCGATTCTGCTCTGCGGACCGCATGACCTGCATAATCTTTGCGTACCGGGAATCGGCGGCCGGACGGGTCGCTCGAATCGTCAACGCGGATTCACCGTTGATCGCCCCTGATATCACTTCCGAGCCGGGCGTCTTTGACATCTGAAACGGCTCGCCAGTGAGGAACGATTCGTCCATGACGCCGTGACCGTCGGTGACGATGCCGTCCACCGGGCAAATATCGTGGGGAAAGATGATGAGCGTGTCGCCGATCTCCAATTCGCTCAGGGGGACATCCACCACTTTGCCGTCTTCACGCCGATGGGCGATCGAAGGCATTCGCAGCGCGAGAGCGCGCAGCACCGATGAGGCGCTGCGGACGGCGTAACTTTCCAACGCCTCTCCGCCCGAAAGCATCAGCACAACCAGAGCGCCCGCCAGATACTCGCCCAGTATGGCGGCGGTGACGATCGAGATGCCGGCAAGGAGGTCGGAACTGAACTGGAACTTCACCGCCTTTGCCACCAGTTCATAGAGCAGAGGAATTCCCCCGAACGACAGAACGATCCAAAGCGGGATCTGGTACGATGGGGCTTGGCTATGCAGGCCATAGCGGAGAATCAGGTGCAGCGCGATCCCGCATAGCGCGACACCGGCGATGACCAGCATCCTTCGGCTGGCCCAGAATTTTATGAGCTGCGAAATCGGTCCATCAGGCATTGGCGCTTCCATCAATTGCCCCGCGGATACGGCTCATTGCCTCATCCCACAACACTGGCCCGACAGCCCGACAACGGTCAATCAGCGGGCGCAAATAGAAGGGGAATCCTGGCTGCATTTGTTCCACGGCATTCGGGCCAGAATCATGCCCATCCCGCAGGTATCGGTAATCCCGGCGAAAACCAGGCCGGCTCCAACGAAAGCCGATAGCCCGATGAATGCCGGATGAAGGAACCACCCAAGGACCGCCCCCAGCACCACCAGCGACCCTGCTGCGATCCGCACCTGCCGTTCGAATGAGACCGCTTTCTTGCCACGCGCGACCGCAAGGCCAGCTTCCACGCACGCCATCGTGCCGCCTGCGATATTGACCGCGTTCAGGAATCCCGCCTTGACGAACTTTTCGCACGCTTGCTGGCCTCGGCTTCCAGAACGACAGATGAGGTACAGCGGCTCGTCGCCCGAGCCATTGCGAGCCTGCATCAAGGCCGCCGGATCGAGTTGATCCAACGGCACGTTCCGAGCAATTTCAAGATGCACCTCCCGATATTCGGTGGGTGTGCGCACGTCGATAAGGTCGATCTTCGTACCCTTCACGCAAAGCTCGGCAAACGCCGCGGCCGAGATGACGGTGCTGCTCATGGTCTTCCTTCCGTTGCAGGCGGGGTCACGCTAAAATCGCGGCGCAAAGTTCACGCCGCTTCCTCAAGCGTAAATGCAAACCCATATTCGTCATGCGAGTGGCGGCATTTCGTTACACGAGTGCTGGAACGGCATCGGTCAAATGTAACTGGGTTTCCAACGCGCCAGTTGTGGCGAGAATCGCCTTGGCCCTGGTGACTTCTTCCGGCGTTCCGTGCACCACCAGCATAAACGCGCCGGCCTTGAGCTTTGTCTCGTACAGCAAAATGCTCTTCTTCGGAATGCCAATGCTGTAGAGCCCAGCGCCAATGGCACTAACGCCGCCGACAACCACCGCGCCCTCCAATGCCGCGACAATCCACGCCACCAATGGCCCAGCCACAATCAAGGGACCCACGCCCGGAATCATGAAGAACGCCGATCCAAACAGCAATCCCCAGATCGCGCCCCAGAACGCGCCTTCCGCGCCCCAATATTTCATCCGGTTGCCGGCCGAGTAATAACCGACGACATTTTCTTCCGTGTGATATCCCTTGCCCACGATCGACAGCGACTTCATGTCGAAGCTTGCCTCCTGCAGTTTCTGGACGGCGTGTTCCGCCTGAGAATGATGATCAAACAACGCAACGACCGAATTTTTGCACAACATGGCTTAACTCCTGAAAATGAAATTGGCTCGGAAGCAAACTTGTCCCGCCGCCCGCAAAAAAAGATTGGAATCCGTTTCCAACCTTGGTTATGGCTAAAACAAAAAAACCGACGTGATCCAACACACAAAGGTGTGCGATCACGTCGGCTTACTCTGCACCTGGCCTCCCGCCAAAGCGTGTTGCCATTTATCTAGTCGTCCGACGACCTTGATTCACGGTAGTTGCAAGAGCCACCTGCGCTCATGCTTCTTTTCACCTTAAGATCTTTAGCGCGAACTGCCAACGCACAATATCCAAGGCCCCGCCAGACACGGAGAGCGGAAACCAAAATGCGGTTAATCCCCTGTCTCGCGCCTGCAATTACCGCTTCGTCGCAAGGCTCGCGACAACAGCCGTAAGCTCGGTGGGCTCCACCGGCTTTGCAACATGGGTCTGAAACCCCGCGCGGAGGGCGCGTGTCCGGTCCTCCGCCCGGGCAAAAGCGGTGAAGGCCGCCGCTGGAATCCGGCCACCCTGTTCCGGGCTTAGCCGTCTAACCTGTTTGATGAACTCGTAGCCGTCCTGCCCCGGCATTCCAATGTCGCTGATGATCATATCTGGAAGTTGGTGTTGCAGAATTGCCAGCCCCTCCTTCGCCGAAGCCGCCAGGTACACCCGCGCGCCGCAGTCTTCCAACAGGCGCTTCAGCAGGTTCCGGGCGTCCGGCTCGTCATCCACCGCCAGCACCGAAATCCCCTCCAATGATGGATGGTCCGCCGCCGCTGCCGTTCCCTTGGTGGCGCGCGGGTGTCCGGCCGAGCCTCGAAGGTCCGGCGGGTGCACCACCATAAGGGGAAGTTCAATGCAGAATGTCGCTCCCTTTCCCTCGCCCGCGCTTTTGGCGCGTATCGAGCCTCCGTGCAGTTCAACCAGTTGTTTAACGATGGAAAGTCCCAGGCCCAGGCCGCCGTAGCGTCGGGTCGTCGAGGCGTCCGCCTGTCTGAAGCGCTCAAAGACATGGGGCAGAAACTCCGGCTCAATTCCTCGGCCGTCATCAACAACGCATACCTCAACGTGGCTGTTCACCCGCTCCAGGCTCACCTGCACCTTTCCCCCTTTTGGTGTGAACTTGATCGCGTTGGCCAGCAAATTCCAGAAGCATTGCTGCAGCCGGTTCGGGTCGCCGCGCACCGGCCCTGCCAGCGGATCAAGCACAAGCTGCAGGCGAATGTCCTTTGCGTCCGCCGAGTGCCGAACCGATTCCACGGCCGCATTGATCGAATCCTGAAGATCCACCCGCTGCACATCCAGCCGGATTTTTCCGGAAATGATCCGGCTCATGTCCAGCAGGTCCTCAATCAGCTGGGTCTGGATTTTTGTGTTCCGCTCGATGACCGCCAGCCCTTCCCGAAGATCCGTGTCCTCGCCCGCCCGCGCGAGCAAAAGCTGGGACCAACCCAGGATCGCGTTTAACGGAGTTCTCAGCTCATGTGAAAGCGTGGCCAGAAACTCGTCCTTCAGGAAACTCACGCGCTCCGCTTCCGTCCGAGCCGCCCGCTCGGCCTCCAGCAGAAAGTCGCGCTCCTGCGACGCCGTTTTCAGGTTGTCGTACAGCCGCGCGTTATCGATCGCGACCGCCGCTTGCGCCGCAACGCCAACAACCAGCCGTTCCGCCCGGTCGCTGAATATCCCAGCTTCGGGGTGGCCGAAGAAAAGCCCGCCAATCATCTCCCCGGAACGGGAAAGCACCGGCACCGCCATGTAGCTGCGGATCGGTAAAAATCCTTTCGGCGTTCCATGATGTGGCGCCGTTCCACCGTATCGGGGATCTTTCGTGATGTCGGGCGAGCGAACGATTTGCTTGCCAAGAAAAGTCGGACTGAAGATCGCGGTATTCCGCGGCAGCCCAAATCCTTCAAACGCCTCGCGCGGCGCCCCGGAAAGCGCGTATTGGTGAAAGGTCTCCGCGCTCTCGTTAATAATGTTGTAGAAGAACGCCCCGAACTTCGCGCCGCTCAACTCCGTCGCTGAGTCCGTGACGGATTGCACCAAATCCTCCATATCCAGGCGCGAGGCGATGGAGGCTCCGGTCTTATTCAGCACTTCAAGGATTCGGGTTTCATCCCGCAGCGCCTCCTCCATCTGTTTCCGTGCCGTGATGTCTCGCGCTATTTTAGAGATCCCGATGATGTTTCCGTTACTATCCCTCACCGGGGAAACCGTGAGCGAGACATTCAAAAGAGAGCCATCTTTTCGCCTGTGAATTGTCTCGTAGTGCTCGATTCGATCTCCCCGCCTCAGACGCTGTAAAAACTCCACCTCTTCTTTTACCCGGTCCGGAAGAATTAATATCGTAATCGGTTTGCCGATCACCTCGCCCGCCGCATAGCCGAACATCCGCTGGGCGCCCTCGTTCCAGGTGGTAATGATCCCCTCCAGCGTCTTACTGACGATTGCGTCATCGGTTGATTCAACGATCGCCGCCAACCGCAGGCGGATTTCCTCGCCACGCTTGCGATCCGTGATGTCCCGGAAGGTCCAGACACGTCCCACCTCCTTGTCATCCACCACCTGCGTGCGCGAGAGGCGCTCAAAAACCCGTCCATCGGCCAGTTCAAGCACGTCCGTGCTTTCCATTGGGGATGACTCGTTAATCTGAGCGAGCCGGGCAAGAAAATTCCGGGGAACGGCAAATTGGTTGCTGGCAAATTCCAGAAGCCGGCGGTGCTCTCGCGAGTCCACAACCTCGCGCGGCATGCGCCACATATCAATATAGCGCTGATTAAATCCCGTAACGCCCCCGCGACCGTCCGTAACTAATATTCCATCCGAAGCAGCCTCCAGGGTCGCGCGCATCATCGCCAGCGAATTCGCCAGCTCACGGGTCCGTTGTTCCAGCGATTCCTTAGCGCGCACAAGCTCCTCTTCCGCCCGGTGGCGGGCGGCAAGAATGCTTTGAGCGTTCTGCAGAGCTACGGAACGAAGCTGCTTTTCCTCATCGTCGACGGGCACTGTCTATCTCCCGATAACCTCCGCGGCAAGAGCGGTGCCCAGCACCCTGGACCGAATCTTCGCAAAGGCCGTCTCTCGAGTCGTCGTTGTGTCGTCGCAAAAAGGCGAAAACCCACAGTCGTCGCACGTTCCCAACTTATCGGCGGGAATGTATTTCGCCGCCTCCAGCACGCGTTCACAAATTTCTTGCGGTGTCTCAACGCGGGGGTCGATCGGTGATACAACACCCACAAATATCCGCTGGTCTGGCTTCATGTGTTTGCGGATAATCCGCAGAACGTGATCGCGGTCGGGTTCACCCGCAAGGGCGATGTAGAAGTTACCCGCCTTCAGCTCAAACAGGCTAGGCAATAATTCCGCGTAATCCACGTCGCCGCTATGCGTCGAGTCACGGTCGCTTCCTGGACATGTATGCACCCCGATCCGCTTCCGCTCCTCCGCCGAAAACCGCGACAGAGCCAGATTATTCAGGTCAATAAAGCTGTGAAGCAGCTTGCCCGAAGGATCGATCTTGATCGCCAGCCTCCCCTCCGTGAAATCGACCTGCACGTTATGGGCGCCCATGTTCAGGCAATTGCGGATCTCCGTTTCATGCTCGTGCAGCAACTCCTGGATGAATTGATCCCGCGGATAACCGGGAATCTCTACCGCCGGGTACATCAAACTCAGGGCTGAGGGCGAAATAACCGCCTGCTTCACTGGCACCCGCGCAAAGCGGAGCGCAAATTCAAGATAGGCATCGGCCCGCTGCCGGTAGCGGAACGGCCCGCCCGTAAGGCGCAACATCCGGCGAACATGTCCAGCTGAAAACGGAATCTGGAAACCATCTGGAGCCGTGTTCGGCAAACCCTGCACGCAATAGGTCCAGAAATTGTGGTACTTTCGCTGCTCGCCGTCCGTAATCACCGGAGACCCCGTCGCCTCGAAACACGCGATCGTGTCGCGGATCGCGTCCTCGTATAAGGCGTTCAGCGACGGATCGGTTCCATCGCGCGTTCCCACCGCTTTGACCAGCTGGGGCGGACGCGGAATACTGCCGATTGGCTCTGTGGGGATGATCATAAGTTATTTAGCCGGGTTCATTGGCGGCCCTAGAATATCGAAGGACATTTTCCACGCAAGACACTTCCGCGCCATGGGTTAAAAGGTCTGCTGCGAATATTTCAATGGCACTCAACCCTTTGGCCAGGCTCAACTTAAGCACGGTCCCATCGACCACATCCAGCAATCTGGGGATGATTTTAGACGTGTTGCAATTCTATCCGTTACGCCCGTTTCTGGCTTCCTGTAAAATAAAGAACTTATTCTGAGAATAACCATTTTTTGAACTGCGCTATGATCCTGATTGTAGACGACCAGAAAGACACCGGCACCGCTTTGGAAAGGCTGCTCCGTTATTCCGGCCACGAGGCCGTGTCGGTCACCGGCGGCGCCGAAGCCCTGTCCATGCTCCACCTTCGCAAGCCCTCGCTGCTAATTCTCGACGTGAACATGCCCGAAATGGACGGCCTCACGGTTCTCCGCACGATCAAGGAACACAATGAGTTGAAAGATGTGCGCGTTCTGATGTACTCAGCTGATTCCCAGCACGAAACAATGATCGAAGCCAAACGCCTCGGCGCGGTGGACTTCCTGGTAAAAGGCACGATAGCCTTCGAAAACCTCCTCATCCGAATCCGCGAGCTAGCCGGCGAACCCACCAAGCCGCGGTAGTGTTATTACATGATTGGTTTGCAGATCAGATCCCGGCGAGCGTGGCGTGGAGCTTCGAAATAAAATTAAAACGGTCGACCAGAGTAAAAGGCTGATTCCTCAGCTTGCCGACTTTGAATTTATGCGCGTAGATGAAATCCGAAACTAACAACGCTTTCCGAACTCGCTCGAAAAGAGAATGATCGTTCGGCAAATTAATCAACTAGCAAGTTCAAATCGGCCCGAGGGCCGGTCACTTAGCCACAGCAATCGCCGCATCCAGCGCTTCGCGGAAATCGCGTTCCTGCCTTAGGCCTACGAACTTCTGCGTTACCTGACCGCCCTTGAATAAGAGAACCGTCGGAATTGCGCTGATTGCGTATTTGCTGGCCGTCGCGTGGTTGGAATCGGTGTCCAGCTTGCCGACCTTCACCTTGTTGGCGTAATCGCCGGCGAGCTTTTCAATCGTGGGAGCCAGGCGGCGGCACGGCTGGCACCACTCGGCCCAGAAATCCACCAGAACCGGAACCCCCGATTTAATCACTTCTTCTTCAAAATTTGCATCCGTAAACTGTGTAACGCTTTCACTGGCCATGGCTTCTCCTCAATGTTTAGTGCAACGGATAATAGAACCGCATGAGAGGCAGTGTCAATGTGTGGCAGACTCATGTGCACTGGCCACGCTGATTTGCTGGCGAACCACCCACATATTCAAAGCTGCCGCTGCGACGGCAAGACTACCAACCACGAGCAGGGCGACAGCTGCCCACGCGGGAAGAAGATCCTGCAAGGCGGATTCCGGCCCGCTGAGCAGGACATCAAATCCGGCAATGGAAAGGATCACGCCAATCGTCAACAGAATGGGAATCATCGTGCGGCGCTTTTCAATCGCATCGGCCTTGCCCGGCAACTTTCCCGTGACCGGGCTTAAGGCGATGGGTTTGCCGGCGGAAGGAGAACTCGGCGCGCTGTGCCGCGACATGGCGGAAAGCGCATCAGCCGCTGAGTTTTTTTCGGGTGGATTCATTCGGAAATTCTTCGCTTGCAAGCGTGATCGTTCAATTCAACATAATCGGACTGTCGAGAACTCCGCATTCGTTATCAGGTTTCAGCACATGAAATTATAGTACCGCAATGTCAGGGCCAAGGGACCAGGCCTTCATGCAAGGCGGCGAAAATTCCACCGTCAGGAGTCCCGCGGTCGCGGGTACGTTCTATCCCGCGGAGACGGAGCGATGTACCGCGGCAGCCCATGAACTGATGAATTTTGGTCGTGCCCAAATGGCGGGCAGAGCGTTCCCGCCCTTGAAGGGCAAGGCCGCCTTGGGCGCGATCGTGCCGCATGCGGGCTGGATTTGCAGCGCATCCATTGCTGCCGAGGCCATTGCGGCCGTCGCCGCCCAGGCGGCTGATATTGATCTGGTTGTCGTTTTCGGCGCGATTCACACGCCTTTGCCGGCCGAGAAGGGTGTGCTGGATTCGTACGGCGCCTGGGCTTTGCCGGGTGGAACATCGCCGATTGCGACATTGCTGCGCGATGAGCTGGCTGCGTTGCCATCGCAATTTGTGGTGGATGATCGATTCCAT
The DNA here is from genome assembly GCA_030775485.1 of Planctomycetota bacterium. Lineage (GTDB taxonomy): Bacteria > Planctomycetota > Phycisphaerae > Tepidisphaerales > Tepidisphaeraceae > JALYJB01. The sequence goes on along the minus strand of JALYJB010000002.1, from coordinate 172,503 downwards.
CAGCTTGAGCACGCGGTTGAAGTTGAGTTGCCGCTGGTGCAGGTTGCCTGGCCGCGGGCACTGGTTCTGCCGATCGAGGCGCCGCCAAACATGCTGGCGCTGGAAATCGGCCAGACGGTTGCCGCCAGGATCGCGGCCAGCGGATTGTCGGCAATCTATCTGGCGAGCAGCGATCTCACGCACTACGGCCCGAATTATCGTTTCGCGCCGGCGGGCGTCGGCGAAGCGGGCCTTGCATGGGCGATGGAAAACGATGAGCGCCTTTTGCGGATCGTAACGGATATGACGCCTGAACGGATCGTGCCGGAAGTTCAGGCGCGCTACAACGCCTGCGGCGCCGGGGCCATCGCCGCGATGATGTCGGCTTGCATGGCGGGCGGCGCGAGCTCGGCGGTGGTTCTCCGCCACGCCAATAGTTGTCAGACGTTGGCCGCGGTGGCGCCGCAGCCGCCGGACAATGCGGTTGGATATGCGGCCGTTTGGATCGGTTAATCGGTTTCTATGGGACCTTGGACCGAAAAAGGCCGCGTGTGCCGCACGCAACGCGGAGCGCTTGTTGTGGAGAGTTTGCATCGTGAATGCCATCAAGTGTTGGTTTTAGGCAACATGCCACACAATTGGCGCAATCGGAATTAGCCACAATCGCCAATATTTGGCATTTGCGCTAAAGGTTTTTAGCTGCTCGCGAAGGATCGCCAAAATCACATGGAGGTGGAATACCCTTTGCCTACTGGTTCCTCCAGATGGAGGGAAGAATGCACATGAACGAACAGGAGTTTCAGACGAAGCTGGCCGAGCTGATGGGTGAAATCAGCACACTTCCGGTCAGCGAGCGTCAGAAGCTGGAACAATTGGCGGATGAAACACGGGTCCGCCACGAACGGCTTCGTCAAACGGTGAGCAGTCTCCAGGAGAGCCTGGACTATCTCCGCCTGAGCATCAAATATCTGGTCTTCGATCTGGAAGCCACCCGTCGCGAGAACGGCTACCTCCGCAAAATGCTGGAGGAGACAACCGGCGGCCACGGGGAATAAGCTCGCGGGGAATAACCCGCAAAACAATATCAAACCACGCACGGATCCCGGGCCGCTCGCCAGAACGGCCTGGGATTCTTTTTGCGCGCCAATAGCTCGATAATCCCGATCCGCCAACCGCTTACGTCGGCCTTTCAGGCAACAACTCCTTTGGGTTGTTATGATTCGGATGACATGAGTTCCGAAGGTTTTTTTGAGGTTCACCAGCGGCTCAAGGGACGAGACGGCACCGCGCGAGGCGGCAAAGCCGGGTCGCCGGTTGATCCTTCGTCGGCGATGACGGTTACGCAACTGACTTCTGTCATCGACAGGGCGGTTCGCGCGGGGGTGCCGGCTTCGGTGGTGGTTCGCGGGGAAGTGAGCAATGCCAGCAGCAAGCAGGCTTCGGGGCATTTGTATTTCACTCTCAAGGATGCGGGCGCTTGTATCGGTTGTGTGATGTGGCGCAGCGCGGCTTTGCGGCTGGCGTTTAAGCTGGAAGACGGCGCGGAGATGATCGCGACGGGGGAAGTTTCGGTTTACGCGCCGCAGGGGAAATATCAGCTTGTGGCCAGCAGCTTGCAGCCGGTGGGCAAGGGGGCGCTGGAGCTGGCATTTCGGCAATTGCAGGCGAAGCTGGCGGCGCTGGGGCTTTTCGCGGCGGAGCGGAAGCGGGCAATTCCGCGCTATCCGCGGCGGATTGTGCTGGTGACGAGCCGTTCGACCGCGGCGATCGCCGACATGCTGAAGGTGCTGCGGCGGTATCGATGGGTGCATATATTGTTGTATCATGTGCCGGTGCAGGGGGAGGGGGCGGGGGTGAAGATTGCTTCGGCCATTGGGCATCTGAACGAGCGCGCGGGTTCGCTTGGCGGGGTTGATGCGATTCTTCTTTCGCGCGGCGGTGGATCGCTTGAGGACCTTTGGGCGTTCAATGAAGAGGTTGTGGCCCACGCGATCGCGGCTTCTCTTATTCCCATTGTTACCGGCATCGGGCATGAGACGGATTGCTCGATCGCGGATCTGGTTGCGGATTATCACGCGCATACGCCCACCGAAGCGGCTCAGATTATCGTTCAGCACTGGAAGAATGTTGCGGATCATCTGGGCCTTGGCGAGACGCGATTGCGGCACGGGGTGCGGCAGATTGCGCAGGAATCGCGGCAGCGGTTTAATGCGATTGAGCGCCACGCATTTTTTCGGAGGCCGCTGGACCGGATTTTTCTGCTGAAGCAATTGCTGGATGATCGGCAGCGGCAAATGTCTTTGGCGATTTCGAGCCGGCTGCGCGATGCGGCACGGCGGCTGGGGCGCGTTGAAACGGGGATGCAGGAATTCCATCCCCGCATCCGGATTGCGTTGCAGCGGCAGAACCTTTCCGCGCTGCAGCGGCGGCTGGAGACTTCGGGGCGGGCGGCGCTGAAGGAATGGGCGCGGCATGTGGATTCGCTGGATAAGCAACTGCGGGCGCTATCGCCGGACGCGGTGCTGGGGCGCGGGTATTCGATGACGAGGCTGAAGAAGGGCGGGGCGGTGGTGCGGGATGCGGCGGCGCTGAAAGAGGGGGATCGGCTGGTGACGCGGTTCCAGAACGGGGAGGCGGAATCCATTGTGCAGGATTCCCGGCAACTGCCTTTGTTTGAGTGATGGGCGGGCGGCCATGTGCCGAAGCTGCGGCGGTTTATCCGGTTAAGATCGATTGTGCATTTCGGCTGGGGTTGCCTAATTCGCCAATCTGGGGGTAAATCGATGTCCCTATATCCGATGGGGATTGCTGATCGGCTGGGTTGTTTGTACATTTCTTGGCCTTGTCCGTGGCGGCTTTTCCGGTTTTTGGATCGTCTGCCGGCTATGAAGCGGGCGGATTGGGAATCGGTTCTTTTCAAGGAAATTCAATGTCCCCGCAATTTTGTCGAAGCACGCACCTGTTTACCAGCGAATCCGTGACGATGGGCCATCCTGATAAGGTGGCGGACCAGATCAGCGACGCCATTCTGGATGCGATTTTGGCGCAGGACCCGCGCAGCCGGGTGGCGTGTGAGACGCTGGTGACGACCGGGCAGGTGGTGCTGGCGGGTGAAGTGACCACCGAAGCGTATATTGACGCGGCGCAGGTGGCGCGCGACACGATTAAGGAAATTGGGTACACGCATCCGGAAATTGGGTTTGATTACCAGAGCTGCGGCGTGCTGACGGCGATTCACAGCCAGAGCCCTGATATTGCCCGCGGCGTGGACAAGGCTGAGGACGACACGCGCGAGCAGGGGGCGGGCGACCAGGGCCTGATGTTTGGGTATGCGTGCAATGAAACACCCGAGCTGATGCCGTTGCCGATTCATCTGGCGCATCGGCTGGTGGAGCGGCTGGCGGAAGTTCGTCAGAAGAACAAACTTGGCTGGCTGCGGCCGGACGGCAAGAGCCAGGTGACGATTGAGTATGTGAACGAGCGGCCGACGCGTGTGCATACGGTGGTCATCAGCACGCAGCACGATGAATCGGTGCTGGACAAGAAGAAGGACACGATTTCGGAGAAGGCGCGGCGGGCGATCATTGAGAATGTGATCAAGCCGGTGATTCCGAAGAAGCTTTGGAATGACGACATTGTTTTCCACATCAACCCGACGGGTAAGTTTGTGGTGGGCGGCCCGCATGGCGACACGGGATTGACCGGCCGGAAGATTATTGTGGACAGCTACGGCGGGCGCGGCGCGCACGGCGGCGGGGCCTTCAGCGGGAAGGACCCGAGCAAAGTTGATCGCAGCGCGTGCTACATGGGGCGATACATCGCCAAGAACATCGTGGCGGCGGGATTGGCGGCGAGTGCTGAGGTGCAGCTGGCCTACGCGATTGGCGTGGCCAACCCGGTTTCGGTGACGGTGACGACGGAAGGGACGGCGGTGCTTCCGGAGGACCAGATTGCGGAGCTGATCAAGGAACATTTCCCGCTGACCCCGCGTGGGATTATCAAGCATCTGGATCTCCTGCGGCCGATCTATAAACAGACGGCCCGGCATGGACACTTCGGAAGAATCCCGACGCGCGACGGCGGCTTCAGCTGGGAGAAGACGGACAAGGCGGAAACGCTGGCGAAGGCTGCGGGGATTTCGATGAAGAAGGCTGGTTAATGGATCAGGAAGTTTTTGGGAACTTCATTTGAGAATCCTGGTTGTTGGATTTTGCTAAAAGTCACTGAATGTCTCTAAATGTCTCATGTCCCCCCGGGGATTTGGGACATTTTTTTGTTGGGCGTTTTGGGAGCGATGCCCCAGAATGCCCCGATCGCACCGGGGGGGGTTGTGGGGCATTTTTTGGATTGTTGCGGTTTCGTTGGTGGGGCGTTGGTGGCTTTGTGTCATCGCAGCCTTTCTACTCTTTCTCCCTTGGGGCAACTGGTTTGGGGTTTAAGCTGACGGCGAAGTTTTTGGGCGCATCGCTACCCATATCCAGGTCCATACATTTACCTAACATTTGTTGGGAAGTCAAGAAGAAAATTTGGAAAAAATTTTGTAGGTCAGGGGGGATTAAAATCTGATGATGGTTTTATTGTCGGTTAAGGTGGCTGGCTTGGGGTGGCGGTGTGGACTCGAATATGGATTGCCCTGGCTTCGGTTGAGGTGCTGGCTGGCCTGATGACGGACGGTGTGGCATTTTCGATGGGGTGGGCGGAGGGGCGCGCTTGCTCCTAGCGGTGGCAAATGCGGAGAGTGGGGCGGTGGCGCCGAAAATCAAAGACTCCCGACCTCCCGACCCTTTAGATTTTCCTCGGGTGAACCGAAACGCGGACCGGTCCTCAGCACATGCTTAGGTGCCGTGGCCGGACGATGGAAGCGAACAGACTTCCATGGCTTGAAGCAAGCCGTTCGCCAGAGTGAACCGATGACCGACATGCACATCGGCGAGAACGGTCCCGGCCAAGTCACGCACGACTTGATGCACGTCGACAAAAACACGCCCGTCCCCCTCCCGATGGAAGGAAACCGGCTCGACACGCGGATCGATCTCGGGCAATGTCGACCCGTCCACATGGTCCATATTTTTGGAATCTATCCCAGAGCGCGCTTCGCAGGTTATCCTATCGCAAATGTTGCTCGAAGAAGACTCGCCGTTCCGGAAGCTTCCATCGAATCTTCCAGCGTCTCATCTTTCTTTCTTGGACGCCATTCGACTGACTGCGGAAATATATCACTTGGCATACTCGAGACTCTTGGAACAGCTCGAAGCTCTGTCACCACAATTCGATTTAGGCTCCGAAGTCAAATTCGATACGGCTCGCATTTTTCTTGATGCCTTGGTCAATGGTGGATTCAATGAATCGCTTTCGTGAGTTAGTCGCGCAATTGCCCGGTTTAAGAAAGAAACAACCGAGCATTCGCCTGTTTATGGAAAAGACGTTAGACGTGGAAGCCATGAGAAACATTGTTCAACATTTACGACAAGAGCTTCAAAAAATGGCTTCTGCGGGCGTGCCGGTACTTGGTACGCTTTGTTGGCTTTACGTCATTTCCAACAACCCATTGCGTGTTCGATCGTGCTTGTTAGCGGCGGGCAGGTTGCAAACGAACTCAAACCGAATTCTAAACCCAGCTAGTAAGGCAATTTCGGCGAACTTGGACCATATTACCTTGAGATGTAGCAGCCGCGAACTGTCACTGACAGAATGTTACCGTGCTTGAAATGTGATCGTAAAGAGCATTGAACGCTCGCTTGAAAAATCTGTTGAGATGTCGGCCACCAACGGAAGTGATTTGTTCGTAGCGATGGACGTTGATTTTGGAACGATATCTTAATTTCTATGGTTCCCGTGAGTAGGTATATCGCCTATTTGTGACTTAGCTTCTTGAGTGGCTCACGATACGAATCTATTAATGCATTCAGTGGCTCAGCCTCTTGGAATATTACTTGAGAATCAAAGCCGTTTTGTCGAGTCAATCCAGTCGCAGCCAAGACGGAGCGTAGCGCACGTTCGTGAACTTGCGCTGACCAGCGAGGGAAGCCGATTTGAGTCAGTTTTTTCGAAACCGTACGCAGCTTTGGTTTTAAGAAAAAGCCGTATTTTTCCTCGACAAATCTTACCACGTCGATGTAGTTGCCGGAGGCGTTTTCAAGGCCAAAATTGTATTTTCTCAGGATGCGGTTCAAATCATTGAAGGTGATCACGTGAATTCTTGTATCAGTTTTCCTCGTTTTTTGTCGAAAAAAATCTGCTAGAAAGCGGACCTCCGGGTTTTCCAACCGAGCGAACGAGTCATATTTGTTATACTGAGCCAGCTCGCTTCCAGCGGTTCTGACCGCCAAGATTTCGAACTCTCTTTGTTTGGCAACCGTGGTCCGATTCAGCAGACTCAGATTGTAAAGCGCAACGAGGAGGGCCGTGCGTTTGTTGCCGTCATGAAAGGCATGATTCTTTACGAGCCCGAAGAAAAGGGACGCGCATCGTTCAAGCGGATCATTCCATTTCAGCCGCCCGTTGAAGGATGTTGTTTGCCTAGCGACAGCGGAAAACAGGAGGTCTGGACTACGTGGCCCGGGCATCGCGATGGGGTCTCCTTCACGCATAAAGAAATCAACTAGGAGGTAGTGCGCGTTTAACACGTCTTTGGCTGAAATAATCGCCCGGGAATCGGCGGATACGTTCTCGAAATCTCGTAGTGCGCGTTTATAATGTTCATCGAGTTCTGGTGAGAGTGCCTGCATGCTTCGCGTTCTTTCTCTTGCCGCTTGTTGATGCAAATAGATTATTAGACTTGCAAAAGTTGCCTTTGAGGTCAAGTTCGGCGACTTTGGGCGAGGTGGCGTTGATGCGATAAACTAGGTTAGAAGAGAAACTTCCTTCTGGGCGATGTCGGTGCGTGGTGTCTTAGGAAGTTCGTTGGCGGCATGAGCCAGTTGGAACGCCACGAATTAAGTTGTAGTGGTCCTCATCCGCGTGGCGATTTTCGCTTTGCAGAAATTGTTGGAGCGCGGGCGGTCGCGGCGGCACGGTCGTTTGGCGGGCCTGGATGCTAGATTTTGCCCAAGAGCATCAGGACGACCAGCACGACCACCAGCAGGCCGACGCCGCCGGTGGGGCCGTAACCCCAGTTGCGGCTGTATTCCCATGTGGGCAGGCCACCGATGAGAAGAAGGATCACGAGAATGAGTAGGACCAGTCGCATAAGAATCCTTTCGCTTTCAGAAAAAGCACGCGCGGGGTTCACCCGGCGGGCACGCATCAGGGAGGATGCTTCGAGAAACAAAAAAAGCCGACGCGGGAAAACACGCGGGGTGTTTTCTTGCGTCGGCTTACTCTTCAACGGGTCTCCCGGCGGTTGGCTGGGCTACCCTTTAATTAGTCATCCGAGGAATGGGCATTTTTCGAGAGCGGGTTTGGCGGACGCTCTTCGCGCGATGATTGTACCCCTTTTAAGACTGAGAAGTAATGGGAGCGCGGAATAATCCGAATGGGGGGGTGGACTGGGGTTTTTCGCAGATGCGAGAGCGCGAGCACATCTTCCGCGGGGAATAGCAGCTTTGGAAGAGAATTGCCTTGCGGGCGGCACTAATATTCCGCTTGACGCGATGCGGCCATGACATCGGGGATGAGCGATCAAGACTTTTCTGGTTATGACCGGGAAATCTTGAGATGCGAACAGGGCGCGATGAACATTCTTTGACTCAAACGAGATGCCGTTCCGCGCGGGTGGTTATCCGGTGTTGACCTGGATGGGGCGACGGCTCATCGAACTGATTGATCTTCAGGGCACCCTTGGGGAATCGCGCGATCACATCCAATTCACCGCCCAGGGCGGTCACGATGCGCCTGAGCGTGGATATCTGCATATCTGACTGCCGTTCCAGCTTGGAAAGACTGGGCTGCTTGATGCCAAGCGTCCGCGCGACCTCGCTTTGACTTTTGCCGGCAAGCTTGCGCATTTCAGACAACAGGAGCTCGCCCAGCAATTCGCGGGTACGGCGGCGGGCGCGCTCGCGTGTGCGCTTGCTTGTTGTCCGCTGAACCAATTCGTTGAATGATTTGGCCATATTACCCGCCCTTCGCTTTCTTTTTTGTCTTAAGAGTTGTCAGATGCAAATCGTAAAGGTAATCCGCCCGGGCAATCAATTGCTTATAAAAGCGCCTTTGATTGACGCCTGTCTTGTCGCCACCGAGAAGCAGAATTGCTGCCCGTTCCGGATCAAAGGCGAAGGCAATGCGCATTACTTTATCCTCCGTGTCGGCCCGGAGTTCCTTCAAGTTCGAATGCTTTGATCCATTAAGCGTGTCCGCATGCGGACGACCGAGCTGCGGTCCCAACACCTTCAGAAGATTTACCTTGGCGATGATTTCAGATTGGGCGTCTTCTCCGACGATGGCGAACCAGTTCTCAAATTCATCGGTCGTGGCGACCTCCCACATTTGAATATTATAGCTTTAAAGCTATCCATAATCAATAGCCTTGAGACTATAACGCGCCTATAAATGTGGTAGGGCCATAGAGTTATTGGATGAGATATAATAAGCCCACTTTTATCACTTAGCCGGCAGGGGCACCATTAGATAGGGGTCGCCGGTGTCCTGAAACATGGTTGGGTCGACCGTTAGTTTCATGCCTTCGTAATAGGCCCTGGCGATGTCGAAGCATTTGGTTCGCGCGGTTTTGTCCTGGGGCAGTTCGACGATCATCTGGAAGGCGCTGGTTGGGCCGTTGATGTCTTTGCCTAATTCGAACCAGACGTTTTTGGCGCCGGCTTCATACCAGGCGTTTACGGGGACGGCTTCCACGCCGAGGCTCATTTTGCCGACGTATTCCCTGCCTTCCCTGAGGACATTGTGATCCCGCGCTTCCTCGACCCATTGGATTTGCGGGTTAACGGCGGCGGGAGCGCTGCCGAAGGTGGGGAGGGCGATGGCGGAGCCGGCCACGCCCCCGAGGCTGAGGATTAGTTTGAGGAGGAGAAGGAGCAGGACGACGCGCATGATTCTGTAGAAGACGGAGAGGAGGACGACGACCATCCAGGAATCGCCGGGGTCCATGCTGAAGAGGTAGATGAGGGTGGACCAGTAGATGCCGAGAGCGACGGGGAAGCCGATGGCTCCGAAGCCGAAGACCCCACCACTGATGCCACCGCCGTATTTGGCGATGAGGCCATCGACCCAGGTGGTGGCGCCGTCGCAGAAGATGGCGATGGCGGCGAGTTTCAGGACGGCAGTCCAGATACCGCCGAAGCTGACGCCCAGGGGTCCGGCGGCGACGAAGGCGAAGGCGACGAGGAGCGCGGTCTCGAAGACGGTCATGATGGCCAGGCCGACGCTGGTGGTGAGCATGCCGACGGGGCCGATGCTGTAACGGAAGGCGTAATAACCGAGGTAGAGGATGGCGCCGAGGATCATGAGGGCGATGGGGGCGTAGACATCGCGGTTCATGTCGATGAGCTGCGGCCCATTGGCGATCTCGCGGCCGGTGGGGGGGCGCCTGTATCCGAGTGGTATGGCGGCAGTAGCGGCACCAGCGGAGGCGGCAACGGCGGCGGCTGGGGCGATCCTGGCGGTGGGTATGAGCGCTTCGACGATGACGGGTGGCGCTTTGGCGGCGGCGTGCTTCTCCGCGGCGGCGAAGTCGGCGAGATCGTATAGGTCGTCTTCATCCGCTGGCGCGGGCTTGGGAGAGGCGACTGCCGCGGGGACGGAAATGGGTTGGCCGCAGCGACATTTCATGCGTTTGCCGGCGAGTTCCTTTTTCCAGGCGTACACGCGCTTGCACGCCTTGCACGAGAATTTTTCGATGGCCTGCGACATGCTGTGCCCCTAAAAATCCCAGCGACCTGAGCAACCGCGGCATGGTGCCAAAAGGTTGTGGAGGGTGCAAGCGGGGTTGGGTGATTTTTGTCCCGCGGCGGGCTGTCGTCGGCGCGTGGCCTGGTGGGCGGAGATTGAGACGACGCAGTTCGAGGAATTCTTGTCTTTTGGGGGATTTTCCGTTACTTCTGTTCTTCGTATCGCATTGAGGGAGGCGAACCAGTCGGCCATCTTCGGGCCGTCTGGAGTCTGGAGATTTCTGGTTCGCGCTTCCCCTGCTGGGTGCATTCGAAATATTTTGGGATGGCGGGGATTGCCGCCCTCCGGTTAGGTTAAGCCCGCACTGGGCTTACGTTAGTCGGCAGCTTGCATCGTCGGCGGCAGGTCTGGTTTTGGTTCCGTTGCGCTTTCGCACTTAGATTCAACTTTTGCTGGCAGGAGTGAGCGGGAACATATCGCTGCTCTTGGATTGAACAATGCGCCCCGTCCATTCGGAATTTCGGAGATTGGAGAAGACCTGGTATGACGCGAATTTGCTTTAAGCTGGCTTTTGTCGCTTTGGTGATGAGCCTGGCGATGAACGTATTTGGCGATGCGGGCAATGTGGGACCCTGGGGCGATCAGGGGGATGGAACGTATAAGAATCCGGTGCTGCCGGGAGATTATCCTGATCTGGATGTGATTCGGGTTGGACCCGATTACTACGCGATCACGTCGACGGATCATTTTTCGCCCGGGGTTGCGGTCCTGCATTCCAAGGATCTGGTGAACTGGCAGATCATTGGGCATGTGGTGGATGATTTGAAGCGGGTAAGCCCGGAGATGAACTTTGACAAGATGAATGCGCGCAGCGGGCGGGGGATTTGGGCGGGGGCAATTCGGTATCATGATGGGAAGTTCTGGGTTTACTTTTTTGCGCCGGAAGATGGGCTGTTTGTTTCCACCGCGAAAGACCCAGCGGGGCCTTGGGAGCCGGTGTCGGCGGTTTGGACTACGACGGGATGGGATGATTGCTGCCCTTTTTGGGATGACGATGGGCAGGGATATCTGGTGGCGACCAACGTGGCGCAGGGGTATGAGGTGCATGTGTTTCGGATGAGCCCGGACAGTAAGAATCTGCTGTTGGGATCGGACAAAATCATCCGGCAATCGAAGGGGGCGGAGGGGAATAAGCTCTATAAGATCAATGGGTTGTATTATCATTTTTTCTCGGAGTTTCATGGGGATGACCGGGTGATGATGATGGAGCGGGCGAAGAATGTGTTTGGGCCGTACGACGTGAAGCAGATCAATCATGTGAATCAGACGGCGGATCGCGAGCCGAACCAGGGGGGGCTGGTGCAGGCGGAATCTGGGCAGTGGTGGATGCTTTCGCACCAGGGGACGATGGGGTGGGAAGGTCGTCCGGCGGCGCTGCTGCCGGTGACGTGGGTGGATGGATGGCCGATCCCAGGGAAGGTGGGGCTGGATGGGCAGGGGGCGATGGTGTGGAGCGCCAAGAAGCCGGTGGATGGGGCGGCGGTGGTGGTGCCGCAAACGGATGATGAATTTAATGGCAAGACGCTGGGCCCGCAGTGGGAATGGAATTTTGAGCCGCGGAATGACAAGTGGTCTTTGACGGAGCAGGCGGGGTTCCTGCGTCTTTATGCTACGCGGCCACTGGCGCCGGGGGGATTGCTTAAGGCGGCGAACACACTGACGCAGCGTTCGATGCGGACGGCGAAGAATGAAGCGGTGGTTAAGCTGGACATCAGCAATATGACCAATGGGCAACAGGCGGGGTTGTGCCATCTTTCGAATAACCCGGCGAGCCTGGGGATTTCGCAGGCGGGGAATCTGCGAACGCTGACATATACGGATACGGGGAAGATCAGCGCGGGGCCGGTGGTGGTGGCCAATACGGTCTGGCTGAAATCGACATGGGATGAGGCGGGCGCGCACCAATTTTTGTATAGCCTGGATGGCTCGACGTTTACGGAGTTTGACAAGCCTTACAGCCTTGGGACGGGAGATTACCGGGGGGACCGGATTGGCATCTATTCCTATAACACCGACGCGGACACGGGATATGTGGATGTGGATTGGTTCCACTACAGCTTTACCGGGCCGCAAAGCGGGAAAACAACTTTGATGACGCAGCCATAAAGGACGAGATTTCGCGGGGAAAGTTGGGCTGGTAAACGGCCGATAAGGTTCATGGCGCGGTCGTGCATCGCGCGATTATGGACATGACGACCTTGATGCTTTCGATGCTGTTTGGGGCGGTTGGCCTGGGGTTTTTCATGTATGGAAAGAACTCCGGCTTGATTGTGCCGATGGGGGTTGGATTGCTGCTTTCCGTTTGCCCTTATTTCATTGCGAACGTCGCGGTGCTGTTAATTGTGTGCGGTGGGCTTTCGGTAGTGCCGTTCGTTGTGCGCGAGTTTTGAACGGTTCACCCTTGATTCGGTCTATTGCTCGGCGGCGGACATTTGCCTTCTGACTTATCTCACCCCGTTGTGCATCATCAGATAGCCCATCACCACGACTGCCACCATTGCGCCAACCGAGAGGAAGATGGCGATTGCCAGCATGGTGGTGAAGCGAACGCCCTGGCGGTGCAGGACGCGCTCTAGTTCGGAATCGCGGGCGCGGAGGTTGTCGCGCAACTGGCCGAGCACCTCGGTGCTGGCGGTGGCGTTGCGGCTGGTGGATTCCATGGCGGCCGAGACGGTGTTGAGGCTGTCGGCCATGGCCTTGTCCTGCTGATTGAGAGTTTCAACGCGCTCGCGCACGCCTTCGAGCAGTTCCTTTTGATCACCACCGGATTCACTGAGTTTTTCCAGAATTTCGCCCAGGGTTTCCTGCTGTTCGCCCTGACGGACGATCTGCTCGTGGATTGCGCTGAGGGTCTGGCCGTGAATGCGGTTGGTTTCTGGAATGGTTTCCAGCGCCTTGGGGAGCGAGGAAAGGTGCTGGAGGAGTTCATCCTGCCGCTGGCCCTGGGTTTCCAGGTTCTGGCGGATGGATGTCATGAGTTCGGTGAGGGATTGGAATCCCTCCTGAAGGTGATTGAGCGCTGCCTGGTTGCGATTCCAGGGGCGCAGCAAGGTCTGGCGGGTTTCCACCATGACGGTGGAGGGGTTGCCGTCTTCGCCGAGGGGTTGCTCCCCATGTTCGCCATTGGGTTTTGGGGCGCGCTTGAAGAGCCGGCTGATGCGATTGAGAATGGATTCCTGATCGATCATGTGCAAAGCCTCCATGCTGCGCTGCGGGTTCGGGCGGCGCGCTGAACACGTGTGATGCGCGGTTTGACACCCGTGTAAGCCAACTCTACCATCCGCGCCGGATGGGTCAACAGCGAATTTTGAGGTTTGCGACTGCTTTTATCGTGGGGGCGGTTGTCGTCGTTGCAGTTCTTGTGACGAACCGACATCAAAGCGAAACCAATTCAGCGAAGTCAGCGTCGGCTGGGAAAGCGGGCGAAGCTGTCGCGCCGCGGGTTGCGTCGGTGACACCGGCGGGCACTGATTTGCTGATTGGGATTGGGGCGGGTGATCATCTTGTGGGGGTGAGCAATTACGACGATGCGCGCGAGGGGACGGCGGACAAACCCAGGGTGGGGGATTACCAGAACATTGACTGGGAGAAGCTTTCTCCGCTGGGGGCGCAGATTCTGATTGTGTTTTATGCGGCGGATCGAATTCCACCGGCGCTTCAGGAAAGGTGCGACGCGCAGGGCATTAAGATTGTTAACGTGAAGCTGGAAACGCTGGACAATATCTATAGCGAGACGGCGCGGCTGGCTGAGGCGGTTGGTGAAGTTGAGAAGGGAAGACGGGCGGTTGAAGCGCTGAAAGCGAAGCTTGCGGAGGTTGCGGCGCGCGTGGCGGGGCGGGCGCGCCCGCGGGCAATCCTCGTCATCAGCGACAGCGGATCGAGTCTGGCGGGGCCGGGAACATTTCTGGATGAGCTGCTGGCGATCGCGGGCGGGCGGAATGCGCTGTCTGGGCCGGGGCCACTTTATCGGGATGTAGATAGGGAAGCGATGCGGGCAATGATGCCCGAGGTTGTGCTGCAACTGATTCCGGACGGCGACAGGACGCCCCAGGTTATGAAGCAAGCGAGGGCGTTTTGGGATTCGATGCCGGAGCTGCCGGCGGTGAAGAATCATCGGGTATATGTGCTGACCGATTGGTATTCGCTGCAGCCGGGGTTTCGCGTGGTGCAACTTGCCGAGCGATTTGCGGATATACTTCATCCCAGGGGCGAGGCGCAGACCAAGCCATGAACCGTTGGAGCGGCACCAGACTGGCGGTGACGTTGATCTGCTGCGCGGCAGCGGTGGTGGGGGTGGGCGCGGCGTGCATGTTCTTTGGCTCGACGGCGGACAACAGCTGGGCGGTGTTGAATATTCGCCGGCAGACGGTGGGCGATGCGGCGCTGATTGGCGCGGCACTGGCGGCGGCGGGGGTGGCGTACCAGGCGGTGCTGCGAAATCCTCTGGCTGATCCTTATCTGCTGGGCGTGAGTTCGGGGGCGACCCTTGCGGCTTACCTGTGGCGGCTGCCGATCTTCGCGGCAGCGATGGGCGCGGTGGGGATTACCGCTGACGCGATCGGGCCGCAGGCGGCGGCGATGTTTGGGGCGCTGGTTGCGGTTACGGTGGTTTTGGGAATTGCAGGCGCGCGGGGGAGGATTGAGCCGGTCACACTTTTGCTGGTGGGGGTGATTGTTAACGCGGTGAATGGATCGATTCTCGTTCTGATTTACAAGCTGGTGTTTGATCTGCCGGGTAGCGGGGGATCATTCGCGTTTTTGGTGGGGGGAATTCAGCAGACGATTTCACATGGGCAGCGGATGGGCGCGGTGACTCTGGTGGCGATGGCGTGGATCGTGCTGCTATACATCAGCGGGGAACTCAATGCGGCGGGTCTGGATGATGCGGAGGCGGAGGCGCTGGGGGTGAGGATTCATCGGCTGCGATGGATCGCGCTGATTGCAGCTTCGCTGGCGACGGCGGCGGCGGTGGCGATCAGCGGGCCGATTGGGTTTGTGGGGTTGGTGTGCCCGCATATTGGGCGGCTGCTGGTGGGGAGCGACCAGCGTCGGCTGCTGCCGGTCTCTACGACGCTGGGGGCGATTTTGCTGATGGTGGGGGATGCGATCTCACGATATTTAGCGGCGCAAAACAGGCTGGGCACGAAGATTGAGGTGGGGGTGCTGACGGGATTGATCGGCGGGCCGTTCTTTTTGTGGCTGCTGTTTCATTCGCGCCGACGGGGATTTGTTTCCAGGTGAGAGACGACGGCATGGGAAAGCTGCTGGAAGCTCGGGATGTTTCGTTCGCTTATGGCGAGCAGGTGGCGCTGCGCGGGGTTTCGTTATCGCTTGGCGCGGGGGAGATCGTGGCGCTGATCGGGCCTAACGGAAGTGGGAAAAGCACGTTGATTAAGGCGCTGCTGGGAAGTTTGCGGGCTTCGGGGGAAATCGTGTGGGAAGGGCATCGGTTGAATGATTGGCGGCGGCGGGATTTGGGGAGGGTGCTGGCTTATTTGCCGCAATCTCCGGGGCATGAGCCTGGGCAAACGGTGGAGGAGGTGCTGCGGCTGGGGCGGGCGCCGTACTGGGGGGCGTTTGGACTTGAAGCGTCGGGCGATGACCAGATTGTGCGCGAGGTTGCGGGGATGCTGGGGCTTGGGGAATATCTGGATCGGCTTGTCGATGAAATGTCTGGCGGCCAGCGGCAGCGGGTTTTCGTGGGGCGATGTTTGGCGCAGCAGCCGCGGGCGCTGCTTTTGGATGAGCCGAATACTTTTCTGGATCTCAAGCATCAGGTTGAGCTTTGGGGGCTGCTGCGCGATTTGGCGCGGGAGAAGAAGCTGGGGGTTTTGATTGCATCGCATGAGTTGAATATTTGCGCGGCGTATGCGGATCGGATGGTGCTGCTGAAGGGGGGGGTGGTGGTGGCGGTGGGGACGCCGGGTGAAGTGATGAATGGGGTGGCGCTGGGGGAGGTTTATGGGGTGGGGCTGGAGCGGTTTTTGGGGAAGGGGGGGAATGTGGTTGTGGTGCCGGAGATGGGATAGGATTAAGGGGTCAGGATCGAGAAATATAAATGGGGACGTTCGTAATCAGCGGTTGTCGCATTAATTATGAATGTCCCCTTATCTCCCTTCTTATCTCTGGCCGGAATGGGCGAACTTGGCGCAGATTAAAGACAAGATACCCGAAGATCGAAAGGGCGATGTGGGAATTAAGCATTTGGAGTACGACTCTTCGAAACGATGGCGTTGGATTGCTCGTCGGTGGTACCCATTACTTTTCGTTGGCGGCGTCGTGCTTTTGGTATCACTTGGCATTGGTGTTTTAATATCGAGTCATTCCGCTCTATTGGAAAATTTCTTCTATCACAGGGAGAGCGCACGTCTCGATGCAGAATTAGACCGTTATGAGTTTCGGATTAAGCAACTCGCTGTCGAATTGCACAGGTATGCCAACGCGCATGGCGGGAAATATCCAGATTCTCTGGGCGCATTGATTAGAACGCAATACATACCTTCAAGTCAGATATTTTTAGATCCGTTCGCTGCCTTTAATTCGAATTCGCACGTTAGAAATATGACGACTGAACCCTGCGAATTTAAATATGGTGATTTAATTTACGCGGGAGGCCAGGCGACGACCTCAAGCCCGTCAAGTACTATCATCTTGTACGAACCAGATCCTCCATTTCCCGCACTTAAGGGTAGGCCTGGAGGAGTTTGGGTATTATTTATAGACGGTAAAACATGTTGGTTCGATTCATTAGAGAGCGCACGGCAATCGACAGGGACTCTGGACGATGCACCGTCATTGACTGCCAAGCTGAAATTTTAGTGGACGGTCGCAATTTAAAAAAACCGTGAGGTAAAGTTGCGCGTGAGGTAAAAATATTCATCCGGGCATAATTAAGCCGACTTTCGGCAAAATCAGTAAAATGGAAAGGGGACATTCATGATTAGCGGCCATCATGTAAAATTATGAATGTCCCCTTATATCTGGTCGGTTTGAAATTAATTCTGGGCAAAATCAATGGGGCGCGAATGTTTAATAGCCATGTAAAAAATGTCCCCGTCCCCTTTGATTGGCCTCGAGCCGGCAAAAATGAAAGGGGACATTCATAATTAACGAAAAACGCATAAAATTATGAATGTCCCCTTATCTCTGGCCCCTTACGTGGAAAGCGGTGTCGATGGCTAGGTTCGTTTTTACACAGCCGCTGGCGCCTATCTGGGTGGGTGCTTGATTCCACTCGTGATCGGTCTCGGATTACGTCTTGTCTGGAAGTAACTCGAAATCTGTGCGAGGAATTAGTTGATCGATTCCGTCCGTGCCCCGCTGCCAATTGAAGTGGTGGAGCACCCAGGCGGGCAAAATCAATGGGGGCGCGAATGTTTAATAGCCATGCAACAAATGTCCCCGTCCCCTTTGATTGGCGCGACCGCCGCTTTCATCGGCGTCCAGAATACCAACTATTACATGCAACCAGTTTTGGTTTCGATGCCCGGGGGCGGCGAAATCACTCAACTCTTTCAAAGACATCGTTTCAGAGAGCAAATCAATCGAAACAGATATTCGTTGCATTTGGTTGATTCCATCAAAATCGGTTTGAATATGATTATGAGCGAACCGGCCCCTGGAATCGAATCATGTTGAAATTGTTTGCGTTCCCTCCGGGACCTTCCGTGTTCATGGCAGCGGTTTTTTGAAGTCAGCCGAAGAATTTGTATGCCAGGAATAGGCAGCCGAGGCCGCCGCAGATGATTCCTGCGATGGCCATTCCTTTTCCGCCGCCGGAATCTCCCTTGGAGACCTGGACGAGGCCGACGATTCCGAAGATGACTGCCAGGATGGGGGGGACGATGGCGCAGAAGAAGACCAGGCTGAGGATTCCCAGGACGAGGGAGGCGACGCAGAAGCCGTTGTTGGCGCCGGAGGCTTCCAGCGTGGTGCCTTCCATGGTGAAGGGCATGCCGCAGCTTTTGCAGTTGTTGGCGGTGATGGGGCTTGAAGCTGAACAGCGCGGGCAGACGATGAATTGCCTGCTGTCGGCGCTGCGGAGGATTTTGGGGGCGCGTTCTCCGGCGGCGGCGTAAGCGTGAACGGGATGGGGGTCCTGCTTGATGATCTGCCGGGTTTTGGGGTCGATGAGGCGGCCGAGGCGGTCGAGGATGGGGATGGTGATCTGGTTGCCGCAGGTGGGGCACTGGCCTTCCTGAGCGGCCATGGATTCGGTGGCTTCGAGGCGGCTGGAGCAATAGCCGCAGTTGAAGCCGTAGCGCTTGCCGCTGACGCGCTGCTGGGGGGGGACGGGGCGAAACGCGGTGGGTGCGATGTTCGGCATCGAGCCGACGTTTCCGGCGGCAGCGCCTACGGCGCTTGTAGCTACTTCAGGGGCGGGTACGCGAACGGTGGTCAGGCAGGTGGGGCAGCGCAGCAATTGCCCGGCATCCGATTGCTCGGCGGTGAGCGAAGTGCGGCAAACATGGCATGCGAAAACGATCATCCGCTAACCTGAAAGAGTGATCCTCTACCCGGTAACCGATGTTAATTGTTGGGGGGTAGTTTGTCATTTGTGGCAGGTCATTGAATAAAGAGGATTGAGCCGCGGTTCAAACGTCTTGTTTTCCGGGCGGCATTTCGCCATATAGGTCGTCATGGCATCTGTAGTTGAATCTCGTGTGGCGCTGGTGACTGGGGGATCGAAGCGGGTGGGGAGGGCGATTGCGCTGCGGATGGGGCGAGAGGGGTTTGATATTGCGTTTACGTATCTCAGCAGCAAGGAAGAGGCGGAGTCGCTGGTCGCGGAGATTTCCGGGGTGGGGCGGCGGTCCATTGCGATTATGGCTGATCTGACCCAGCCGGCGGCTGCGGCTGAAACCATCTATAAGCAGGTCACCCAATTCGCGCCTCGACTGGATGTGCTGGTCAATAACGCTTCGCTTTATGAGAAGAGCGCGTTGCTGGAGACTGATTTGGCGCAGCTGCGGAGGCTTTGGGCGATTCATGTGGAGTCGCCGTTGATGCTTTGCCGGGCTTTTTACGAGATGCTGAAAGCGGCTTCGGGACATGTGGTGAACATGGTTGATTTGATGGCGGAGCGGCCCCGGCCGGAGTTTCTGGGGTACTGCGCGAGCAAAGGGGGGCTTGCAACGTTAACGCTGGGGCTGGCGCGGGAACTTGCTCCGTATGTCACCGTGAACGGCATTGCGCCGGGCGTGGTGGCCTGGCCGGAAGACGTCCCGGCCGGGCAGCGGGAGAAGTATTTATCCCGTGTCCCGTTGGGGCGGGCGGGGACGCCGGAGGATGTGGCGGAAGCGGTTTCATTCCTGTGCGGCGGAGGAAAGTATATGACCGGGCAGATTCTGCGCCTTGATGGGGGACGGTCGATTACCTGACACTTATTATAGTTGTATGGCAACCAGGCTCATCCATCAATGTCGCGTTTTAGCGAAATTTTATCGGCCAAACATAAGTCATTTGTTCTTAATAGCTTGCGGCTTAACACTTCAACCGCGTTTCTACTTCCAGCCTGAACTTGCGTCTTGAGGCTGCGTATCTCTGGGGCGGCGACTCCATGGTCGGACGTCTTGACAGGGCGTAGTTACGTCAGCACACTGCCCCGCCCCTGCCCGAACGGATTTGGCTGATTGGAACGCGGTTTCGTGAAGATTCCGGACGGATCGGCCGATACGAGCCTCGGATTGACTATGGGAATAGCAATCTGTTGTAAGTGTTGAAATGGCAAAAAAGAACGGCAAACATCTCGTGATCGTCGAATCGCCCGCGAAGGCCAAGACGATCAATAAGTATCTCGGCGACGACTATATCGTTAAAGCAAGCATGGGGCATGTGCGCGATCTGCCGTCCAAGGGGATGGGCGTTGATTTGAAGACTTTCATACCTGACTACGAGGTATTGGAGAGCCGCAGCAAAGTTATCGGTGAGCTGAAAAAGCTGGCCAAGGAAAGCGACAAAATTTATCTGGCCACCGACTTGGACCGCGAGGGTGAAGCGATTGCCTGGCATCTGAAGGAAACCCTGGGGATCTCCGACGAGCGGACAAACCGGGTGATCTTTAACGCGATCACCAAGAGCGAGATTCAGAAGGCGTTCCTGAAGCCCATGCCGATTGATATTGATCGGGTCAATGCGCAGCAGGCGCGGCGCATTCTGGATCGCATCGTGGGTTATGAAATCAGCCCGCTGCTTTGGCGCAAGGTGGCGAAGGGGTTGTCGGCTGGGCGTGTGCAATCGGTTTCGGTGCGTCTGGTAGTGGAACGCGAACGGGCGATTGAAGCGTTCATCCCTGAAGAACACTGGAAGATTGGCGGCATTTTCACTGCGGATGGTAAAGCTGCCTCGGGGCTGGCGACAAAGTGGATCGACTTCCTGACCAATACGGGCAATGGCGATCGCACGAAGCTTGAGCGCGATAAGTGGATGACGGAGAACGGCGCGTTCGTTGCTGAGCTGGTGGAATTGGCGGGAAAGAAATTCGAGCCGGATAACAAGGCGGATGCGCGACGGGCTGCGGAGCTGCTGGGATTTGTTGTCAGCGAAGATCGCACGATCGCGGATGCTTTTGGCAAGGGGCCTTCGGCGAATCTGACGAAGTTCATCGGGCGCTTAGGCGATGGTCCGGCGTTTACGATTCGCAGCGTCGAAAAGAAGCGCGTCACGAGCAAGCCTTCGGCGCCGTTTATCACCAGCACATTGCAGCAGGCGGCCAGCAGCCGCTTGGGCTTTGGAGCGCAACGGACGATGCGCACCGCCCAGACTTTATATGAGGGTGGGCACATCACCTACATGCGAACTGACAGTACGAACCTGTCGGCGGACGCGTTGACGATGGCGCGGGGGTATATCAAGAAGGAATTTGGCGATAAGTATCTGCCGGAAAAGGCGAATTCCTACGCTTCCAGCAATAAGGCGGCGCAGGAAGCTCACGAAGCGATTCGGCCGACCGATGCGGCGCTGGACCCTACGGCGGCGCACGCCAAACTGGGCGCGGATGAATCGCGACTTTATCAATTGATCTGGAATCGATTCGTCTCTTGCCAGATGTCGCCGGCGGAATTCGATCAGACTTCGGTGACGATCAGCGCTGCGACCAAGGACGGCGATGCGGTTTTCCGCGCCTCTGGCCGCAAGCTGGTGTTTGATGGGTTCATGAAGGTTGCGGGCGTTGCCAGTGAGGATCAGCTTCTGCCCGAATTGCCGCAGGGCGGGCGGGTGTTTCCGATTGAGGTTCAGCCGACGCAGCATTTCACGCAGCCACCGCCGCGGTTCAGCGAAGCGACGCTGGTGAAGGAGCTGGAGAAGCTTGGCATTGGCAGGCCCAGCACTTACGCATCGATTATTCAGACGATTCAGGATCGGGAATATGTCGAGCAGATCGACCGGCGTTTCCACGCGACGATGCTTGGCTCGATTGTGACGGACAAGCTGGTGCAGGCTTTTCCGGAAATCATGAACGTTCAGTTTACGGCGGGCATGGAACTGAAGCTGGACGAGATTGAAGAGCAGCACCTGGACTGGATCAAGACTCTGAAGGATTTCTACGGCCCCTTCCACGAAACAGTGGATGGCGCGCTGGACAAAATTGAGCATGCGGGCGGGGCGGCCTCGCCTTACAAGTGCGACAAGTGCGGCTCGCCGATGGTGTATCGCATCAGCAAGAACGGGTTCTTCCTGAGCTGCAGCAACTACCCGGCGTGCGACGGCATTAAATCGGTTGATAAGCAGGGGAAGCCGAAGCTTCAGGAAAAGAGCGACATCAAGTGCCCCAACTGCGGGCGCGAGATGCGAAAGATGCGCGGGCGTTTTGGTGAATTCCTGGGTTGCAGCGGCTACATGGTGAAGAAGGCTGACGGCGCGCGGGAATGCGAGACGATCATCAACCTTGATAAGGAAGGCAAACCGATGCCTCCCAAGGCGAAGATCGTCACTCCCGTGAAATGCGAAAAGTGCGGCAGCGCGATGATTTTGCGTGACAGCAAGCGCGGGCCATTCCTGGGCTGCAGCAGTTTCCCGAAGTGCAGGGCGACGCGGCAGGCGGCGAAGCTTACGGGGGAAGATGCGAAGATTGTGGAAGCTTTGATTCCAGCGCTCAAAGAGGGTGGGGCGAAGGGTGCTGAGCTGGTAGCGAAGCTGACTGGAATCGTCATGCCGCCGGCGGGGACTAATGGGAAGGCGAAGATTACGACGGACATTGATTGCGATGAATGCGGCAAGCCGATGATTATTCGGGAAGGGCGGCGGGGGAAATTCCTGGGTTGCAGCGGGTATCCGAAGTGCAAGAATACGGCGGAAGTCCCGGCGAAGCTGCTTGAGGAGCTGGGGCTGAATGGCAATTCCAATGGGGATGGTAAAGCTGATGGGGATAAAGGGAAGTCGAAGAAGGATGCGGAGATTTTAGAAGAGACGGAAGGGTAAATTCTCCGGTCTTTCGGTTGTTCCGTGTCTGCGATCTCCAACTCATTCACTCAATTTGGGCAATGGCGCTAAATCCGATTCTCGATCATATCCACTTCACCTATATCTGTTGCAGTAAGTCCTGGGCTGTCATTTTGGGTCAGATCATATCGACAGCCGACCAATTTTCAGCCAAAAGCGAAATTGAAGTCGCCAGATGAATGCAAGGCGTTTAGAATGCCGCGATGCAATGGCGGGAATTTCAGAGGCAGATGTCCGAGGGGCTGCGCGAGTACGTTCGCACGGATTTGCGCTGGTCTTATTTCGTTATCGCCGGGCTTATAGTGCTGGGTGGGGTGCTGAACCTGATGCTGGCGCATGGGTGGTGGGTTTGGCCGTTCGTGTTTGTCGCGGGGCTGATGACAATGATTCATGAGGCCGCTGACCGGAACGGCGAAGGGATTCCGCCGTTTCAGGGGTATGCGTTGTTTGCGGCCGTGATTGGGCTGTGGGTGATTATCGCGGTGGTGCTTACCTGGGTAGGCCCGCTGGTATTGCTGGGGGTGCCTCCGCTGGCGTACTACGGCACCCGGATTTATCTCAAAAACCTGAAGCGCACGAAGCTGATTGCGGAACGGCGCGGCGAGGGCCGCTGCATTCACTGCGGGGAGAATACCGCCAGGGAATATGTCTGTTGCCAGCATTGCGGGAAAGACCCTGGGCTGGATGAGGGCAAGCCGGTGTCGATCGGCGCCATTTCCAACGATAAAAAGGCGAAAGCTCGTGAGGCGCTTACGCCGACGGCGCGCAGCGCCGCAATGCGGCAAAGAGAGCAGACTGTTTTGCGCCAGCGCCGGGGAAAGTAACGTCCGGCGCGGCATTGTGGATCGGAGCGGGCGGCGTTCAAGGCGTCGTGGCGCGTGGTGGAATTCTGAGGAGCGTCCATGAAATCGGAAAGCTATTTGGCCCGCTTGCGGGCTTTGGGTCTTTGTCTTGCGATCATTTTGTCGTTCATCCCGTCGAAGGCATCAGCCGACGCAGTGGTCGATCGCTTTGCCGCAATTGCGGGGAAGATGCAACCCTTTGTGGATAAGGGTGACGTTTCGGGAATTGTGACTCTTGTAGCTGATAAAGAGAAGGTGCTGCATCTGGCGGCAGTGGGAAAGAGCAACCTGGATACGGGCCGGGGGATGAAGACGGATGATTTGTTCTGGATTGCTTCGATGTCAAAGCCGATGACCGCGGCTTGCGTTGCCATGCTTGTGGATGAGGGGAAGCTTTCTTTTGATGACCCGGTGGAGAAATATCTTCCGCAGTTTCATAATCAGTGGGTCATCACGGAGTCGGCGGCGGATCATCGCACGCTGGCCAAAGCCGCCCACCCCATCACCCTGAGAAATCTGCTTACGCACACCAGCGGCATGGGGGAATACGTTGTGACCGATCCGCACTGGACGCTGGCGGAGATGGCGATTGCCTCGGCGCGGGAACCGCTGCGATTTCAATCGGGAAGCAAGTGGGGGTATTCCACGGCTGGCATTGATGCGCTGGGGCGGGTGGTTGAAGTGGTGAGCGGGATGCCGTTCGACAAGTTCATTCAGACGCGATTGTTCGAGCCGCTGGGCATGAAGAACACGACGTTTTGGATTTCATCCGGCCAGGAAGAACGATACGTCCAACCCTATAAAATTAACGCGCAGACCGGCAAACTCGAGGACGCGGTAATTACCTACATGTACGGCGGCGCGATTACCGATCACGCGCGGCCGCCGCTTGGTGGGGCGGGGCTGTTTTCCACTGCTGAGGATGTTGCGCGGTTCTACCAGATGATGTTGAACCAAGGATCATGGGACGGGCATAAGATTCTTAAACCCGAAACGGTTGCGGAGATGACCAAGGTGCAGATTGGCCAGCTCACCGCGCGGCCCGGGATGCCCTGGGGCCTTGGGTTTTGCATTATTGCGGATCCTAAGGGCATCACCGCGAACGAAACGTACTCGGCGGGGTCGTTCGGCCACGGTGGCGCGTTTGGGACGCATAGCTGGGCTGACCCAGCCAGCGGTTTGATTTATGTGATGATGCTGGAACGCTCGGGGCTCAAAGGTGGCGATAATTCCGATGAGCACATCGCGTTTCAGCAGGCGGCCGCGGCGGCGCTGGGCAAATGATTGCTTTCGCGCCGCCGTCTAAGCGCGTGGAAGACCGACGGGACGTCTGCATTGTCATGCCGCAGCAACAAACTAATGGCAATCCCTTCGACGTTCGACACCGTGCCAAAGACCAAGATTCCGGAGAGCAGATGTCCTGTCGTCCACCCACCGAAAAGCATCACCATCCACACGAGCAGCCCGATGGAAAAGAGCTTGGCGCTGTAGGCGTGAAACCCCGCTGGGCGGCGCCATCGAAATGCGTCGAGTATGTACCAAAGCCCGGCACTGAGAAGGTAAACCACGAGCGCTATCGCGCTTTTGGAAAACTCTTGGGGATGATGGCGCAAGATGAGGAAGGCCAGGGCGAGGTGAAAAATCGCATCCGCGGTGCTGTCGGCCCTTCGCAAGAGTGGCGTGGCCGTTCCGAAATACCGGGCGGTTACTCCATCGAAGTAGTCGGTCACAAAGGCAATCAGATATAGCCACAATATGGTCTTGTCCGCCAATCCGTGGGACGCCAGGACCATGAATGGGACCATCAGTAGCCGCATCGAAAGCAACAGCCATGGGATTGCCCATTTGATTTGGGTTATGGCTCCCGCAGCCCTGGCCGGCGGCTCAGCCCGCAGCCGGACTGATGGATTGCTTTGCATTCTTCCACTCATCACTTGTCTGAATCGCGTTGAAAGCTATTTACGCATTCCTCCGGTTTTTGAAAATTAGAAGCTGCGAAATCTGACCCGCTGGGCGGACTTCGCCCATAGATAAGGCGAATTTTATGCTCTTGCGGGAAAATACTCTATTGACGGTGGGTCGTCTCTGGTTCTATCGGCAGTGCCCCCGGTCGAACTATTTTCTGCTAGCGGGTACAACCTTCTGATGCTGATAACGCTTTCGCGGAGCAGCCGGAGGAACCTGACCCATGACGCGGCTTGAAACGCCTATTCCCGATCCCCGTAAATCACTGCAACTGGCCGCATTTCAATCCGTCGGCATCGGCAAGGCGCTGGCGGCGATTTTGGCGCTTAGCCTGCTGGTGCTGGGGTTTCTGGTCTGGCTGGTCTACTTTAAGCCGGCGGCTGGGTATACCTCGGCGGTGATCGTGCAATTGCCGGCGTTGGACGCCACTTTTAACGCGCTCAGCACTGTGTTCCTGATCCTGGGGTACATTGCCATCAAGCAGCGGCGCGAGGCTCGGCACATGAAATTTATGTTTGCCGCGCTGACCAGTTCGGCTCTGTTTTTCGTCTCTTACGTCGTCTATCACAACTCCCATGGCGACACGAAGTTTGCCGGCACGGGCGGTATTCGGCCGGTCTATTTCTGCATTCTTATCAGCCACATCATCTTGTCAGCCGTGGTTGTGCCGCTGATCCTGACGAGTTTTTTCACCGCCTTGGCCGGGCGATTTGGGCTGCACCGAAGAATCTCAGTGATTACATTCCCGATTTGGCTTTATGTCTCGGTCACCGGGGTTCTCGTCTTTGCGATGTTGAAGATTTACAACGGTTAGGTTGGCTGCGTCTTCAATAGTAAAACTGTTTTTAGGGAATTTTCTGTGTGGGGAGCCGCCTGTTTTTTCAGGGAGCAAGCAGGCTTCCGTGGACTAATGTTCCCCCTAAGTGGCCGGTGGCGCCGACCATTGCGGCGGTCAGGAGGATGAGGGCGGTTGTCCACCACTTCGGCCGTGCGAGGCCGAATTTGCAGTGGGCCACGGCTGCGCCGACTGAAAACACCGCTGTGGCGGTGCCCAGGTATTGATGCTGGGTGAGCGTGCTGCTGCTGTCATAGCCGCTGAACAACACCAGCAACCATCCCAATGCCATGGCAACGACTGCCCCGATTGCGCCGCAGACCAGGGTGGCTGTCGTCCATCCGGCGGGGCGTCGGCGGAGGCGTCCCCAGACTTCACCCAGGGCCGCCATCAGCAAAAGGGCAATGGGAAAGTGAATCACCACCACATGTGTGCGGCCCATGAGGGCCAGGACGTCGTGAAAGTTGGTGGGCAACGCCGCCAAGGCGGACAGATCGCCGACGGGGAACAATCTTTGTGGACTTGCAATCAAGACTACTCCTCCGCCGGCGTCTGCCGTGCTTGCGCTTTTGCGGACGCAAGAATAAATGACCCATCGCGGAGGCACGAGCGACCATGCCAATCTGATGGATCCAAATACCAGACTTCGGGGGAGGTTAGGAAATTCCCTGAAGTTGCTGAAAATTGGGGTGAGCGCGATCCCGATGATGTTGTCCGGTGATCGGCCGATTTCAGCGGATCATGCGCGGAATCTGGGAAAGTGTTTCGGCGTTAGTCCGGCGGCGTTCCTATGACCTGGAAGCCCGGCATGGATTTGCCGTACATTGTTTCGTTTGGCGAGAACGGGATGCTGGCGATTTCACTGCGCGCTGCTTGGGTGAAGGCGGACCGTTTGGGCCGGCCGCTGTTGCTTCCGCCGGCGGTGCGGGCGCTTGATCGCCTGCGGGCGGTGTTCACCGCCCGGGAAATATTGACGCCGGGCTTTATCATCAGCCTTCGTGAGGCCCTGGGCCTGACGCAGGAGCAGTTTGGCCGCAAGCTTGGCGTTACGAAGATGACGGTGAGCCGATGGGAATGTGGAAGGATGCGGCCGGGCAGTTTGATGGTTGCCGCTATCCGGCGGGTGCAGGGGCAGGCGCGACGGAAGGGGGTTAGGATCGATGGGGAAATTGCCGGCCATGCGAAATGATAGGGAGGACATCAAACCACCGATTTCAAAGGTGCAACCGCAGCATCAAAGCCCGCTAGGAAATTGCGCTTGGGCGGAACGCGGGGAGGGGTGGCCGGTGATTGGGAAGGTGGAACGGAAGTAGGGGACCCATCGGCGCTGACGCGAATTATTGCTCCATGCGTTTGCCCATGCTGACGACATCATCGACCGAGTAGCCAATCCGCTGATAGAACGCGATGACGCCGGGGTTCGTTACTCGAACCTGTAAATTAATCTTCGGACAGCCGGCATTTTGGAGCAGGTCTTCCGCCGCAGCGACCATCTGCTTTCCAAATCCACGGCCACGGAACTCCGGAGCCACGGCCAAATAATTCAACCACCCGCGATGGCCCTCATATCCCGCCATCACGCTGGCGACGATGATGCCTTCGAAAAATCCTATAAGGAACATCTCAGGATTGACGGACAGCTTGCGGTGAATGTCCTTGTGCGGATCGTTCAAGGGGCGAATTAAATCGCATTCCTGCCAGAGGGATATGACGCCCGGCTCGTCACCCGGTTGGAATTGGCGGATTTGCATTTGGTCGATGGTACTCCAGTACGACGCCTTTCAGAAAAAGATAATTGACTCGGCCTGCAAGCATGTGCAATAAAGGCACTAGCGGAGCGCAATTTTTCGCCGGGAGGAACATCCACGATAGCGAATTGATAGGATGAATAGACCACAAATCAAAATGCAATTTGACGAAGGTTCGGGGACGGTCAAAGAAAAAAGTACGCCGAAATCGCTGGTCCCGCCGCCGCCGGTCGTACCGTAAAGCGTTTGAGCCGACAGAAGCAAATCACTGCGCGGATAGGATCCGTCGATTCCAGAAAATGAATGTAGGATTGTTTCTGAATTGTCGGAGAGATCATACTGAAAAACAGTACCTTCATTATTTGTGCCTCCGAATGCAGTCATGCCATAGAGGATTGACCCAGACTCTATGACCGAGCCAAATGGATTTCCACCATCGGATCCGCCAGCAAACGAATAAAGGACGGTTTCAACGTTTGAAGTCGTGTCAAATTGAAAAATAGTGCCATCATTATGCATGCCACCCGAATTTGTCAGCCCATAGATCATTGAGCCTGAATGGATCAATTCCATGTTAGCGTTTGCCCCGTCATTCCCACCCGTAAATGAATGGGCAACACTCTCTGTATTCGTCGTCAGATCGTATTTGAACAAAGTGCCGTCATTATAATTTGTGCCGCCCTGTTCCGTGGCTCCGTACAACGCGGAGCCGATTTGAACGATGGTTTGTGAACTTGGGTTTAGTCCATCGCCTTTGATGCTGTTGAACGAGTATAAAAGTGTTTCCGTTTGGTTCGTTGTGTCGTATTGAACGATAGCTCCACTTCCCTTTGTGCCACCCGAGCCGGTCAATGCGTAAAAAACAGAGCCGGATTGTGTTAGTGTTCCGCCGGGGTAGTGGCCATCCGTCCCAAGTCCAAAGGAATAGAGTGTCGTTTTGATATTTGTGATAGTGTCGAATTGATAGATGGTGCCGCCGTTCTTGGTGCCGCCGGCTTCAGTCATCCCATAGAGTAGAGTGCCGGATTGCCTCAGCCGCCCATACGTTGGCGTTTCACCATCGCTCCGCCAGCGAACGTATATAGGAAATTCATACTGTTGCTAGAAGTATCATAGTCGTAAATTGTGCCGGCGTTAGAAGCACCACCATACGCCGTAGTGGCATAGAGGTTCGATCCCGATTGAATAAGCGTGCCATACGGATCTTTCCCCGTGCTTGCTTGAAATGAATAGAGGGTAGAAAAATTGCCAGCGGAAGCGCCGGTCGTGAACACTCCTGAGAAGACTGCGACGAGGCTTATCAAGAAGGGTTTCACACCCCACCTGGCGCTTTTCGACAATACATGCATGTCTATCCTTCACAATACGTTGGATCTTTTTGAATCCCTGGCTGAGAATCGTATGAAGAATGGCGGGACCTCAGCTAGGTACCTATTCGTGTACTAGCAGGAGCCATTTTGACCGGTGGGCGCTCAGTCAAGTGGGAAGGACATAAATCTGGCTATAGCGTTACCAGAAAAACGGGATGTGGTTGGCATAGAAAGGCTAATTGCGCTGAGGGATCGAGCAGGTCCTACCCTTCTTATAATCCGAAATTCGGGCAGGCTTTCAAAACCCCGTCCGCTTAAACTGCTTCTCCAAATCCCTCAGCGTCAACCTCAACGTCGTCGGCCTGCCGTGCGGGCAGTTGCTGCTGCGATCGATCAGATGCCTTCTTGCCAGCAGGGCTTCGATTTCCTGTTGGGTCAGGGGGTCTCCCGCTTTCACGGCGGCTTTGCAGGCCATCATGTCCAGGACCTCATGCAGGAGTTCTTCCTGCTGAAGGTCCAGCATTTCCTGTTCGCCGCGGTCGAGGAGGTCGCTGATGAATTCCTGGGGGTCGAGGCGGTGGAGGAAGCTGGGGAAGGCGTGGATGGCTACCGTGTCGGCGCCGAAGGCATCGACCTCGATTCCCAGTCGCTGGAGCAGGGGCTGGACCTGGGTGAGGAGGTCCTGCTGTCTGGGGGTTGCGGGGAGGGTGATGGGGATCAGCAGGCGCTGGCTTTCGAGTGTGCCGCGCGAGATGCGGGCGAGGAGGTCTTCGTACATGATGCGTTCGTGCAGGGCGTGCTGATCGATGATGATCAGGCCGTCTTCGCTTTCAGCGACCAGGTAGCTGTTGTGCAGCTGAATCGCGGGCGGGGTGGGAGCGTCGAAGGATTGGGGCGATGGAGGTTGAGCGGGCGTTGCCGGCGCCGGGGATGGCGCGATGGGCGGTTGGGGGGGCGCGGAAGGCGACGGTGGATTCGTTCCGATGGAACGAAAGACCGGAAGGCTGGCGCTGGATTGCGCAAACGTCGGAACAGTTCCGGTGGCTTGTTGAGTGTTCGCGGGTGATTCCATCCCTCCCGGCAAAGCTGATCGGAAGAATTCCGCGAGCTTGGCGCGCATGTCCTGACGGGTGGTGTCGGTGAGCGGGGCGGGAAATCGGGTGGGCGTGGCGGCGGGAACCAGGTCGCTGCTCATCAGCTTTTCGCGGATGGCCGATTGCACGAGGCTGTGGATTCTGCCGCTATTTTTGAAGCGCACTTCCGCCTTGGTTGGGTGGACATTCACATCCACATCGCCCGGCGGCATGGTGAGCATGAGGATGGCCGCGGGCTGGCGGCCGGGTTCGGTCAGGCCGCGGAACGCTTCGCGCAGGGCGTGCTGGACGATGCGGTCGCGGATCGAGCGGCCATTGAGGAAATAATATTGATGTTTGGCGGTCGGCCCGGCAAATTCGGGCAGGCCGACCAGGCCCGCCAGGCCGATCTCCGCATCGCGCACATCAATCGCCAGCGCGGTCTGGGCGATTTCATCGGGCCACGCGGCCAATTGCCGCTCGCGCTCGGAGCGGGCCGGCAAATCCAGCACGGCTTTCCCGTTGTGCATCAGCTGAAAACCAATAGTGGGATACGGCAAGGCGATGCGCAGCAGCATTTCGCTGATGTGGCCGAATTCCGTCGAAGCTCCCTTCATGAATTTGCGGCGGGCGGGAACGTTGTAGAAGAGGTTGCGAACTTCAACGACGGTTCCCAGGTTTCCACCGGCGGCCTGTGGGGTGGTGATTTCTCCGCCCTTGTTAAAGATTTCGTAGGCAACCGCCTGCTCCGCGGTGCGACTCAGCAGGCGCATTTGCGATACCGCGCCGATGCTGGCCAGTGCTTCACCGCGAAACCCCATCGTGGAAATGCGGAATAAATCCTCATCGCATTGCAGCTTGCTGGTGGCATGGGATGCCAGGGCCAGGGGAAGCTGATCGACGGGGATGCCGCCGCCGGTGTCGATGATGCGAATGAGGGAGAGGCCGCCGTCTTCAATTTCAATGGTGATATGGCCGGCGCCGGCGTCGATGGCATTCTCAACCAGTTCCTTTACGACCGAGGCTGGACGTTCGATCGCTTCACCGGCGGCGATGCGATTGACGAGAGCGGGAGAAAGTTGCTGGATGACCGGTTGCGGCACAGGGCCAGAGTATACGGACAAGGGCAGCATCACAAAATCGATCGAATCACGCCGCCATCCGCGCGCAGGGCCGTGCCGTTGGTGGCCGAGGAAAGCGGGCTGGCCACATAGGCAACGAGGTTGGCAATTTCCTCGGGCGTTGCGAAGCGTTTGATGAGGGAACTGGGACGGACGCTGGCAAAAAATTCTTTTTCGACTTCCTTCGCGGAAACGCCGCGATCTTTGGCCATATCACCGACAAATTTTTCAACACCCTCGGAGGCGGTGGGGCCGGGCAGGACGGAATTGACGGTGACCTGGGTGCCCGCGGTCATTTCCGCCAGGCCGCGGGAGATGGCGAGTTGGGCGGTTTTAGTGAAGCCGTAATGGATCATTTCCAACGGCGTCTGCACGGCGGATTCGCTGGAAATGAAGATGATTCTCCCCCAATTCTTCGAAAGCATTTTCGGCAGGTAAAACCGGCTGAGACGAATGCCGCTCATGACGTTGGTTTCGAAAAGGTGTTGCCAGTCCTGGTCGGTAATCTCGGGAAACGGTTTGACCTGATAGATGCCGGCGTTGTTAATCAGAATATCAATCGCGGGCACCTGACTGATGAGCCGGGCAACGCCCTCAGCGGAGCTGACATCCGCATTTATTCCGCGCACCTCCGCGCCGGCGTGCTCCTTTTTTATTTCGGCAACCGCGGCATCGACCCTTTCGCGCGTTCTGCCGTTGACGATGACGGCGGCGCCTTCCCGCGCGAGCAGTTTGGCGATTGCCAGGCCGATGCCGGCGGTTGATCCAGTCACCAGGGCGGATTTCCCGTTCAATTGCAGATCCATGGAAGGCTCCTTACAAGGCGGTCTTGATCGCTGTCTGACGCCCATGCTAGGCCGGATGGGCCTTGGGAAGTCAAACGGATAGAATACGCTCATGGAGCATTTGGAAGGGCGGCAATCGATTCTTGCAGCGCTGGCGGCCCGCCAGCGGCGGTTTGAGGTGATTCTGGTGGATCATGGCGCTCACGAGCAAAAGGTGCGTGAAGTCCTTGATGCGGCCGAGGCTTTGGGCGTGCCGGTGAAACGGGTTGCGGGCAGGGAGCTGGATGCGATTGCCCATGGGGCGAGCCACGGGGGTGTTCTGGCGGTTTGCTCGGCCAAGCCACGGATGTCTTGTGAAGAGCTGATCGACCTGGTGAAGAATTCCGCCCAGCCGGCGCTATTGCTCCTGATTGAAGGGATAGAAGACGCCCGCAATCTTGGATTTACCTTGCGGAGTGCTGAGGCTTTAGGCGCGGGCGCGGTGCTGATCAAGAAGCATCTCTGGGATTTTGATGCGGTGGAGGTGGCCCGCCCGGCTTCGGGTGCGTACGAGCGGTTGCCGCTGGTGCAGATTGAAGGGGTGGAGGTGCTGCAGCAACTTCAGCGGGGAGGGATGCAGTTGCTTGGGTGCATCGCGGGAACGCGTCGAACGATTCATGAGATGGATTTGATCCAACCCGTTATTCTAGCAATTGGCGGAGAAAAGCGGGGGCTTTCGGGGGCAGTGCGCTCGATTTGCGATGCCCTGGTGACCATCCCGACGGTAGCGGGGGCGGCATCGTTGCCCCTGTCGCACGCGGCGGCGGTTGTTCTGGCTGAGGCCCACCGGCAGCGCCTGCTGGCAACAGGCGGGCGACTGAGGCAAAATAGCGATTCAGCGACCGCGGTTTAAAATGCGGTGGCATTGAACAAAATGATCTTTTTGCGTGTGCTGGGGCCTGGAATCGGGTAAAAACGATGGTCTGGCGTAAGTGTTGGAGAAAAACGTATGTCCAAAGCAAATGTAGATCCGGTGGAGCTGCGGCGGTTCGCCCAAGACCTTAATCGCTTTAACAACGAACTACAGGGGCTGATGGGCGGCCTGCACGGTAAGCTGCGTGGATTGGAAGCCACCTGGCGCGACCAGGAGCAGCGAAAATTCACCGAAGCCTTCGAGGGGACGGTAAAAGCCATCAGCGGCTTCCTGGAAGATTCGCACGCCCATGTGCAGTTTCTGGCCAAGAAGGCCTCAGCGATTGAAGAGTATCTCAAGCAACGGTAATCGCTTGCGCGTCGAACCGACGGGTTCGGCGGCTCAGGGTATGCTGGACGAAGTAAACGGGAGCTGCGATGTCCACCGGCGCACGCGTTGAATCCATCGATTCAATTAAAGAATTCCGTGTCTATCTGGCCAAGTTTCAGGAGACCGCCGGCTTGGCGCTGAGTGATGCGGATTCCGACCTCAACAAAATGGCCACCTGGCTTGAAGGAGAGCAGCAGGCCTACTGTACCCAACAGATCCGCAAAAAGCAGGAGATCTTGGTTAGGGCGGAAGAAGCCCTGCGGAACAAAAAGCTATTTAAGGACTCCAGCGGCTCGCAACCGTCTGCTGTTGAGGAGATTAAGGCAGTTACCCTCGCCAAGAAAAACCTGGCTGAGGCGCAACAGAAGCTTGTGAACGTGAAAGGATGGGTTCGCAAGCTGCAGAAGGAAATTGTGCTGTATCGCGGCGGCGTGGGACGGTTTGCTGGGGCCGTCTCAGGCGGAATTCCCTCGGCAATTGCCCAGTTGGGCAACACGATCGAAGCCTTGGAAAAATACACGGGGATTGCAGCCGTCGGAGCAGGCACGGAAGCCGAGACTGTGGGCGCCGGCGCCATGGGCGGTCCGGGGGGTGGATCAGGAATGGGACGTCCCACCGACACCGCCCCCAAAGTCCCGGCGACGGCGCCACCGGTGGACCCCGCAGCGATCCGGGCGACAGCCCCCTCCGCCGAGGTTCTGGCCTCGGCTGCGGCCAAAGAGGGGGGACTTCCCTTCGCGGTGGCGAAGATGACCCAGCCCCAGAAGGACGCCCTTGCGGAACAGTTTGTGCTGGCAGCGGCCCCAGTAGATGACGTGCCTATCGCCTTGGGCGCTTCGGCGATCGCGGCGGCGAGGGTGTTTTTCGTGCATGATTCCCTGAGCGGCTGGCGGATCGGGTCGGTCGATGACGAGGGGGCGGCAGCGTATAATACGATTACCGCGGCGGAGTTGCGGGGGGCGCGGGCTGATCTTGGCGAATTGTTGAGATTACCAGCGGGGTCTTTGGCGGTGGTTGGGGCGGGTGGGCTGGAGACGGTTTTCGATTTGAATAACCAGATTGTCTTGCGTGGAGCGGAAATGGATGAGGCTGCTGACGTGGTTCCTGCGATAAGCGAAGGGAAATAGCCATGGGTATGCATGAAGGCCGGGCGCGGCTTGGGAAATCGATGAAGGAACTGATGATGCGCTGGGTGGAGACCAAGGCCAAATGGGATGACTCTTCATCCAAGGCATTTGAAACGCGCAACCTGGTGCCGCTGGAGATGGATGCGCGGCAGGCCGTGAGCGCGATGGATCATATGGGGCAAATTCTTTCGCAGATCAAACGCGATTGCGAATAACCGAGGCGAGATGAATGGACCCGTTGTCTTTTGAAAACGACCCGCTTTTGGGTGATTTGCCCCTGCTGGGCGGCGATGGAAATGGCCAGTCGGAAGCGGAGGAGGACGTGGATGCCTCCACCGCGCTGGCGACGATCGAGGAATTAGAGCCTGAAGTTCAAACGCATCGCGACTTGCAGCGGGGCGCG
This sequence comes from Planctomycetota bacterium, assembly GCA_030775485.1. Lineage (GTDB taxonomy): Bacteria > Planctomycetota > Phycisphaerae > Tepidisphaerales > Tepidisphaeraceae > JALYJB01. The sequence goes on along the minus strand of JALYJB010000002.1, from coordinate 137,746 downwards.
CTACAGGCGCTGGTGGAGCTGACGGCGCGCTGCTCGAGCCTGGAAATTGAGATCGACAAGAAGCACGCGGAAGCGGTGGCGGCGAACGAAAGCCGTGACACGCGGGGCCATGCCGATCTTGAGCGGCAGGTTAAGAGCCTGCGGGAACAACTGATTCAAAAGCACGCGGAGATGCTGACGCAGATTGAATCGCGCTATCAGCAAACGCTGACGACTTTGAAGAAGAACGATGCAGCCGCTCGGCAGAAAGCCAAGCAGGAATTTGAGGCCCTCCAGAAAGATTTAAAGCACAAATACGATCAAACGATCTGGCTGGCGGAAAGTGTGCTGGAGGCCGCCGAAGGCAAGGTTGCCGGAGAACTGAAGGCAGCGGTTGAGCTTCATGCTTCGCAGAAGGAGCAACTTGACGCCAAGGAAAACGAAGCGATCACGCTGCTGGCGCGATACAACCAGCAGCCGCCTTCCTTGTCAGCCGCGGCCACGGAAGAGGAACCGGCGGTTGAATCCGCGCTGCCGATTGAAACGCCTTTCGCCCAGCACCTGGAATCGATCGAGGCGCAGCTTCATAAGCTGGCGACGCTGGGCATTTCCAACCTGATGGTGGGGGCCAAGCCTTACCTGATTTTGTTTCTGCTGCTGGTTGCCGCGGTGGCTGGTCCGCAGATTTATTTCAAGACGCTGGATCCGCAGTGGCAGCCGGTCGCGATTTCCGCCGGCGCGACGCTGGTGGTGGGCATTGGATTACTGGTGATGCTGAAATCGATGGGTCGCAAGGAGGTTCTGCAAGTCTTCCGGCCCTTGCGCGCTTCGTTGAGCGCGGCGTACCTGGGCAACGACCTGATGGTGGAAGAGGCGAAGAAGAAGCGTGAGGTGGACCTGGTTTCGGCGGCGCAGCAGAAAAAAGCAGATGTGCAAAAGGCGCGCGACGCGGCGACCCCGATTCTGGACCGCGCGGTGAAAAAGAAAGATGCCGCCCTGGCCGGCACGGCAGCGGAAATTCAAAAAAGGTCTGCTGAAAACGAAGCGCAGCGGGCGTCGGCTCTGGCGGAGCTGGAAAGGCGGCGGCTTCGAAAGGAAGAAGAACTCAAGCAAAGCTATGACACTCAACTGGCGAAGTTGAATCAGCGGGGCACCGCTAAAGCGGCGGAGGTCGAAAAGATTTATGAAGCAGAGCGATCCGCGCTTGAGGAAAAGTGGAATGCGGGTATCGCGCGCATTCAGGCGCCCATCGCAGAAAACAGCGCGATGGCCTTGCCCTGGAGCGACCCTGCCTGGGCAACGTGGAAACCGCAAAAGAAGTTTCCGGCAACCGTCCGCTTTGGCCATCTCCAGATTGATCCCAAGCAGATTATCGCGGATATCGCCACGGAATCGCCTTTTAAGCTTCCGCTGCCCGCCACCTTTGACGTTCCCGCTCTGATGGCATTCCCAAAGCAGGCTTCAATCTTGATTCACACGGAGCGGACCGGGCGGGCGGATGCCATCCGCGGCATGCAGATGATCATGGCGCGGCTGCTGACCAGCCTTCCGGCCGGCCGCGTTCGATTCACGTTGATTGATCCGGTGGGGCTGGGGCAAAATTTCGCCGGGTTTATGCACCTTGCGGATTACGATGATGCGCTCGTCGGCGGACGAATCTGGACCGATGCCGAACAGATCGACCAGCGCCTTGGCAATCTTACCGAGCACATGGAAACGGTGATCCAGAAGTATCTGCGTAATGAGTTTGCCACCATTGATGATTACAACCAGCAGGCCGGCGAATTGGCTGAGCCTTACCGCTTCCTGGTCATCAGTGATTTTCCCGTGAATTTCAGCGATGAGGCGATGCGCCGGCTCAGCAGTATTGCCACGACCGGCGCGCGCTGCGGCGTCTACCTTCTCATGATGCGTGATACCCGGGTGACCAATCCCGGCGGCAGCACGCATCTGGACGATCTGGAAGCCCATTGTATTAATCTGGTTCGCGAGGGTGACCGGTTTGTATGGCGCGACAAGGTATTTTCACGGTTCCCGCTGACGCTTGATCCGCCGCCAACGGATGATGAACTTTCCGAAATTTTGCACAAGGTTGGCAAAGGAGCGAAGGAAGCGAATCGCGTGGAGGTGCCGTTTGACAGCATCGCGCCGAAGCCGCCGCAGTTTTGGACGATGCGGAGCGGGTCGGAGCTTAACGTGGCGGTGGGGCGCTCAGGGGCGACACGGTTGCAGACCTTCCGCATGGGCAAGGGCGTTGCCCAGCACGCACTGGTTGCGGGTAAAACGGGTTCAGGTAAATCGACTCTGCTGCATGCGCTGATCGCCAACCTGGCGATGTGGTATTCGCCGGATGAAGTCGAGCTTTATCTGATCGACTTCAAGAAGGGCGTTGAGTTTAAGACCTACGCGACGCACGAGCTGCCGCACGCCCGGGCAATTGCGGTGGAAAGCGACCGTGAATTCGGGCTTAGCGTGCTGCAGCGCATCGACGGGGAGATGACGCGCCGCGGTAATCTTTATCGCAAGTTTGGCGTGCAGGATCTGGCCAGCTTCCGCGAAGCCTCGGGCGAAGTGATGCCGCGCACGCTGCTGGTCATCGACGAATTCCAGGAATTCTTTACCGAGGACGACAAGCTGGCGCAAGATGCATCGCTGCTGATGGACCGCCTGGTGCGTCAGGGCCGTGCGTTTGGCGTGCATGTGTTGCTGGGCTCGCAGACGATTGGCGGGTCTTCGGGCCTGTCACGCAGCACGATCGGGCAGATTGCCATTCGCATCGCACTAATGACCAGCGAAGCGGATTCGCAACTTATTTTGGGCGACGGCAATTCCGCGGCACGTTTGCTGTCGCGTCCTGGCGAGGCGATTTATAACGACGCGGGCGGGCTGGTTGAAGGAAACAGCCCGTTCCAGGTGGCGTGGCTGCCTGATCCCCAGCGCGATGTGTTCCTCGATCAAATCACGGAAAAGATTAAGACTTCCGGATACAAGGCCAGCGTCCCCATTGTGTTTGAAGGCAACGCAGCGGCTGATTTCCGCAAGAACCTGGCGCTGATGGAATTCATCGACAAGCCCAGGTATGAGCCGATGACAGCGCCGCCGCAAACGTGGGTGGGAGAGCCGGTGGCGATTAAGGCGCCGACGTCGGTTGCCTTCCGGCGGCAGAGCGGGTCGAACATCCTGATCATCGGGCAGAATGAAGATGCGGCGCTGGCGATGGTTTCGCTGGTGATGGTGAACGTGGCGGCACAGTTGCCGCCGGAGAGTCTGAGCTTTTACCTGATGGATGGCACACCGACCGATTCACAGACGTATGGCGTGCTTCCGAAGGTTTCGACCGCGCTGCCGCACCAAACCAAGGTAGTGGATTACCGCGCGGTGGGTGAAGCACTGCATGAGCTGACGCTGGAAATGCAAAAACGGCAGGCGGGCGAAATGGGGACGGTGCCGCCGGCAATTTTCCTGGTTATTTACGGAATGCAGCGTTATCGCACGTTGCGCAAATCTGAAGACGCCTTCAGCTTTTCCGGGGGCGACGAGGAGAAGCCGCCCGATCCGGGCAAGGAATTTGCGGATCTGATGCGGGAGGGTCCGGCGGTGGGCATCCACATCATCGCGTGGATCGACACGGCGACGGCGCTGGATCGCACGCTGGACCGCGGGGCGATGCGCGAGTTTGATACGCGCGTCTTGTTCCAGATGAGCGCGGCGGACAGCAGCAACCTGATCGATTCCCCCGCGGCGAACAAGCTTGGCGTGTTCCGGGCCCTGGCTTACAGCGAAGAGCAGGGGAGCATGGAAAAGTTCCGGCCTTATGCGCAGCCTAATGCGGAATTTTTGGCGGAATTAAAAGAGAAATTGACTGCCAAGGCGAAGGCGAAATAGTGGCTGTTGCGCATTGCCGGTGAAACAGGCGAATCTGATTTTTGAAAAAGAATTTAACTGGCTACGACGCCAACCCATACTTGACGAGCGCGGCGTGAACACCGTGATCGTTGTTGGATGGCGCGATCCAGTGGGCGGCCTGTTTGATTGAGGGATGAGCGTTGTCCATCGCGATGGCGACGCCTGCCAGTTGAAGCATTTCCAGGTCATTGGGGGCATCTCCGATCGCCAGGGTCTGTTGCAAAGGCACGTTGTAATGGCGCGCCACCATCTTGAGGGCGGCGGCTTTACTTACGTTTTTGTCAGTGATTTGAAGCAGCACGGGTTCCGTTCGCACGATGCTTATTTTCCCGGTGAAGTCGCGGGTTAGCACGGATTCCAATTCATCAATGGCGCTCGGTTCGCCCTGAAGCAGCACCTTAGTGATCGGCTGGTCGCAGAACTGATCAAGCGGGGCAATCACATCGGGCTGGAAAAGGCGGCTGGTTTCGGTGGTGTGGCGCGGATCGACGCGATCGGTGAACCATTTATCCAATATTTCGCAGCTTGCCAGAAAGGCGTCGCTTTGAGCGCGGGCGAGATCAATGATGGCGCGGGCCAGCGCCCCGGGCATGGGCTGGTGAAAGATGGCGCGATTGGCGGGCTCGTCCCAGATCAGGGCGCCGTTGTAATTGATCTGCCAGGTGTCGAGCCGAAGCTGGCGGTAGATTTGCCGGACGCTGCGCGGCGGTCTTGCCGACGCGATGATGACTTTAATTCCGGACGCCGGCAGGCTATGGAGCGCGGCAGCGGTTTGCCGGCTGATTTCTTTTTTGTCGTTGAGGAGCGTTCCGTCGAGGTCGATGGCGACCAAACGAATCCTGGCCGAAGTATCGGCGGAAGCGCTGGGGGGAATACGGCGTGACGAGGTAACGGATCGATCCATGGGCGGGGGCTCCTGAACAGCGTTATCCGGCATTGCGCGATGTGATGCAAGAAATTGCGGACGGGCAGCCAGCGGCTGGGGTAGTGGGTCAGTTTGAAATTTAATTCCATATTTGTTGCAATAGGGGGCAATCTTTGATTAGGAGGATTGCCAATGAAATGGACTGCAAGAGACTGGGGTGTAATGGTATGGGGAACCGTTACGGCGGTGGTCTCAATTGTTTTGTCGGCATTCGTGATAATTGCGGGATGTTATCTTGATCAAAAGGGACAATTCACAGATGGGACGCCCCATCTGATTGCTGGCTGGTATTTTGCCCTGAAAGATCAAGCAACACTTATTGGCGCTATGGTTGGATTTAGTGCTTTGGCATGGGCGCACTTCTATCATGCTGGAGGAAAAAAATGATGACGGCGGCGACTAAGATCAACCAAGCAACCCCACCAATTCCTCAATCTCCCACACATGCTTAGCAATCCCCGCTTGCATTGCTGGCGTGACTCGTAGGGTTTGATGAATCCGGCAAAAGTTGTAGTGCATGAAGTGCAACGCGACGTTGTGGGCGTGATTCTCCGCCTTCTTTGAAAAGGCGTTGGTCAGCCGGGTAAAGCGCCGCATCGACATTCTCATGGTCAAATTCTGGCGCTCGACGTGGCTTGTGGAAACATGGTTGATATCCGGTGTTCCGCAGACTTCTTCCGACTTCACACCGATGATATTAGCTGGCGAGTAGCGGGCTTCTCCGGGACGTTCTGCCCCGTAAATCTTCACAAGCTGGGCGTAGTCAACGTCGCCACCGAAAGCGCTGTCCACCGCATCCAGATAAACGCGCAGGCCGTCTGTGGTCAACTGAACCTTGCGGGACAATCGGCTGGCGACATCACGCATGAACTCATGGGCGTATCCGGCATGCTGCAACCCTCCACCAGAGCGGAAATCACTCGAACGCGATCAGCAGTGCTTAGCTTATTTATACTGACCCTTATACTTGAACGGTCAAGCCAAGTCAAGAGAATTGACTAAATTAAATTGTCTATTGCATTTTAGTCAATATGACGATATCATAAATACCGCTGAAATTCCAATATTTTCACAGGATTTGACTAAATGGATTCAATCAATAAAGAATTAGTCAACTTGGTTAGACTGGCCTTGGAAGGCAAACGCGACGATGTAGCAAAGCTTGCCCAAAGGATTGCGAGGCACATGCGCACGACATCCCCCGAGACGGCTGATGCAATTAACAAGCTGGCAAGCAAGGGCAAACATGGACAACTGACTCGCGGCGGCGCGGTGGCGCAGTTGCCGGTTGACTTGGAATCTCGCCTAGAACTAGCAAAGGTCGAGCACGATGTCCGCCTACGAAACGAACCAATTTGGACCCCAGCCATAGAATCGGCGTTGCGCCAAGTAATCTCTGAAAGGGAAAACGAGGAAGCGCTGGCCCACGAAGACCTGCATCCCACACGCTCACTCCTATTTGTTGGGCCGCCGGGCGTGGGAAAGACGTTAACGGCCAGATGGTTATCCAGTCAATTGCGGGTTCCCTTGATAACCCTCGATCTTGCGGCAGTTATGAGCAGCTTCTTGGGTCGAACTGGCAATAATCTTCGCAACATCCTTGACTATGCTAAAGGCATTAGATGTATTCTACTTTTGGATGAATTTGATGCCATTGCCAAACGTCGCGACGACGCGATTGAAGTCGGCGAACTAAAGCGGCTAGTCACCGTGCTTTTACAGGAAATAGATATCTGGCCCGCGTCGGGGACACTCATTGCGGCGACGAATCACCCCGAATTGCTCGATCCAGCCGTCTGGAGACGATTTGACGCAGTTGTTCCCTTTGAATTGCCAGATGACCAGCATGTACAAGCGTTCATTGCGAATCTGCTCGGCTCAGTAGATGACAAGATTGCGGCGACGTTGACCGTTGTTATGAGCGGCATGTCCTTTAGCGATATTGAACGCGAGATTCTTAGAGCCAAGCGGCAGGCCGTTCTCACAAAAATCGACCTCCTGCAATCGCTTGAGGAGTTTATTCAACGTAGTTGTTCTAAACGAAAGCAAAAAGATCGCTTCGCAGTGGCAATGAAGCTTTTGGACCTTGGATATATCCCCCTCAAAGTACATGAATTAACTGGCGTTAGTCGAGACACGATGCGAAGGGCATCAAAACCAGAGGATAACAATGGCTAAGGTCAACTATCTGTTGGGACGCGCGGAGCGCCTTGTTAGGAAAATTGACGCGCCTCCAATGATCCCACGTAAGGCGCATCCTTATACGCTTGAAAAAGCGTTGGAACGCATCGTTCCAAAATTTCGCGCCACGTCTGTGGAATTGAAATCTATTCCGAAAGGTGCTTGTCCGCATGATGAAGCCGTTGCATTGCTCACACTCCACCCCAGCTATTTGGCGAAAACTTATTTTCCGGACTCGCTTCTCAGTGAAGCACATCTTCGCCACATAGGCAGCCGCACAAGAACGGTGTCACCGGACGCTTGGGCAATCAAGAATCCTCCGAACGAGGCAGTAGCCGCCGAATTGTTTGTCGCTGGTACTCGGAAGGCTTTTGAACGGTTGCCGACTTTGATTAGCGGTTGGTCCCAAGAATCGCGTGGTGCATCAGACATCATCAAAATAGAAGATGTTCGGAGTTATCCTAGTGAGGACCGCGTTAGCGCCACAAAGAACAAGCTGGAATCCCCATTTTGGGAAGTGATTTTGCATGCGACCGAACTTGCAGAATCCGATTACATTTTAGACGGATTTCGGGACTATCTGCGCGAACTGGATATCCCCGTTAATTTGGATGACCGCCTTCATGCGCAAGGCCTTTGTTTCTTGCCGGTGCGCATTCCGCGTAAGCGCATTGATGATGTTGCGAAGTTCTCATTCCTTCGCGGCGCAAGAGTCATGCCGCGCATGCGCCCGATTGTGCGAATGTCGAAAGGTTCCGCGACATTTGGTGTTGAACTTCCAGACAAAGATGCGGTCGATCCGACGATTCGTGTTGCTGTTTTCGATGGTGGTCTGCCAGAGACGCCAGATTTGTCACGATGGACAACTCGCCGAAAGGTAGGCGATGTTGGAGCTTCTGATCCGGTGTTGGTGGAGCATGGCCTGGGCGTCACATCGGCGCTGCTATTTGGCCCGCTGGATGACGATTTGCCGATTCCAACACCGTATGCGAAGGCCGATCATTTCCGCGTTCTTGACGCGAACTCCGATACCGAAGGTTCCGATGAGTATTTCAAGGTGGTCAAGCGCATCATGTCAATATTGGAAACGGGGCGATACGACTTCGCGAATCTTAGTGTGGGTCCAGAGTTGGAGATTGAGGACAACAAGGTTCATCTTTGGACATCAATGCTAGATCAGTTTCTGCGGAAAGGAACCATGTTAATCGGAATAGCTGCTGGCAATAGCGGAGAAAACGATCACGCTTCCGGGAACGCCCGCGCGCAGGTTCCTTCCGACTGCGTAAATGCAATGGCGTTCGGTTCTGCTGACAGTCTAGGGGTTGCTTGGAAGCGGTCGGCGCACAGTTCCATCGGACCGGGTCGCAGCCCCGGCATTGTAAAACCCGACCTACTCAGCTTCGGTGGTTCTCCGAAAAATCCTTTTTATGTAATCGGAACAAGTGGCCGAGCCGAAGGACAAATCGGGACCAGTTTTGCCTCTCCTAACGGACTACGCGCCGCTATCGGCGTCCGTGCCTCTCTTGGACCGATTCTCTCTCCCTTAGCGCTAAAGGCACTACTCATCCATCGCTCGTATCCATCGGAACTTCCCCAATGCGAAATCGGTTGGGGAAAGGTCGCCGAATCGCTCGACGAGTTGATTAAATGCGAGGATTCGGTCGCCTGCATTGTTTACCAAGGCGCAATCCGACCGGGAGCATGGATGAGGGCTCCGATTCCGGTTCCCGAAAGCCCCATGGATGGATTGGTCGGTCTTTGCGCGACTATATGTTTTGCGACGGATACCGATCCGCAAGACTCAATCAATTATACACGTAGCGGATTAGAGGTTCGGTTTCGTCCCCATGAAGAAAAAAAGAACGAGGAAAAATCGAGAGACGCAAAAACAAGATCGTTTTTTAGCGCAAGCAGTTTGTACGCGAATGAAGCGGAACTTCGCGATGATGCTCACAAATGGGAAACCACATTACATACCAGAGCGAGAATGCGGGGAAGTTCGCTAAAGAATCCGAGCTTTGATATTCACTACAACGCACGAGAGGCTGGGGGGAAAGCCAGCAATCCCCAAGACATTCAGTACGCACTAATTGTTTCGATCCGTTCCCCCAACACCAAAGACCTGAATGACCGAATTTTCAGGAGATACCGTACGCAACTAGAGATATTGAAGCCGGTAATTGAAATTCCAATCACCGTGCGGTGATTTCAGGCGTTCCTCGCGGCCCAGCGGGATTTAGCCGCCTTCTTGGCGATGGCCTTGCGCTTGGCCGGTGATAGCGCCTTTGCCCTAGCCGCGCCACCTTTGGCCCCTCCCAGCTTCCCCAGCGCAACCGCCGCCGGATTCTTCGCCGGTGTGGCAGGCTCCGGTGGCGCGTTCCCCGTGGCCATATCGACTATCATCTTGGCAAGCTGGTTGGGATCGCGGGGCATTCTTGATCGTTTAAGCATGGATACATTGTGACGTGAATCTGGGAAGGTTGCAAAACTAAATAATTTCAAACTGACCCACTACCGCGGCTGGGCATCGGTTGGCGGAAAACATTTGTCGGTGTAATCTATCGCGCTCGACAAACTGGAGAACTAAAATGGATCGTCCGCGCAGCAAGATTGTTACTGAAGGAAACCAGCGCGCCCCGCAACGTGCGTTTTTTCGCGCGATGGGCCTGACCGATGAAGAAATTCACCGCCCGTGGGTTGGCGTTGCCAGCACCTGGAATGAAGCGACGCCCTGCAATATTACCCTGGACCGGCAGGCCAAGGCGGCCAAGAAGGGCGTGGCGGCGGCGGGAGGGACGGCGCGGGAGTTCGTGACGATTGCCGTGTCGGACGGCATTGCGATGGGGCATGAGGGGATGAAGACATCGCTGGTCTCGCGCGAGATTATTGCGGATTCGATTGAGCTGATGGTCCATGCGCATGGGTACGACGCGCTGGTGGGTCTTGCGGGGTGCGACAAGAGCCTGCCGGGCACGCTAATGGCGATGGCGCGGCTGAATGTTCCTTCGGTCTTCCTTTACGGCGGCACGATTCTTCCCGGGAAATTCAAGGGGAAGGATGTGACGATTCAGGATGTGTATGAAGCTGTCGGGGCGAATGCCGCGGGGAAGATGAGCGACGCGGATTTGTACGAGATGGAATGCAATGCGTGTCCATCGGCTGGGAGCTGTGGTGGACAGTTTACCGCGAACACCATGGCCTGCGTGGCGGAGGCGATCGGCATGGCGCTGCCGGCCAGCGGGTCGCCGCCGGCGGTGGATCTTGAGCGCGATGAGTTCGCGGTTTCAGCTGGCAAACAGGTGATGCAGCTGTTCGAAAAGAATATTCGCCCGCGCGACATCATGACGCGCCGCGCGTTTGAGAATGCAATCACCATCGCCGCAGCCACAGGGGGCTCGACCAATATCGCGCTGCATTTGCCGGCGATGGCTTACGAATGCGGAATTGATCTGTCGCTGGACGATATTGACCGCGTCAGCCGCAAGACACCAGTCATAGCGGACCTTAAGCCATTTGGAAGATACACAGCCTTTGATGTGTTTCATGCTGGTGGTATTCCAGCAATCTTGAAAGTTCTGTTGGATGCGGGCCTGCTGCATGGTGATTGCATCACTTGCACGGGCAAGACGCTGGCGGAGAACCTGGCCAACGTGAAGGTGAAGACGGACCAGAATGTGATTCTGCCCGTCTCGAGGGCGATTGATAAAACCGGCGGCCTGCATATTCTTCGGGGCAATCTTTCGCCCGAGGGTTGCGTGATTAAAACGGCGGGAGTGAAAAAGCTTCAGCATCGAGGGCCCGCGCGGGTTTTCAATAGCGAAGAAGAATGCATGGCGGCAGTACAGGCGCAACAGGTGAAGAAGGGGGACAGCGTTGTTATCCGCTATGAAGGACCCAAGGGCGGCCCTGGCATGCGGGAGATGCTGGCGGTGACCGCCGCGATTGTGGGGCAGGGATTGGGATATGACGTCTGCCTGATGACGGATGGACGCTTCAGTGGCGCGACACGTGGGCTGATGGTCGGCCACATTGGTCCCGAGGCTTTTGTCGGCGGACCGATCGCGCTGGTCAAGGACGGCGACATGATCAGCATTGATGCTGAGAAGGGGACGATTAACGTGGAGTTGGATGAGCGGGAATTGAAGCGACGGCACCAGCTTTGGAAGCAGCCTGAACCGCACTATTCGCGCGGGGCGCTTGCGAAATATGCGAAGCTGGTTGGGCCAGCATGCTTTGGAGCGGTGACGCAATAGCCATAAAATCCGCTTTGAACTGGCAATGCTCACGATGTGAGGCGCTTGCTGGGGTGCCCACGTCATTTTACTGGGGGTGTGTCGCAGGTGAAGCTGGGCCAACATAGGAGACGTGGATGCCGCTGGGCATAACCGCATAGCTTAGGCCGGTGAATCCGCAAATGCTTTCAAGTGCCTGCTGGACGGTGGCGTTGTCGAGGATTAAGCGGACCGTTCGGAACTGCGCGGGGATTTGTTGTTCGACGCCGGGGTCGATCTGGAAATTTACACCGCTGCGCTGGGAAAGATCGAGCAGCACCTGACTGATGTCCTGGCCGCTGTAGCGGGTGGTGATGGGCTTGGCGAGGAGCATGCGGATCAGCTCCGGCTTTTTTATCACGACCAAACTCTTGCCCCATGGATACCAGGTGGCATCCGTTTGCAGCTGGATTTCTTCCAGGGCCTCAAGCAGGGTGGCGTTGCGGGAGATGGTCACGGTTCCCGCGCCTTGAACATCAAATCCACGATTTTCGATAGCGTAAGTTGTTTGACGCAATTTAGCATCGATCGCGGCGATGAGGGATTCGGGGGTGGGGTATAGATCGTTTGGTTCGAGAGGGGTTCGGGCGAGCAGGTCCAGGGCCGCGAGTTCTTCAATTGTGCAGCGGCGGCCCAGACGGACGAGCGCTGGAAGCGGGTGAAGATGGATGGATTCCTTGCCAAGCTCGTATTCCAGGCCCAGCTTCTGGCAGATGGCGGCAAGCGACTGGCGAAGGGTTTGATGTTCGTAGCGGGCGCTGAAGGTGGTAAGCTCGCCCCAGGGGAGAGCGTCATACACGGTGCTGTCCGCCTCAATGCGGACGCCGGTCAGATCGCCGAAATTCTGGATAGCCTGAGGAAGGGTGCCGGTGAAATCGATCCGGGATTTGGGGAGCTGTTTATCCATCGCCTGGCCGACGAGGGCGGACATATCCTGGGCTGAAGCGAGGGGAGGGAAAAGGAGAATAGTGAAAAGCAGGACGGCCCAATTCGCGAAGGAGCGCGCAAGCGACGCGGCTAAATTGGAAATAACACTCTCCACGTTAAGTCCTTACTGCGGCAGCGATTTTGGGAGGGCAGTACTGGCGATGGAGATATGCGAGGGATGATGGACAACTCCTTCGGCATAAGGGATGAATTCATCGCCATCGGCGACGCTTTGGGGCGGTATTATTTGGATTGTTGCGCCGGATGGGCCCGCGGGTGCTTCACTTTGTGGGCCGATGACGTGGGACAGGGAGCCTGACACTGTTGCGACAGCCGAAGCCGTCTGGGGAGCTTGGGCAGCAATGTCCGGTCCAGGTTGGGGGCCACGTATTCCCAGCGCCACCCCAACGGTGATCAGCGCGCACGCCGCCAATGCGACAGATGCCCCCACCCACGCAAGGGGCATCTTGTACGATCGCACGGGCGACGGCTGCGCTGCCACCTCTTTTGAGATTTTATCGCCCAGGACATCCCACTGAATGTTGGGCATTGCCGGCGCGGAACTCATCAGCACATCAAGCCTTTTGTATTCGGCATAGAGTTGCTGCGCACTGGAATCTTCCTGAATGCGCCTGCGCACCTGCTGCGCCTGATCGGGCGAGAGTGCGCCGTCCAGATATTGCGTCAGGAGAAATTCGAATTCTTCATCGACCATTACATACCCGTTACAGATGTTCCTTCAGCATTTCCTTGAGTTTTTTGCGGCCCTGGAAAACATGCCATTTCACCGCCTCCACGCTGCATTCAAGCGCCTGGGCGATTTGTTTTTGCGGCATTTCCTCCATCGTGAACATAATCAGTGCAAGTCTTTGTTTTTCGGGCAGCCGAGCGAGGGCAGCCTTAAGCTCGCGGCCCATTTCAATACTTTCCATGCGGCGGACCGGGTCAATATCTCGAGCCATCCATTCGCTGGTTGCGGTTGCATCGCAATCGCCGGATTCTACAGGTCCGAGCAAATCGTCCAGTGGCAGTTGGCTGCGCGTTTTTCGGCTCCGGCGGTAGTTCAGCGACAGGTTGGAGACTATCCGCATCAACCAGCCGCCGAACGCTTCGGCCTTCTGCAATGATGACAAGCAACTGAATGCCTTGAGGAAGGCATCCTGCGTCACCTCAAGCGCATCCTGCGGGTTTCCAAGAAGCCGGTAGGCCACCGCAACCGATTGCCTTTGATAGCGCCGGATCAGTTCGTCAAAGGCGGTGCGATCGCCGGCAAGGGTCTTTCTGACCAGCTTGCCATCGGCATCGCCCGCCGCTTGGCGGCTCGTCCGGAACTCAGTGGCTGGGAGCTCCATAAGTTGTGACACTTTAACGTCCCTGCGGTTAGGAAGCTGCGGCAAATTTATAACGCAGCTAGGTTCTTTTCCGCGTTTCTGACTGACAGTATCTACTGAAAGCACAATGCTTTGAGTGCGATCTGCTGTACAGGTAGACGCGTTGAAGGCGCAATTTGTCCGCAGGGTTATCAAAGTGGCTGGGAGTTCTAACGGGCGAAAGAGCCTTGAATCAGCTCCGCGCAATATTGACCGATGAGGTTAGCCACGCTGTCAGCGTTTTGGTTAGACGCCTGCATCATCCGTTTGACGATGGCGCTGCCAACAATCGCGCCATCGGCGATTCCCGCGAGATTTGCGAGATGCTGGGGCTTGGAGATGCCAAACCCGACGCAAACGGGGGTATCGGTCATGCCCTTGAGCTGACGAACGTTTTCTGGGATGCCGGGGGGCAGTTCATCGCGGGTGCCGGTGATGCCGGAGACGGAAAGGTAGTAGACGAAACCGCTGCTGAGCTGGCAGATTTCCCTGCGGCGATTATCGGTTGTGGTGGGCGCGACCAATAAAATGGTATCGAGCCCGGCGGCGCGAATCTGCTCGCAGATTTTTTGAGCCTGGGGAGGTGGAAGATCGGGGAGGATCAATCCGGAAAAGCCGGCACGCTTTGCATCAACCAGAAAGCGGTCGATCCCGTAACGGAATACGATGCTGTAGCTGAGCATGGCTACCAGGGGCGTGGCAAGATCGGGGGAGATCCCTTGGACCAAGTGCAGAATCTCCGTTACCTTCAGCTTCCTGGAAAGGGCGGCTGTGAACGCTTCCTGGATCGTCGGACCGTCGGCGATGGGATCGGAGAATGGGAAGCCGACCTCAATTACCGCCGCCCCGGCTTGATCCATGGCGCGGATGACGGCCGCGGTCGTCGCCAGGTCGGGATATCCCGCTGGCACGAATGGGATGAGCCCGATTCCCTTGGCGGCTTTGGCTGCGAGGGACTGGCGGATCGATTTAGTGTTTGATGACAATATGGTTGCCAAGGCGGCGATGATAAGGCAACGGAGCAGAGGGTCAATGGCCGACGGTTCAATCAATCAGACCCATGGTGAGCGGATGCCGCTGGAGTACCGATCAATGCGGACGCGCCTTCGGCGCAGCACCATCACCAGGCTGTTCGCGCCGCTTGCTGCTGCAATTCTCTGCACCGCCATGATTATCGAAGCTGTCATTACAATCGCATTCAGTCGAGGTAACGGCGACGTCATGGTGGTGGTCTGTCCGATCCTGGGCGCGGTTTTTCTTTCGATTCCAGCATGCCAGGCGTGGTGGGCTTGCATTAAAATTCTGCGCGGCTCGGACGATTAGGGGCAAGGTCATTTTCCGATCAGCCGGGCGACTTCCTGACAATCTTTATCACCCCGTCCGCTGAGGTTCACGATAATGATTTTGTCCTTGCCGAGCTTTGGCGCCAGTTCGGCCAGGTGAGCAAAAGCGTGGGCTGATTCCAGCGCTGGCAGAATTCCCTCGAGCTGGGCGATCTGCTGAAATGCCACCAAGGCTTGATCATCAGTGATGCTGACGTATTTGACCCGGCCGGAATCTTTCCAGTATGCGTGCTCTGGGCCGACGCCTGGGTAATCCAGGCCCGCGGAAACGCTGTGAACATCGGCGGTCTGCCCGTCATCATCCTGAAGGACATAGGAGAGAGACCCATGTAACACACCCGGCTTGCCGGCGCAGAGGGCCGCGGCATGATTGCCCAGAGCTGAACCGCGCCCACCGGCTTCCACGCCGATGAGCTGCACCGAAACGTCATTGACGAAGGGCGCGAAGATGCCCGCGGCGTTGCTGCCACCGCCTACGCAGGCCACGACGCAATCGGGTAAGCGGGCTTCGACCGCCAGAATCTGTTCGCGGGCTTCGCGACCAATGATGGATTGAAAATCGCGGACGATCATCGGGAAGGGGTGGGGGCCGACGACGCTGCCGATGATGTAGTGGGTGTGCTCGACGGAACCCATCCAATCGCGCATGGCTTCGTTGGTGGCATCTTTAAGCGTTTTGCTGCCGCTGGTGACTTCGATCACCTTGGCGCCCATGAGCCGCATGCGAAAGACATTAAGGCTCTGGCGACGAATGTCTTCAGCACCCATGTAAACGTCGCAAGAGAGGCCAAATGCGGCGGCCGCGGTTGCGGTGGCAACCCCGTGCTGTCCCGCTCCGGTTTCCGCGATGACGCGCTTCTTCCCCATGCGCAAGGTTAAAAGCGCTTGGCCGATGGTGTTGTTGATCTTGTGGGCGCCGGTGTGATTGAGATCCTCCCGCTTCAGATAAATCTTCGCGCCGCCCAGCGCCTCGGTGAGGCGCCTGGCAAAATAGAGGCGGCTGGGCCGGCCGACAAAATCGCGGAGGTAATAATCGAGTTGTTGCAGGAAGGCCGGATCAGACCGCGCCCTGGCATATTCCGTCTCGAGCTGGCCGAGGGCGCCGACGAGGGTTTCAGGAACATAAATACCGCCGTAGGCCCCGAAATGGCCTGTGGCATCGGGAAGCGCAGTGGACGCAGCATAGCTCATGATGACCTATGTTAGGGGTGGCTCGCGCTTCGGGCAATGCGGGCAATTGCTCCAAATTCACCCGACGTGGCGGATGGCAAAACTGAGATTGAGCTTGCTCTCAAGCGGCAAAGCTTCCATCACATCTTTCTTTTTGCAATTGACAATGCCATGCCACGCCTGTCTGATCTGAAATCAAATGCCTGGGAGGTCTTGATGGCTCGTTCGGTAACGCTTTTTACTGGCCAGTGGGCTGATCTTTCATTCGATCAGGTTTGCGAAAAAGCCAAAAAATTCGGATATGACGGTGTTGAGCTCGCCTGCTGGGGGGATCATTTCGATGTGAAGGCCGCACTGGAGGATCGATCGTATTGCCAGGGCCGATGGGAGATACTTAATCGCCATGGCTTGCAGGCATTTGCGATCAGCGCCCATCTTGTCGGACAAGCGGTTTGCGATTTGATCGATGTGCGGCATAGATCGATTTTGCCGCCGGAAGTATGGGGGGATGGTGAACCTGAGGGCGTTCGGCAGCGGGCGGCGAAGCGGATGATTGAGACCGCGCGAGCGTGCGGAAAATTGATCGATGCCGCGCCAAAGCCAACGGGGTTTCCCGCAGTCGTCAATGGATTTACCGGTTCCAGCATCTGGCATTCCCTCTACGCGTTTCCACCGACGGATCAAAAATATTGGCAGGCCGGTTTTGATGATTTTGCCCGGCGCTGGCTGCCTATTCTTGATGAGTTTGAACGCGTGAACGTGAATTTTGGTTTAGAGGTTCATCCCACGGAAATTGCGTTTGATATTGCCAGCAGCCAGCGGGCACTTGAAGCGGTGAAACACCATAAGCGTTTTGGCTTTAACTTTGATCCTTCGCACCTGGGCTATCAGGGAGTGGATTATGTCCGGTTCATTCGCACGTTCCGGGATCGGATTTATCACGTACACATGAAGGATGCCTGGTGGGGCCACGGTGATGGCACCGTGGGAGTTTTCGGCGGGCACACCACGTTTGCCGATCCCCGGCGGTTCTGGGATTTCCGCAGCCTGGGGCATGGAGACGTGAAGTTCGAGGAGATTATTGTTGCCCTGAACGACATTGGATATCAGGGGCCGTTGAGTGTGGAGTGGGAAGACAGCCGGATGGACCGCGAACACGGTGCAGCGGAAGCAGCAGCTTTTGTGAAGCGATTGAACTTCAAACCTTCGTCTATTGCGTTTGATGCTCAGTTTGATCGGTAAAACGTCGCAGCGGGTATGCATGAGAATTCGCGTTAAAATGTTTGCGATCCTGAAAGATAGAAGTGGTGTCAACGAAACAGACCTGGAGCTTGCCAGCGGCACAACTGTATCACGGGCAATGGAAGAAATAGCCGGGCGCTATCGAGCAATAGCGGATCTGCTTCCCCGTATCGCTACCGCGGTAAACCTGGCGTACGCCCAGCCCTCGATGATTCTACACGATGGAGATGAACTGGCACTGATTCCGCCAGTCAGCGGAGGGTGTGGGTGAGCGACGTGGAAGCTTCACAAGATGACTGGGTTGCGATTCTATCCGGGGCGATTGATGCTGGCGCGGCAATCGCAACGGTATCCGAAGCCCAGGCGGGCGGCATCGCGGTATTTCTGGGAACGACCCGCGCTGAAAAAAGTAGCGCCGGCAAGGAATTGATTGCCTTGGATTATGAAGCCTATGAGGCGATGGCCCTGGATCAAATGTTGCAGTTGGCCGCGGAGGCGCGCCAGCGGTGGCCCATTCGCAAATTAGTGCTGCTACACCGGGTGGGGCGGGTTGACGTGGGGCAGCCCTCAGTGCTTATCGCGGTTGCAACGCCACATCGGTCGCAGGCAT
The DNA here is from genome assembly GCA_030775485.1 of Planctomycetota bacterium. Taxonomy (GTDB): domain Bacteria; phylum Planctomycetota; class Phycisphaerae; order Tepidisphaerales; family Tepidisphaeraceae; genus JALYJB01. The sequence goes on along the minus strand of JALYJB010000002.1, from coordinate 119,822 downwards.
TTGATGCGTGCCGATTTTTAATTGACATGCTTAAGTCCCAGGCCACGATTTGGAAAAAAGAAATCTGGACCGACGGGAGCCAATCGTGGGTTCATCCACAAGAAAAGCCAAAGGCGTAGCTGTCGGCTGGCATCATCATGGAATTAGCAATTAATTTTTCTTATCCGTCCGCCGAACTGGTCTTATCCGGGAAGATTCAGGTGGACCGGTTCAAGACGCCGGATTGGGCGGATTTGATGAGCGAGGCCAGGAAGTATCTGCCGGTTTATGTGCATTTCGCGATCAATGCCGGCGCGGATGACTCTCGAACAACGGATTGGGCTTTGGCGGATGCAATGGCTCGCGAAACCAACACGCCATTTATTAATCTTCATCTTGCGCCGCGCGAAAAAGACTTTGCTGGGCAGCCCGAGAGTGCCGTGCTCGATCGAACGGTGCGCGACGTTCATCGGGCATCCGATTATTTCGGGGTCAACCGCGTCATTGTCGAAAATATTCCGTTGGGAAATTGGGATGAAGGGTTTTCGCCAGCGTGTGGAAAGCCGCAAATCATTCGCGAAGTAATTGAGCAGACGGGGACGGGCTTCCTGATGGATCTTTCCCATGCGCGCCTGACCGCCCGGCACCTGGGCTTTGACGAACGGGAATATATCTCAGCGCTGCCAGTCAAGCATTTGAAGGAGATGCATTTGACCGGGCTGGCGACCGTTGAGGGGCGCTTGCGCGATCACATGCCGATGTCTGAGGAAGACTGGATCATCACGCAGTGGGCGATGGACCAGATTCATTCCGGCCGGTGGGGCAAACCTATGATCGTCGCTTTTGAATATGGCGGAGTGGGTGTGCCATTTGCGTGGCGGACCGATCCAAACGTCATTGCCTCACAGGTGCCGCGCCTCTATGAAATGGTACATCGTCAGGCCTGACCGCGGGCCGACGTTTCCTTGGCCAATCACTGGTATTGAACTTAAGCCTGCTCCGGCGCGATGACCACCGCTGTTCCATAGCAAAGCACTTCCGTTGCAGAGACGGCCTTGCCGCCGATCTCCGAGGCGTCGTAATGGAATCCCACGATCGCGTTGGCGCCAACGGCGCGGGCATGATCGATCAGCAAGTCATATGCCTGCTGTCGGGTTTGTTCACACATTTCCGTATAGGCCCCGATGCGGCCACCGACAATTGATTTCAACCCGCCCAGAATACCCTGGGCAATGGTTGGCGAGCGCACGATTAGCCCGCGCACGATTCCCAGATATTGCACGATTCGATATCCCTCAATGGCGAAGGTTGTGGTGACCGGCAAATGGCTCTGGGGCGCCGCATAGGCAAGTGGTGGGGTGGTCATGGGAAAGAAGTCTAATCCTCTAAAGCCGATTGGAGAAGGCCCGCCACCGCGGTTTATCCACCCAGATACGCCCGCTGCACCTCCGGGTTCGCCAGCAGGTTGGTTGCGGAATCAGCAAGAATCACCTGCCCGGTTTGCAGGACATACCCCCGACCGGCGATGCTGAGGGCCATGTGGGCGTTCTGCTCGACCAGCAGAATTGTGGCGCCATCGCGATTAATCTGCTGGATGATTTCGAAAATCCGCTGGACGACGATTGGCGCTAAGCCCAATGACGGTTCGTCGAGGAGTAGCAAGGTGGGGCGGGCCATCAACGCGCGTCCGATTGCCAGCATCTGCTGTTCGCCACCGCTGAGTGTTCCGGCGCGCTGGGTCTTTCGCTCGGAGAGCACCGGGAACAGGGAAAAGCAGCGATCGATCCCGTGGCGAATTTCCTGCTTGCTCTTGCGGGCAAACGCACCGAGAAGCAGATTGTCGGACACGGTGAGGTTGGCGAATATCTGCCGGCCCTCCGGGACATGGCTTATTCCCAGGCGAACAATCTGGTCCGCGCGCATCCCAACGAGCTCCTTCTGCCCGGCGCCATAATTGAGGGACGAATTTGGCGGGGCGTTCTGTTGCGCGCTGGGTTGCCAGATGATGCTTCCGTTTGAAGGACGCAGCAGCGCGCTGATGGTGCGCAGCAGTGTGCTTTTTCCCGCGCCATTGGAGCCGATCAGCGCGACGATTTCGCCTTCATTGATCTGAATCGACACATCGCGGAGCGCCGTAATCGCGCCATAAGAGACGGTCAGGTTGGTGGCTGAGAGAAGCATGGGTGACTATTCGCTCAACGCCGGCTGGGCCTTGCCCAGATAGGCCTCGATGACCCGGGGATCATCCAGAATTTCGCGTGGCGTTCCGACCGCGATTGTTTCGCCGTGATCCAGCACGGTAAGGCGCTGGCAGATGCTCATCACCAGTTTCATATCATGCTCGATGAGCCAGATGCCGACCTTGAACTTTTCCCGTACCAGTTCGATGAGCTTCATGAGATCGATTTTTTCCTGCGGGTTCATCCCGGCGGCTGGTTCATCGAGAAGCAGGATTTTGGGGCGCGTGGCCAGCGCCCGGGCTATTTCAAGCCGGCGCTGGGGACCATATGCCAGTGTTCTTGCGGGATCGTTGAGTCGATGATGGAGGTCAAATGTTTTCAAAAGCTCGACAGCGTGCTCCTCATGTTCTCGCTCCTCCCGCTGGTAGCGCGGCGACCGAACGATCGTGCCTAGAAATCCATGCGCCACCGATTGATTGAATCCGATAAGTACATTGTCCAGAACCGAAAGTCCGCCGAACAGGCGGATGTTTTGAAATGTGCGGGCAATGCCGAGCCGGTTGACCTTGAATGGTTTTTCGCCGGCAATCGATCTTCCCGCCAGTTGCACGTCGCCGCGCGTGGGTGAATACACTCCTGTTACAAGATTGAAAACGGTGGTCTTCCCCGCGCCATTGGGGCCGATGAGGCCGACCAGTTCACCTTGCTCAAGCGTGAAATTGAAGTTGGACAGCGCTCGGAGGCCGCCGAAGTCGATGCCGAGATTTGAAATCTCAAGGAGGGGCATATCGTCAAACCTGGGCGGCGCCCAATGTGAGAGGATCTGGCAACAACCGTCGCTTGGTTCTCCAGAGCTCGCGGTTGCCCAGCAGCCCTTCCGGGCGCACAAGCATCATCACAATCAGGAGCAGGGCGTATATCACCAGTCGAAGATGCCACTGGTCGAGGAAGCGAAGCTGCTCGGGAAGATAAGTCAGGACGGCAGCGGCAAGAATGGAGCCGGTGATGCTTCCTGACCCACCGAGCACGACCATCATGACGATTTCTATTGAGCGGACAAAGTTAAACCCGCCGGGATCGAGGTTACCGCGGAAGGAAGCGGAGACTGCGCCGGCCACACCCGCGAAGAAAGCGCCGATCACAAAAGCCGCGACTTTGTAGAAGGTGGTATCCACACCCATCGCGCCGGCGGCAATTTCGTCTTCACGCACCGCGAAAAACGGCTTGCCCTTGGCCGAATAGACCAGCCGACTGATGACAACGATGCACAGAATCGCGGCGCCGAACGACCAGAAAAGAAAGTTGCTGAGAACGGGAATGTTATGCAGACCGGCGGAGCCGCCCACTTCAAAACCACCGATGGAATCGATCTGGTTAAGCACGACGGTGATGATCTCTCCGAACCCAAGCGTTGCGATGGCCAGATAATCACCGCGAAGGCGAAGGGCGGGCATTCCAATGATTACTCCCGCCAGCGCAGCCATCAGGCCGCCCAGAAGTATTAACCCGAGAAACAATGCGGGCAATGCCGCGCCATGAGGGGCACTATGCTTGAGAAGCACGCCACAGGTATAAGCCCCTATTGCCATGAACCCCGCATGCCCCAGCGAAAACTGGCCGGTGATGCCGTTAATCAGATTGAGGCTCACCGCCAGGGTGATGGCAAGGCCGATATGCACCAGCAGATCCAGAAAATATCCATCCATGTACTGGTCGCAAGCCTTACCAATCGGCCAAAGCGCCACCAGCGCGATCACGATGGCGAGATTGATGATCCATGCGGGCACCCGGTTGGGGTGAATCATCGTCGGGGTGATGGGAGTGTCCTGGTTGGCCATCGATCAGACCTTCTCCGCGACCGGCTTTCCCAGAAGCCCAGTGGGGCGCACCAGCAGAATCAGAATTAACACGAGAAACGACGCGGCATCCGCATAGCCACTGTAGCGGCTGGGAAGATACCCTTTTAGAAAAGTCTCGATCAATCCCATCAAAAGACCGCCCACTACCGCGCCAGGAATGCTGCCGATGCCACCCAGCACCGCGGCGACGAAGGCCTTGATCCCCTGGCTGAGGCCCATGAGCGGCTCGACCTGGTAGCGCATCGCGTCCACCACACCCGCCACCGCGGCCAGGGAGGATCCGATGATAAACGTCATTGAAATGACGCGGTTGACGTTGATACCCATCAGCGATGCCGTATCCACCCGGAAAGAGACCGCGCGAATGGCCAGGCCCGTTTTGGTCTTCATGACAAACCAACTGAGAAGCAACATCAGCACGACGCCCAGGCAAAGGCTGATTAAATCCAGGTTGTTGATCACCACCGGCGCAACGGTAGCGCTGCCCATGAAGGTAAATATCGGTCGCGTTTGAAAAAGATGGGGCAAAGTTCGCGGCGTGGGGCCGAAGATTTGTGGAACCTGAAACAGGTTCTCCAGCAGCAATGAAACACCGATGGCAGTAATTAGCACCACAAGCCGCGGGCGATGCCGCAGCGGCCGATAGCAGAGCAGCTCGATCAAAAACCCCAACAGCGCACAACCAATCATCGCGCCCAGGAAAATAATGGGAAGGCTGATGTAGAGGGGAGCCGCAATGCGCGCCATCCACAAGGAGAGGCTGTAAGCGATCACCGCGCCAACCATGTAGACATCGCCGTGGGCGAAGTTGATCAGCTTCAGCACCCCATAGACCATGGTGTAGCCCAGCGCAATCAGCGCATACACCGCTCCAATGCTCAGCCCGTTAATGAGTTGCTGGAGGAAAACGTGCATTGATGTTTGCAGCTACCGAACTCACCGCGGCTGAATGGTGTCCGCCAGGCGGGTTTTGCCGTCGCGGATTTCCAGGATCACGATTGGTTTCTTTGCATTGTGGTTTTCGTCAAGCGTTATGTTGCCGCCAGCACCGGGAAAGTCCTTGGTCTGGCTGATCGCATCGCAAATCGCCTCGCGATCGACCTTGCCGCTGCGTTTGATGCTGTCGCACAGCACGCGGGCGGCGTCATACCCGGTGATGGCCATCGCGTCGGGGACTTCGCCGTTGTATTTGGCCTTGTAGGCGGAAATAAAGTCCTGCACGCTGGGCCGCGTGTCATCCGGGGAATAATGGTTGGTGAAATAACACCCATCGGCAACCGGACCAAGTTTAAGCGTCTCGGCGCTGTCCCAGCCATCCCCACCGAAAAAGGGCATTTTCATTCCCAGGTTGCGCGCCTGGGTAAGAATGAGCACAACATTAGTGTAATAGCCAGGGAGATAAACCGCATCCGGATTCGTCGCGGCGATACGCGTGAGTTGCGCCGCGAAATCTTTATCTTCCTTGTTGTAGGTTTCGTCGGCTGTGACCTCGCCGGATTTTACGTAGGTGGCTTTGAAAAACTGCGCTAGCTTTTTGCTGTAATCTGAATTGGCACAAGTGAGAACCGCCACTCGCTTCCAATTCTTTTTTCCCGCAAACTCCGCGCCCACCGAGCCCTGGAAATCATCAGTGAAGCAGACGCGAAAAACATAATGCCGGTCTTTGGTAACGTCTGGGTTTGTGCTGGAAGGGGAGATCATGGGCACCTTGGCGGCCTCGCAAACCCCACCACCCGCCAGACTGTTGGTGCTGGCCACCTCGCCCAATACCGCAACGACATTGTCGCGATCAATCAGCTTTTTGACGACGGAAAGAGCTTCATCCTGATTGCCCCGGTCGTCCTCCGAAACCACATGAACCTGCTTGCCCAGCACCCCGCCAGCCGCATTGACCTGATCCATGGCCAGCATAATGCCCTTGTGCGTGCTTTGCCCGAAGGTGGCTTCCGCGCCGCTCATCGAACCGTATTCTCCAACTGTAATGTCCGTCGCTTCAGTCACCTCCCGCTTGCAGCCGCCGACCTCAATAAGGGCGGCAGCCAGCAAAAGTACGCATAGCGATTGCATCACCAGGACTGACTTTCGCATCATCCAAACTCCAATAGCGCGACCCGCGCAATGCCCACTTCATGGCGGAATGTAAGCCCCAGCATGCCGCGTCGCAAGGCGATCGGTATGTCCCGGACGCGATTTGCCCACGATTCCAGGGCGGCCCGGAATTCTCATCAGCCAAGACAGCCGCGCGCGGAGAAAACGAGATGCCCAGCGCGATTTCCCCTGCCATGACCTACAGGTTGCCTCCCCGCAGGAAATACTCCATCAATTCATGACCGTGGCGAATAAACAGATCACTTGCCGCGGCGTTTTTCTCGTTATAAGGGGCTTTTACCACGCTTCTTACGCGCGTTCCCGCCATTGCAAATGGGCTGGGCGCGTAGCCGTGTTTTCGCGTGGAAATATTGGTGGGATGATCGGGCATGACGAGAATTCGCCACTCCTTGAAGTTTTTGAGCTTTTCCAACACTGGACCCACGACGTACCGATCAATGTGCTCAATCGCCTCCACCTTCGTTTTCACGTCCGCCTGATGGCTCGCTTCATCGGGCGCTTCGATGTGGCTGAAGACTAAATCGTATTTGTCCAGCATGGCGGCGGTTTCCTGGCCCTGACCCGCGTAATTGGTGTCGTGAAAGCTGGTCATCCCTTCAACTTCATGCACATCCCAGCCAAGCAGCACCGCCAGGCCGCGCAGCAGATCGACCCCGGTAATCATGCAACCGCGTTTGACGCCAAATCGATCGCGAAAGCTTGGAATGCTTGGGGCGTGGCCCTGGCCCCATAGCCAGACCTGGGTGGCGGGATTCAGGCCCGTCTGTCGGCGGACCTGGTTGATTTCATGATCGGCGAAAAAAGTCCGCGATTCTTCCATGATATTCAGCAACAGCTTGCTGTTGTGGCCGCGCGGGGCGTTTTTGGCGGTAGGCTCCTCGGGAATCTCGTGCGGCGGGCGCGTGGTGACGTCGAAATCTTCTGAACCGCGATACACCAACAGATTGCGATAGCTTACGCCGGTGTAGAACTCAAAACCGGAAAGCTTGAGATGCCGCGCCAGATCCGAGATGAGTCGCTGTGCCTCAGCATTGCTGATGCCGCCGGCTGAATGGTCCTTCATGATCCCATCAGTCACGGTGACCAGGTTGCAGCGGAAGACCCAGTCGGTAGGGGAGAGAGGGATGTGCTGCGCGGCCGCTTCAAGGGGAGCGCGACCGGTGTGGTAGACCTTTGGGTCATAGCCCAGCAGGCACATGGTGGCAACATCACTGCCGCTTTCAAAACCATCTGGAACAGTCTTTACGATTCCCTGACGGCCCTCAAGCGCAATGCGATCCATATTGGGCGTCTTGGCCGCTTCGAGCGGGGTAAGACCACCGAGTTCCTTCAACGGTTCGTCGGCGGCTCCGTCGGGAATGATGATGGCGTATTTCATGTCGAACCAGCCAATCCAGAAACCGCAAGAAACATTAGTTGCCCGAAAATTCCTTCGGCTGATCGATGATCCTGAGGCAAACCGTGGGAGCCTGGACGGATGTCAGCTTATCCAGTTCCTTCAGCGATGCCTGCATCGAGCCTTCCTGGGCAAGGTGGGTCGTGATCACGATGGGGACCAATCGGCCGTCCTTTGCTTCATGCTGCAGGATTGCCGAGAGGCTGATCTTGCGCTCGCCCAGAATCTTGGTGATCTGCGCTAGCACGCCTGGCTCATCACGAGCCATCAGCCGTAAATAATACCGGCTGGCCAAATCCGACGGTGGCAGCACCGATGCATGCCCAACCTCGGCGAATGCACTGAGTTGTTTGAATGCCAACGGAGCCAGGCCCAGCGCAACATCCACAACATCGGCCACCACCGCGCTTGCTGTGGGCATCTGTCCGGCTCCACGGCCGTAGAACAAGGCATGTCCAACCGCATTGCCATACACGCTGACCGCGTTAAAGCTCCCGGAAACGTCGGCAAGAACATCGTCGTGCGGGACCAGAGTGGGATGTACGCGCAGCGAAATTTGTTCGGCAGCGCCCTGCGTATGCCTTTGGGCGATCGCCAGAAGCTTAATGACATACCCCAACTCGCCGGCGAATTTGATTTCCGTGGCCTGTAGCTTATCGATTCCCTCGGTTTGTATGTCGCGCTCGTTGATTCGTGCGTTGAACGCCAGGCCGGCGAGAATGGCCAGCTTCTGGGCCGCATCGCGACCGCTCACATCCATGGTCGGATCTGCTTCAGCAAATCCGGCAGCCTGGGCTTCAGCGAGGGCTGCGGCATAGGTGGCGCCGCTCCGCGTCATGCGCGTAAGGATAAAATTGCATGTGCCGTTAACAATGCCCACCAATGCGTCAATGCGATTGGCGACAAGCCCGTGAATCAGTGCGTTGATGATCGGAATCCCGCCCGCGCAGCTTGCTTCGAATGCGATACAGGCGTTGTGCTTGCGGGCCAGCGCAAATAATTCGGGGCCGCGCGAGGCCAGCAGGCTTTTGTTGGCCGTGACAACCGGTTTGCCCAGACGAAGCGCGCGCTCGATATATTGCCCGGCCGGTTCCGCGCCTCCGATCAACTCAACAACAATATTGGTCGCAGGATCGTCAATGGCGCGGGTTGCATCAGAATGAGCCGCGAAATGGATTTGGCCGCGGGCCTTTAATGGGTCACGCACCACAATATGCCGGAGGCTAAGATCGATTCCCGTGCGATGCAGAATCAGATCATGCTGGTCTTGCAGAATGCGAGCTACGCCGCTGCCGACAATGCCGCAGCCGAGGAGGCAAATTCCCATCGATTGTTGTGCCATGATTGCAGCCCACTGATCGGGCGCGACTGTAAAGTCCAGGCGCGCGGGAATCAAGCCCACCTGAGATTTCCCATGAAAGGATGAACGACAAGGCTCAGCGCACCGCCGATTCGCGTCTGCTAACCGACCAGGGGCGTAATGTCTGAAATATAGAAATTCCGGCCCAGGAGAATGGCCGGCAACTGGTTTTCGAACTCGACTGCCACGGCATTCAGAACCGAGCCTGAATCAAAACTGTTCTCGTACACCAGCACGTCTGGATCCGTATAGACCATCAAACCGATCGGCGTATTGGAGATTGTATTATGTTCAATAATACTCAGGGAAACACTTCCCACATTCACCCAGGTCAGGCTGATGCCGGCTGTGACGGAGGTATCGATGCTGTTGTCTCGAATGACGGTGCCGATGAAATTGGGGTCCGGACTTCCCGATCCAATTCCCATTAAAACCCCTTCAAACAACGAGTGATTAATGCTGTTGTTTATCACCTCATTGAAATAGTTCGGATTGTTGGTTCCCGCGCTCGTCAGGAAGACGCCGACCCGAAGATTGGAAGTGGTGTTGCTGTCAACGACCAAACCATATCCGCCGGAATAGATTTGGATGCCTGAAGATGATCCAAGCGCCGCGCCGGCGGGACCGGTCACATCTTGTAGGTTATTGTAATAAAATACCGAATCGAACGCTGTTGAGCTCACGTCCACCGTGCTGGTGCTGTCCGGAATTACATTCCAGGGCCGGTCAAGCGTCAGTCGCGCTGCGATAGCATCTTTAGGATCGCCATTTCCAGGATAAAAGCTAACCGATTCAATCGCTCGTCTTTGACCAATTCCCGCTCCTGCCGTGACGGTGATGTCTTCGCCCGGTTGAAAGCCATAGAGAGGATTGAAACCCGCTAAATGATTTGGATCAAAACTCGATAATGGCAAGATGATCGTATTACTGGTTACATCGGAAGGCGATCCGTAGGCCCCCTCCTGGGCACCTTCAATGTTGATCTGCTCGCCCGCGTTAAAGGTTCCGGTGCTTCGGGCGCCAAGCATTGTGGTGTTGTTCGCCACATACTGATGGTAAATGGAACCCCAGTTCAGACCATATTCAATGAACCGGCCAAATCCCGTACCCGATCCGTCAGTTGCCGAATCATCGAAATCGCGGACATTGTTACCCGTAATACGGATGTTTCTGGCGTCCCATATGATCAGGGCGGCGGCGTCTTCGTACCGCTGAAAAAAAGAATTGCCGTCCACAACCGCGTTTTGGGCATTGAATAAAGTGATTCCTAAACCCACGACCGTTGAGCGTTCGAGCGTCAATCCGTTTGAACCTTGCCAATCCAGGGGCTGCAAACTGTTGGCGATAAGCGACACATTGTCGAAAGTGAAGTTGCTGCCCGATTGCTCGCGCACGAGTGTTCCGTAGCGTTGCCAATTCGAGTCGCTGTTGCGGGTGGGGACAAATGTGGATTGCAGCGATATCGAATTAAATTCAATGTTGCTGCCGACGTAATCACCAGCAGAGATGAGATACGGACCCTTGCCATGATTTACCGGAGCAAATGGAAACACAATTGTGGTGGATTGGGGTGAATCCCCCAGCAGGCGAATATTCTTGGGAAGGTCAAAATGCTCGTCGTTGCCGACGAGGTATGTACCCGCCGGAAAGTAGAGCGTCGCGCCGGACGCATCGTTGTTGTGCGGGGATAGCGCTATCAGGGCAGCATTAATTGCTGGCGCGTCATCGTGAATTCCATCGCCAACCGCGCCAAAGCTCTTAACGTTTACCCCTAAATTCAGATCCCAGCCAGCCGCCGCCCGCACGTTTAATGTTAAGGGAGTTGCCCACCCAAATTTTCCACCCATGCCATTGTTCGCCCACACCTGGTAAACGCCAGTTGGGAGGTCCGAAGGAACGACAAAATCAACCTTGTAGGGATTAACCGCTGTTACAGTCGCCCACTCACCTGCTCCGGTTGCCGCCTGGATATAGACCCATGACCGCTCTGTTGTCGCGCCGCTTGAAAGATTCTCGCCATACAGCGAAATCGTTTGACCCGTGGTTGCCTGAGCGGAATTGCCGAGCCACCATGCCTGTGTCTGATTAATTGCCACTGGTGCGCCAACACCAATATTATTTTGTGGCCACATCAAATACATCGAATTTGACGGCTCGGTGGGGCTGATGGTGACAATGCTTCCATTAACGGAGTTGTCCTGACTTTGATTGGAGGTCAGATCTCCGTTAGCCGCGGTGGTCTGCCCATAGACGATGAATTGGGTGTCGCTATAAGCGCCTGCCCCGGTCTGAGCTGTCAGTTGGCTGCCCGTCACGGTTATCGAGTCGTTCGGCCCCGCCGTCGGGTTGCTCGCGGCGATCACAGGGGCGCCTGCCACCGCATCAAATGTGCCCACCGGCGGCGTGAATGTGTTGAAGTCGGACGGTAGGGCGGGGTCTGAAGAAGGGGCAGAATAAGTGAATTGCGGCAAATCCACGGTAATTGTGGATGCGATAATCGCCTGGCTTCCATCGGTGTTCCCAATTGTTATCGTGATAGCATAAGGCGTCAGATCGGCTGAATTATAAGTCTTACTGGCGTTGACCAAAAACCCGCCCGCGCCATCAGAAAGGATGTTTCCGCTAGACTGCGAGTAATCGCCCCAATTGACGCTTGCTGTGAATAGACTGGGGTCAGCGCTCAAGTCCGAATCCTTGAAGCGGGCAATGGTGCCATCGAATGCTGTGCTTGCCAGGATCGTCAACGCAACGCCGGAAGATGACAGTGCGTCGGTGGGCAGAACAGTTATGGTTGACGCCGCAGGCTGAACGACTCCAGAGCTTCCGGCCTGGGTAGCGTCAGACACCGGGAGGGTGGTTGCTGAGGTCAGAGCCGAACCGGGTCGCGACCTTTCCTTCCGAGCGGTTAGACGGAAATCATATTTCGTGGCGGGTTTGAGTCCTGTGAATTCAAACGTATGTATTCCAGGCGATAAATCGGCTAAAAAATTCGGAATTGCCTTATACTTGTCACCGCTGCTCTGTTCCTGAAGCTGGACCGTCTTAGCACTGTCCGTGGAATAGGTTAAATCGATTTCAGTTGGCGAAGCCGCCGTGGCAGAAAGATTCGGCTGGGCGCTAAGATACATTCGATATTCGAGCGTTTCGATGGCCGCAGGGAACAATTTTTTTCCACAAAATTGCGAAATTGGTAATTTTCGAGTCGGAGTATCTCCTCCCAGGGAACGCTCGACCGCCATCAGCTCCTCGCTTTCCACCTGCAGTTATCAAGTTGTGAGAATCGGGCCGTTACAAAGAGGCCAAAGCGGCGATCGCCGGTCACCGCTGTGAGGGAACCAAATTCTATCGGACATCTTCCGGCATTGAGAGCAGCGGCCGGGATCAAAACCAGGAGCCGGATACCGCAAATCGCGCCTCGCTCGCGATTAATGTCTGGTTAATACGACACGAAATTCGATTGGTTTGACGCGAGAGGCCCGGATTCTTACCATCATCAACCCGGCGAGCGCCGGATTGGGAAGTTCGGCATGTTCGCCATAGTTAGCGATATTCACGGAAATCTCGAAGCTTTTTCCACCGTCCTGGCGGAGATTGATCGACGGGGTATTCAACACATCGTGTGCCTGGGTGACATTGTTGGATATGGACCCAACCCTAAAGAATGCCTTGACTTGGTTGCTACGCGGTGCAGGGCTTCCTTGATGGGAAACCACGATTTTGCTGTCTTCTACGAACCATTTAATTTCAACCAGGGCGCCGAAGCAGCCTGCTACTGGACGCGCAAATGTTTTGAAGAAGACCCCGATCCCGTAAGGCGAGCCAATCGGTGGAAATTTCTAGGAAATCTTCCGGTACGCCTGCGGACGACGGATTTTGTGGCTGTGCATGCTTCCCCGCGGCGCCCCATCAACGAGTACATTTTCCCTGACGACATTTACACCAATCCTGGGAAATTTGTCAGCATATTCGAGCGGTTTGACCGCCTTTGCTTTGTCGGACATACCCATGTTCCCGGGGTCTTTCTGGAAGGTCCCGATTTTTACAGTCCAGATGAGCTCGATTACAAGTTCGATCTGACCGACGAAAGGGCGATCATTAACGTAGGGTCGGTTGGCCAGCCTCGCGATCGCGACCCGCGCACCAGTTTTGTTGTCGTTTCTGACACCGCGATTGAATTCGTTCGGCTGGTTTACGATGTGGATACGACGGTGCGGAAGGTTGAAGCCATCGACGAACTGGACAATTTCCTCGGCACCCGGTTGCTGGATGGGCGATAAACGTGTTTCAAGCCGATTTTGCACTGCCTGCGAAGGATCTGAGACCCCATGGACAATAAGAGAATGCTCGGCGCCATGGCGGCGGTCCTTTTGCTGGTAATGGGCTATTACATATTCGTAATTAAATATCTTGCACCGCGTCACCCCGAATGGGATATGACCGGCGCACACAATCGTCCCGTCGCCACCGACACCACTACCCCCTCATTAAACTCCTCCACAAACAGCGGGGGGATGTCAAATGTAGCGACGACCCGCCGCCCCACCACAGCCCCCTCGGGCGTGACCAGGGTGGTGGGTGCGGACGCGTCATCGACCGATCAGAGGATTGGTTCGTTCGAAGGAGAGCATCCCCCTTATGCGCTTGGACTTGAGGTTTCCGACATGGGGGCGGCGTTGGATTCGGTCGTTATTAACGGAGCCAAGGCCGTTAATGCGGACCCGCATGCTAAGGACTTGTATACGTTCCAGAAGCCCTATGATCAGCAGGAAAGTCTGCGCGCGCTCGAAACGCGCACAGTCGTGCTGGATGGCCAGCCCCTGGACGTCGCTTCCGTGCCTTGGAGGCTTGAATCTCATTCTCAAGCTTCACTGACGTACGGTATTGAAATTCGCTCGCCCTCCGACGTTCCGTTGGTGCATATCAGCAAAACGTATCAAGTCGAACCCGCTCCCTCCACCAACCGCGACAATTCGACGGGCGGGTTTGAACTGAATGTGACTCATCACATTGAAAACCTTTCAAACACGCCGCATGCGGTTCACCTGGTTTTCGATGGACCCACAATGCCCCCGCGGGAAATCGAGCGGTCCGACGACCGACAGGTGATTGTTGGCTATGACAAGGGGGAAAACGTTGTTGACGTGGTGCGATACGCCCTGACCGATTTTAAACCCGGGTCCGAATTCAAAGATTTAACCGTTTCCGCCAAGGGGAACAAAATCCTTTGGGCGGGGCTATCGAGTGTTTATTTCGGAGCGGTGGTTCAACCGTTGACATCGGGCCAAATTGCCAAGGTGGGCGTCAGAGCGCTAAACGCGAGCGCGAATCCTGAAGATCGACAAATCGTAATGGATTTTGACACTGCGGATTTCAATATTGCCCCCAATCAATCAACGGATGTTCCTCTGGCGGTATTCTGCGGACCCAAAGAGCGGAAGATGCTGGAGGGGGATTATTACTCCGCGTTTCCGCGTGACTATAGCCAACTGCTGGGGTCTTCGAGTTTCTGCGGTATATGCACGGTTTCCTGGCTCGTCGACCGGTTGGTGGACCTGCTGACCTGGTTCCATTGGATGCTGCATGACTGGGGCCTTGCGATCATCCTTCTCGTGGTGATCGTACGGTCGATTTTGCATCCGATCACCAAGAGTTCCCAAGTCTCGATGATGCGCATGCAGAAGATGGGACCAGAACTGCAGCGCCTGAAGGATAAATATGGGGACGACAAAGACGCCTACGCCAAGGCGCAGATGGAAATCTACAAACAGATGGGCGTAACGCCGGTACTGGGGTGTCTGCCGATGTTCCTGCAGATGCCAATCTGGATTGCACTGTATTCCGCATTACAAAATGAATATCGCTTGCGTCAGGAGCCATTCCTCTGGGGCTGGACCTGGATACACGACCTTGCCAGGCCCGATCGGTTGATTGCCTGGGATAGTCATTCATTTACCATTCCTTTGCTGGGACTTCGAATTGCGTCTCTCAATGTCTTGCCGTTGTTGCTGGGCGTGGTGTTCTTCCTTCAGCAGAAATACACCCCAAAACCACCGGCAACGACGCCCGAACAGCAGCAGCAGCAGAAGATGATGCAATGGATGTCATTGCTGTTTCCGGTGTTTCTGTATCCGGCTCCCAGTGGATTGAACTTGTATATTCTGACAAGCACAGCCATCGGTGTGATCGAAAGCAAACGCATTCGCGATCACATCAAGCAAAAGCAGGCGGAAGAGGCTTCGGGCAAGGTGATCATTGATGCGAAGCAGACCCGGCAGGGCAAGCTGGTAAAGAAGGACGCGGGCAAGCCCGAAGGGAAGCCGGGCTTTGTTGCGTCGCTTTGGGCGAATTTGCAGCAGCGCGCCGAAGAATTGCGCAATGAAGCCGAGCGCAATAAGAATAAGAAGAAGTAAACTCCGTCTGGAAACGGGGATTCGACCCCGCTTAGGTCACTTTACCCATGTTTCTCGACGATACGATCGTCGCGATCAGTTCAACGGTCGGCCCGTCTGCGCGAATGATTGTGCGCGTGAGCGGGGCGGAGGCGGGCAAGCTGCTGGGGGTGCTGGAGGTTGGGGTTTCGCCATCAGATAATTCCTCCGCCAGATTTTGCCCCATCTCATTTTCGGGTTTGAAATGCTGGGCCTGGGTTTATCGTTTCATTTCACCTGGAAGTTATACCGGGCAGGATCTGGTCGAACTGCATATTCCGGGAAATCCATTGCTGGGGCGGATGCTGGTGGATTCGTTGGTTGCAAGCGGCGCGCGGCTGGCCGAGGCCGGGGAGTTCACGGCGCGAGCCTGGTTCAACGGTAAGATCGATCTGACACAAGCGGAGGGAGTTGCGGCCGCGATCGCGGCGGGCAGTCGCCAACAGCTTGTGGCGGCACGACAACTGATGGCGGGGGAACTTTCGCGGAGGCTTAAGCCGGCGATGGAGCGTCTGGCTGAAACCTTAGCGCTGATTGAAGCTGGAATCGATTTTTCAGACGAGGGTTTGGATTTTCTTCCAGCCGGGGAAACCAACCGGCGACTTAACTCTCTCATCGTGGATTTGTCGGCGTTGCTCGACCAAACCAGTCGCCTGGATTCTCTATCGCGAGAACCCAGAATTGTTCTAGCAGGCCGTCCCAATGCGGGCAAGAGCACGCTGACCAATGCATTGGCGGGGTTTGGGAGATCGATCGTTTCGGCGATTGCGGGTACGACCAGAGATGCTGTATCGGTGGAGGTCATGCTGCCTCGGGGCGTGGTTCGGCTGATCGATATCGCCGGGCTTGAAGAGTCGCAGGACGCGATGGACGAAATTTCCGTGCAGATGCGACAGCAGGCGATGCGCGCGATTGAAGAATCCGATGTGCTGGTGCTTGTTCATGATGCAACTGACGGGAGCGGGGCGTTTCAACTCCCAAGAACGCCAGATTTAACTGTTCTTTCGAAGATCGATTTGCGGCCGGGTGTTACGGTGGAGAACGGTCAATTGCCAGTGAGTGCGACGACGGGGTTACATCTGGACGCATTGCGCATTGCGCTCGATCGGCTTGCGTTCGGGTCTTCAGCCGGAGGGGCGTCTTTGGCGCTGGGGGTTCGGCATATCGCGGCGATTAATCAATCGGTCGAAGCGATCCAGCGAGGGCAAGAGCGGATATCTGCCGGAGCGGGAGAGCTTATCGCGGCCGACTTGCGCGAAGCCCTTGATGCCTTGGGCCAGGTATTGGGCTCGATTTCTCCAGATGACATTCTGGGACGCATTTTCTCGACGTTTTGCATCGGCAAATAGGGGCAGCGGTAAGGCTATTCAGTTTTCCTTGAACTCGCGCGACCCCAAAAACTGTTTTTAGTGCAACAATGCTGACCTTGCTCCGTCTATCAATCGGGGACGCTGCACCGGGGGGAGCGTCCCCAACATTTTTACCGGGCTGGATTTTGAGCGTTTTTCGACTGCTGGATATCGTATTAGAGAAACTTCTCATTTTCCTGTTTCAACGTTTTAAACGGTCGCGCGTCGTATTGTTGTGGGCTGCACAGTCCACAATGATTTAGCCGCCTACGATCCGGGCGGGGAGGTTGACGCCCCCTACGCGTTCTCTCCGCCCGCGGCGTGGCTTCTTGTGACGTATGCTGGGGACATCTCTGCCCAATTTATGCCGATATGAAATTGGTCTGCGTTTCCGCAATTCCATTGAAGACCAGTTCTTATCAAACATTGCAGCAAATGAGTTCTAGGTTTTCTGATACTCGTTATAATTCAAAAGATGTTCGGCTCCCACCTATCCATTGCGGGCGGAATGCACAACGCGCTGCTTGGGGCGGAAGCGCTGGGCATGGATACCGTTCAAGTATTCACCAAGAATCAGCAACAATGGAAATGCAATCCGTTGAGCGGAAATGTGGTTTCGCAGTGGGGGGACCATCAGAAGCGGCTGAAATTTCGCAAGACGGTGAGTCATGACAGCTATCTGATCAACCTGGCCTCGTTTGATGATCGGCTCTGGGAGGCGAGTATCGAGCTGTTTGTCGAAGAAGTGAATCGGTGCGAACTGCTAGGCATTCCATATCTGGTCACGCATCCCGGGGCGCATATGGGGCACGGTGAAGAAGCGGGCTTGGCGCGGGTCGCTAAGGCGCTGGACCGGGTGCATGATGTTTTGCCGGATGCAGCCGTCATCACCTGTCTTGAGATTACGGCCGGGCAGGGGAGCTCGTTGGGGTATAAGCTCGAACATCTAGCGGAAATCATCGATAAGGTGCGGGCACCGAAGGGGCTGGGCGTATGTTTAGACACAGCACATCTCTTTGCGGCAGGGTACGATTTTCGCGGGCGGAAATACAACACATTTCGCAAGCAGCTTGATTCCGTGATTGGCGTCAAACGCGTGAAGGTGCTGCACCTCAACGATTCGAAAAAGGATTTGGGCAGCCGGGTGGATCGGCACGATCATATCGGCCAGGGGAAAATCGGTTTGAGTGGCTTTACACCCTTTGTGCGCGATGATGCATTTACGGCGGTGCCGAAGATTCTTGAGACGCCCAAAGACAAACATCCCAGTGGTGTGGACTGGGATGCTGTGAATTTACAGACACTTCGATCGCTGATGCGATAAGCTTTCCCGGGTCGCTTTAAAATGCCCCGGCCACGGGGTCGGTGCCGAGGGTTCCGATGAGCGACTTCAGGTATTCCGGCGATTGGGCTGCGCCCAGCTCGGCCGCTGCCAAACGCCGCCGCTTCGCCAGATCCAGCTTTTCCGCTGCATCCCCGGAATGCGGACTGCCCAGGAATTCATCGAGATACGCCAGATGCCGCTGCCAGAGGGCTATGTCGCGGCGCTGTTTCTCGACGAGGCGAGCGTGGTACCAATCGCTCTTGAGCAAGTATTCGAGCGTGAAGAGATTTCGGAAAGCAAGGTCCTGCGAGCGAAGGCCGTCGCATTCGCCGGTGGCCATGATTTTCAAAAGGGCCTGAAGCGGGGGGCAGGCATCTTTGATCGAGCCGTTCTGCAAATATTCCTTTGCGACGCGCTCCTGGGTTTCCGTGATGTTTTTTACGCCATCCGCGAAGGCGTCCATGTCCTGCGTTTCGGGTTTGAGGATCGCCTCGTCAAACACTTTGCTGGGATTGTCGAAGACTCGACCGAAGAACGCCCGGACAAATCGGTCAGTGATGCGATAGCCAAGCCGGCCGGCGAGAATTTTTTCGCCTTTGTGCTGGAAATCCACGATTGGTTCGAGGTAACCCTTCTCGATCATGATTTTTGGATTTCGTTCCGCGGGGTTCAGACGGCACCATACTTCGGGCACCAGGAGACTAATATCGTGATCAACACGCACCATCGGGCCGATATGGCCGGCGGCGGTCGAAAACCCGCCCAGCCCGGTGAGGATGTAGCTTACGAGCGCGTTGTTCAGATCGATCGTTGGTTGCAGGGCATTGAATGGGCTCTTGGTGAGCGCGCCTTCAGTGCCGGCGCCGGTTGTTGATGGGCTCTTGCCGGTCAGCGAGCATATAAAATCCATGAATAGTTCAGGTAATTCCTGGTAGTGGATCGGATTGTATACCGCCAATCCCCGGATGTCGGCGGCGGGTTCAGGAGGATTGTTTCGCCGGCCAACCAACACTGCTTCGACCGGGATATGGACCGGTTTATCGATCGGGATGGCGCGGTAAAGGCGTACGCCTTGCTCGGCAACGTATTTGCTCATCGGGTCGACCAGATCCGGGCGAAGCTGCAAATAGCGCGGATTTTTACTGGGCTTTCCATCCACGAGGCGCGGGTGGGCGGAGGAAACAACATATCCCGCGCCGGACTCGGCGGCCCCTCGCAGAATTTGCTGCATCGGCGCGGTGAATCGATCAAACTCCGTCACGCGCGCCTGCATCTGGGCGGCGTCCTTTGCTGTCAGCGGCTGGAAATTGGAGATAAAATTATCGCTGCGCGCCATGTCAGCTTCGGTCTGTTTGTCGAGGCCGCGATGAACGGCGTCATCCGGCCGTTGGAACAGCCGAAGCTCGCAGTTCGTGGCGAACTTATAGCTGTTGGCGGTGGTGCCCGGTTTCAGGTGGGACAATCGGTTGCCGGGAACAACCGTGCTGGCCGTGATGTCGTCTTCCGTTTGAATTTTGGAAGCCGCGGCGAAATCCTGGCGGACTTTGTAGGTGCGCCATCCCCGTGGCAACAGGCCGACCCGCAAATAGGTGCCGACGAGTTTCCGCTCGCCGTATTTCAGTTCGTGACCGGGAAATCCGTTGACGATATCGACACCGAATCGCTGGCGCCAATGATCTCCCCATTCCGGTCTTTGGAATCGCTTGATGATGAACACGATGGGGTAAATGTAATTCGGTATGGAAGCCAGCCAGGCGTTGTATTCGTCCGTGTAATCCGAAGATGGGGTCAGGAGCTTGATGACGCTGCCGAGCGTGCGCGCGCTGCCAAGAATCGGACGGCTGGGATTTTTAGCGTAATCCGGCTTTCCATGAGCGCCGGGCTTCCAACGATTCTGATAGTTCTTCTTGAAGATTTCTTCGACGATGTCTAAATCGACCTCAAGATCGGAAACGAAGATTGGCCCATAGAGCATGTAATCGCGCAAACTCTTACTGATCTCGCTCTTCCCACCGCCGCTGACGGTACACGGCTTGTGGCAGAAGGTGCCCTCGCCCACGCTGCCGACGATGCGCCAACTGGGCGCGCCCGGGTGCTTTTCCATGCGCACCTTGAAGCCGGAGGGCGTCATATAAATTTTGCCGGGCATGAGTGGGATGGAAATTTCCATCCCCTCTCGCGTCCACCACATTTCCTGGCGGGTGGTGCTGGCGCGGGCATCGTGGGGGACATATAGAAGACCCGGGAATTCCTTGTCGATGCCATAGCCCTGCGGCTGGACGTGCATGAGAGCGCCATAGTCACGTTTGACATCCTCGAATGTGCGGCCGTTGACGCGTCGGCTGTCGGTTTGGTATTCGTCGCCGAAGCTGTAGCTGGTGAAGGCAATGGCTCCGCCGGCATGCTCTTCCTCAGTATTGCCAAACAGATTGGTGGCATAGCTGATCTGGGTCTTCACTTCCTTTTTGCAATATCCGTAATAATTGTCGGCGAGCAGCGTGACGATGACGCCCGCCGACGTGCGGCAGGTGATTTTGAATGCCACGCCATCGTTGTATCGCTCGCGTTCATCCTTCCAGCACATGCCATCGCGCTGTTGGCGCGGCGTGGCATCGGCATATCGCGGCAGGCCCAACTGTTTCTTGGTGAGTTCGACCAGGTGGGGAGCGAGAATTACGCAACCGGTGTGGCCCGTCCAGTGCTCGACGTCGAGGCCGGCGTCGTTGCGCGGCATGAAGGGATCGCCCGCATTACCAAAAATCATTTCGACAAAATCCAGATTGCTGACCAGCGATCCTGGGGCGAAGAATCGAATCTCCATCGACTTGGTCGGACAAACGCCGGGAACTTCAGGGCACACGGTGGGTCGGAGCAGCAGGGAAACAAAGCACCGCGCGGGATCGGGTCCTTGTGAGGCAAACGGAAGTACGGACAAATCTGGTGGCGGATTCACCGCATGACGAAAGAGTTCGGCGAAGACCGCCTTGGGCACCGCTTTTTTATCACCTGGGACGGGCAATCCACCTAATGCGACATGAAATGTGCCCTGTGTTGTGCGGCGATCAGAGCGCGGATTGTGCAGGACGCCGTTGGCGACCCGGTATGAGGACAGCAGGGGGTTTGAGAACTCGTCGGCATCGGGCGGCAGCGAAAGCTCGCGGGCAAGTCCGGGTTCGTCCAGAATAAGGGAATCGTCAGGCAAGCGGAGTCGCCAGGGCAATTTCAGGTCGGCGAAATGGTCGCTGAGGAATGATTCAATGCGGCGATCGACCGGGCAACGGTGCTCGCTTAGCAGGCGCGATTTCTCGTGGAACCCTTCAAGAAAATTGCGGGCGATGCCGGTAAATTCAGCATCATGGTCTTCGACCGGTTCCAGTCCCTGGCCGATAAGCTTGAAGTTGACTTTGCGCCACAAACGCTGCCGGGCCGCGGGGGTCGCCGGTAAGCCCGCAGCGTGGGTGGCAAGCGCCGCCGTTCCGCGGGCGTCTTTCACGTCCATTTTTCTCGCATCCTTAGAACAACCCTGCCAGGCCCTTCTTAACCGCCTCATCCGCCGGGATCATTTTGCAGATCCACATCCTAGTGAAACACCCGCCACAACACCAAATGAATTTTCTAACGTCGCCGGACAAGGGACATGTTGCGGCTTTTTACCGACGGCCCGTCAGTGTATTATTTGTGATTATGGAACGTCGCAAATTCGGTAATACGGCGCTGGAGGTGTCCGCGGTGAGCCTTGGCTGCTGGATATTCGGAGTAGATTGGTGGGGTCATTACACCAAGGAAAGGGCCCAGCAGCTGCTGAAATTTTCGCTGGATCAGGGAATCACCTTTTTCGATTCAGGAGATGCGTATGGTAATGGGCGGGCGGAAACGCTTCTGGGTGAATTTTTGAAGACTGTACCGCGGGATCAAGTCGAAATTGGGGGAAAATTTGGATACGACTTTTACACCGATCCAGGGGAGGCCGGGGGCCACCGTGAGCGGAAGCAGGATTTTTCACCCAAATTTCTTCGGTTTGCCCTGGAGGAATCACTCAAGCGCCTGGGGACCGATGTTATTGATATCTACCTGGCGCATAATATTAAGCTGCCGCAACTTCGCGATGATTTGTTTGCCGAACTGAATAAGGTTCGGGATGAGGGAAAAATCAAGGTATGGGGTGTGTCTTTGGGTCCGGCGATTGGTTGGCGCGAAGAAGGCATAAGGGCCATGACCGATCATAATGCCAAAGCTGTTCAAACCGTCTTTAACTTATTTGAGCAAAGCCCCGGCCGCGAAATTTGCGAAACCGCCCGGGCCACCCGTGCGGGGGTGCTTGCCCGCGTTCATGACAACAGCAGCATCCTTAAGGACAAGGTGAAGATCGACACAACCATCGGCCCCAGCGATCATCGAAAATTCCGAGACCAGGCCTGGAAGATCTATGGGCTGAAGAAGCTGGAACTCATTCGGCACCATGCAATTGAACTGGGCATGACCGTTCACCAGTTCGCCTGCAAATGGCTGCTGATGGATTCCGCCCTGACAAGCATTACGGGAACTCTTCTGGACGAGGCAGAAATTCAGGAAGCGGCCGAATCGGCGGATATGCCTGGGATTCCAGAAAATGTGATGCGCCAACTGGCCACCGATTATGCGCGCGACTGGGGCCTGGGCGATGAAGCGCATCCATGTGATTTGAAAAGCAGCATGACACCGAGCGGAGCAGTTCGCAGCAGTTACGTTCCGCCACCGGTGTTGATTGCATAAGCGAAGATGCCATGCGTTATGTCGTGCTGCATCATCGGGGGATTACCCATCCGCATTACGATTTGATGGTGGAAATGTCGGGTGGATCGGGACTTGCGACATGGCGTTGTCCACAATGGCCGCCGCGGCCGGGCGACTCGTTCACCCCATTAGGAATTCATCGCCGTGAATATCTTACATTTGAAGGCCCAGTATCCGGCGACCGCGGTGAGGTGAATCGCATCGCTGAGGGAGACTGTGCAATCACCAGCGATAATGGATCCCACGTGACAGTCATTTTCTCCAAAGACTTTCAATTGCAGCTATCTAAAGCTGATGCGGGGAAAAAATGAGGTGGCGTGGATCTCTCGGCATTCCACGCCACCCAGGGAAGGAGGTTCACTAACACCTGTCTGTACGTTAGCTTGTCGGTTAGAGTTCGTTTTATCCACCATCCGCCCTCAGATTTTTTCCCGATTTCTTCTCAGGTGGAACAATAATTGTCGTTACCTTCTGGCTTGCGGGCGAAAGTAACGACAAACAATGAGGTTTGAGGCAAATTCGTGGGCAAAACATTTAAACATTCGGGCGATTTGGGCGATGTGATTTATGCGTTGCCGACGATACGTGCGTTGGGCGGCGGTGTGCTCTACCTCGATCCACGGGGCGGCCTAAGCAGTCCGCTGGTGAAGTGGGCAGGCCGAAGCTGCACGAAATTGAATGCAGCCGCCATTGAATCGATCAAACCGCTGCTCTCGTGCCAACCCTATATTCAGGAGGTTCGACACTGGAATGGCGAACCGGTCGACTATGATATGGATCAATTCCGTCTGCATTTAAAGTTTAATAACCTCAGTGACTCTCACCTTGCGGCGTTTACTCTGCCCCTCGTGGAGCGCGATCGCGCGTGGATTACTGTTGACAGCCCGGTGAGCATTCCCGACCGGCCGGTCGTGATTGCGCGGAGTTTAAGATACCACGGGAACGACACATTTTGGGAATCTATTCTTCCCCAGATAAAAGAATGCGCGGTTTTTGTGGGATTTCAAAAAGAATATGAGATTTTTGTTTACACTTTCAACCACGAAATAACCTATTGGCCGACACCAGACATAATGGCACTCACCCGAGTACTTGCAGGCTGTCAGCAGTTCATAGGGAATCAGGGACTGCCGCATGCGATCGCGGAAGCGCTCAAGAAGAACCTCATCAATGAGGTTTTTCGACCGTATCCTGCTGCTGTTTTCCAGCGACCCGGGGCGCAGTACGTCTAAGCAAGTGCATACAATTTTTGCGGATATCGCGGCGTTTTGGCCTGGGTGCTGAGCACGGATCGGCACTGAGTTTTCACAAGTTGCAGGGGTATCTAAGTTGACCTTGAAAGGGTGTAATACCGCGTATAGGGTTCACCTATGCAATTATTGCCACCATCAAATAAGTCAGCGCGGGGGGCCGGGCGCGATGGGTGCGAAAATTGCGCACGCCATGTGCTCAACATTACGCCTCCGGTGGTTCGAGCAATTCGTGGGCTGATGCGCGACCATCGATTACAGGGGCTTTCGGTGCCTCAGTTTCGCGCTTTGGCGGTGATGAGCTTCTCACCTTATGCGTCGTTGTCGCTGGTGGCGGATTATGTGGGATCTTCCCTTCCGGCAGCTTCTCGGATGGTGGATGGGCTGGTGGCCAAAAAGCTGGTTGCCCGTCACGAGAGCCTTAAAGATCGGCGGCAGATATCCCTGGCACTCACGCCGCGCGGCCAATCTGCCTTTAGCGCGTCGCGTGAGGTTACCCACCAAAAGCTCGCGGAGCGTCTGGCCGAACTAACACCCATTCAGCGCCGGAAAGTGGTGGAGGGGCTCCGCTGTCTTGCGGGAATTTTTGGAACCGATTCCTTTCGCGCCGAGGCCGAGGGTTATGGAACGGCCTCCGACCGCCGCCACGCGATAAAAAAGGGAACCGCGCCTCAATCTCGAACCAAAAAGAATTCCACGAAGGCGGGGCCTGGTTAGGCGAGCATCACGTTGTGGATCGTTCGCCTGGATTCAACGTCCTGCTTGGTTCGTCCTCGCCACGAGTGTCGCGCAGCGACCCTCCCCTGATCGCGGAGGGCATGCTCCAGAGCTCAACGGAATATCCGCGGAAAAAATCGGGGAGTCCGACGGCAGTAATCTTGATAGATCGCTCCATGGACGCGAAGAAGATGCGCCTCCTCGCGGCGGGTTTCAAATTGCAGCAGGGCCAGATGGATTAATCCCACGGCGCACATGACCGTCGTTGGCCAGACAGCTATCGTGGCCAGCATCAACAGCGACGAGAGGGCGTAAATCGGATGTCGGACCGATGCATAAGGCCCCGCGACAACTAGCGGCGTTGTTTCAACAGGATCTATGCCAATCCGCCACGAACGCCCCATGCGTTTCCAGCAAATTAATGTCATCGCGAACGCCAACACCGCGATAACCACGCCGACCCATCCGAGCGCGGTAGATTGAACAAGCGCATGAAATCCTCGGCCCCTGGGTCGACCCAATGCGGCCAGTAACGGAAGGGCAATCCACAAGCCCACGACCGGCACCCAGATCAAACGGGTCATCACTCCGACGGTTTCACCCGGAATCAGGTTGGCGAGCCTGCCAACGCGGCGTTTGGATCTTCGCGTCATTCGCAGCACCCGTGCCCAGTAGACAGCGACAATCACCCCGACCAGCAACGCGGGAAGGTTCACCACCATTCAACCACCCCGCGCCCATCCTGCCGGCTCCAGCATCACATGGCCGGCAACGATTTTACGAAGCGCGCTTCGATCGCCCCGCGATTCTCGCGTGCGAACCAAAAGCCTGCCGGCGGAATCGATGCCCTCGCAGCGACCGCTAATCGGAGACTCCTCACCTGCAGCTTGAATCCTCACGTTTTTCCCAGCCAATGCATCGTGCTCCTGGTATTGCCGAACGAAGGTCGAAAAAGGCTGCTGCATGCGGAGCCGTATAGAGTGATTCAAATGCCGCGCCACCGCGATCAGGGTATCCGTCATGTCAAGCTCTTTTCCACCAATGCAGAGCAGTGATGTGACCTGACCTTGCAGTGGAATAGGGGCGTTAGCTGGGTCTACGTTCACATTGAGGCCCACCCCGACAAGATCAATACTATTTACGCGTTCACAAAGAAGCCCCGCCAGCTTCTGGCCTTCGAATAATAAGTCATTCGGCCACTTGAGAAGGATTTGCGGATTACCAGTGAGCTCCACGGCAGCCTCGCGCACAGCTAACCCAGCGATCAACGGCAACTCCTGGGGCGCCAGGATCTCTTGTATTGGAAGCGCGAAGGTGACAGTCAGTCCGCCACCGGCCGCATCCGACCACCAGGTGTTACTGCCGCGCCCGCGACCAGAGGTCTGGCGTCCAGTTAACACCACCGCCGGCGCGAACAATTTCCCATCGCGCCGCAATAGGGCAGCCTGATTGCTGGTGCTTCCCACGGTTGGAAACCAGTACAGACGAAACGGTTTCAATCCCGCGCGCAAACGTTCCAGTAAAAACCCACGCCGACGGCCATGCGCTTGCCCGGTGTTTTTGCGCAAGACAAATTTGTCTTTCGCCGGGTCCGCCCCCTGTGCTGCTCCCTTGGTGTTTCTCCTCACTTCACCCTTCCAAAACGATCAGTAAATCGCCAGCAGAAACAATCGACCCCGGTTTTATCAGCACATCGCCCACGGAGGCGTCACGCGGGCTGTAAACGGCTGTCTCCATCTTCATCGCCTCGATCGACAATAATCGCTCTCCGCCCTTCACCTTCTGGCCCTTCTTTACCGCCACGGTCGACACCTTGCCGGGCATCGGGGCAGCCACATGATTCGGGTTGTCCGCGTCGGCTTTAGGGTGCTTGTGAAGGGTGGCTTCAACTGATCGATCCTGCACCATCACTTCACGCGGGAGTCCGTTCAGCTCGAAGAACACCGTGCGGGAGCCGTCCTCCCGCATGTCCCCGGTGGTTAAATACCTGATGATCAGCTTCTTGCCGGGCTCGATCTCAACGGAGATTTCCTCACCCGACTGAAGGCCGTAGAAAAACGCTGGCGTTGGCAGCACGGAGGTGTTGTCGTACTGGCGAATGTGTTTCTGAAAATCAAGGAACACCTGCGGATAGAGCAGGTAAGAAAGCACATCCACATCGCGCACTTCACCAGCAATTTTTCCGGCGAGCTCTTTTTTTGTGCCCTCAAAGTCAGCCTTCGGTAATTTGGCGCCGGGCCGGCCGCGCATGGCCTTGGCGCCTGCGCTATCTAAAATAATTTTCTGCAGCACCTTGGGCCATCCACCCGGAGGAAAGCCGATCGCCCCTTCCATCAGCTCCACAACGCTCTTGGGGAAATTCAGCTTTTTGGTGGGGTTTAGCACATCCAGCGTCGTCAATCCGTTGGTCACCATGAACAGTGCCAGGTCACCAACCACTTTGCTCGAAGGAGTAACTTTCACAATATCGCCCAGAATTTCGTTCACCTGGGCGTACATGTCGGCGATTTCATTCCAGCGGTTTTCAAGCCCCAGACTTTTGGCCTGCTGGCGCAGATTGGTGTATTGCCCGCCCGGCATCTCATGATGATATACCTGGGCCGTCCCCGCCTTGATGTTTTCCTCGAATGGATAATATTGCTCCCGCACGACTTCCCAATAATCAGAAAGCCGGTTGAAGGATTCCAGATCCAGCTCGCTGTCTCTCGGGGTGTTCTTCAAGGCGGCGATGAGCGAATTTAGATTCGGCTGACTCGTTACCCCGCTCATGCTGGCCAGCGCGCCGTCAACGATATCCACTCCGGCGTCGGAAGCGCGAAGAATGCTGGAAGCGTTTATTCCACTGGTGTCGTGCGTGTGAAAATGAATCGGCACGCCAATTTCATCCCGCAATGCCTTAACCAGCGCATAAGCCGCGTAGGGCTTGCACAGTCCGGCCATGTCCTTGATCGCGAGGATGTGCGTTCCCATGCGCACCAACTCCTTGGCCATCTTCACATAATATTTCAAGCTGTATTTGGTGCGCTTAGGATCGAGGATGTCGCCCGTATAGCAGATGGCCGCTTCGCAGATCGCGGAGGTCTTATCCCGGACCGCCTCCATGGCCACCTTCATGTTTTCCGTCCAGTTCAGGGAATCGAAAATCCGGAAAACATCGATGCCATGTTCGGCCGACCGGACCACAAATTCCCGCACCACGTTGTCGGGGTAATTGGTGTAGCCCACCGCATTGCTGGCGCGCAGCAGCATCTGGAAAAGGATATTTGGGATGCGTGCCCGAAGTTGATCCAACCGATCCCACGGGTCTTCCTGCAGAAATCGCATTGAGGTGTCGAACGTCGCTCCGCCCCACATCTCCAGACTGAAAAGTCCCGGCGCCAGATGCGCGACCGCATCGGCAACGCTGATTAAATCGCTGGTGCGCACCCGCGTGGCGAGCAAAGACTGATGCGCATCGCGAAAGGTGGTGTCGGTGAAAAGCAGCCGCCGCTGGCGACGCACCCATTGCGCAAAAGCTTCTGGGCCTATCTCCAGCAGCTTGTGCCGCATGCCCACGGGCGCTGGTACGCCCATTGTATACACAGGCACTGGCGGGTCGGGGAATTCAATCCTGGGCTTGATCTTCCCTTTGACATCAGATCGTCCATTGACGATCACGTCCCCAAGGTAGCTGAGAATCTTAGTGGCCCGATCGCGCTTGGGACGAAACCGAAACAGCTCCGGCGAATTATCAATGAAGGTTGTGGTGGCTTCTCCTTTGACAAACGTCGGATGCAAAATGAGGTTTTCGAGGAACGGAATGTTGGTTTTCACCCCGCGCACGCGAAACTCGCTCAAAGAGCGCCGCATCCGGCTGATCGCTTCTTCAAATGTGTTGCCCGATGCAATCACCTTCACGAGCAGCGAATCAAAGTAAGGCGTAATTACGGCGCCGCCGAACGCTGTTCCCCCGTCAAGCCGAATGCCAAACCCAGCGGCTGATCGATAGGTTGTCAATCGCCCGTAATCTGGAATGAAATGGTTCTGGGGGTCCTCGGTTGTGATGCGCGACTGGATCGCGTAACCGCGCGGTTCGATCTTCTCCTGTTTTGGAATATTGATCGGGGCTTCGTGAAGCTTGTGTCCCTGTGCGATCAGAATCTGGCTCTTAACAAGGTCCAAACCGGTCACGACTTCGGTGACGGTGTGCTCCACTTGAATGCGCGGATTCACCTCGATGAAAAAGAAATCACCCCGATCAAGATCCAGCAAAAACTCCACGGTCCCGGCGTTGCGATAATGCGCCCCGGCGCAAAGCCGTTTTGCGGCATCGCATATTTCTTCGCGCAGCTTGCGCGGCAGATTGATGCTCGGCGCGACTTCCACGACCTTCTGATGCCGTCGCTGCACGGAGCAGTCTCGCTCCCATAGATGCACGAGGTTGCCGTGCTCGTCGCCGAGAATCTGTACTTCGATGTGCTTGGCGCGGGGGATATATCGCTCAAGGAAAACCTCGGCGCGTCCAAATGCCGCGCCCGCTTCCCGCTGCGCCTCTTCCAGGCGAGCCAGCAATTCGTCCGCCTTGTTCACGACCCGCATACCGCGCCCGCCACCGCCAAAACTCGCTTTGATGATCAGTGGGAAACCAATCTTGGCCCCCTGTGATTTGATCTCGGCAGGGTCGGATAGTGCTTCATCGGTGCCGGGAATCGTTGGCACTTTTGTCTGCCTGGCGAGCTTCTTGGCGGCAGTTTTGTCACCGAAAGTTCTAAGCAGCGCGGGCGTTGGGCCAATGAACGTGATGTTGTTATCAATGCACGCCTGCGCGAGATTGGCGTTCTCGGAAAGAAACCCATATCCAGGATGAATCGCATCCACGTTGTGCATCCGCGCGACGGCCATCAGCGCTTCAATATTCAGATATCCCTTGACCGGCTCTCCACCCGCCGCCGGCCCTATTTGGTAGGACTCATCGGCTTTGAAGCGATGAAGCGAAAAGCGATCTTCGTAGGTATAGATCGCGACTGTATCCAGGCCGAGTTCGGTGGCGGCGCGAAAAACGCGGATGGCGATTTCACTCCGGTTGGCAACGAGCAGTTTCTGCATGACGAAGTCCGATAGACAGATAATTTCCGAGAGACAAACCCGTGGGTCCGATCGTCTCAATTAACACGGTAAGCAGCCATTACACGCGCATGTATTTACCCACCGCCAGGCGTGGTTGAAATTCCGCCTGTAACCGGCTGAAAAGCGTGCTTCCCACCCACTTTTCAATCAGGTACTGAAGGTCAGCGCGAAAAATAGGTTCCAGTTGCGGGCTGGCGGGTTTGGAAGAAACGCCGCACTCATGAATAGCTTCCGCGCTGGCGCAGTACCAAACTTCCCAGCCACGCGCTCGGGCGGTATATGACCAATCGGAATCAGAGCACAGCATTTTCATGTTCTCATCCATCAGGCCGAAGTCCAGCACCGCGTCAATGCGCGCCATGATGCACGCGCCGTTCGTCCAGGGCATTTTTGCGCTAACCGCGCACTGTCCAAGTGATTTGCGGCCACTCAGATGCACGCCCGTTGGAAACGAGGTGGTTACTCCACCGTGCACGATGATGTCCTGATCATCCGGCAGCACCTGTTTCAGCCCCGCCAATGCGCAGCGCGGATGCTCGTCCATGAACTTCACCAGGTTTTCCATGGCGTCAGGGCGAAGGTAGACATCCTGCGTGAGCACCAGCGCGTATTTTTGTCCCTCTCGAATGGCGCGGCGGAGCAGCAAGTTCAGAGCGATAGTATAATATAAATTCTGGACGGAATTATCGTGAACCCACGGGTCCACCGGATAGGTCTGTTTTCTCAGCGCATCCAGGCACAAACCCAATTGCCTTTGATCCTTGTAGAAGGGGATCAGCGCCGGGATCGGTGATTTTTCTGCCATCGGTCGGGAGCATATGCGAAGCACGCTTTGCTTGAAAGTCACCTTGTCCAGCAGGTTTGGCGAATGATCTAAGGCGGAACCCGTCTACGAAACAGGTGGGAACGGCGAGACGTGGTGCTGCACCCCCTTGAACAAATCTTTGTAATACTTCCGCCGCATTTCCGGGGTTACGACGCGGCCATCGGGCAATTTATCGAAGGCATACGGCCAATGCCTGGCCTGGAGGTATCCGTTGCTCAGCAGATCCGCGCGGTACTGTTCCCCTAGTTCCTTCCAGATCTGCAACTGGGGGATTGGCATATTTCGATAGCCCAGTTCGTGCTTCGAAACCTCGCCGGGCAAATCGATGTCCCAGCCCGTGAAGTGGACGAACATCAAGGGCAAATCATCGGCGAGATATCGACCCTGAGCATCCTTGCGAAGCGTTCGCTTGTAAAGATTCCAATGAGCCAGGTTTGCGCCGGGATGGGTGTAGGAGGCAACGTTTTTAAAATAGTTGGGCACATGGTTAAGCCAGAGTTGGTCCACAAACAGGCCGGGCACTCCCAGGAAACAATAGCGACTAAGGCGATCAATGAACCAGGAAATAAACAGGCGGGTGTCCTCGCATCGTCGCAGACCGAGAAAACCTCCGTTGAAGATGCCATGCTTCAACATCACAAGCTCACCACCAAGAAAAAATTCGGGGGTGGCGGGGGAGGTATTGTGGGGGTTCAGCAGCAGGCTGGCCTTCCCCAAGGAGTTGACGATGTCGCTCAGGTCGCCCACGACGTAAATATCACTGTCTAGAAACACCCACTCAGTCGCGGAAGTCTTGTGCCACATATAATCGTGCAAGAACCCCCGCAGGGCACAGCAAAACTCAAAAGCGGTGTAGTAGAAGGACATTTTTTTAATCGTTTCGGTGTTTCCCAGGTCCTCCAAAAAAATTGTATGAAAGGGCTCGGCAGTGGGGTCAAAATGGCCATCAACCTGGTCGGCGAGCAGAACGTAGACCTGTGCCGATGGATGCAGCGCCAGCACCGATTTTGCCAGCGTGCGGGCGAAACTCCAATACTGCTTGGTGACGATCGTACAAACGTTCACGAGCCGCGCTCCAGTGCTTTTGTAGACGAATGGATTGGCGAAAATCGGTACATGGATACTCTATTCACACGCTGTCAGCCGGGCAACCGAGGAACAACATGACTCGCCTCATAATCCTCACTGGGATGGTCCAGGGTTGAGTAATGGGCAGTTCGTCACTTCGGGTTGACGGACTATGGCTGGACGGCAATAATTCGCCCGCGATAAACAGAATTCAGCAGGCTGGCTTATCGATAAATTCCTATGGCCAACAAACCTCGGGTTCTGGTCGTCATCCCGGCTAAAACAGATTTGCATCCGCTGTTAAAGCAGCGTTGCATGGAGTTGGCGCTTTCCCTGGTGGGGGCTAATCCTGGTTTGGAACTCGGCTTGTTCTTCGATTGGACCTCAGAACCTAAACTGCAGGACGACCGATACCATGGAAGCAAGATCGCGCGCATCCGCAATCGAATTGTGGACAGCGTGGATCTCGGCCGTTGGGATCATTTCCTCTGGGTCGATGCTGACGTCGTTCAATATCCTGCGGATATGCCAAGCAGCTTGTTGGCCCTAAACCCCAATGGCGTGTCGGCGCCGCTGGTGCTCATCGAGGAAATGGGCAACCGTTTTTATGATGTCGCGGCCTTCGTCATAAAGGGACGCGACGTTGTCGATCCTACCAATCGGACCATTACGCTGGGGAGGAATTTGAGTCACGATCCACCCTATTGGTGGCCGGCGTCCGCCATGCCGAAAGTGGGCGATTCGGTTGCAGTTCCCATGGATTGCGTTGGAACCATTACCATGGTCCCAACAATGCTTTATCGCAAGGGTGTGCGATATGTCGATCATCCGGCTTTCACAGAGCACTATCCCATCTGCAAGGCCGCTCGCGATGCCGGTTTGCCCGTCACTGCCCACGTCAATCTGTTGGCCTATCACGCTTGCCTGCCGAAGTATGGCGAAAACTGGCACTGATCTCAATCGCAGCTAGCCCCGTATCCGTTTTGATTGCAAACCGAATATTGGCCGAATAAGCTCCGTCACGATGGACACGGATTGGGATTGGGAAAGATTCGGAGAAAAAGACCCCTATTGGGCGGTAATTACCCACGAGAAATATCGCCAACCAAATCTCTCTGCCGCGGTTGTTCAGGAGTTTTACGAAACCGGGGAATCGCAAGTCGACTGGCTTTTCGAGACGGTCAGGAGATTTGTGAGGCCGGATTTCGCGCCCGTTTCCGCCCTCGATTTTGGCTGTGGTGTTGGGCGGCTTACAATCCCATTGGCAAAAAAATGTAAAGCTGTGGTTGGAGTCGATGTCTCAACGGGAATGTTGCGAAAGGCCCAGGAGCGGTGTGACCAGATCGGCATCAAAAATATAACCCTTGTGAAAGGCGACGACGATTTATCGCAGGTTGGCAATAAATTTGACCTGATTGCTTCTTACATCGTGCTTCAACATATTCCCGTTGAT
The DNA here is from genome assembly GCA_030775485.1 of Planctomycetota bacterium. Lineage (GTDB taxonomy): Bacteria > Planctomycetota > Phycisphaerae > Tepidisphaerales > Tepidisphaeraceae > JALYJB01. The sequence continues at coordinate 86,645 of JALYJB010000002.1, read as the reverse complement.
CGTGGCCTTCGCTTATTCTGCCGGCTGGTGGATTCATTAAACGATGGTGGCGTCGGCGCTCTGCATCTCACCTATTCGCGGGCCGATTCAGGTCCAGACCTGGTTCGCGCCGAAAGCGCAAGAATGCTCGGCAGCGGCCAACGTTCCGCCGAACCCGTCATGCAAATGAATGGCTACGACCTGAACTGGCTCTTCCACATCCTCCAAGCCAGTGGCGTCCGAAGAATGCATACCGAGTTCAGCGACCACGGTGGCCCCCTGGGGGTTATGCTTATGTTTTGTAAAGGCGCGGGCCAGGGCTATTCCATCTGAGTACGTCTTGCCCAAAACCAACCCTGAAATGAAGACTGATGTGCCAGGATTCTCTGAGAACCTCAGACAATGGGTATCGTCGGCGTCAGTGCGACCGGAGGTGCGCCGGGCCGTTCGGCAGGTGTATGAGGATTTAGAGCGTGAAATCGCCGAACGACGGCCGTTGTGTGTGTTGTCCGGTAAGTGCTGCCGATTTGATGAATATGGCCACCGCCTCTATGTGACCACCCTGGAACTGGCAACCTTCTCGCACGATCTAGCCACTGGCGCATCCAAACCATCAAACGAAGTTGACCCAAGTCCTCTCGACAAAGGCGTTTGCCCTTTTCAATCTGGAAAACTATGTGGGGTCCATGGCATCCGTCCGATGGGGTGCCGCATCTTTTATTGTGATCCAACCAGTACCCAATGGCAGCAAGAGCGTTACGAACAGTTCCATAAAGAGCTCAAAGCCCTGCACGAGAAACTAGTCGTACCTTACCTATATGTTGAATGGCGTTTGGCGCTGGAAGTTATGGAATTGACACGATTTGCCCCTCCAGCACCGCGCCCGGTCGAGAAACCAGAATCATTTTGACATTTGCTTGGCAATGAGGGTAAATTGCCTCTACATCAAGAGCTGCGGTGGCTGCTTTGGTGGTTTGTTCAACGAGGAAGGTTAGGTCATGAAGCTATTTGTCAGTTCCATGTTGCTGTTGATGATGGCGGGTTTAAGTGGCTGCCTGACGCTGGATACCCCTGGGTATTCCGCCAAAGAGCGATTTGCTCAGATAGGTCGTAACTGGCATTATGAGTCGGAATCGTTCAACGATGACGTCGATCGTTTCTTGCTGCTTCGCCCGGATAGCCAGTTGTCTACTTGGAACATTTTTCATCGCGACTGATTTGCACTTAGGGATAAGCCCCCATGGGGAGCTTGCCCCGTTGGTTTTAAAATGTGAACGGCTCCGCAACCCCGATTCTGTGGCTGCGGAGCCGTTTGCTTGGATTAAATCAAACTACAGGTTCGCTCGATCAGATCACGCTCATTATGAGACTAACCGCAATTTTGGTGTTTTTCGCACCCAACCGGCGATTCGCGCATGCTTCTTCTGAGCGCCTTCCAGATGTTCCAGATATTGCCGCAGCGCCGACTCGTCAAATTGCGAGAGGAACTGAGTGGGAACGGTGGTATTAAACCGGCGAATATCATCAATCAGTTGACGTTTACTCATGGCGAACATACTTTCCAAAAGAGCCCGATCTGGTTCCTATAACTGCTTCCATCAGGAATCGGATAAGTTGCGGGTTTGACTTGAACCGTTGGATTTAATGACGCAAACGCAGCCGAATAACGCCCCGGTGCCAACGACCCGTCCGCCCGCGCCATCCGTATCGCGCCCCAATCAGGTTAATCCCGGCGCCGACTCCGACCCCTTGATGCATCTGCACAAAATGTCGACCACCGCCGGGCTCGGCAGCGGGGATTATGTCGCCATAAATCTGACCGCTGTCATCGCGGTGCTCTTCGGCATCGCCAGCATCTTGGCAGCCTTGGGCGCCATTTTGCTGATCATTCCCCTTATTGGTGTATTTTTAGCAGTTTTAGCTCTGATTCAGATTCGCAATAGCAACGGGACACAAACTGGCAGGGGGTTAGCCCTCGCGGGGCTTGTTCTTTCTGGCTCCATCAGCACATTTCTTCTAGCTAGCACCGCCGTTGATGCGGTTCATCGTCGGGCGGATTATGCGCAAATCGGCGGGTTGTTTCAGCAGTTCGGAAATTTCGTGACAACCGACCAATTCGACAAGGCTTACGAAATATTCGATACGGCATTTCACAATCGTGTCGCTCGAAATGCCTTTAAGGTGCATTTAACTAATCTTCAGCACAACCCGAATGCTTTCCCCATGGGGCAGATCGATTGGAACGGACTGGCCGACTTTAAAACCGACGCAGCGGGGGACGAAACCGCAGTGGCATTTATTCGAGTCCACTACCAAGGGACTTACAGCGAGCAGCACATGGAGGCTCGCCTGAAGAAAGAAGCCTCCACCTGGCGAATTGATAACATCGCTGATCTTTTCCCCGCCCCCAGAAACCAAAACGCCGCGCCCCAGGATTGATGGCGCCGTTATGGCTTCCAGTTGAATTGCAGAAACCCCAGCATTGTTCCAGACAATATTTGGGATCCTCGTCTCAAGCCTGACCCAGCCATCGTCCGATAATCATTTGGATGAAGATGGGCGGTCATGATTGTGGCCGCTTACCCACTATCCCAATTCTGCCGATACCGCCCAAGGGCGCTGACGCCCCAAAAGTCGTGTCTGGCGCTTGTAACGCCGGATACCAAGGGTGTCGAAGGTAAGGACAGGGCATGCGCCCGGCTATTTGGGTGAGGGTGATATGAGCGAAATGCACGGCAAAATCATACGTTGGGTACTGGCTGGTGGGGCATTCGTTGCCGTCCTGGTAACCGCCGGTTGCGCCAGCACTAAGCAAAGTCCCTCCGCACTTAATATTGCCGCGCCAACTGAATCTTCCATGGGCGACGATGTGAAGGCGCCCGCCGAAATTCAGCCGGTTAGCACGGCAAATACCGGCAACAAACCCCAGATCATTAATATTTTTGGCGAGTTCGACGGTCTGCAACGCAATCCAGGTCGCCCCGCGGGCGATGGCGGCTTCCAGCAGCATACTTTTGTTGACGAGGGCTTTGACAGCGATGTCAATCTCGATCCCACCGGCAAATGGATGGTCTTCACAAGCACTCGCCACAGCGAGCATCCGAATGTCTATCTTCAGCGCGTCGATGGAACATCCGTAATTCAACTCACCAACGACGAAGCCGACTACGCGTATCCCACCATTAGCCCAGACGGCAAGCAAATTGCATTCTGCTCCACCCGTGGTGGTAATTGGGATATTTACATCATGGACATGGAAGGCAAGAACGTCGTCCAGGTCACCACCGGGCCGATGCAGCACATTCATCCGAGTTTCAGCCCCGACGGCAATCGGCTGGTTTACAGCAGCCTGGGTGGAAAGAGCGACCAGTGGGAACTGTGGACTGTCGATCTGGCGACCAATGAAAAACGCATGATTGGCTTTGGTCTCTTCCCTACCTGGAGCCCCAGCAAGGATGTCGATCGCATTGCATTCCAACGCGCTCGCCAACGCGGCAGCCGGTGGTTCAGTGTTTGGACGCTTGAACTTGTCGGCGGCGAAGCCCGCAGAATTACCGAAGTTTCCGTCAGTTCCAACGCGGCCATTGTTTCGCCGACCTGGAGTCCGGATGGCAAGCGCCTGGCTTTTGCCACCATTGCCGAACCCTCGGATGCCACGGCCGTAAAACCCGTGGGGCAGCAGGACATCTGGATGGTCGAGGGTGACGGCAGCAATCGCCGGCGTCTGACCGATGGTGTTGGAACGAATCTGAGTCCGTGCTGGGCGGCTGACAATCGTATTTTCTTCGTTAGTGATAGGACTGGAACGGAATGCATTTGGTCGGTTGCCATCGACAGCGAGGCCAAGCCCTCCAAGGTGGCTGTCGGATCAGCCTCTGAATAAGTCCGGCCGAGGAAGTCGTGCATAAACAGGCTTCATGGAAGAAGCCCGAGCTTCAAGGACGAAGCCTGATGAGTCGAATAAAAGGACCATGCGCCGCGCTCGTGCTTATCACCCTCCTGGGGTGTGGATGTACCACGCATAAGCCCATGCCTTACGGCGAAGAGCGACAGCTATTTCTGCCAGGTCCGCGCCCGCTGGTTTGGGCTGTGGCGCCAACCCTGAACCTGAGTGGGCAGAGCCACGTTGATCCGCTGCTGCAAAGTGATCTGGTGTTTCAACAGTTGCAAGAGGTACACGGGCTTACGATTCTGCCGGTCAACCGGGTGGCGGAAATTTACGCGAGTCTGAAGATCGATAAGGTGCAGTCTGAAGGGCAGGCCTACGCGGTTTGCCAGCTCCTGGGCTGCGACGGCCTGGTGGTGCCTACGGTGACAGTCTTTGATCCGTACGACCCGCCAAAGCTGGGCGCTAGTCTTCAGTTGTTCCTCATGCCCGGCTCGTTCGACCGCGGCCAATTACGGGTTGATCCGCACGCCCTTGAGCGCGCCGCGACTCCTGGAGCACCACCTTCGCTAGCCCCGCGTGGGCTTGTGCAGGCGGTTGGGATGTACGACGCGGCCGACGGAACGGTGGTTGATCGCGCCAACGCCTATGCGGCGGGCCGAACCAACCCGAACGGGTTGCTGGGCCCGCGAGAAATATTTGTCAGCATGGATCGCTACTGTGAATTTGTTTATCACGAATTGATCGTCCAGCTACTGGACGACTTAAGACCGGCGCCAAATGCTATGCCGGCCAAATCGTGACTTTTTGGGACCGTGGGCATTTGGGAGAACGGGCATGGGCATGAAAACGCTCAGTTTGGTCAAAGGTCGTCAGCATTTCTGCTTCCGGTACGAAATTGGACAGGAAGCCAGGGTACTGGATGCCCTCGTGGAAATGGTCGGTCGGCGCGAGCTTTCCTTCGACTGGTTTGACGCCGCGGTGCTCTCTCACCAACTTGGTCAGCATTTAGCCAAAGAATTAAAGGCCTTTCTGCCGAAAAAAGCAGCATAGGAATTATTGGGCCATTCAAGACCGGCTGGGGAGGCCGAAAATGGATGACCTGATCGTGAAACGGGTTTTTCCGTTTCATCGTGGGACGGGGACCGTCTCACTGCGGGCCACCGGAACTGCGGGCCTTTCCAGTAATCTCGCGGCAAAATGCCGGGGATCTTGCGGGAATTGTCTGCGATGGGATAGGCGTCGTTTGCCAATGCGCAGACTTCGCCCGCTCAACGCGCCGAACCGGTTGGCAGATATTTCGTGCCTGTCTCTCGCCCATGCGACCGGTTTTATGAACCTTACTACCGCATCGTCCCCGTTTACGTCGGCGTCCAGCGCACCCTCACACGCTGGAAACGTCCCGGTTGAAAAAATCTTCTCCCCTCTGGTTCGCCAGTTTCTCGACTATCTAAAGCTCGAGAAGCATTTCAGCGACTACACGGTAAAGAGCTATGGCGCGGATCTGATCCAATATGGTCATTTCCTGATGGGCCAGATTGGCGTCTCCCCGACCAGCGGCGCCCCAGCCACGGGCGGCACCGCCGGATCGATAGGCGATATCATTCTCGAAGCCCCACCCACCTCACGCACCGGCGATGAATCGCAGGATACGCGCCAGGTTGGGGCCGATCCGCTGATCATCCGCGAATTTCTCAACTACCTTTATTCGCAGAATTACACGAAGAGCACCACGGCGCGAAAGCTCGCCACGCTCAGGAGCTTCTACAAGTTCCTGATTCGTCGCGGACTGGTGACCGTCAACCCGCTTTCGACAATCCGCACGCCCAAGCAGGACAAGCGCCTGCCCAAGTGTCTGGATTTGGAGCAGGTACAAAAGCTTCTCGAAGCACCGGGAGATTCTGATCTCCTCAGCGCCCGCGACAAAGCCATGCTGGAAGTGCTCTACGCCAGCGGCATTCGCGTCAGCGAACTGGTTGACCTTGAGATGGGCGACCTCGATCTGCAGGAAGGCGTGCTTCGAGTTCGCGGCAAAGGGCGCAAGGATCGCCTTACACCCATCGGTAGCCAGGCCATCAAGGCCCTGCAGCGCTATTTCGAGCTGCGCACGGTCGACATCAAGAGCCAGGGCGCCCACGCCCACCGCGTCTTCCTCAACAAGCACGGCGAATCACTCAGCACCCGATCAGTCCGGCGCAAACTTGATAAATACCTGGTTTCCGCGGGCCTTGATCCGGGTATCAGCCCGCACACGCTGCGGCATAGCTTTGCGACGCACCTGCTCAACAACGGCGCCGACCTGCGCAGCGTGCAGGAACTGCTGGGTCACCAAAGTCTGAGCACGACGCAGATTTACACGCATCTGACCACGCAGCGGATGAAGGATGTGTACGATGCTGCCCATCCGCGGGCCGGCGAAGCGCCTGTCGCGCGCACAGCGATGCCTTTCTATCCCGCCAAAGCGGGGTAAAGAGCGGCAAATCGAAATCAAGCTTGCTGAAAGACCCACGGTTATGCCGTGGGTCTTTCATTGGGCGAAGGTTTCAAACCTGGGGAGGAATTACAGTCGATGGATTCGGCGTGGTCGGCGCCTGCGCCGGGGGCGACATCGGCAGCCCATAGCCGAAGGTCGGCATATTTGCATTGGGCGACAACGCAACACGAATCACAACGATTTCTTCATAGATGCGAAAAAGCAGCATCAATAGTTCACAATAAATGCGAACCATCAAAGGTCCTACGACGAGCCAGAGCAAACCCTTCAGCAACCCCCATCCACCCGCAAGCATGTATCCCAGCGCGGTCAGCAAACTGAGCGCTACGCCGACCCAGAACAACGCGGCAATTACGATCGGCGTGATCATTTTTCGAAACGACAGAAATTCGTCCATGACATCTCCCTGAAAAATTAAAGAATTCGAAGTGGGTTTGGCTGTGTCCTATCCGCCCGCCGGCTTTTGGCCGCTGCGCCGCCGGCCGAACCATTCCTGTCGCCAGGAAGGCATGGCACTGTCGCGGGCGTGCTTCCACAGGCCTAGTTTCTTCTTCCGCGCTTCGGATTCAGCTTGTTCAACCGCTCCGTGAAACGCATAAGGCATCCGCCGATCCGCCAGCGCAAGCCCCTGCCGCACAAGTTCCACTGCGATCGCCCGGCCGTCCTCGGCATATGCGTAAGCGATAAGTCGCCCCTGTGCGTCACGCGTCTGTGTAGGTTCCAGGTGCAGCACAACATGCTCACCGCCCAGCATCGATGACAACTCCCGCTGAGCGCCAGCATCCCAATCTTCATCCAATCTGGCTACACCCATTAAACGAACAGTGCAGGTTTGCTTAACGCCCGCCGGGCGAACTTCGATCGATTCCCCGTCCGGAGCTGAGACGAATTCAATCAAATGACCGTTGTAAGTCGACCAATCGTCTGTTTGATGTCCCCAGGACAACAGGAGGTGATTATAAAAGACCGAAGCGGCAATTCCAACGAATATCAATTTCACGATCCGCGTCGCCCGTGCCCGGCGACGCAGATGCGCATCAACTGTCGCTGCGTTCCAGATTTTCCCGGAATTTTGCGACATCTCCGCAAAACGATACCGCCCTCACCGCGCCGCGGCAACCCGCCTTCGAATGGTTGGCTCGCTACTTCACCAGTTGGCTGAGCTTAAAGATCGGCAGAATAATGCTCATGGCGATGAAGCCGACGATGCTGCCCATCATGACGATCATCATGGGTTCGATCATCGCGGTCACGCTCTTGATGACGGCTCTCAGCTCGCGCCCGTAGAACTCGCTTACTTCATCCAACACTTCCCCCAGCTTGCCCGATTCTTCACCCGCGCTGATCATCTGCACAACAGCGCGGGGCAACAGTGGGCTTTTCTTCAGCGGCGCTGAAATCTTTTTCCCCTGCTTAACCGCCGAATAAACCGCCCGCCACATCCGGCGGTACAGCGCATTGCCACTGATTTCCGCGGTGATGCTGATGACGTCCAGCATCGGGACGCCCGCGTTAATGAGCTGCCCCATCGTGTGCAGGCTGCGGCTGATGTAAAGCGCCCTAAACAGCTTCTTGAATAGCGGCACCGTTAGTTTCGTTTTATCAAACCAGATCCGGCCCCAGTCCGTGCGAATCATCAGGACGAATCCCCAGATGGCGGTTATCAGCGCGGCCAGCAGGACATACCAATAATTGACCACGAACGCCGATAGCGCCAGCAGCATCTTTGTCGGCATCGGCAGCGCCGATTCCTTGCCCTTGAAGATCACCATGAACCGCGGCAGCACGAACGTCAGCAGGAAAACCGTCGTGGCCACCGCCATCGTCCCGATGATGCCGGGATAAATCATCGCCCCGGTAACCATGGATCGCGTTTCAATCTGCTGCGCCAGATACCCGGAAATACGGTCCAGCATGCGGCTGAAACCGCCTGAAAGCTCCGACGCTTTCACCATGTTGATGTACAGCGGCGAAAAGACCTTCGGATATCGCATCAGCGCTTCGGAAAATTGCTTGCCACCCTCCACGTCGCGCTTCATTTGCATCAGCATTTTTTTGAATTTTGGATTCGGCGCCTGATCGGCGATGCCTTCAATCGCGGCGCGAATGCTGATGCCCGCCCGGATCATCACCGCAAGCTGGCTGGTAAAGTTCTGGACATCCCTCGCGCTGGGGCCAAGGTTGATGCTGATGTTTAGAGATGCGCGCCGTTTGCTGTCGTCAGCCGGGGCAAGATGAATGATGTATTCACCGCGCTCCCGAAGCTGCGTTGCCGCGGCGTTGAGATTGGCAGCGGCGAGAACCCCGGCGGTCGCTTTACCGCTGGCGGATTTAACCTCGTATTTATATGTCGGCATGGCTCGTTCCCTTGGCCACCATCGTCTTCACGCGCGCGTCGCTCCCATTAGGCGCAGTTGGCTAACCCTTCTCCAGCTCAGGCAACCAGGGCCCGCTCCAGCTTCTCGGGGTGCGCCGCCTGGGCCACGGCATCTTCCCGACTGATGTATCCATTTACGTAAAGCTGCTTGATCGAGCTATCCAGCGTTTGCATTCCCAACGCCCGGCTCGTCTCGATCACGTTTGGAATTTCGAAAATACGATTCTCCCGAATGCAGTTGCGCACCGCCGGTGTGCACAGCATGATTTCAACCGCGGGAATCATCCCTGGCTGGTCGGACCGCTTAAACAGCGTCTGGCTTATCACCGCCTGCAATGTATTTGCCAGCATCGAACGAATTTGGTTCTGCTGGTCGCTGGGATAAATATCAATAATGCGTTCAATCGTCTGTGGCGCATTCACCGTGTGCAGCGTACTGAACACCAGGTGGCCCGTCTCAGCCGCGGTGATAGCCGCGCTGGTGGTTTCCAGATCGCGCATCTCACCGACCAGGATCGTATCCGGGTCTTGTCGCAGAACGTGCCGCAGGCCGCTGGCGAAGTCGGGAACGTCGCTGCCCACCTCACGCTGTTCGATAGCGCAACGGTTGCTTACAAAGGCATATTCAATTGGATCTTCCATCGTGATGATGTGGCCCTGATTACGCCGGTTGATGGAGTCCACCATGCCCGCAAGCGTTGTGCTCTTGCCGCTGCCGGTCGGTCCGGTCACCAGAACCAGCCCGCGCGGAAGGTAGGTTAGTTTGGTGACAATCTCCGGCAGAAAGAGCTGCTCGATGGGCCGAACTTTGTCATTGATCGTGCGGATCGAGAGCGCCACCGTGTTTCGCTGGAAGTGGGCATTTACTCGAAACCGCGCCAGGCCGGGAATCTCATAGGAAAAGTCGGAGTCGCGCTTCTTTTCAAAGTCCTCCCAGCGGCGGTCAGTCATTATGCTTTTGGCGATGCGAATCGCGCCCTCGGGTGTCACCACGGGGAAGTCGCTGGGCTGCACCACGGTATGAATGCGGAACAGCGGCGGGGCGCCCACGTGAATGTGAACGTCCGATGCCCTGGCAAGTACCGCGTTGCGTAGAATGTCGTTAATCATCTTGTCCCGCTTTTTTCAAGGGTCGCCCGTGTCCGATAACGCATGAACTCTTACGATCCGTTTTCGGTCACACGTAATATCTCATCGACGGTCGTCAGGCCGCTCATGACCTTCTGAAATCCATCTTCCCGCAGACTAACCAGCCCGCGTTCCCTGCAAAGCTTGCGCAATTGCGTCACATCCGGGTTGCGCGTCACCTGATCGCGCAATGAATCGTCCATGACCAATAATTCATAGATTCCCAGCCGTCCGCTATATCCCGTCTTGCGACAGCGATCGCACCCTTTGCCTTTGTATGTCACCTTCGAAGTAAAACCCTGCAAAGTGAGGAACTCCCTCATTTCCGCGGACGGGATGAATTCTTCCCTGCAGTGTTGGCACACTTTCCGTACCAGCCGTTGCGCCAGAATTGCATTTACGGCCGCGCTGATCAGATAGGGTTCGACACCGATGTTAATCAGACGCGTGATTGATCCTGGCGCGTCGTTCGTATGCAATGTGCTGAGAACCAGATGCCCCGTTAGCGCCGCCTGAACGGCAATGCGCGCCGTTTCCGAATCGCGAATTTCTCCGAGCATCACCACGTCGGGGTCCTGACGCAGCAAACTTCGCAGCGCTGCGGAAAACGTCATGCCGATCTTGTCATGAACCTGCACCTGGTTGGCTGTTCCCAGGTGATATTCGATGGGGTCTTCCACGGTGCTGATGTTCAGTTTGTTCCCGTCCATGACACGCAGCGATGAATACAGCGTGGTGGTCTTGCCGCTTCCGGTGGGGCCTGTAACCAGGAGAATGCCATGAGGCTGGTCAATCTGATTGCGCCAGATTGTCAGCGAATTGTCGCTGAAGCCCAGGTCCTCCAGCGCAACACTGATCGACCGATTGTCCAGAATTCGCAGCACGCATTTTTCGCCGTGCGCTGTCGGCAGCGTGCTTAAGCGCAGATCAATCTTTCTTGCATGCACCATCGCCCGAATGCGGCCGTCCTGTGGCATCCGCCGCTCGGCGATGTCCAGGTTCGCCATGATTTTTAATCGGCTGACAATCGCCGGTTGCATTGTGTGTGGCGGGTTCATCGCCTCAAACAACAACCCATCGATCCGGTACCTGATCTTCAACTCCTTTTCCTTAGGCTCAATATGGATATCACTCGCGCCCTGTTTGATCGCGTCGAAGATCAGGTAATTCACAAACCGAATGACCGGCGATTCACTGCCAATCTTCGCCAGGTCGTTGACTTCATCTTTGTGTTCCTGCACGACCTGCACGTCGTCATCGGCCATGTCCTTGATTAACTCGTCTACCTTGACGTTCACGCTTCCCTGCGTGAACTGCTCCACCATCCGATTGATGTCAGCGGATGTCGTCACGATGATGCGCACGTCTTGCTTTGTTCTGCGACGTAGCTCGTCCAGAAGGAAAACGTTGTTGGGGTCCACCATGCCCACCAGCAGGGTTTTGCCTTCATGGCGCAGCGGAATCGTCAGTTGCTTTCGGATGTACTCCGGACTGAGAAGCTGAAATGCATTGGCATCAACGTTCGCCTTTTCCAGCGTTTCAAAGGGGAGGCCCAGCGTTTCCGCCAGCGCGGAAAGAATCTGCCCCTCGGTCGCGGAATTCATCGTGAGAAGGATTTGCGCAAGCTGTTTGCCAGGCGTTTGCAATTGCACTGCCTTCGCCTGTGCAAGCTGCTCTGGGGAAACATGCCCGCGCTCCAGCAGCAGTTGATCCACCGATTTGCGCGCCCTGCTCGCGGGTGGCTGCCAAAGGGTCTGGGGTTCGATGTCAAATTCGCTGGGGATCTCTTCGATGTTTAAGTCGTCCGCGGATTCAAATTCCGGCGGGACGGGTGAAGAAGTTGTGCGGCGGCCGAACATAAAGTGGATGCCTTTTTAAGCAGCGCTGGTAGCGCGGCCTAGTTGCCCGCCGACGGGGCCGGAACCATCGAGATTTCCAGCCGCAAACCACTCTCGCCCAGAATCACCGTCCGCTGACGGATCTCCGCAATCTCGAATTTTCCGATTTTGTCCCCTTCAGCAAAGGCTTTGCCGTCGATGATGCAGCTCTTCCGCGAACCGCCGATTAAAATTGATTGCAGGCGCAACTGTCCCGCCGATGCAAGCGCGTCCTGAACCTGGTCTTCGCGCGCCCGCTTGGCCGCCTCTTCGTCCAGGTCCGCGCGCTTTGTCTCAACCCGCGCGAAATGGAAAGGGTTGGTCTGCAGCGACGCCAGTGGAATCTGCTTGGTATCGGAGTAAGTTCGGAATCGTGCCACTACGTTCGCCGTCTTTTGCAGCATCGTTTCCATTAAATGAATGTTGTTGTCCGCGCCACCCAGAAATCCGCTGATGGTTTGTCCGTCGGCATCAACAGCGATTGTCGATTCCGCCGACGCGGCTTGCGGTCCGCTCTTAAGCATCATGAAATACGTCAGGCCAACCACCACCGCCAGAATCGCGCCACCCACCAGCGTGTTTTGATTGACTGGTTTCTTCTCCTCGCCGATGTAATCCCCTTCCATCGACGATTCTTGATTGTCACCGTTTTCGTGAAACTCGTCCGTCCGGTCTTCAGTTGATTCAAATTCTTCGCTCATGGTGGCTCCGTTAGCGCGCTGAAACCGTGCTGGTCAGTTGTTCCGGTTCGTAGAAGATGCTCAGCGTCACATTGGCTGTCATCTGCCCGTCGTGCTCATTGATCTTCTCCAGCTTCATGTGCGTTACGCGCGTCAGGCGGGGCAGCTTTTCCAGTTGCAGCAGGAACGAATAAAAACCCGTGAAATCCCCGCTCAAATTCAAATCAATCGGAAGCTCGGCATAGTTGGGCGTCACCTCGCCGTTGAAGGTGCGAAAAGTCTTGCTCTTCAAACCGTTCGCCTGTGAAAGTTGCGTCACTTCGTTTAAAATCGTTTCCACTTCGCGCTGCTGCGGCAACTTCGATTGAAAAAAGTCGATCGCCCGTTGCAGCTCATCAATCTTATGATTCAGATCGCTGATGCCCGCCGTCGCAGATTGCAGATCCGCCAGCTTCTGCCGTTTTGATTGCGTATCGGCTTCAACAGCAATCCTGTGTGCATTCGCCTTCTGAAAAATCACGAAATAGGCGCACGCCAACACCCCCACAAGCACCGCAATAAAAATGGTTTCGCGGATACCCAGTTTCATGGTTTCTCCTTCACGGAAGCTAGAGCACCATTGGCGCTTCCGCCTGATCCGCCCGTCACCTCCGCCACGCCCACGTCGGCGGTCGGGCTCAGCTTCATCTCAAGCTGAAAGCGCCGCAGCTTCTGGTCCGCCATCGCATATTCGTCGCTGATCAGCAGATTCACGTCGGTCAGCAGCTTGGAATGACTCAGTTGGCTGATGAAGCTGGAAACCTGCACGTCCGTGTCGGCAATCCCGGTCAGTTTCAGTGTGACGTCGTATTCCATCGGCTCGGCTAGAACAGGCGCCGAATCCGCGACCGCCATGCCATTGGGCGGTAATATCGATTTCATTTTGTCCGGTGTGGGAACCGCCGGCGGCCGCCGCTTCGCGTCCAGCACGAAATCAAGCAGTGAAACGCCAGGCGGCAGGGCATTGGTAATCTCCGCCAGGATTGTGCTGCGCGGTACTTTCTCCAGCAGCGACGCCGACAGCTCAGCCTCGTGCGCCATTTGGCGTTGTTTGGTCTGAAGCTGCTGCACCTGCGTGATCTCCTTGGCAGCCTCGGTGTATTGGGCGGTGACGGCGGCGTTCTCGTCGTCCACCGTTCGATTCATTCGCTCGGTCACGGTAAAGGCCGCGCCGATCGTCCCGATGACGATCACCGCCAGCAACGCGCACATAACGTTGGATCGTCGCTGTGCCTTGCGATCGAGGTAGTCATCCGGCAGGAAGCTCATTTCATTTGGAACACTCATATTGCCCTCTGCGCGGGTTCAAGCCAGGCAAGCCGCGATCGCCCGCCGGCGCCGTGGTGCGTGCTTGCAGCGCTCAGTTCGCCTCCGCTGCCGCAATCTGTGGTTGACGGTCGCGCGTTCCGCGGGAAATCTCTTGTTTGTCATTGTGAAGTATCCCGCCCATGCTCAAGCCAAACGCCACTGACCATGCCGGCTGCGGTGTGCGACGATCCAATCCCCCATCCAGTCCGATATCGCTCTTTTTCGCCATCCGGCACATCGGGTCGCCCACCTGCGCCGCCAGATTCAGCTCGCGCGCGATATGCTGGCACAATCCGCGCTGCCTGGCCTCGCCGCCGATGAAGATCAACCGCTCCACCGGCGCGTTCGCAAATGTCGCTTCGTAATACCGCCGGCAAAGATCCAGCTCGCTCACCAGTTGGTCCACCACCCCCTGGCAAGCCTGCTCGACGCGGCGGGCCTGCTCGGCTAGCCGCGCCCGCTCGGCCAGGGCCGCCGGGCTATTTCGATTGTTCAGTTCAATGTCGTCATCTTCCGCCGGGTCACCCGAAAGATCCTGCGGCTCCGCCGGTCGCGCCGGGGCCAGGGCAGCGCCCGGCGCATAGCCTGTTTCAGTCCGCGCCGGCACCGTCGCCAGCTTGATGCGCAGCGTTCGCGCGTCATCCAGATTAATCTTCAGCGCCTGCGACACCACGCTCGTCAGATGATCTCCGCCGATCGGAATATTCCGGGCAAAAAGGATCTTCCCCGATCGGGCAATGATTGCCCGTGTCCCGCAGCTTCCGATATCCACGAAGCACTGCGTCATATCAAAGTCAACCTTGCGCCGATACACATGGCTGAAGCAATCCACCAGCGCCATCGGCTCAACATTCATCCCAATAACGTCCAACCTGGCTTTGCTCGCCGCCGCCAGAAACTGGTTGATCCAGTCCCGCGCCGCGGCCATGCAGATCACTTCAATCTTGCTTTCCTGATCATGATAGATATCGCCCGCCACCATGTGCCGCAGCAGAGCATGGGCCGGATCAATCGGCAATTTCCCCCGGGCCTCCCATTGAATCGCTTTCTTCAGCGCGCTTTCATCCATCCGCGCCAATCTCAAATGCTGAATATGCATCACCGAAGCCGGCAACCCCATGACCGCCGTGCGCCCCCGAAAGGGGGCTTGGGTCAGCAATTCTCGAATGTTATCGGTGAGAAAGTTCAGGCGCGCTTGCGGATCGCGCCGCACATGGGGTGGGACATCCGCGCTGGCCGCGGCTACCAGCCTGAAGTCGCCTTCAACCTGCTGCACTTGCGCCAGTCGCAGACAGTCGCTGCCGAAATCAACGCCAATTGGGTTGGCTCGCTGCGTCCAGAAACTTTGTACAAATCCAAGCATCTTTCTCACTCCTCCCAAAGACCGCGCCAGTTCGCTTCATTCAGGCTTCGCAACACGCATTACGGCGCCACCTCATACAAGGCGTTGCCGTACCCTTGTGAGGTACGATACGTTTGCTTGTCAGGCAAACCGGGCTATCTGGGAGTGCACGATGAAATGGGAGTGCACTATTCTTTCTAGGGTTTGTATCGACGGCCCGGAATGAAAGGTTACGCAATCACAGCGCTCAATGCCTGCCGTTATTGGACATCGCGGGATCGCAAACCGCATATCCCCCAAGGATGATCAACTCCACGCCCCGATGTCCGGTAACAGTCAAACCGCGATCTCGAATCATCGGCCCGCGGCAGCAAGAAATTCCCCCGCAATTCCATCAGCCACCGCAAGCCCGCGCTCTCCCAGAAAAATCCCCAGGTCCGTAACTTCAATCAACCCGTGTGACGAAAGCTGCGCAATAGGCTCCCGAAAAATCTCCAGCGCATCAAAGCCGGTCCGCTCCGCAAACTCCCCGAAAACCAGCCCGCGCGACAGCCGCAGCGACAGCATCGCCAATTCCCCCGCCCGGTGCCGCGCCGAAAGCCTCTCCACTTCAATCGCCGGCAGATTCCCTCGCTCAATCGCGGATTCCCACTCCCCAAGATGCGGCCGATTCCGCCACCGCCACCCTTGCACATGCGAAGCCGCCGAAGGCCCCAGCCCAATATAATCCCCGCCGTTCCAGTACAGCAGATTATGCTGACATTCAGCCCCCGGCTTCGAATAGTTACTGATCTCATATGCCCCCAGCCCGGCATCACCTAGCCGTCGCCGCGTCGCCCGCATCATCTCAATCTCCAACTCAGGCGCTGCCGCCCGAAATTGCCCCAGTCTTTTTCGTACCGCCAGAGGCGTGTTGGGCTCATACGTCAACCCGTAACAGGAAAGATGCTCTGTCCCCAGTTCGATCGCGCTCTCCAGCGACGCCATCCAGCGCTCCAGCGTTTGCCCTGGAACTGCGTAGATCAAATCGACGTTCAACCGCTCAAATCCCGCCTCCCGCGCGAGCCGCAAGCTTGCCGGCACATCTTCCGGATCATGATGCCGCTCCAGCAGATCCAATTCCGCCCGATCAAAACTCTGCGCCCCAAGGCTCATCCGGTTCACACCCCGACTCTTAACCATCTGGCAATATTCAAGCGAAACCGTTGCCGGGTTGGCTTCCATCGTCCATTCATCGCAGCTGCTAAGATCAAACCGCGCCCCCAGCCCCACGAGCAGTCGCTCCATCTGCTCTACCGACAGCAATGAAGGTGTTCCCCCACCAAAAAAGATCGTCCGAGGCTGAATAACTGGTCCGCCCGGCCTGTCTGTTGCGTTGTTTCTGATCCAATAGTCCGCTTCGCGCAAAACCAGATCGACAAACCGATCCATCCGTTCGGGTGTCTGTCGGGTTATCGAATAAAAATCGCAATAGTGGCATTTGTGGAAGCAGAAGGGCACATGCACATAAAGGCCCCGCACCATCGTTCCAGGGAGAGCCGAAGTCTCCAGCGTTATACCCAGATCAGCCAAGAGCATTCGCAGCCTTCCATCTTCCCGGAAAAAAGTTGCCGAAATCGAGTTGCATCATTAGATTATACGAAACACAGGCTTGTCGCGATTACTGTCTTGTCTCTCGCGGAGCAATCGCCCATCGCTGCGGCAGTCTTGTTTAACCCATTGGTGGGTAGGTTCCGGCCCCGAAACTTCGAGGAATAAACCGCATGCAGGTCGTTCTCGTAATGTTCCGTGCGGATGGCGAGCGTCGCAGTTTTTCCATCATCCGCGAAATGACCGTCGTCGGTCGTCGTGAAGATTGCGATCTTCGCATCCCCCTGGGCGATGTCTCCCGCAAGCATTGCCGCTTCATCCGCGAAGACGGTGCGTTCCGCGTGGAAGACCTCGGCAGCTCCAACGGCACCTTCCACAACGGCGAAAAGGTCCAGGAAGCCACCCTCGCTGCCGGCGATACCGTCACCATCGGCCCCGTAACGTTCCTGGTCCAGATCGATGGAGTCCCCGCCGATGACGAGCTCCAGCCTGCTGCAACTGCCACCCATGGAGAAAACCTCCCCGAACTAGGCGCTGAAGACGAGGTCTTGGAAGGCCCCGTCACCGATACCGTCGAAGCCGCCCCGGATCTCGAAGAATTCTTCGGCGACACCCCCGAGCAAGGCGCCGCCGAAGACGAACTAAACTTCGAACAAGAACCCTCCGAAGACCACACAGCTTGATATTCTCCCAATGTTCACGAGGTCAACAAGTTCTCAGGGTGGCCCATACGCGCCTACCCTCCCCAAGCCTGGCACCTGATCACAGCAGTCCGGTCTCTTTTGTTCTACAAAACACAGCAATATCCCTGAAAACAGACTACAAAAAACAACGAAAAAGTGAAAATTAATATTCGTCACAAATCATGTATAGTGCGCAACTTACGCGACAGGAAAAATTTTCTCCAAAAAATTCCGGAAAAATCCGTCAAAAACCTTCACCCTTTGGCCCATATAGAGAGGGGGAGACACATTTCGACTGTCTCATCGAATACCTAAACGCGGACGCGTACCCAACCTGATTAGTAGCCAGCCGAAAAACTGGCCCTGTTGAACCCCCAACAGGCGAACGTCCACTAAAACCGCTCCACAATTTTTCATAACCTCTAAATCTTCCGCCTCAACCCAGTTTTGTTATCCTAGCCCTCTTTGCTAACCAAGTTCCCAATGCCCAAAACCCAGGAAATCGTCAATCAAGCCAATCACGTCCTCATCGGAAACTACGCGCGCCAGCCCGTCGTCATGGCTCGCGGCCAGGGCTCCGATCTCTGGGACACCGATGGCCACCACTATCTCGATCTCTTCGCCGGCTTCGGTGGGGCTATTCTTGGTCACTGCCATCCAGCCCTCATCGATGCCGCCAATGCTCAGATGCACCGTCTCTGGCACGTCGGTAACACCTGGCACACCGAGCCGCAAATCGAATTCGCCGAAAGACTCAACCGCGCCGCCTTCGAAGGCCAGGCCTTCTTCTGTCACAGCGGCCTGGAAGCCAATGAAGCCGCTTGCAAGCTCGCTCGCCTGCGCGGCAATCAGTCCACCCCAAAACGCTGGAAGATCATCTCCCTCACCCGAAGCTTCCACGGCCGGTCCCTCGCCATGATCGCCGCCACAGGCAATCCCGCCGTCCGCGTCGGCTTCGAGCCCGAAGTCCCCGGCTTCCAGCAGGTCCAGGCCGGTTGCATTGATGCCCTTAAAACCGCTGTCGATTCCCAAACCGCCGGCATCATCCTCGAACCCATCCAGGGAGAGGGCGGCATCTATCTCTTTCCGCCAGACTACGTCCACCAGGTCCGCCAGCTCTGCAACGAGCACGGCATTACCCTCATCTTCGACGAAGTCTGGACAGGCTGCGGACGCACAGGCCAATGGTTCGGCTACCAGCATTTCAAAACCCCCGACGGCAAGCCAATTCACCCGGATATCATGACGCTCGGCAAGGCCATCGGTGGGGGGCTCCCCGTCGGCGCCATGTTCGCCAAACCCGAAATCGCAAAACTCCTCGTCCCCGGCAAGCACGGCTGCACCCTCGGCGGTAACCCCGTCTGCATGTCTGTCGCCAAAAACATCTTCGACATCATCCAGCGCGATAACCTCCTCCAGCACGTCAACGCCCTGGGCGAACGAGCGGTCTCCAGAATTCATAAAGAGTCATCGATCGCTTCCAAAATCACCGAAGTTCGCGGCAAAGGCGTTATGCTCGGAGTCGAACTCACGCAAGCTCCCCAGAAATTTGTGGAACGCGGCCTTGCCAATGGCATCATCATTAACGTTACCGCCCAGAAGGTCGTTCGCCTTGCCCCCGCGCTCAATATCACCGCCGACCAATGGGAAACTGGCCTCGATGCCCTCATCAAAACAATCGCGGGATAAAACCCGCCGGATGTTCCAATGAAGCGATTGCTCGCTCTGATTCTCATCGCGCAGCTGGCGGCTTGTTCATCCAACAAGCCCGCCAATCCCGCGCCCGCCGCCAACTTCGGTGAAATATCCCTCGAAGGCGGCGCCCCCATTCCCGCGGGCGAGCCCCTCGTTGAGGCAATCCCCACCGGTGGCCAGCCCGTCAGGGACGGTCAGACCGCCGACACCGGCCAGCCCGCCCTCATCGACGCCCGGCCCCGTGCCGTCCTCAAAACCAACGAGGTCATCCACATCTACATGTACCAGTTCTCCCTCCCCTACGGCTCCATCAGCCGCAACCAGGAGTTCTGGAAACTCGTCGATGAAGATACCGTCGATGTCCCCACCTACAGTCGCCTCCTTAAAAAC
The DNA here is from genome assembly GCA_030775485.1 of Planctomycetota bacterium. Lineage (GTDB taxonomy): Bacteria > Planctomycetota > Phycisphaerae > Tepidisphaerales > Tepidisphaeraceae > JALYJB01. The sequence continues at coordinate 67,177 of JALYJB010000002.1, read as the reverse complement.
GGCATCCGCGTCGGCCGTGGCCGGATGAAAGACTTCAAAAATTACGCCGCCCTCATCGACAAAGAAACCAGCAACCTCAAAATCACCCAGTTTTTCAATATCTCCGGCGGTGGTAACAACATGGTCAACATGAACCCCGAAGATGCGACCCGAGACCTGGATCAGGAAACCCTTTTCGTTTTCGGCGATCACGGATTAACCGGTCGCGATTACGCCCACTGCCAGAATCGCCTGCTTTTTTCCTTCCTCCGCGAGCCCCATTTTCCCGAAACCATCCGCGTCAATGTCTGCCCCGATGTTGAAGTCGTCCGCTCCCGGCTCGATTGGTGGCTCACCGATTCCCCGAAGGAAAACCCCGCGCTTAACAGCGAGCACCTTTACGACCTGGCCCTTCGCGCCGATCTCGCCCCCGACGAATTCCTCGTCATCGGCGCCTCACCCGCTGCCGATGAATCCCACCGCGTCGGCAATCTCTTCCTCACCCGCGACGATCCCACCCAGCGCGTCGAAAAATTGCTGATTCTCTCCCAGAAAATTCTCCCTCTTCAGCACGCCCGACTTATCGGCTCCCAGGCCACCACGCGCTCCATTCCGTTGACGCCGCCTGTTTCAAAATAGGACAATCCACCGATGACCAAATCCCCCGCGCGCAATGTCGGTGTGCAAAGCTATTGCTTCCGAAACTTCAAGGACAATTACAAAGTCGCCCAGCTCACAAAAGAAATCGGTGTAAACACCCTGGAAATCTGCGCCGTCCACGCCAATTTCGATGACCCCGAAGAGTTCAAGAAAATACTCGACATCTACCGCGCTCAGAAAGTTGAAATCGTCTCCATAGGCGTACAAACCTTTACCGGCGACATCGCCCGCGAACGAAAATGGTTCGCCTGCGCCAAGGCCGCGGGCGCCAAACACATTTCCGCGCACTTCAGAATCGATTCGTTCCAGACCGCCGTTCCCGCGGTCGCCAGACTCTGCGACGAATTCAACATTCGCGTAGGCATCCACTGCCACGGCGGCTATTGGTTCGGCGGGTCGCCCGATGTGCTGCAGCATCTGATAAAGCTCGGCAATGGCCGCATCGGCATCAATCTCGACACCGCCTGGTGCATGCAAATCGGCCCGCAGGCCGGTGACCCCATTAAGTGGATCCGCGAAACCTTCCCCAGCCAGATATTCGCCGTCCACTACAAGGATTTCGTCTTCGATCACCGCGCCATGTGGACGGACGTCGTCATAGGCGCCGGCAACCTCGATCTCCCAGGCGTAGTCGCCGCCCTGGAGCAAACCAACTTCGCCGGCATAGCCGTCATCGAATACGAAGGCGACGCCGACAACCCCGTCCCCGCCCTAAAGCAATGCGTGGAACAAATCCGAAACGTGCCGTAAAAGAATGAATCCTTGCATGCTCATTAGCAACTCTGTCACGGGAAAACCGCACCACGACGCGGGCATGCGATTCAAATATATTTTCGCGTCCCCCCCGTTTTCTCCACCAGCCGAATTTCGCCAATGACCATCCTACGATCGATCGCCTTGCACATATCGTAAATGGTCAGCGCCGCGACGGAGACGGCCGTCAGCGCCTCCATCTCCACCCCCGTCTTACCGGTAATTCGCGTCACCGCGGTAATTCTCAATTTCACCGGAGCATCGACGTGATCCTCATCCAAATTAAAATCCACCTCAACGCTCTCCACTCCCAATGGATGGCAAAGCGGAATCAATTCCCCCGTGCGCTTGGCCGCCATAATCCCCGCAATCCGTGCTGTGCCCAGCACCTCTCCCTTGGGCACTTTCCCATCGCTGATCGCAATCCAGGTCTCCCGCGCCAGCGTAATCGTTCCCTCTGCCACCGCCCGTCGCTCGGTAATCGGCTTGTCTCCCACGTTAACCATCCGCGCTTTGCCGGAATCATCCAGATGGGTCAGTCGCCGTTTTGCCATAAATCGATTCCTGTTTTAAAAACCAGCGTTATTGCGATTCACCACCAGTTTAATATCGTTGTGTCACGTTCATTGATCTTGAAATGAAAAACTTACTACGCCTTCAGATTAGAGAGTAGTCTTATTTCCCCAAGGATATCCATGAGATTCTTCCCAACCATCGCGCTCGCTTCCCTTCTCGCGGTCACAACCGCCGTCATCGCCCAGACAGCGCCCACAATTCCCGCGTCGCAACCATCCACCCAGCCCATACCGCCGCTTCCGCCGGTCGCGATGGTCAAACCCATCGTGGATGATTACTTCGGCGTCAAAGTCACCGATCCCTACCGCTACATGGAGGACCTGACCAATCCCCAGGTCAAGCAGTGGTTCAAAGCCCAGTCTGATTACACCCGCGCCGTTCTCGATCGCATCCCAGGCCGCCAGGCCATGCTCGATGAAATCGAAAAGTATATCGATTCAGCCCCATCCCGCGTCTCCAGTGTCTCCCGGCTTAAGGGCGGGCGCTATTTTTATCTCAAGACCCTCGCCGGTGAAAGCCTCGCCAAGCTCTACATGCGGTCCAAACTGGATGCCCCCGAAACGCTTCTGGTCGATACCGACAAATTCAAAGGCCCCAAGGGCGAACCCGCCGCCATCAATTCCTATTCCGCATCGCCCGACGGCCATTACCTCTGCTACGTCATCTCCCAGGCCGGCAGTGAGATTGGAACGCTGCACATCCTGGATGTCGATGCGAAGAAAGATTCCTCGGAAACCATGGATCGCGTCTGGGATCCCTCCATCGCCTGGCAGCCCGACAACACCTCCTTCTGCTTCAGCCGCCTCCAGAAAATGGATGCCGGCATGTCCCCGCTCGAGCTCGAGCAGCGCAGCCAGGTCTATCTCCACAAAATTGGCGGCGCATCGGATAAAGACGTTCAGGTCTTCGGCATCGGTGGTTCCAAACTCATCGATATTCTTCCCGAAGACATGCCCGCGTTAATCACCAGCCCAAATTCCGACTGGGCCATCGGCCTCGTCGAGCACGGCGTGAGGCGCGAAGCCACCCTGTATGCCGCCCCAATATCCAGCCTGGGCCAGCCCAACACCCCCTGGACAAAAGTCTGCGACATCGACGATCAAATCACCGATTTCTCCCTTCACGGCGACGACATCTACCTCCTCAGCCACAAAGATGCCGATCGCTATAAAATCCTCCGCACCAGCCTGAAGAAACCCGATGCGGCAAATGCCGAGGTGGTCGTCCCCGAGGGTCCCACGGTCCTCCGCGAACTTACCTGTATGGATGATGCGCTCTACGCCATCGAGCTTGACGCCGGCATCGGCCGCATGGTCCGCGTCCCCTACGGCGGCTCGCCCCAGCGCCTCCACCTCCCCATGGAAGGCACCGTCTATTTCGAGGGCTCCGATCCCCGCCTCTCCGGAATCCTGCTGGGCATGACTTCCTGGACCACCGCCGGCCAGATCTATCTCTTCGACCCAAAATCCAATCAAACCACCCTCACCGATTTGCAGCCCCAAGGCCCGTTCGATGCCCCTGATTATCTCACCGCCGAAGAAGTAAACGTCCCCAGCTACGACGGCGTCCCCGTTCCCCTTTCCATCGTCTACAAAAAGGGATTGAAGCTAGACGGGTCCAACCCCACCATTCTTTCCGCCTACGGCGCCTACGGAATCACCTCCGACCCCGGCTTCAGCTACGCCGCCCTCGCCTGGTACAACCGCGGCGGCATTCGCGCCATCGCTCATGTTCGCGGCGGGGGTGAAAAAGGCGAGCAATGGCATCTCAACGGCTTCAAACTCTCCAAGCCCAACACCTGGCGCGATCTGATTGCCTCCGCCCAATACCTGATCGATCAGAAATACACCTCGACCCCCAAACTGGGAATCACCGGTGGATCAGCCGGCGGAATCACCATCGGCCGCGCCCTCACCGAGCGCCCCGATCTCTTCGCCGCCGCCGTCCCCCAGGTCGGCGTCGAAAACCCGCTGAGAGCCGAAACCTACCCCAACGGCGTTCCCAACATCCCCGAGTTCGGCAGCGTCAAAACCCTCGAAGGCTTTGAAGACCTGTACGCAATGGATTCGTACGTCCACGTGAGAGAGGGCACCGCCTACCCCGCGGTCATGCTCACCGCCGGCATGAACGATCCCCGCGTCACCCCCTGGATGCCCGCAAAAATGGCCGCCCGCCTCCAGGCCGCCACCACCAGCAACAAGCCCGTCCTGCTGAGAGTCGAATACGCCAACGGCCACGGCATAGGCGCATCCAAAGCCCAATCCGCCGCCCTCGCTGCCGATGTCTATGAATTCTTCTTATGGCAATTTGGAGACCCAAATACCCAGCCAAAACCCTAGCATCGAGGCAGGGGCTTCGGCCTAACGACGTATCGCCAGCGGTAGAATATATTTCTCCACCGCATTGGCAAACCCTTCCTGCTCATTGCTCGTCGTCACTCGCCGCGCCGTCCGCTGCACCTCGGCGCTTGCATTGCCCATCGCAATGCTCAACCCGCTCAGCGCGAACATCAGCACGTCATTGGGCATATCTCCAATCGTCGCGATCTCGCTGGTCGGAATCTTGAACCGTTCACTCAGCCATTTAACCACGGCCCCCTTGTTGGCTTGCGGGTGGGTGACATCCAGATAATAGGGTTGCGATCGCGCCGCTGAGACATGATCCCCAAATTGATGCCGGGCATCGCTCTCGCATCGCGCCACCGCGTCAAAATCATCGCTGACGCCGACTATCTTCGCCGTCGCGTCCAGCACACCGTCGAACGATTTAACCACCGTCGGCCCGAACTTCACGGTGAATGTTTCCCGAGCCACATGCGCGCCGTTCGGATCGCGCACGAACCAGTCGTTCCCGCGATACACCCAGACATCCAGCCCATGCGCTTCAACGTTCTTCACAACGTCCACGCTAACGTCCGGGGGCAACACCTTCTGCTCGATGATCGTCAGATCGGGCTGAACGAAAAGTCCGCCGTTAAACGCGGCGATTGGAGTGATGATATTCAGAGGCTCAACCAGCATCGCCATCCCGCGCGGCGGCCGGCCGCTGGTGACGGCAAAAATAATTCCCGCTTCCTTCAGCCTGGCAACCGCCTGCTTCGACCGATCAGTCAGCACCTTTTGCGAAGTGACCAGCGTCCCATCCACATCCGCCAGCAAAAGCGAGATCGATGGCACATTCGACGGTGTGGATGGGGTGGCGATCATGGCGTTTTCCGAAAGACCGCGGTCAGTCGGGCCGCTGTTGTTGCTGTTGATTTCCCTGCTGGTTGACAAACTCCCGCTCGCCTTCATAACCGGGGGCGTAAATCGGCACTTCCAGCGATTGTATCCGTTCCGCCGCCAGCTCCGCGGGAATGGCCGGCAGCTCTTCGCTCTTCACGGTGACGCTGATCGTCTCCTCCGCATTGCCGCGATAAACCCCCCGATTGGGCGGCACATCATTAAAATCGCGCCCGATCGCCACCTTTACAAAATTCCCACCCACAACGCACCGGTTGGCCGGATCAAATCCAATCCAGCCCGCCGAGGGAAAGAGCAGTTCGCACCAGGCGTGGGTTTGTGTATATCCACGAAAGCGCTGCGCATCGGGGTGAATGAAGCCGCTGACATAACGCGCCGGAATTTTCAGCGCCCGCGCCATGCCGATCATAAGGTGCGTGAAATCCTGGCAAACGCCGTAACCAGTCTTCAGGATGTCCGTGATCGGGCTCGCAGCCGTGGTAATCCCTTTTTTGTAAGTAAATTTGTCATCAATCAGATACAGCATGCGCAGCGCCACCTCTCCCAGGCTGGTTCCCGATCGCGGCGCGAGGAAATTTGTCAGGTCCGTCAATTGGGCGGATTCCATGATCGGGCCGCCGAACTGGAGGTAGTCATACACGGAATAATCATAAGCATCCGCCGGAATCGGCCATTGATCGCGAAATCGCTCCGGCTCCTTCCGTGGTCGATCGGTCTCAACCACACTGGTTGCCACAATACAGATCTGCTGGTGAAACGCATTGACCGAAAACGTGTGAACCGTGTTCCCCAGCCAATCAAAGTAACTTCGCGCGGTGGTCGCCGGCCCAATCGCCAGGTCAAACGAAAGCCGATGCTGATCCGCCTCCTGTCGCGGCACCATCCGCAGCTCCATAATCGATTCACTGATCAAATCAGAGTAACGCAAATCAGTCTGGTGCGTGATTTTCAACAGCATGGGCACACCTGATAGAGGATTTTCACTTCTCCCCTCCCCTGGTACTCCGGGGGAGGGCCAGGGGTGGGGCTCCATTCTCCTTCAACCTAATGCAGAAAATAAGATTGTTGCACCGCCACCGCGGCGTCGTTCGTGCTTCTCTGAATGTTCTGAAGATAATTCGGAACGCCCTCATTCAAAATCTCCGAAAGCTCCGCATATTCCAGCTGCGCGTCCAGCCGTCCCAGAATCCGCTCCGCCGGCTCGACCGCGCCTTGCTGAACTTCAGCCCCGATGGCGCTGATGGAAGCAAGCGCATTGCAAACCGCAAAACGCACGCTTCGCGGAAAATTCTTTTCCAACACAAGGAAACCCACCACGCGCATGGGGTCCAGGTCGCCCAGATATTGCCGGCGATACGCCTCAATCGAACAGCAGCTTCGCAACACCGCCATCCAGTTGATATTCCGAATCGTGCTCTCCAGCATCTGCTCGGCGGACTGCAGGAAATTGTATTTCGTCTCAATGACCCTGCAGGTCACGTCGATGCGCTCCAGGTGCTTGGCCAGTTGCGCGAATAACCATCGTTGGTCATGCGCCAGCGTCTGGTTGGTCAAACCCTGGAACAGCATGGAAGCATTCAGAATCGAGCGATAAGTATCATCCGGCGATTCCTCAAACCGGGCTTGGGCGTCATCGCTGCGCAGCGCCCAGTACAGCCCGTTGAGATTTTCCCACATCTCCGAGGAGATGTTTTCCCGAATGCTCCGTGCATTTTCGCGGGCCCGAATGATGCAGTTAATGATGCTGTTGGGGCATTCCATGTCCAGCGTCAGGTGATACGCCATGCGGATCGCGACATCTCCGTTGACATCTTCCAGTTCCGGAAGTCGCAAAATAGTTAGCAGGCTTTGCCATTGCCGAATCTGCAGCGCCGGCGCCAAGTCGCCCACATCCACCATCGTGCTGGCGTTCACCCGCAGCAGTCGGGCGACGTGCTCCGCCCGTTCCACATAGCGCGCCATCCAGTACATGGCGTCCGCCTCGCGCGCCAGCATCGCGCGTGGCCCTCGCGAGAAACGCTTGGGCAAACCGATCGTTTCAGAAACCGTCGAGGCCTTGTCGCTTTCCTTTTTCATAAGTGCAATCACAACAGAGGTTTAACGTGTCATTTAGACAATCAATCTTCTTCCAGTACCCAGGTGTCTTTGCTGCCGCCACCCTGGCTGCTGTTTACCACCAGGCTTCCCTTGCGCAGCGCCACCCGCGTCAGTCCGCCCGGCATGACGATCACCTTCTCGCCGTAGAGAATATAAGGTCGCAGATCGACGCGGCGGCCTTCAAATCGATCCTCCACCAGACTCGGGTGCTGGCTCAATTGCACCACCGGCTGCGCGATGAAATTGCGCGGGTCAGCCTTAATCTTCTCCGCAAAAAGCTCTCGCTCTTCTTTAGTCGCCTGATGCCCCATCAGCATGCCGTATCCGCCCGATTCATTCGTGCTTTTCACCACCAGCTCATGGAGATGTTCCAAAACATATTTGCGGTCCGATTCCCGGGCACAAATGTACGTCGGCACGTTTGGAAGAATCGGCTCCTGTTTCAGATAGAACTTGATCATGTCCGGCACAAACGGATAGATCGCCTTATCGTCCGACACTCCCGTTCCCACCGCATTCACCAGCGCCAGGTTGCCAACCCGATATGCATTCATCAATCCCGGCACACCCAAACAGCTATCCGGTCGGAAGCAAAGTGGATCGAGAAAATCGTCATCCACCCGGCGATACAGCACATCGATGCGCCGCAGCCCGGCTGTTGTCCGCATATAAAGGAAGCCCTTATCCACCAGCAGATCGCGCCCCTCAACCAACTCAATCCCCATCTGCCGCGCCAGGAAGCTGTGCTCGAAGTAAGCCGAGTTGTAAATGCCCGGCGTCAGAATCGCGATGCCGGGGTCATCCACATGGTGGGGGGCAACATATTTCAAACATTGAAGCAAATTGTAAGGATAATCCTCAATAGCCCGCACGCGATAAGCACTAAACAGCGATGGGAATACGCGCTTCATCACCCCGCGGTTTTCCAGCACATAGCTTACGCCGCTTGGCGTGCGGCCATTGTCCTCCAGAACGAGGTAGTTTCCGTCCTTGTCGCGGATCAGGTCGGTCCCGCAGATATGAATGTAAATATCCCGCGGAACCTTCACGCCGAACATTTCGCGGCGGAACATCTTCGCGCCGTAAATCAGCTCCGGCGGAATAATCCGCTCCTTGAGAATTCGCTGGCCGTGGTAGATGTCCTGACAGAAGAGGTTCAGCGCCGTAATCCGCTGAACAAGACCGCGCTCGATCAAATCCCATTCGTTAGCAGGGACAATGCGTGGCACCAGATCGAACGGGAAGATTTTCTCCACCCCCCGTGCATCGTTATAAACCGTGAAGGTGATGCCCTGGTTGCGGAAAAGCACGTCGGTCATTCGCCGCCGACGTTCGAAGGCGCCATGCCCCAGCGCGCGCAGACGATTCACCAGAGATGCGTAATGGGTCCTGGGCTGGCCTTCCTTTACGAATACCTCATCGTAAAGGCCATCAACTTCGTAGTTGTCGAACATTCCCGATGGATCCGTTCTCCCCGTCCATCCTGCGCCAACGGGGATTCTAAGCGCCGCCGTCTTTATGGCAAGAATGCCGAGTTGCCCACCCCGCCAAAGCGAAGGGAATCGACGATTAGGCTGAAAAATTCAAAGATTTGTTGCCTCGCCTAGCCGTTCAGTGCCTTCATCCCCGGCGCGTAATACCGTTCACCAACCGCAATGCCAGCCGGCATAATCCGGTCAATTTCCGCCAGTTCTTCCGGCGTAAGTGCAATGTTCACGCTTCCCGCGTTGTGGCCGGAGCAGATGGGCAGACCGCTTAAGAAAATCCTACAATTTGATTATTACCGGAGGTTGATAGTAACCTCGACGCGGGCGCCATCGTCAATGGAGCATTTTTCTGGATTGATGGGCGGCCCGACCGGGTCTAAGTAGATGTAACTTTGCGGGAGCCCGCGCGTGTCATTGGATGAGAAGGATTGGCGGCCGGCCGACTCGGCCACAACCACCGAGCTCTTTGAAAGAGCCGTGCGGCTGCATTCTCGAAGATTGCTGGCCATTGCCAGGGCGATCGTGGGAAACCGCGTTCAGCCAGAAGATGTGGTGCAGCAAGCTTTTATGAATCTGTATCAGCATCGCGATCGATATGACTGGCGGGAGCCGGGGGGACTTTTAAGGCGGACGGTGGTCAACGAGGCATTGCGCATTTTAAGGCAGCCTCGCATATCAGGTTTGCCCGATGAAACTGCGGAGCCGGGAGAAACGCAGTCCCCCGGCCGGCAAATGATCGAAAGCGAAACCGTGCTTCAAGTGCGGCGGGCGATCGATCGACTGCCAGAGAATTTCCGTGCGGCCCTGGTGCTGTGTGAATACGAAAAAATGTCGTACGCTCAGATCGCCGAAACACTCGGCGCCAGCATTCCGCAAGTTAAAACATGGATTCACCGCGGAAGGCGACAATTGGCGGAGATGTTGAAGGAATACGCCGGCCAGATTTGACCAATGCCGCCCTCAAACACCGATAGGACAACGATGGAGCGGGAAAAGGCAGGACTGTAATGGACGTGAACGAAGGCGATATCGAACTGCTGAATGCTTACCTGGATGGGGAGTTGCCCGTCCCCGAATGCGAAGGCCTCTGGCGGCGCGTGGCGGTGGAGCCGGACCTTGCCGCGGAACTTGATCGGCTGCGCGCGGAGCATCTGATGCGCCAAAGCGTCTGGTCGTCACTGGAAAGTTCGGAGGTTGCGGTAGGGCGATTGGAATCCAGGGTGGTGCGCGCCGCTCACCGGCACGATGTAATTTCCGTCCTTAACCGCGGCTTTTCGATCGCCGCGGTTGCTGCCGCCTGCATCCTGTTTGGATTTACCGTCGGCTGGATGGGGCGGGAAAAATATTTGCCCGGTTCACCGCAGGATCAAAACAACCCGATGGTGCAGACTGTTGCTCGTAACACCGGCGTCGGCAATGGCAGCCTGGCCGCCGGCCTCGGGGCACACGGCAACGGGAAATTTGTCGTCGAAGTTCGGGATGATTCTGGAAACGTAGTGGCGGTTCCACAATTTGAATCCATCGAAGAAGCGCGCCAGTTTGCCACTGATATCCAGCAAGTGCAGGCCAATCGCCAGCAGGTCCACGAGCCTGTCGTCGTACCGGCGGCGCTGGATCGGTTCTAAAACACTGACTCAGCCCCGTGCGTCCGCTTTTTCACCAGAATCGCTGCATGAGCCTTTCCCGATCCATCACGACAGCCTGGTTTGCCGGAGCTTTTCTGGCAAGTGGCGTACTGGCCAGAGCGCAGGATGCCACCACGACCGCCGACATTCCTTCCGCGATCCACGCGACATCATCCTGGGCTACCACGCGGCCGCTGTTTACGGAGCTGAATGAAGAGACGCAGTCGCTGTTCAAGCAAGTCTCATCGACCATTGTGCGCGTCCAACTCCCCGCGGAAAACAATATTTTTGTCGGCGAAAATCCACTCGATAAATGGGGAAGCAGGATCGATCCGGCTGCGCGGCAGCGACTGGAGCAGATGCTACAGCACGCCCCGGCCAGCACCTTCGTTCGCGCCGAAATTCGGCCGTCAACCACGCCGTCCGTCGCCGGCGCCAATCCATCTTCAGGCGAAGGCCAGCACATCATCGTTCTGCAGCTTACGCGCTTCGTGCCCAACAGCATGGGCATTGTCTTTGACGATGAGCAGCATGTTCTGGTGTCGCGCTTTGTCGATAAGAGCGCATTCACCGGACCGGTGCCGCTTGTTCTGGCGGATGGCCGGTTGGGACAGGCAAGATTCGTGGCCTCGGATCGGCAGTCTGACCTTACCGTTTTGCAGCTCGTCGGCGTGAAAGGTACACCGGCCGATCTCACGGATGCCAAACCACCGGCCGGCACATTCCTGCTTGTGATGTCTCTCAATCCCGCGATGAACCGCCTTGCGGTGTGGGAAGGGTGGGAGCCGGACGTGGCGGCGCTGGTGACCATCGACGGGAAAATTGCCGGTTTCACCAATGCCGGGCAATACATGTCGGCCATGGCCTGCCACCCGGCGGTGAATGATCTGATTGAACATGGAGTTGTACAACGCGCGTTCCTGGGGGTCGCGATTGAAATGGTTGGCCCTGGTGATCCACAACGCTCGGCCGACCCCGAACTTGGCGCATCACCGGCGCTGCGCGTGCGCGGCGTCATCAACGGTTCCGCCGCTATGCGGGCCGGTCTCCAGCCCGGTGATCTCATACTCAGCCTGGCTGGGCAATCAGTCGGCGACGGCGCTGCGTTCGCAACGGCGATCGCCAATCGTCGAGGGGAAACCCCGATTGCGATCCTCAGAAACGGACAGAAGCAGAAGCTAACGGCGGATTTACGGGTTCCATAAATGTCACGGTGCGTCCGCCGCCCCCCAGGGAGTTAATTTCCAACGATTCTTGACTTGCCGCAATCGCTTTATTCACAATGGTTGTAGGGCCTGCAACGCCGATCCGGGCATCAAGCTGAGCCGCAGGGCCAAGATTAAAATTGCAAATCGTGATATTCACGGCGACAATTGATGGGCGTTCTCCATTCCGGGGCGCTCTTTTTTACTCGAATGCAAAGCAGGCATCCCCTATTCCACGAATCGCACGGCTCGCTTGGGGGCAGGGAGGGCGGCTCAATCACATCGCTCCTGGTTTGGGTGATGCCTGTCACGATTCTGGGTCTGCTCGTGGGTCTCGCGGCGGTTGTTTGGAAGTTAGAACGATCGAGCGAAACCGCGTCTATTGAATCCGAGACGGCCATCTATCGCGTTCAGTTCGCGCGCAGGCTCGATGGCGTCATTCAAGATCAGCTTCTTCCGCTGCGGCGGCGCTGGGTGGCCGCGAAATTCGCCTCCCAGGATAAATTCGCCGCCGCCGCTGCTTCGTTGTTATCGGAAAATCAATCATTGGTCATGATGGGTTGGGTTGATGAAGGCGGTGTCTGTCGCCGGGTGGTGGGGGACGTGCCGAACGGATTAATTGTGGGTCAAGCCGTGGGCGGGCAGTGGTCTGATCTGATCGTCCGCGCGCATGAGCGGAGTATAGGCCATAGGCATGGAGCCGTTTCCGACGTTCAGACAAACGCGAGCCTTGAACCAACACTATGGGGCGCATTGCCAGGCACCGACGGAAGCTCCCAAGACGCTACCGGTCCCGGAGCAGTTGTATTCGTGTATCGGCTTCGAAGCATGCTGCAAGGTCTGGCCGATCCAATTTTCAGCGGCAGTTTCAGTTTGGAGCTGCGCGACGCGGGCAACATATTTTTCTCCCTCCCCCCGCACACCGCCGCGGATGAGACGCTCAGTGATCTGACGCCGACGGAAACCGTTCAGATAATGGATCGGTCCTGGACAATCCGGATAACTCCCACCGAGGCCTACATCCAGCAACATGTGGCGCGGTTCCCCATGTGGTCCTTATGGACCTGGCTCATCGGTGGGCTGGTGCTGCTCTTCAGCACTTATCAGGCGGCCATGTATCGCCGATGGAACGATCGGCGTCTTGGCCGGTATCTGAAAGCGCTCGAGGCCGTAACCGAAACGTCGGCGGCGATCCTGAGTAAAGTCGGCTCGTCGGGCGAGGTCTGGCAGCGCCTTCCCGAGGCAGCGCGAGCACTCACTTCCATGTCGATGGCTTGCGTTGCCGTCTTAGAGAACGGCACGCTGCGATTTGTTGCCAGCGCGGGAATTGATCCTCAGCCGCTGGGCCGGCGCTACACCCTCGAGCAGATGCCCGCATCCAAACGATGCATCGAAAGTGGGAGGCCGCTGGCGGTTCCCGACCTTCAGTATGAAGAAAAACCGGTGAATCGAACGCTAGCCGCCGAATATGGAATTCGTTCGCTGCTTATGGTTCCGTTGATCGTGGAGGGCCAGACGATCGGCGTCATGATGGTTTCATCGCGGGAACCACGCACCTTCACCAGCCTGGATGTGCGCCTCTCCGAGCTGTGGGGCCTGCTCGCGGGCGTAACGATCGCCAAGGAAAGGCTCTATGAGCAGATGAGCCGCGCCCTGGAGTCCCGCGACCAATTACTGGAACAGCGCGATGCCTTGTTCAACGTCGACGCGACTATCGCGCGGCACGGTTCCGTCGAGGAAATTCTGCAGCGCATTGTCGATCTCGCGCCGGTGCCCCTTGGCGTGGATGTCTGCCAGGTTAACTTGCTGAGCGAAGCGGGCGACGAGTTGGTGGTCGGGGCGACAACATCCCACTACCACGAAAAAGTGAAGGGATATCGCTATCGTCTGGAGGGGACCAATTCCGGCAAGGCGATTGCCCTTCGAAAGGTGGTGGTCGTCGAGGACGGTCCGGAAAATCCAGCCCTCCAGACATACCTCCGCACGCAGTTGCCCTGTGGGTCAATCGTTTATACCCCTTTGCTGGGCAGCAGCGGCAACCCCATGGGATTGCTGGTGTTCCTGCGTGAAAAGCCGGGAAAATTCTCCGGCGAGCAGTTGAACCTGATGAAACTGTTTGCGACTCAGGCCGCCGCGGCAATTGAAAACGCGCAACTTTATCAACAGATTCGTCGTGACGCCGAAGCCAAGGCCATGCTTCTGCGGGAATTGACCCATCGCGTGAAGAATAATCTGGCCAGCATAGGGGCGCTTCTGGCAATTGATGTGCCGCAGCTTTCGCCGCGGGCCGGCAAATGGCTTGACCGCGTTACCGATCGCATTCGCACAATGGCCCAGACGCACGAGATGTTCAGCGGCGGGCTCGAGCGTGCGCCAATTCGGGTGCTTGTCGATCATGCGATAACCTCGCTGGCGGCTATCTCGGGCAAGGACGTAAATATGCGCGCCGAGATTGACGATCCAGCGATTTGCCTCAAGCCGGAGCGCGCCGTGAGCGTGGCCATGGTGCTTCACGAGCTTTGCTACAATGCGTTGGTGCACGGGCTGGCGGAGCAGGGCAATCTTCTGGTCCGCGTGGAAATTGCCAACGGAAGCGATCTGGTGATCGACGTCATCGACGACGGGAAGGGCTTTCTGGTCTCCGGAAGCGAAATTGCGGGTGAGAGAGAAAACGAGTTGCAAGAAATGAGTGGGGCCAGGGAAGGCGGTGTGGCGACCGCATCGCCAGCCGCCACCGAACGCTCCACCATTCTCAACGCCGCCAGAACCGGCCTGGGCCTGCGCCTCGTCCGCGACTTCGTCTCTCGCGAGCTTCGCGGCCAGTTCACCATTATTTCCACTGTGGGAAAGGGAACCCGCGCCCGATTGCGGTTTGCCCTCTTGCCGGATGAAATGTCGGACAAGGCGCCGTATGGCCGATGAGCGAAACAGGAAGTTCCTCTGTTGTTAAAAAATCGACTAAGGAGAAATTGAGTGAAAGCGGCTGTAGCGACAGAGGCATGTCGGTGTTTGATTGTCGAGGACGAGACACTGGTTGCTCTCGGATTGCAGGCCGCTCTTGCTGAGCTCGGCCACAGCGTGGTCGGTCAGGCGCGCGATGCCGCGGAGGCAGAGATTATTTTTCGCGCCAGACAGCCCGATCTGGTGCTGACGGATATCCGCCTCGGTGGAATGGATGGTCTTGACCTGGCCAGCCTCCTTCTCAAAATTCGCGCGTGTCCCGTTATCGTTGTCAGCGCTTTCAGCGATAAGGACCTTATCGAGCGCGCGGGCCAGGCGGGCGTATTTGGATACCTTATCAAGCCGGTCACCTCGCGCGCCCTGGCAGCTCAGATCGAAATCGCATTAGCCCGCTTTCGCGAACACTTCGTGCTGGTGGCGGAAAAAGAAGCACTGGTGGCGAACCTGGAAAACCGCAAACTCGTCGAGCGGGCAAAGGGCGTTCTTATGAAGCGATCAGGGCTGTCCGAGCCCGATGCCCACAAAAAGTTGCAGCAGGAAAGCCAGAAACGGCGCATCAGCGTGGTGGATCTGGCCAGAAAAATCATCGAATCCGAAGAGATTATCGGTGGTATTTCTCCTTGAAATCCCGCGAAGAGATGAAACTTCGCCAATGAATTCAATCAAAAAAGAAATCCCACGGCCAAGCCATGGGATTCTCTTTTTTCAGTGCTGCTTCGGAAAACGTCCCATCAACCGGGCGCCGGCAGCGAACCGCCCAGTGTCGTCAGGTCCGGGCCCTGTGCATCAGGGGCGGGTTGAATGACCGTCCCGCGCCGGCTCTGCTCTTTTTCCAGCAGATCACCCACGGTGGGTTTGGTCAGAATCTCCCCCTTCATGACGCGATCGACATCGACCGCATCAAGGGTTTCATATCGAACCAGCGCTTTGGCCATTGCCTCGACGCGGTCCTTGTTCGCCTCAAGGATTTTGCGGGTCTGATCGTAAAGCGTATCGATCATGCGTTTCACTTCCTCGTCGATCGCCTTGGCGGTCTCTTCGGAATAGTCACGCCCGCCGCCCATTTCGAAGAAGTTCTGCTTGGAGTCGTCCTCGCCATAAAAGACAAAGCCAATGCGGTCGCTCATGCCCCAGTCGCGGATCATCCGGCGTGCCAGGCTGGTTGCCTGACGGATATCGCTGGAAGCGCCGGTATTGATGTCGCCGGTAAATGTTTCCTCGGCGATTCGCCCGCCGAAGCAGATTCGCATGAACGCCAGGCACCATTTCCTGGAGTGTGACATGCGGTCTTTTTCCGGCAGCGTCATCGTGGCCCCGCCGTAATTGCCGCGCGGGATGATGGTGACCTTGTGAATCGGGTCGCCGTCTTTTTCCAGATATTGCACGACCGCATGTCCGGCTTCGTGATAGGCGGTCGCGATCTTTTCCTTTTCGTCGATCGCCCGGCTCTTGCGCGCCCGGCCCCAGCGGACCTTGTCGCGGGCCTCTTCCAGGTCTTCCATTTCAATGAATTCCTTGCCCGCCAGCGTAGCACCCAGGGCCGATTCATTGATGATGGCAGCCAGGTCGGCGCCGCTGAACCCGGGGGTTGCCCGAGCCAGACGCATCATGTCGACATCCGGCCCCAGCTTTACCTTGCGGGCGTGCACCTTCAGGATTTCCAGCCGGCCCTTCACATCGGGCAGCGGCACATAGATCTGCCGATCAAATCGGCCCGGCCGCGTTAGCGCGGGGTCAAGTACGTCCACGCGATTGGTAGCTGCGCAGACGATCACCTGATCGTTGGTATCAAACCCATCCATCTCAACGAGGATGGCGTTCAGTGTCTGTTCGCGTTCGTCATGGCCGCCGCTGGAAAAGCCGCTTCCGCGCCGGCGTCCAACCGCGTCAATTTCATCAAGGAAAATGATGCAGGGGCTGTTGTCCTTGGCTTGCTTGAAGAGATCGCGCACCCGGCTGGCGCCGACGCCCACGAACATTTCAACAAAGTCCGAGCCGCTGATGCTGAAGAAGGGGCAGTCGGCCTCGCCCGCGATGGCCTTGGCCAGCAGGGTCTTACCGGTGCCAGGCTCGCCCACCAGAAGAACACCGCGTGGGATGCGCCCGCCCAGGCGCTGGAATTTCTTGGGGTTCTTCAGGAACTCCACGATTTCCATCACCTCTTCCTTGGCTTCTTCAATTCCGGCCACATCGTCGAAGGTGATGTTGGTGTGGTCCTTGGCGGTAATTTTATGCTTGCTCTTGCCGAAGCTGCCCAGCATGCCGCCCGCGCCCGCGCTGTTGCGAAGCTGGCGAAACACGAAGAACCAGATGAACGCGAAAATCAGCAGCCAGGGAACCAGCGGCAACAGGATGGTCAGCAGCAGGCTGGAGTTATTCTCTGCCTTGCCGTCAGCATCGCCGCGTTTTTCCATTAGATGCGTGAGGTACCCGCTGCCACCGGAAAACGTGCCGGTGGGGTATGAGGTCCGAAAATAGTGATTGCCGGCAGCAGTTGCGCCGGGAACCGAAACATCGGGCTTAACCTCGCCGGTAACATCGTCACCGTCGATGGCGAAGTCTTTTACATGGTTCTGCTGAAGCAGCGTCTCAAAGCTGGTAAACGTGATCTGGGTCGAATCGTGCTTGCCCTGCTGGATAATCATGTACAGCATGACTGCCAGGGCAACGAAGATCACCCAACCAAAGAGCGGGCGACCAATGCGCATTGGCCCGCCGGTCGGGGGCGTACGTCCGTTTTTTCGGAAGGGTCGTTCAGGCGGTCGTTCTTCTGACATAAACGTCCTTAAAATTAACACTCTCGCTGCGCAACAGCATCGGTAACGATAAATTCGTGCTCAATGTCTTATCTACTCTAGGTTCATCATAAGGGTTTAACAGCGGGATTTTCCAGCGGCAAACTCAGCAAAGGCGGAACCAAACGCATATTCTTCCAATCCTGGGGCAGGATTTAGGGCTTGAGGGGCCTTTTTTTGCCGGGCCGCGCCAGACTCGCCAGCGCTTATCGGATTACCAGGCAGCTTCCATTTCCTCGACAATGCCCAGCGCAAGCTTTTCCACCGAGTTTTGCGATCCCACGAACTGCCCTTCCCCCAATATCGGATAAAATGTGGTGGTTTGCGCGAATCCTTCCCGGCTCATGAGCACTTTTCCGGTGTGAAGGTCCTTCCACGTAAAGTTAACGACAATGGAGTACAACTGCTGCTGCGGGGTAGCGGTACGCGGGTCAAGTGCCAGCGTCACGGGCTGGATTGAAACAATCTCGCCTTCCAACACGGTATCCGCGCGCTCGCGCGGCACCACCTTGTATGGGGTAAAAGCCTCGATTTTCTTCACCAGCGCTTCTGAAAGCTGAAATTCAACCCCGCGATGGAAATCCCGGCTCGAAAAAATAGGCACCGCGACCGTATGGATGTCCTGACGATAAAGCGAGCCCCAGTGATATCCTCCGCTGTCGCCGCCACTTTCAAAACCGCAGCCGGATGGCAGAAGACAAAGAAAAAGAATGGCAAAAAAGCGCATGTGTTGAATTCGATGTCAGTTGGCACTTGCCGATGGTTCGGTGGCGGGAGCATAGCCGGCGGCAGGCGGCGGGGGTGGCTCGGAAAGCGCCGTCGGGGGCATTTTCGCCAATCGGGCGCGAGCGACGGCCGCTTCGGGAGCTGAAGGATACGTCGAGGTCAGAAACCTGTAGTTATAGACCGCCGCCCTGGGTTCATGAGTGCGCTCGTAGAACTCAGCGGTATCGAGGATTTTTTTTGCAAACGCACTGTCAATCTGCTCGATGACCGATGGCACGTTTTCCTCCGACGCCAGATCGGGATAGCTGCGCTCGATATCTAGAAGTTGCGCCCGCGCGTCAATGATATTGGTGGCATCAAATTTCACGCCGCGAAACTGCGCCAGCGATGAAAACGCGCCGCGAAGCCGCACGCGGGGCACCTGTGGGCTGTTGGGGTAGCTTCGGGCATAGGCGTTATAGGCATCGCCCGCGAGATCGTAATCCTGATTGGTGAAGTAGAAATCGGCGGTGCGAAGCAAGGCCTTTTCCGCCAGCGGCGATCCAGGGGCCCGCTGCTGAAGGCGGAACATCATCTGAATTGCGTCGTCGCTCGCATCCAGAATGGGGAAAAAGATGAACGTTCGCTTATGACCTCCCAGATATTCCTCCGCAATCTGATATTGCTTCGCCAGGGCCGCCTGAAAGAGGGTGCTTTCCGGATATTCATCCATCAGCTCGTCGCAATAATAAAATGCCTTGATGCGCGTGTCCTCGCGATAAAAAACCTCGGCCAGCAGGTAGATGCAGCGGTCACGGGCGGGAGAATGTTTGTTGTTCTTTTCCCATTCCAGCAGCATTTTTTTTGCGTTATGGACGTCACCCTGGAAAAGAATCTGCTCGGCCCGATCCAGCACGGGCTCTTGCGCCGCCTGGGCGGCGGGGGCGGTGGTGGCGGGTGGAACGTCGATCCATGTTCCGTTGCGGAGCTCCCAGGTCTTCTTTTCCTGCGCAATCGCTGGCGCACAGAGGAGGCATAGAACCAGGCAGGCGAAACCGAAGTGGCGCATGGCGGGCGATTGTAATGGTCGCTCCAACCGCCGGCAAATGGCTTGGGAGTCCGCGAACGATATAATTTCCGTCAATGCCCCAGAATCCAATCAATCTCCCCCAGCGGCCGCGTCGCCTCCGCCTTAGCCCCCAACTTCGCGCGGGCCTTTCCAGCGTGCGGTTGCTGAGGCGCGACATCATCCTGCCGGTGTTTGTGCGCGACGGAACCAATGTGCGCAAGGAAGTGGAATCCATGCCGGGGGTGTTTCAAATGTCGGTGGATGTTGCCCTCCACTGGCTGGCCGAACGCGCCAGTGAAGGGTTTGGGGCGTATCTGGTTTTCGGCGTCATTGAAAAATCAAAAAAGGACGCCACTGGCTCCGCGGCGCTAGATCCGGAGAACCCGGTCTGCCGATTGCTCCGTCAGGCGCAAGCGCAAAAGCTCCCCATGACCGCAATCACCGATTTATGCTTCTGCGAATACACCAGCCACGGACATTGCGGCGTGCTGGGTGACGAACGCTCGACCGTGGATAACGATCTCACACTTGCAGGATTGGCCGAACAGGCGATCAACCACGCCCGCGCCGGGGCCGATATCGTCGCGCCCAGCGGCATGATGGATGGCGCTGTCGGCGCCATTCGAACCGCCCTGGACGGTGCGGGGTTCAGTGACGTGGCAATCCTTGCCTATTCCGTGAAATACGCCAGCGCGTTTTACGGCCCGTTCCGCGACGCCGCCGATTCCGCCCCCCAATTCGGAGACCGCCGATCCTATCAGATGGACATCTCCAACAGCGTGCGCGAAGCCCTGCGGGAAGTGCAACTCGACATCGAGCAAGGCGCGGATATGGTCATGGTAAAACCCGCCGGGCCTTATCTGGACGTGCTGGCGGAAGTCCGCCGCGCGGTGAATGTGCCGGTGGTGGCGTATCAGGTCAGCGGTGAATATTCGATGATCGAAGCCGCTGGGCGGGCGGGTTGGCTGGATCGAGATGCGGCAGCCATGGAATCACTTCTGTCGATCAAGCGCGCCGGCGCCGACATGATCATCAGTTATTTCGGGCCGCTGTGTGCGAAGCTGCTTCCGCCGTGATTCGCATGGGCCAACAGGAGCAGCATCCCAACTCCTCAATTCCCGAACAAATGCTTCGCCATGTTTAAAGCATCGTCCACCTTTTTCGGCGGAGTGATCACCGGCGGCTTCGCGGGCGGTTGGCCAGGCTGCTGCGACTGCTGCGAATTGTTCGCCTGCGGCTGACCTCGCGTCGGAGTGGTATTCGCCACCTGCGTGTCAATCGTGCCAAAATTGCACTCCGAGCCGAGTTCCACTGTCACCCGATTCAATGGACCCTGCTGAAAGCCTTTGCGGGCCAGATAGGTCAACCTATTTTCTGATACGCCCAGATGCAAGCCGACCAGGCAATAATCAGAAATAATATTGCCATCAATTGCGACCGCTTGAATTCCATACCCATTCGTCGATGCGGCAAGGGTGTAGATGATGTGCTTACTGTCAGTGGAAAAGGTCATCATAGCGTCATCATAAAGGGAGACGTGAACAGAGGCCTCGGGAGGCTTGACGAGTCGTCCATCAACCACAACGCGGCTTTTTACAACGTACGCGTAGTGCTGGCTGTCGGGGCTGAAGTGGACCGCGGCACTGGGCGCAAAGTCGGATTTCGGCGGCAGGCGATTTTCCTGGCCGTTGAGAACCACATATTTTCCGGGATCGAAATTGGGATTGCTTTGCGCCTCCTGCCGCTGGATCGGCGAGGCGCTTTTCATAACGTCTCTGGACGCAAAGTAAGCCAGATGCTGGCCGTCGGGGCTGTAGACGATGGGGCCGAGGATCATGTCATAATCTCCCTGCTTCTTCCCATCGGCGACAACGAACCGATGCGTGCCGTCACCGGCGGCAATGGCGTAGTGCTTGCCGTCCGGGCTGAAAGTTGGAGCCATGCCATAAACGCCGGAGTTGCTGCCGATTGAATACGGTCCGGATTCGTTGTCGTCGTAAACGACGAAATATCGGCCGGTGCCTCCATTGGGCCCGCCACCGGCGTTCCCCTGCAGCGCGACATAGCAGAGATGTTGCCCATCGGGGCTGAAGGCAAATTGATTGATGTGGTCGTATTCCTCACCTTTCTTTCCGTTCACGGTCATGACAACCGTCTTGGTCGCATCGATGTCGGGCCCGGCAGCCTGGACATAGGCGACACGCTTGCCATCAGGGCTCAATGCTGGCGGCGGTGGGGCATCGGATGCGATCTTTTGCAGATACGGCCACTGCTGGTCATCGAGACCGATGACCTGATCGTAAACCGGGCGATCCGCCATATCCTTTTTTCCCGGTATTGCCTTGCCGGCGATGTACATGACGTGCTGGCCGTCGGGGCTGAATTGGAAGCTTTTGACCATGTCGAATTTAACCAGTTCCTTGCCGTCGATCATCAAGGAGTATTGCCGTTCGAATTGTTGCGCATTATCGGAGGGCGCGCGCGAGCCGATGTAGCCGCAATGTTCGCCGTCCGGGCTGAAAGCCAGCGCGGTTATATCGGTGAACTCCGGCCCCGCCGTGCTGTCGAGGACGACGACGGCAGTGGGCAGGCGCGCATTGGGCCGGTCGATACCAGCGACGTACGCAAGGTGTTTATTGTTTGCGCTGAACTGGAGATTCGATACCTTTTTATAGTGCGTCCCTTCCTTATCGATCAGGAAGACGCGCGATTCGCCTTTTTGGGGATTGTCGGCGAAGGCGAATTGCTTCCCGTCAGGGCTGAAGAGGGCCTCGGTCACTTCCCAGTTCTGATCCGCGAGCGGCGTCTCCTGGCCGTCACAAACGATTACCCGATTCTGTCCGGAGCGGGCCATATAGGCGATGTGGCTTCCATCCGCGCTGAAGATGAACTGTTTTTGAGGCGTGAGCGCGCCGAAGGTCTGACTGACCTCGTCATATTTTTTCCCGCCCCTGCCGTCGAAATATCCCGTGTATCGGCTTCCCATCGGCCCGACGAACGCGACATGGAGGCCGTTGTCGCTGTAGATCAGATTCGTGTTGGATGACGGATTGGGATCAAACGCCTCCGCTGTCACCGACGGCCCCGAATCTGAAAATCCGGTCGCTGGCCACGCGCACAGACACCCCACGAAAAAGAAAGCGCACCGTGAAAATGATTGATTGTGTCGCATTGAAGTCTCCAAAGCCCACTTGAACTGCGCGCGTCACGTGTATGGAAGGCCCACCGTCCACGGCTTATACTTTTCGGCCCAATCCTTGTCCAGCATTTTCTAGAATTGCCGGGTGAGCCAGTTGGATTTTGTTCCGCCCGAAACGTCGCCTTCGGCAGAATGCCGCCGCCGATATTTCCCAAATGGCCATGGGAACACGACCATCGCTGCCAAGAGCGGGGAACTGCCGCGTTCCTTAGAGTTCCGTCAATAAATTCTCTTCAGGCCATGCATTTTCGACCAAGGCCCAATCGAGATGTGATATTGAATTCCGTAAATACGCTATTTGTTCTATTCAGAAAGAAGTGAAATATGCAATCCGAAGAATCTCTCTATTTCGGCCCAAGGCTCACAATTGTCATAGGATCAAATGGAAAATCCTTCAGCAACTGCTTCATCGATTCGATTGACACCGACCGCACCGTGTTCAGGTCCTGCTCCAGCGAGCGATACTCTTTGTTGTAAAGCCACTGCCCCGCAATCGCTCGCAGCCGGCCCAACGGGACTTCTCCATCCAGCACAATCGCGCTGGCGATTTTGTTTTTCGCGCGATCGACCTCGTCATTATTCAGGTCTGCCTTCACCCGCTCCAGTTCCTTCCGAGCGATCTCCAGGGCCTGCGTGGCTCGATCCGGGTCGGTGGTCAGCGAGATGTAATAGCTGCCGCAGCCGTCGTGGGGATAGAAGCCAAAATCCGCATCTTCCGCGATGGCGTTGTCCACCAGCGCCCAGTAAAACCGGCTGCCGTCTGAATCGCCGATCACATCGGCCAGCACCTTGGCGGCAAAACGGCGCGGGTCTTGCGCGCTGGGGCCCGGCGTCATGGCCATCGTGTATTGCCGATTGAGCTTCGGATCGACCATGTTCTGCAGCCGGGATTGATAGCTGGGGGGGGCCTGGATCCGCTCGCTCTTGGTCGCTGCCCAGCCGCCACAATATTTATTGGCCAACTCGACGATATTCGCAAAATCCAGGAGCCCCGATACCGCCAGAACCGTGTTGCCGGGGCCGTAGCGGCGCTGGAAATATTCCATCATCTCATCGCGCGTCAGCTGACGAATTGATTCCGCCGTGCCCAGCACGCTCATGCTCAGCGGGTGTTTGCCGAAGTGGGCCTCCATCAGCTTTTCATAAATGCGGTGCCCAGGGTCATCCAGATACATGGCGATTTCCTCGAGGATGACCTTCTTTTCCGTGTCAAAATCCTCAACGCGAATCGCCGGTCGCAGCAGATGCGACAGATGCTCGATAGCCCGCTCGGTAAATTCCGGCAGCACATTGGCGAAATACGCGGTGTTTTCCTGACTCGTATAAGCGTTGTAGTTGGCGCCCAGCTCGTCAAAAATCCGGTTGACATCTTCCCAGCCATACTTGCTGGAGCCTTTGAACATCATGTGCTCGAGGAAGTGCGAAACACCGCTGATTTTTGCCGATTCATCCCGGCTGCCCGTGTTCACGTAAAGCCCCGCGGCAAAAGAATGAGAATCGGGATTGCGCTCGGCAACAATGTCCAGGCCGTTGGGCAACTGATAATGATGAAATTCCAGCGGCATTGCGTGTTTACCTCGCGGGCATCTTCAACTTCTTCGGTCCGACCGTCACAATCGTAAACGGCCCCGGCTCATGGGCGGCAAGATAGGCGTTCACCTGCTCAAGGCTTACGCCGTCGATGGCCTGCTTGATCTCATCCAGCGTTCGAATGCGACCCCGGATGAAAAAGTCGTGTGCAATCGCCCCGGCTCGCGCGGAAGTCGATTCGCCCGCCATGATCGTGCTGGCCTTCAACCCGATTTTCGCGCGATTCAGCTCAGCGAGCGTAACGCCCTTATGGAGCCGGCGGATTTCTTCGATCATGCAATCCAGCGTCGCCTGGGCGCGATCGTTGCTTGATCCGGCGTAGCCCAGAATGCCCCCCTTGCCTTTGAGGCTGGTATACCCAGCCCACACGCTGTAGCAGAGCGCCCGCTTCTCGCGCATTTCGGTGAACAGTCGCCCGCTCATTCCGCCCCCCAGGACCTCGCAGGCAAGCCGCACCAGATAATAATCCGGGTCCGTCTCTTCAATTGAAGGATAGGCAATGCCAATGTGGGTTTGCTCGCTCTCCTGTTTCTCGTGATGAAACAGTCCCGGCGGCGGCATCACCTTAATCGGCGCCGCGCCAATCCCGGTGAAGTCACCAAAATGCTTGCCGACTTCCCCCTTTACCTGTTCAAAATCGATATTCCCGGCAATGGCCAGGATTCCCTCTTTCGGCTGGTAACGCATCTTCCAGTCAGCTTTGCAAAGGTCCAGCGTCAGCTTTTCCAGATGATCGACCTGGCCCATCGGGTTGCGGCCCAGCGGGGAAGGCAAAAACCATTCGCGCAGCTTGATCAGAAGCTTCTGGCGCGGGTCATCTTCAATCCCCTCCAGGCTCTGCAAGGCCAGATCCCGGGCGGCGGCAAAGCCTGATTCGGGCATCATCGGCCGGCGGACGATATCGGAATATACGCCCAGCGACTCGACAACCTTCGATGCCACCGCCGCACAGCTGAAGCGGGTGTGATGGACGCTCACGCTGCACGACCGCTGGAGGCCCAGGCTGTCCAGATAATCGGTCAGCCGGCGATTGTCGCGATCGCCCGCTCCGCGCAAGACCATGTCGCTGATCACCGTGGCCGACCCGGTCCGGTCCACCGGGTCAGTGGCCGAGCCCGCCGGCAACATGAGCGTCATGGCGGCGGACTGCATCGCCGGCATCTTTTCGCAAAGAAGCGTCAGTCCGTTGCTAAACGTGTGCTGCAGAAAGGTATCGGGCAAAACATCTCCGTGCCAAGGCGATCAATGATAGAAGGCCGGTTCAGCAATTTCTGTGGCGCCAGCGGCTATTCGAGTGAGTTAAACGTCATGCCGGTTGCCAGCTTCGGGAAAAAGTAAGTGCTCTTGGGTGGCATTACCTCATTGGTCTTCCCCAGCTCCTCCAGGGCGTGCAACGGTGTGCTCTTGAGCAGCAGGGCGATCTGATACTTCTTCCCATCCGCCATCTGAGTCACCGCCTTGCTGTCAGCGGTATAGCCGCGCGTCGGCTCACCGCCGCCGGCAAAGCGGGGCTTGAGCACTTCGTCTAGCAAGTAGCGCTGGAGAATGGCAACATCCAGCCTCCGCCAGGCGGGAGAATGCTTCATTTCAATGTCATGCAGCACGTCCGGATTTTTAAATGTGATCTGATAAGACTTGCGCATTCGCGCATCAAACAGCCCGAACGTATGGGCCGGCTGCTTGGCCAGCGTGCTGTCAATATAGTGGGGTAGCTCGCCCTCGGAGATGTTTAGATCGGTGACGGTGGCAACGGATGAGACCGCCGATTTGAACGATCCGATATCAAACGTCGGAATATTTCCAATCAGCCGGTGCGTCGGAAGAATCAGCAACCCGTCATCCTGCATCCCCACCAGCACAAACATGCAAAAGTTGGCTGGGTGGTTCGGTGGCAGGCGTCCCCCATTTTTCTCGGTCGCTTCCTTCTGATATTGCAAGGCCATCGTATACCGGTGGTGCCCGTCCGCGATATAAACCGGCCGCGCGCTCATCATGTCGGTGACAGAATTCACTCGTTCACTGTCATTAAGCGTCCACAAGTCATTTCGAACGCTGTCCATGAGGGCTGTCTGGTCCGGCTTGGACAATTGCTTATGGACGAGGCTGGTTACTTCCCCGCGCGGATCGGAGAAGAGCCCGAATATGGGCGAAAGCTGCATGCGCGTAGCGCGGGTAAGCTTTAGCCGATCCTGAATCGCGTCGGGATAGGTCTGCTCGTGCGGAACAACGTGCCCTTCGCCAAATGGGCTGAGCTTAACGAGGGCTATCATGCCGCGCCGGTGAAAGTTGCGCGCGCCATGCATATACGACTGCGTATACGGGTAAATCGCGGGTTTGTGATCTCGTTCCAGGATGCCAGCCGACAGCCACGATTGCAGAGTGACGGCCGCCCGCGCGTAAGTATCATCCGGTCCGACAGTTTTGGCCGGCAGATGGGGAAGATCGATAGTGACAATGTTATTGGGGTGCCGGGCCTGGAGGGCAGCTTTACCGGCTTCATCTAGAACATCGTACGGAGGGGCGATCAGATCCGATAAATCGGCATAGCGCTGCCGGGAATATCGAACTGCTGCAAAAGGACGAATTTGCGCCACGCACGGCTCCTTATCGAAAAAAGGGAGAATAAGGCGACTGCCGCAAAGGTCAAGGCAACGGCTTTTCTGATCTAAATCCGCCCCAATGCCGACTTGTTAACCAGCAACCAGGTTGCCCCAATCTGACATTTTGCCTTCCCAGCCTCCCGCCGATACCATGGACCCCCAGTAACTATGAAGATAATTCTTGCAAATCCCCGCGGTTTTTGTGCTGGCGTCAACATGGCCATTGAGACCGTAGACAAGGTCCTGGCGATGAAGGGGCCGCCGGTTTACGTCTATCACGAAATTGTGCATAACCGCCACGTGGTGGATGGTTTCCGTGGCCGGGGCGTCACTTTCGTGGACAACATCAACGAAGTGCCCGAAGGGGGGCTGGTGGTTTACAGCGCCCATGGCATCTCGCCCGAGGTCCGTCAGGCTGCCAAGAGACGCCGGCTGGTGGAAGTGGATGCCACATGCCCTTTGGTCACCAAAGTTCACATGGAAGTCCTGCGGTATGTGCGGGATGGCTATCACATTATTTTCATCGGGCATCGTAAGCACGACGAAGCGATTGGCACCGTCGGTGAAGCCCCAAGCGCCATCACCGTGGTTGAAACCCCTGAAGAAGTGCAGAAACTTGAGTTTGCCGAGGGAATTCGCCTGGCTTATGTGACGCAAACAACGCTAAGCGTATCCGACGCCCAGCGCGTCATTGACGCATTGAAAATTCGCTTCCCCAAAATTCGCTATCCCGCCAAGGACGATATCTGCTACGCCACGACCAACCGCCAGAAGGCGGTAACCATGCTTAGCTCAGAGGTTGATCTGGTCCTGGTCATCGGCAGCAAGAACAGCTCCAACAGCCAGCGGCTGGTGGACCGAGCCGCCGAGGTTGGCAAGCCGGCGTATCTGATCGATGATGAAACCGAGCTAAACCCCGAATGGTTTAACGGCAAGCAAACCGTGCTGATTACCGCTGGAGCCTCCGCGCCCGAGCACCTGGTCAGTGACCTTGTGAACCGTTTGTGCAGCGATTTCCAGGGGGAAGTCGAAACCCGCACGCTGATGGAAGAGGGCATTTCCTTTGAGCTGCCCAAGTCGGTGCGAAGTCTTGCGGTGGTCAGCTAAAGAACCGGCTGATGACAGATCAACCCATGATGGAATGTGGGTAGTTTTTTCGCTGAGGTGATTGATGAAGGGCGTGATTCTGGCGGGCGGAACGGGTTCGCGACTGTTTCCTCTAACCAAGGTAACCAACAAACACCTGCTCCCCGTCTACGACAAGCCGATGATCTATTACCCCCTGGAATGCATGGCCAAGGCGGGAATCGAAGAAGTTCTTCTCGTCACCGGCGGCAACAACAGCGGTGATTTTATCCGCCTCCTCGGCAACGGCCGCGATTTCGGGCTCAAACATCTCAATTACACCTACCAGGATGGGGCGGGCGGCATCGCTCAGGCGCTGGGTTTGGCCGAGCACTTTGCCGGCGGCGACAGCATCTGCCTCATTCTGGGCGACAATATTTTACAGCACACGATTCGCGAAGCCTGCCGTAAATTCCGCCATCAGGGCCAGGGCGCGAAAATCCTGCTGTCACAGGTGGAAAATCCCAAGGCGTATGGCGTGGCTGAAATGGATGGCGAGCGGGTTGTAAAAATCGTCGAAAAACCCAAGGACCCGAAAAGCAATTGGGCGGTCATCGGGATTTATTTCTACGACAACGATGTGTTCAACATCGTCAAGACATTGAAGCCATCAGCTCGAAATGAGCTGGAAATTACCGATGTGAACAATGCGTACATCGAGCGCGGGGATATGACCGCCGACAAAGTCAGTGGCTTCTGGGCCGACGCTGGTGAGAACATCGATTTTTATCTGAAGGCCTGCAACACCGTCGCCCAATGCGGCGCGAACACTGAAATCCCCTGATCGCAATTGGTTGACGATGGGCGGAGCCCAAAACACGGATTGCACGGATGAGAATTCTGAATCTCGATCACGCGCAGATCACCATTCCCACCGGAACCACAGAAGAGGGGAAGAAGTTTTACTGCGGCCTGTTGGGCTTGCCGGAGATTCCTAAGCCACCTTCACTGGCAGGGCGGGGCGGTTTCTGGGTGTTGGCGGGAGATCGCCAGGTGCACGTCGGCACGGAAGAAGGCGTCGATCGCACGCGAACCAAGGCGCATCTTGCCTACGAAGTCGATAACCTGTTGGGATGGCGCCGAACGCTCAGCGAAAACGTAATAGAGGCCCTGGAATCCGCGCCCATCGAAGGCTTCGATCGCTTTGAGTTTCGAGATCCGTTCGGAAATCGGGTTGAATTTTTACAGCGGCTGGCCTAACAGCGGAAACTGAGATATGCAGACAATTCTGGTTACGGGCGCAGCAGGATTCATCGGCTCAAACTTCGTGCGCATGCTCGTGGGTCGCCGCGAACCGGTGAAAATCGTCGCGTTTGATAAGCTTACTTATGCCGGTAACCTCGCCAACCTGGCCGGCGTGCTGGGCGAGAACGCCATCTTCGTGCGTGGGGATATCTGCGATGCCGCCGCGGTGGAAGCGGCGTGGACAAAGCACGGCATTACCCAGGTCGTTCACTTCGCCGCCGAGAGCCACGTCGATCGGTCGATCCTCGGTTCAGGCCCGTTTGTGCAGGCCAACGTCGTTGGCACCCAGGTGCTTCTTGATGTGGCCAAGGCAAAGGGGGCCGACCGGTTCCTGCAAGTCGGCACCGATGAAGTTTATGGCTCGCTTCCCGAGGACCGTCCCGAAATTAAATTCACCGAAGAAACCCCGCTTCAACCTAACAGCCCCTACAGCGCCAGCAAGGCCGCCGGCGATTGCCTGGCACGGTCCTACTTCCACACGTTCAACATGCCGGTGCTTATCACCCGCTGCAGCAACAACTACGGGCCGTATCACTTTCCCGAAAAGCTGATTCCCCTGTTTGTCACGAACCTGATCGAGGGGAAAAAAGTTCCGCTCTATGGCGACGGCATGAACGTGCGGGATTGGCTCTATGTGGAAGACCACTGCGAGGCCATCTGGGCCGTGCTGACCAAAGGCAAGCCGGGCGAGGTTTACAACATCGGCGGCAACAACGAAATCACCAATCGAATCATCACGGAAGTTATCCTCCGCGAAATGGGCAAGGATTGGGACCAGAACGTGCAGTATGTGAAAGATCGTCCAGGTCACGATCGCCGATATGCGATCGATGCCAGCAAAATCGCCCGCGAACTGGGCTGGGCCCCCAGGCATAAATTCGAGCAGGCGATCAAAACCACCATTGCGTGGTATCGCGAAAATGAATCGTGGTGGCGGGCAATCAAGAGCGGGGAATATCTGAAATATTATGAAAAGCAATATGGTGGACGTTCATAGCACAGGCCATCGAAACCGCTGAATTTCCATGGAATCCAAGAAAGAACTTTATGGTTCGATTCTCATCACCGGCGGGGGTGGCATGCTGGCTCACGCCCTGGTGGATGTTCTCGCGCAGCGCGGGCACCGCGCTACCGCCCTCTCCAGGGCACAGTGCGATGTTACCGACGCCCCGTGCGTGCGCCAGTTCTTTGACAAGCACCGGCCGACGCTGGTTCTGAATTGCGCCGCCCACACCAAGGTTGATCTGTGCGAAAAGGAGCGCGAAAAGGCCGAAGCCATCAACGGCTTGGCTGTCGGAATCCTGGGCCGGCTGAGCGCGGAATTCGGCAGTTGCGTCGTCCACGTCAGCACGGATTTTGTATTCGATGGCTCGCAACAGCGCCCCTATCGGCCGGATGACCGTGTAAGTCCCATCAATGCCTACGGCCGTTCAAAGCTGCTCGGTGAAATTCAGTTACAGGAAAATGCGCCGCTGAGGTGGTTAATCGTCCGGACAGCCTGGGTTTACGGCCGTCATGGCGCGAATTTCCCTCGGACGATGGTGCAAGCTGCCCAGGCGGGCAAGCCGCTGCGCGTGGTGGGGGATCAACACGGTTCTCCCACGTATACCATCGATCTTGCCGAGGCAATTCTCGATTTGCTCGACAGCGGCGCCAGTGGCATCTGGCACGTTACCAACGCCGGACAAACCACCTGGTTCGACTTCGCGGTGGCGACATTGGAAGAGTTTGGCATCGACGCCAGCATTGAACCCTTAAAATCGGCACAGTGGACGGCAATGCGCCCCGATTCGGCGCCGCGGCCCACTTATAGCGTTCTGGATGTGGAACCCACAGCCATCCAGCTTGGACGGCCGATGCGGGATTGGCGCACCGCCCTCAAGGACTTCCGACAGGCAGTTGATCGCAACGGATTTTAACGATTCGTCACCCCGGAAAGATGGACCCTATGCGTTGGTTGGCAGTGCTGGTTGTTCTGTGCCTCGTCCTGTCGGCGTGCGCCGCGCGCCATCCGGCGACGACCCCATCAATTCTCTGCGATAGCCCCCGATATCTAGTCTCCGGCGGAGTGGCAAATTCCGGCCCCCGCGCCTTGAGCGACCATGAAACGGTGGCCAGCGTCATCGACAAGAACTTGCCGCGCCCGCTCGGACATTCGGCGACGGTGATCCTCGTTCGCGCCGGGCCTGATGGACGAACCCGTCAATTCATTCAACTGAATGGAGAAGGCAAGCTCATGAATGAAGAACAGAATGTCTCCCTGAGAAACGGCGATGAGCTGATATTTCCATGGCCTTAAAACAGCGCAAAAAAGAAGCCGACCCGGGCAAGGTCGGCTTCGAATGGGGCTGTGGAAGAATGCTTCGGGGTTGTGGGAGGGAAGCAATTCTTCACATCGGGGGGAAGAATGGGCTGGATTTTAATGTCGACCTCGAAAATAATAATCACACTTCGATGCCGATGATTTTAAGAACGCAACCACCGTGCCGTCGGGGCTGGGAAATCCTGAGCAAAATGCGCAACTATTTATTATTACTTATCTCACAAAAGCTTAGATGTTATTTCGGAACTGAAATGCCCCACGCCGCGCAAACACAGGACATTTGTGGCCTCCGACACAATGGCGCTAGAGTCGCGTTTGAACCACGACATGGCACGGTTCTTCGTCACCAGCAGATAATTTCAAGGAGCCGGAATTGAAAGTTCTCGTTACCGGGGCCGCCGGATTCATTGGGTCGAATCTTTCCAAGCGCCTCGCTAAAGAGGGGCACGTGGTGACCGCTGCGGATTCATTCCTTGCTTCACACTTTTCAAATCTGATCGACTTCCCGGGCGATGTTCTCACTTTAAAGGGACCGGAGGATTTGGAATCCATCGTACGGCTGGGTCCGTTTGAAGTGATCTACCATCAGGCAAGCATCACCGGTGTCGTAACAGCAGATGGTACGGATACCAGCCAGGGCGCTCTTCAGCATCAAATGCTGCGGAACAATGTAGAAACCTTCCGCGCCCTGCTCCACTGGGCAGCGGATACCAAAGCCCGCGTCGTCTGGGCGAGCAGTTGCAGCGTCTACGGCCGTGGGCCCGTGCCAATGCGGGAAACCCAGCAGCCTGATCCGCTCAACGTCTATGCCTTCAGCAAGCTGACGATGGAGCGGCTCGCGCTGCGGCTGGCCCCAAGCCTGGCCCATCCAATTGTGGGGTTGCGCTACACAAATGTTTACGGACCGGGTGAAGACCATAAGGGCAAGCTTGCCAGCATGATCCACCAGCTGGCCAAACAAATGCGCGCCGGCCAGCGCCCACGCATATTTACCGCGGGAGAACAGCGGCGGGATTTCGTGTACATCGACGATGTCGTTCAGAGCAATCTCAATGCGCTCACCAGCAAAAAATCAGGCGCATTCAATGTGGGCGGGGGAATGTCCAGCACCTTTAACGAAGTGATCGCTGAACTGAACCGCGCCCTGAAAACAAATTTAGAGCCGGACTACTTCCCCAATCCCTACAGCTTCACGCAGGATGCTACCGAGGCGGATCTGACGGAGTCGCGCAAGATCCTGGGATATGAGCCGCGGTTCAATTTGCGGCGCGGCATCGAAGCATACCTTTCCTCCGGCCGCCTCGGCGTGTCGATGTAGGCCTTCGTTCACTTCACGCCTTCGTTCATTTGGCGAACATTAAAGGTTTTTCCACGGAGTTAAGGATACGCATCGCATACTAACCGAGGCCGCAAAGTCGGCAATGCCATGCCAATGCCCCACCCGAGCAGAAAAATCGCTCCGAACGCCGGAAAATCCGTTCTCCAAACACTCCGTCGCGGCGTATAATGCGGTTTTCCGTAGGTGATGTTCATCGGCGGATGCCAGGTCTGATGTCGGTCGGAGGAGATGAAGATGAAGAATTGCAAACGCGCTCGGTCTGTCTTTTCAACTAATGTCGGCGCCAGATCCCGTTTATCGGGTTTAGCTCATCCAGCGGGGCTTGAACGCCTCGAATCGCGAAGGCTTTTTTCCGCAAATGTTTTGACCTTTCACAACGATGCCGCCGGCGACGGACAAAACATTGCGGAAACCACGCTTACTCCAGCAAACGTGCAATCCAATTTTGGGCAGCTCCACAACGTGGCGCTGGACGGGCAGGTCTATGCTCAGCCGCTATATGTGGAAAATGTTAATGTGATCGGGCTGGGTGTGCATAACGTCGTTTACGTTGCAACAGAACATGACAGCCTTTACGCCATCGACGCCACCAGCGGCGCCGTCCTGTGGAAAACGAGTTTTCTGACCAGCTCCAGCGTCACCACCGTTCCCGGCGCCGACACCGAAAGCACGGATCTTCTTCCTGAAGTAGGCATTACCTCGACGCCCGTTATCGACGGGTCCACCAATGTCCTCTATCTGGTCGCCAAGACCAAGGAACACGTCGGCACCGACGACCATTACATTCAGCGCCTGCACGCTATCGACATCACCAGCGGCGCGGAGACCCTCGGCGGGCCTGTCGTCATTGCGGACACCATCTGCAATAATCCCACAGCCCACAACAGCTCCGTCTATACCTACGTCAGCGGCCCCTCTGTCACCGGAACCGGGGCCGGGTCCGTGGGTGGCCAGGTGACGTACAACGCGCTCCGCCAAAATCAGCGCCCCGGCCTCACGCTGGCCAACGGCGTCATCTATGTCGCTTCCGCCTCGCATGGTGATAACGGTCCCTATCACGGCTGGATTCTTGGGTATAATGCATCCACCCTCGCCCTCACCGCCGCTTTCAATACAACCCCCAACGGCATTGATGGCGGCATCTGGCAATCCGACGGCAAAATCAATGTTGATAGCGCCGGAAATCTCTTCCTCACCACCGGCAACGGTACCTTTGAAACAACGCTCACCAATGGGTTCCCCTCGAGCAACGATTACGGCGATGCGGTCCTTAAGCTCGCAGTGGATCCTTCTTCATCTCCTGCCGCTCAAAACGGCAATGGCTGGGGCCTGAAGGTGGTCGACTATTTCGTCCCCTTCAACGAAGCGAGTCTTAGCAGCAGGGACCAGGATTTTGGTTCCAGCGCACCCTTGCTCCTCCCCGATTCTGTCGGCAGTGTGGCGCACCCGCACCTATTGTTCGTCGGGGGCAAGGAAGGCCGCGACTATCTCCTCGATCGCGATAACCTCGGCCACTTCAATGCCGGCGGTGATCAGGTCGTGCAGGCATCCACCGGCCTCGGCGGTATCTATGCCGTCCCCTCTTATTTCAATGGCAAAATCTATGTGAGCCCCACCAGCCATGCGGCTGAAACTTTAAATGTCGCCAACGGCGCGTTCTCGACGCCTCCGTCTTCAACATCCGCAACTTCATTCGGTTTCCCCGGTTCCAGCCCCAGCATTTCCGCCAATGGCACAACCAATGGCATTGTCTGGGATATCGACACCACGACCAACCAGTTGCGAGCCTACTCCGCCGACAGCTACGGCACGCTGCTCTTTACGGGTTCCGTCGGCAGCGCCAATAAATTTAACCCACCCACCATCGCTGATGGTGAGGTCTTCGTAGGCACCAAAAACAGCCTTGCTATCTTCGGCCTAACTCCCATCGTTGCTCCGCCCATCGCCTCTGGAACCTACACACTGAAGAATTTCTACAGCGGCTTTTTCCTCGACAATCCTGGCTCCTCCAAAAAAGCCGGTACCCAGATGGACCAGGCCGCCGCCACCGGCGCGGACAGCCAGCGCTGGACGTTCGCTTACAACGGCGCCGGTTACTACACGATCACCAACGTCGCCAGCGGACTGGTCCTTGACGATCCTGGTGCTTCTAAGAAGCGTGGCATCAAGCTTCAACAATGGCCCGCCAACGGCGGCGCCAACCAGCTCTGGTCACTCACCCCCCTCAATGGCGGCTTTATTATTACCAACAAGGCAAGCGGGCTGGTTATCGACGATACAGCGCGCTCAACCGCTCCTGGCGCTTTGCAGCAACTCTGGACCAACCTTCATTCAGCTTGGCAAACGTGGATCTTCGCCTGAACGTGAAGTTAATTTAGCAAGAAAATATCCCGCGGAATTGCGAAGGAATCCAACAGGTCCCTTGCAAGCGCCGCCAGCGGCACCAATAATCATGCTATGAATCGGAGTGGTACTCGATTGCTTAAGGATCGCGGTAGTGCGGCCTCGTCGGCGCTGCGGCGGCGGCTTGCCGCGTCGCAGGCGCGAAGCCGTCACCTTCTTAACCAGCTCCAGCGCACTCAGGCCCTGCTCGCGCGAGCCAACGACCAAATCAAAGTGTTGGAATCAGCCGATCCCTCTTCCGCTTCGAGTATTTCTCATGCCCCCACAGCTAAACCCGCGCAGACGCCCCCATCGGAGCGACGCTCTTCGCGTGGTTGAAAGTCTGGCAAGGAAGCTCAAGCAGTCTATTTGTGGAATCTTGACGACTTAATGGTGAGCGGTGTCTGAAGTGCACTCCGAAGATCGCTCACGTTGTGTCC
Source organism: Planctomycetota bacterium (assembly GCA_030775485.1). GTDB lineage: Bacteria > Planctomycetota > Phycisphaerae > Tepidisphaerales > Tepidisphaeraceae > JALYJB01. The sequence goes on along the minus strand of JALYJB010000002.1, from coordinate 31,780 downwards.
GGCCGCGTTTTCAGACCCAGGTGAATGCGCTCCCCCAGTATGGCATCCCCCTCTATCAGGCCTTGTTTCCCCAGTCCCCGGGCGTATGTGAGAAGAGGGGGGAAGCGGGTACGGCCCGAATCGAAGACACTCCTGTCCCGAATCTCGTCAAAAACTTGGGTCCGGCTGAGTTATCTGCGCGGCGGCCGCGGGTTACTGCTCGGCAACAATCTTGTAGTAGAGCATCTGCAGCCGGGTGTTGAGCCGACGTTCGATACGATCGCGATCGGCCTGCGGCCAGGCTTGGGGTGGAATAATGTTCATCGCTTTGACAGCGTCGCTGCTGACGCTTCCCTGATACGCGAATCCCGCCATCTTTTTGATGGCAGCGTTGAGTTTGTCAACCTCGCCCTTCTCCGTCACCACGCCAACGAGATATGGGAACTCCGAGTCGTCAATCTCGAGTTTCTTGAGCGAGACGTTCGCATCCTGGGCGGCCTGCTGCATCGCGGCGCTCAGCCCCTCCTTGGTGTAGATCGAATTCAATCCAACTGGCGGCGCAACGGGCTGACCCAGAAAATCGTAGAGGGACGTGTTCGCTTGCGAGGTCGATTGCGCATTCGATTGCGACGGCTGGAATGTCGGCGCAGTCGTCGCGTTGCCCCGTGAAACGCTTGAACTGATCCCCGTGATGCTCACGTAGGCCAGATGAAACTCCTGCACAAGCTCCGAAGCCCGTCCTTCCGCTTCCAAATACTTTCCGACCGGCACATCATCTGTCTGGGCCGAGACCGTGATAACGGTCTTTCCACGGTTCCCCACGGGAAGCTTTACGACTTCGTTCCGCAAGGTGTCCCAGGTTCCAACGACGCCATCGACAACCAACTCACCTTCCTTGTCGATATTGACATTGATATACGAATACTTCGACGAAGGGTGGGTGGCAGGATTCCCCGCAGTTACCGGCGTATTTTGCCCACGGACCGAGGACAATTTCACGAAGCTCAGCGGTCCAGCCACGCAGAGCAGAGCAACCAGCGGAATGATGATCGACTTGGACCGGCTCATTGGCGCGGACGGCACGTTCAACAACCGCCGGATACGCTCCAGCAGCGAGCCGCCCGTCGCCGCCGGGGCCAGCCGAGGAGATCGATTTTGCTCCAGCGCCAGCAACGCGCCGGCAAACGCCAGGCGCCCGCAGAGTTGCGCGGCGATGTCATCGCAACAATTCTCCCTTTCCTGGCGAATCTGCCCTGCGATCCACCAGATCGCCGGGTGATAAAAGAAAATCGTTTCGATGCAAACTTGGACCAGATTGATCGCATAGTCAAAGCGGCGAATATGGGCCAGCTCATGCGCGATGATCGCCTCGGCTTGCTGGATTGACAGATCATTCAGCATCGCCATGGGAACCACGATCATCGGACGAAGAACTCCCAGGACCACCGGGACGTCGATTCGAGCCGAGCTGGCCAGCCGCACATAGCGTCGAATCCCCAATTTCTCGGCGACAGTGGCAAGGACCTGCAGCCATCTCGTGTCTTCGATGGTTCGGCTCTGCCGCAACTTCTGAATTCGCAAGAATCCCATGCATTGCAGAATTCCCTGCAGAAGCACCCCGGCCGCCCATGCCAGCACAAAGATCGGCATCAGTCCGCGATAATCGAACGGTGGTTTTACAACCGTGGCCGGGGCCGTGACGCCAGACGAGAGCAACGCCACAGGCATTGCAGGCACGGCTGAGGGCACAGCAACTTCTTTCGCCCGATTCTCGGAGAAATTGGTGAGGGTGATCACCGCCGCGACCACCACCCCCAGCAATGCTCCGCAGCATAGCGCGTATCGCAGTTTAGTCGCGGCGGCCGAACGCCGCCGCCGCACCAGCCGCAGCACAACCGCCAGAATTCCGGCTGCGACCGCGCCCTGCCAAATACTGTGCAGCAGCATTCGTCCCAAGCTCGCAACAATGGGGGACCCCAGCAATCCGTTCAGCGTCACGCTATTCATTTTGTATCCCTTTCATTCTTCTGGGCCTCGTCGATCAGCCGTCGCATCTCCTCCAGTTCCTCGCGGGTGGGCCGCTTGGCCGACAACGCCGCCACCAGCAGCTTCTTCGCACTCCCGCCAAAGGCTCGCTCCAGCAGGTCCCCCGCGACCCGCCGAAGCGTTTGTGATTCCGGCACCGCCGCCCGATAGACATGTGATCGCGATGCTTCGTTTCGTAAAACCAGCCCCTTTTCCGCCATAATCTGCATGAGCTTCAGCGCCGTGGTATATCCCGTCCCCTCATCCATTTCGCTCAAGACTTGTCTCACCGTGCTGGGACCGCGCCGCCATAAAACCCGCAATATCGCCATCTCCGCCTCAGTCGGTCTAGGTGTCGCCATACCTCTATTGTACGATGAGCTTCGTACATGTCAACGAAATAATTCGTAGATCGCCAATGTTCGTTTCGTTACGCGTCAGCCCGGAGCATCTTTGGATGACTTTGGATAGGAAGGGACCATCGTAAGCTCCACATAGCTGGTGAGATTGCGATTTGGCGTAGAATTTTCCCCTATTTAGTGAACGATGCGCACGCCGCACTGCTACACTGATAGCAACGAATTTTGCTGGTTCCACTTATCCGGTAACCATTGGCTGATTTGGCTGATCGGCGTCGTCGGTAGGTTCATCAACAGTTGAGTTAGGTAACGCTGAGGATCGATGTTGTGCCGGCGGCAGGTACTGGTCAGGCTGGAAAGGATCGCCGCAGTCTGGCCACCGCGCTCGTTGCCGACGAATAATGAGTTTTTCCTATTAAGACAGATTCGCTTCATTTCCCTTTCGCTCACTTTGTTGTCGATCGGAATCGCCCCATCCGTCGTGAACACTTGCAGTTCTGTCCACTGGTTCAGTAGGTATCCCCCGCACGGCCGGCACAATTGCACGATTCTCTAACAGCAGGACAAGGTGGACGAAATACAAATGGATGAATGACCTCGGCGCATAAGGCGCAACCTGCCGATTAATCCGCTCGCCGGATCGCGAGGCGGTTGGCCTCGGTCATCGGCACATCCTTGAGTATTTCAGTTTTTGCGGAATTCAAATCTTCGACTTGCAAAGTCGCTGTTACGCCCGGTGTGTGCCCCATCAGGGTCAACAGTTCCACAAGGTCTTCGTCGAAATGCTTTTGCCATGTCGTTGCGCCCATCGACTTGGAAAAAGCGATGATCTGCTCAACCGGCACGTCATTGACGGACAACAATTGATACCACGTTCCTTCAACTTCAACCTGCGGCGTCTCTCCCTGCCATCGAATGGCCGCAAACGGCAACGTCCTGGGATAGCCATGCCAGGGATTGGTGATAAATGCGAAGGTGATCAAGGCAGCCGCCGCGACAAGCAGGCCGACGATCACGTTGAAAAAGAATCTTCCGGCGCTGCTTCGTTTGCTCAACGTGTAATTGACCGGTGTGATTGCAGTAGCCACGGCTTGCGCCGGCTCGGATGATGTACCTGCACGCTCCTGAGTCAGTTGAGCCGAGAGTTGCAACAGGCTGAGGTTGATTCTCTTCAGCGTCGCCTGTCGGGACGAGAAGACCACCATCAGCATGCTGATCGCGGCCAGTGGAAGCGCGACGACTGAGCCGAGCACGAACGGCATACTATGGTGGATTAAATCCGTGCTCCAGAATTTCAACTGCTCCTGCGTCGCGGCGCCGGCCCCATTCGCCAGTTCGGGGCCTATGCGAACGGACTGCACAAAATCCCTCAGCCCAAAGACGAGCAGGAACATTCCCGCAGCAAACAGCAACCACAAAAAGAAGCTCAGCGCCGCCAGCAGCCGCACGCGCTGATGATCGCGGCGAAACAGTTCGTCCGCGATCGCACGCGCCTCGCCGGCGCCGGGCGACGAATGAGCAATTAGCCCGACAAGCTTGGAATCAAAGGCGTTTTTTGTCATGGGTGCCTCTCGCATTCAATAATCCGTCGTAAAGCGACTTTGCCATTGTGGATTCGCGATCGGACCGTTCCAACTGCGCATCCTACGACGCCCGCGATCTCTTCGTAGCTCATCTCCTCCATGAACCGCAGGAGGAGGACTTCGCGATGCTCCGGAATCAATTCATCGAGCGCCGCATGGACCGCCCCGGCTTCCTCCGCCGTAAAATCGATTGTTTCATCTGCCAGCGCATCCGGTTCAATCGGCTCCGTCATGATCGGCCGTCTTCGCAAGGCGCGGAACGCGCGATTTCGCGCGATCCGATAGAACCACGGAACAAACGCCTCCGGATTGGACAGCGTGCCCAGATCGCGGAAGACATCCATCCAGACGTCCTGCGCCAGGTCGTTCACGCTCTGCCGACCGCGAACCATCTTGAAAAGAAACCCGCGCAGCCGCGGCTGAAAAAAACCGACGAGTTCCTCAAACGCGGCTGCGTCACCGACCTGGCAGCGAATCACCAGCAGCCTCCGGTTGAGTCGATCCGCCAGGTCAGTCATTGTGTTTCCAGATGAATAGGTGCGCCTAGGTGAAAAAAGTTCACTGAATTATTGTGAGCGATGCACGCACCGGATCGCTACCCCCGGGGAGATATATTTCGGCGCTTCCAGTCACTTGGCAACCATTGTTCGATCTGGCTGACCGGCGCGGCTGGGAGGTTCGTCAGCAACTGCGTGAGGTAGCGCTGCGGATCAATTCCGTGCCGCTTACACGTGCTAGTCACAGGCTGGAAAGGATCGCGGCCGTTTGGCCACCTCGCTCGTTCGCGACGAATAAACTGTTTTTACGATTAAGACAGATTCGCTTCATTTCTCTTTCGCTCACGTTGTTGTCGATCGGTATCGCCCCGTCCGTCGTGAAGACGTTCAATTCATTCCATTGGTTCAGTAAGTAGCCCACCGCCTCTGCCATCGGATGCTTGGGCAGCAACTGATCGCGCCAACCGAAAAGTCTGTCTTTTAGCGCCGCCAGGATCGGAACAGATTCGCGCTGGCGCAACGCCAGGCGTGCTTCCACATCCACCTCCTTGCCAAGATCCTCGATGGCATACAGCCGCTTGATTATCGCCACCGCCTGGGCGGCGATGGCCGGATGCGTCTTCTCGGCATCGACGAATTTTCTTCTTCCGTGCGCCCAGCATCCGGCGCGGGTGATTGCGTTGCCCACGACCACTCCGTCGTACCCGCCGTAGGCATCGGCCAGCAGCGTTTGCTTGTAGTCGCCCAGGAACTTCACCGGTCCGTCGCGTCCCCGGCCCACTGTGAAGTGGAAAACGTTGTAGGGATTGTGCTCATCCCCGACGTAGACCCACATCCTGGCCTGTTTGGTTTTCCCCGGCGCCAGCATCGGCATCACCGTGTCATCCGTGCAGACCACATGGGATGACAGCACGCGCTGGACCATCAGATCGTACAACGGCCGCAGCAGATCGGCCCCGTCGCCGCACCAGACGCTCTGCGTCGCGCGGTCGATCTCAAAGCCGTTGCGTGCGAAGATGTTTTGCAGTCGGTAGAGCGGCAGGTAGTCGGCGTATTTACTGGTGATGACGTACGCCAGCAGGCCTGGACCAGCCATGCCCTTGTCGATCGGCTGAACTGGCTTGTCCGCCAACTCGATCTGGGGATTCTCAGCGATGCGTTCGCAGTGTTTACAGGCGTATTTGATCCGCACGTGCTCGATCCGCTCGAATCGGCCAGGAATGAACTCGACCTGCCAACTCACTTCCTCGCCGATCTTCTCTCGCGTCTTCCCGCAACAGGGGCAAGGCTTATCAGCTTCGGCCAAGTCATGCACTTTCCGAGTCACGGGTAATTGATCGAAGGCCGCCAGGTTCCGCCGGCCACGACGAACCCGCCGCACCGTGCCAACTTCGGGCAACGGTTCATTTGGCGGCAGATCGTTTGGATTCACCGGCCGCGCTTCCAACTCGGTGGCGAAAGCCAGCAGCATCTGGGCCACGTCGCCGGGGGTCTAGAGCCGGTCGGCTCGCGGACCGTAGTACCACTTCTTCAGCCGAAGCAGTTCCGTTTCGACGCGCAGGAATTTGACGTGCCAGTCGTCACGCTGGCGAGCGTTCTCGTCGCGCTCGCGGGAAAGATTGAGAATGATTTGCTTCAACGCTTGCGGGTCATCCGGCAGAGAGGTGATAGCTGATGCATCTTCCATGACGACGAAATAAGATACGCGCTGTCCAGTGAATTGTTTCAGGCGGTTTGTTTTTTTCGAGAAAATCTTTTCACCCGCCTGACGCTTCGCAGGTCGATGCCATCCAGCATCATCGCCAGCTCACTGGCCCGCAGTTCCACGCTCTTAACATCGCCCTCAATCCGGGGCATCTTGAATACGCCTTCCTCTAACCTCTTGTACCACAAAACAAATCCATCTTTTTCCCACAGGAGAATCTTCAGTCGGTCACCGCCGCGCGAGCGGAATAAAAACAGATGCCCGTCCATCGGGTTCTGATTCGTGACAACCTGTGCCAGTTCTGCCAATCGATCAAATCCGCATCGCATGTCGGCCGGCGCCGTCGCCAGCCATATGCGCGTAGCGGTCGAGTGATCCAGAGCCTCCAATGAGGGCAGGCCGATCACGCGATGCTCTCCAGGGTAAGAATCAATTCGATCAACAACTCGCGGTCGAAACCACGCCTTGCCAGCAAGTGACGCTCGCCGCGCAGGCAAACCTCGATAGTCCCGGCCGTCCCCGCCCTTGGAGGCGTCACCTCGACGAATGCGGGCTTGGGCAAGCGGTTTGGCTTGGCTGGCGAGCGCAACCGCCGTTTCCAGGTGTAAAAGGAACCTTGGGTGATTCCTCGGTCCAAACAATAAGCCGCAACGGTGAGGCCGCTAGACTGCTGCCCGTCAACGATCTGACGCCATTCCTCTGGGCCAGGGTGCTGTGGTTTATTCATGCCGAGCCAGCATGCCAGCCGTCTGCGAAAGAAAAAAGATGTGGTCTACGTACCGGACACACTTAATGGTTGGGGTCGCGTGTCCAATCCCGGAAGGCATTGCGCCGGCGTCGGCTGGCGCCCGCCTTCCGCGCCGGCACAAGAAAATTCAGCCAATGGTCGTTTCGAATCAACAGATAGCCCAGCAAAGCCCCGCCTAGATGCGCTGGTTCAGCGCCGGCGTTTTCCCCCATCCGGAACAGGCTGAAAACCGATACCGCCACATAGAGATACGCCAGCACCTTTAAGGTAATGGGGATGGGTGGAAAAAGGAGGGTGATGGTCATGTCCGGGACGACCTTCGCCGCGGCCATGAGCACGCCGAAAATACATGCAGACGCGCCGATCATATGTACGGAAGCGTCTAGCGGCATGACCTTCGTCACCCACAACAGCCCGTACATGAGAGGCCCGGCCATGCCGCAGGCAAGGTAAAAGCCGAGATATCGCCGGCTTCCCAACTGCCCCTCAACAAGCGGCCCAAACATGAACAGCCCCAGCATGTTGAAAAAAAGATGACCGAGTGATGCATGCAGGAACTGATAGGTGATAAACCGCCAGATCTGCGCATGCTGCACGGCCATGGTCAGTGAAAAGTAGCCCCACTCGTAAATCGGGCTTGCCAGTGTTTTTGGGAAATTTCCATAACTGAAATCGTCAGGGTACGACTGCTGAAGCATCCGATCGATAATGAAAATAGCGATATTGATGACCAGCAGGCACGTCGTCACCGACCAGGGCCGCACGCTGGCAAAACCGCCGCGCTGAGGCTCACGGTAATAGTCTCGGTCATAGATGCCCATGTCGCCCGGTCCCCAACCAACTGAGCCTTGCACCCATCAAAGCGCCCGCTACAGTCTGGGTGACGCATCCCCGTAGCCGGGAGGGCGGGGCTTGCGGCCCACCTGGGTGCTGAAGCTCTGTAAATACGAAATCCACATCATCGACAGCCCGAAGCTATAGGCGCCCTGAATCACCAGGTCCATGTAATGCTGGGTCGGAGGAATGTGATACTTTTCAACCGAAATGCCCTGGTAGGTCATTGCTTTCAGCGATTCTCCCTTCCCAAGGGGTGCAATAGTTACCTCGCTACGCCGGTAAACGCCCAGATCTTTTTCGGTCAGGGGGTCAAATTTCCGGCCGACCTTCGCATCCAGAACCTTTAAATCAGCGTCGGACAGATCGAACATGGCGCCTGCCACATACTTACCCGGGTCGTAGACGATGTCGGCAATGCCTCCGCCGAAATATTCGCTGAAAATGGGGAAACAGAGTCGGTAGTTGTCCAGTACGGCGGGCTTGCCGGGCTTAAGCGGCGGCGGCCTGTAGCCGTAATGGCGGCACCACTCCGCGACTGCTCGGGAGTTGAGATTCGACCCGTACGCAAAATACCACATGCTTACAATTCCCTGGACCAGCCAGGCGCATTCTTGCGAAAAATCCCTTGAAAGGCAAAGGCGGGTGGCGGGGGAGTTGCAATCACCGAGGAACAATCAAATGGATTTAGATCAATCAATCCGCGACATCCAATTGTCCGCCCATTCACTTTTCTGGTTGAAAACCGCTCGTCACCGTACTCACGGCGAAACATCTGGGTGCTAGTTTAAACTGAAATCGCTCTGGTGTCTCCGGCACGACGCTTCCAGAATCGGAAGTTCAATCTCCAGGGCATGGATGACGCGCCCAACCCGCCTGACCGTATCTTCATCACGAAGCAGGGACTGCTTCAGCTCCACGTTATCGATATAGTTAAACGCGATCAGATCCGCCGCTTCGCTGGTCGAGATCGGGCTGCTCAAAATCTGCCTGACCTGGCAGCCCGCGGCGGTCGCGCCAAGCGCCCCGCCGCAGAACATTTCCAATAGCCGCTGACGCTGATTGGTCAAATCAATCTCCAGCACGTTCGTCTGTTCGATCGGCCTGACCTCTGCCGTGCGGTACGGCGATGAAGGCATTTCCCGAATAATCTCCGCCCGGAGGCATCCTTGCAGCAGGAAGTTATATTTACCATCCGCAAGCTTTTCCCACGAAAGAATGTTGCCAACACAGACCACACTATCGATCGCCGGTTTAAGGTGGTAATCCTTTTCCCACCCCGGCAGCAGCAGGGCCATCGCGATCTGGCGTCTCCCAGCCAAGGCATCCGCCGTCATGACCTTGTAGCGCTCTTCAAAAATATGCAATGGCAATGTCGCGCGCGGGAAAAGCACCGCGTTGGGTAGGGGAAACAACGGAATCGTGAGAACCTGGCCGGTTGACCTTTCCGGTTCGTCTTGCATACCTTAATCGTAGGCCCAGTCGGCCTCTAAACGATCATCGCCCATGAGAGGCCATCTTTATGGCCCTGAAATTGACTCACAAAGACGCTTAGACGCCTTTGAGCTCACGTTCAGCGCGAATCCAGTTTTCGTATTGCGAGCCGCCTTTGCCCGAAACATAAATTTCGTAGGCACGCTTGGCAATCATTTCATGGGTAATCGCCCGCGGCGCGGACGCTTGGGTCTTGGGAAGAGGGCTGTTGCGCGTCACTGTCGTGGGGGCCTTGGCTGCGGGAATGGGGGCTGGGGCAACCGACTTGGCCGGAGTCTTTGCTGGGGTGCCTTTGGAGGGGATATTCTTTGCCATAACTTACTCCTTCAATCTATAAAGCTTCGTACAAGCGGAACTTATCATGGTTAACAACTGTGTTCCAGAGCATCAATGCGTCGGTCGGTCTAACACATTTATCGGATTATGGCAAGTTATGGGACGAATATTTACCCCAGATTCACGTGTTTCCATACTAGAATTATGATTTCATTAGACACTATCTATTGTCTATTTGCCCGCCAGCCCTTTCCGCAAAAGTTGATTCGCCTTGGCTGGATCAACCGCCGAGCCATGGGCCTTGATGAATGCCCCCATCGCCTGGCCGAATTGCTTTTCGGTGAAGCTGTTTTTGGAAAGGAAGTCCTGCACCAGCGCTTCGGTTTGCTCGGTCGATGCCTTCTTTGGTAAATACTCTTCGACAACTGATATCTCGAAGGCCAGCTTCTTCACCTCGTCGGGTTTGCCGAGCTTCTCAAACTCCTCCTGACTCTTGTGAAGCTTCTTCCCATAGGCGGCTACCACCTCTTCCGCGGTTGTTGGCTTGGGGGCAAGGTCGATATTTTTAACATCGCTAAGCAGCATTCGAATCACCCCCAGGCGGTCCTTCTGACCGGCCTTAAGGGCGATTTTCATGTCTTCCTGTAATTTTGCCAAAAGATCCATAGTTTACTCCTGCTGGAAAATGAGTATAATCGAAATCCTACCGAAGGACCCAGTCCAGCGAATCCGGGTAGCGATGCAGTCTTAAAGCGGTGAAGTCTCGGGGGTTCCCGTCCCTTGGATAAGTTCCCGATATCAAGACTGTGATCAATAAGTTTACCGGCATCCGTTCCGAACGTGATTGAGTTGCTTTTGTGGGGAGCCCCTCTGGCCGGGTGGGTTTCAAGACGCTTCACGATAAATCGAGGAAATTTCGTAGTTATCAGGCTTTTGGTCTCACCCCAGGCTCAGGCTTGGGGGCAAAGACTCATGTTTGGAACCAGGTTCCGCCTCAACAAAAGTTCGTTGATCCATGCCAACCATGCCAATCGATACCCTTGAGGGGATATTGCATATCCCCGATGAACGCCAGGATGGCCAGCTTCGCGACCCCCTTCATCCCCTCCGCGCCTTGCGCCAGGGAATCGTGCCGCGAAAACTTATACGTGACCTCAACCTGCGCCCCGGCCTCATGCTGCGCGGCACCCCGCGCGGGCCGATCATCACGCAGGTGCAATCCATCGAAGGACGCTCGCCTCAGGATTATCACGATACAACAACCCTCTACGATTCCACGGCGCTGGACCCGGAGCCGATGATCCGGCTTGAACACAGCCCAACCGAATTCAGCACGCGCGTGATCGACATTTTCGCCCCAATCGGCTTTGGTCAGCGCGGCCTCATCGTCGCCCCGCCCCGTTCCGGCAAGACCATTCTCCTGCAGAACATCGCCAAGGGAATTCATCACAACTACCCGGATACCAAGCTGGTACTTCTTCTGGTTGACGAGCGGCCTGAAGAAGTAACCGACATGAAGCGCAACGTGCCAGGCATCGTTTACGCTTCCAGCAACGACAATACGGTCGAAAAACATCTGGAGCTGGCGCAATTGGTGATCGAACGATGCAAGCGCGAGGTTGAATACGGCAAGAATATCGTTGTGTTGTTGGATTCCCTCACCCGCCTCGGACGGGCCTTTAACACCGGCGGCCCCAGCGGGGGTCGAACCATGTCGGGTGGCTTGGATAACCGAGCACTGGAAATCCCCAAGCGTCTGTTCGGCGCGGCAAGAAAAATCGAAAACGGCGGCAGCCTCACCATCATGGCTACCTGCCTGATTGATACCGGTAGCCGCATGGATCAAATTATTTTTGAGGAATTCAAGGGTACCGGAAACATGGAGTTGGTTCTTGATCGCAATCTTGCGAACCAGCGCATCTATCCCGCCCTGGATATCGCAGCCAGCGGGACGCGCAAGGAAGAAAAGCTGCTTACCCCACAGCAACTAAATGCTGCCCACCATATACGCAAGCTCCTGACCAGCATGGCGCCAGCACAGGCAATGAAGACTTTGCTCGATGTAATGGGCAAGCAAAAGACCAACGCCGATCTCCTGGCCGCGGCCTCCAGGTCGTAAATCGCCCCGCGCCGGACGCCCAGTTGCGTTATGGGCCTGGGATCCGGTGACGGAAGTGATTCGCATACCACCTTGTTCATGACAAAATACCCACCGTCGGTTAAATTCGGCGCTATGCAAATTGCCACCGACTTTGCGGCCCGCGGAAAAGTAACAGCCATTACCGAAGGCAAGGTTGTCTTCAACCCGTCGAATACCAATTACCAGATTCAGCTTTCAACCAGTCGCCCGTTCGAAGGCCCAATTGGTCAGTTGATTCTGGTTAATATCCGCGCCAAGGCGCGCAAAATTTACACAGTCCCCAGCGGAGGTGGATTCATTTCGCCGCTTTTTGGGCCGCCCAAACTTATCCAGGGTCGGGCCGCCTATGTTGATCCTGCATGCGTCGTGATCCGTGCCGGCTTTCCGGTCATCGTCGAAATTCCCGCGTCTGACGATGGACTCGACCTGTCCGAAGGGCAGATCTCGGTGGGTTCAATCGTCAACGCAGTTCCCCTTCCAGGTATGACGATGGAACTTGTGCAGGTCACCACCCCAGCTTGATCTACCCGCCATATGTTAATATGGAAAACTTTTGACGCCTTTGCGGACAGACGCAAGGGGCCTTAAATATTTCCTATATTAACAAATAAAATGTGGTTAATCCAAAATTATGAGTGGCGGGGCGATTTTGAGCAAAAATCGGGCAGTTCCGTCCTCTATTTTCCTATTGAATCGGAACCCGCCGATAATGGATACTACATACCTTGGATATAGTTGGTTCGGGTATGACCTTGTTGAATCGTTTGAACGGTAGGAATGACAATCTATTTCCTATCCCGGAAGAAATAGGCTTATAGCAAAACGATGATGATTGTGCCGGCGACCTAAGTGCTCAACAGACGCAGGGGTAAGGTAGGGTAGCACAAGGGTCCGCCGGAAAATCTTGAGCTGCATTTACATGGGTAAGGCAGATTCAAGGCGTGCGTTGGGATGGAGCCTTACGCCCAAGCGCGAATTTTCAGGGTCCCGGTTTTTGTTCGTGGGTGAAACCGGGGCCCTTTTTCTGTTTAGGGGAGCCTGTGGGCGAATCCCGATTAATGACAACCGTGGTTCAACCCCAATACAATTAACAGCCGATGTATATTGTAGGCGAGGAATGTCCGTCCACTGGCAAGGCGCATTGCCGAACTCTGCTATGACTGAAAGTCCTCGCCTTGCCTTGAGGGTTGAGAATGGCATGTTGGATTAATCGCGCGCTCGTTCTTCTGGTCTGCTTGATTTCAAGTCGCGCCTTTGCATCGACTCAACTTACCGCCCAGCAGATTGAAGACCTGGTCAATCAAGCGTCGGCCAATCATCAGACCAGCGTGACCATCCCGCCAGGGACCTATTCGCTCTCCGCTGATACATCGTTGCGGTATCATCTTCAGTTCCAGAACCTTCAGAACCTGACGATCGACGCAACCGGCGTTACCCTCGTCTGCACCAACACCCTTATCGGCGGGGTCTTTTTCAGCGGCTGCGCGAACGTGACGTTTCAAGGCGCCACGATTGTCTATCCCACACCCTGCTTCACGCAGGGCGTTGTTCTCGGTGTGGGGCCTGGCGCATCATACATAGATGTAAAAATTGACCTCGGATGGCCCAGCAATTTGGACAATCCCACGTTTTTCCCTCAGCATCCCGCGGCCAATATTTTTGATCCTTCGACGCGATTATGGAAGCGGGGCGTTGATGAGCCCTGGCTCAAAGCGCCTCAGCGTCTTGGGCCGCGACGTTTTCGGATTCCAGCCGGCCGTGCGTTCCCCGCGGATTCTGCTCCGATCAACGCCGGCGACTTAATTGCATTCCGGGGCGTGGGCAGCAATGGAGTTCTTCTTTATCGCTGCACCGGCATGCTTCTTGATGAATTGACGGTGATGTCCGCCGGCGGCTATGGCATCTACGAGAACGGTGGGGGTGGGAACCGTTATCATGCGATCCAGGTGACCTACGGTCCGACGCCTCCCACGGCAACCACAGCGCCACTTCTCTCCGCCAACGCCGATGGATTTCACAGCACCGCATCGCGAACTGGACCGATGATCAACAATTGCCTCTTCGAGGGAATGCCCGACGATGGAATTGCCATCCATGGACTTTTTGCCATGGTCGTTGCATCCAGTGCAAATTCGGTGACTGTCGGAACGGTGGGGGTCGATTCCGTGCAACCGGGCGACTGGATGCGATTGTCTTCCGCGGATGGCGGCTTCCTCGCCGACGCCCAGTTGATCTCGCGCCAGGAGCTGCCGGGTTATCAGCCTCCGCATCAGATCACCAATCCCGCGTTCGCTCGCACTGTCAATTATCACACGTTTGTGATGGATCGGCCGTTAGCTGCCGTTTTTGGTGAATTGTTGGGCGACAATAATGCGTCAGGCGCTGGGTATGTGATCAGCAATTGCACGATACGCAACAACCGCGCCCGCGGCATGATTGTGCAGGGGGGCGAGGGCCTGATTCAGAACAACCTGATCGATGGAAGCACCATGGAGGGCATTCTTGTCGGGCCTGAAATTTCCACAAACGTGGCTGGATACATGCGAAACCTGATGATCCGGCACAACACGATTCACAATGTCTGTTATGCCACCTTTGGCGCTAACAATCCGCGTCCCGGCGCCATCACCATAGCCGGCGAAGGCCAGGACACCGCCGCGATGCCCGGTCACATTCAAATATCAGTCCACAACAATCTCTTTTCCGATATCGACGGCGTGAATTTGATGATCGATTCCGTCCGCGGCGCCCTCATCCGCAACAACACGTTCACTAATCCACAAGCCCATCCGACGGTGAGGGGCCTGGACGCGGGAATTGATCCGGACGCACTGATTTATCTGAATTACTGCGACAACGTGCAGCTCGATGATAACGTCATTACATCCGTGCCCCCGGCAAGCCTTGAGCCGGTGGTCGCGACGCCGTCAGTAACCAATATCATCGGCGCAACGACCGGCGTCATCGTCGGCGCCGAGTGAGCCGCCGCGTTGAATGCGTAATGCGGACGCCTTTTGAGAACATTTTAAAATCTTGGGACCTGCCCGCGGCATGCCAAGGCCCAGCCCCATGTTTGCGCATTTCTTGAGAGTAGCGCGATGAGGCCGTTTCCGGCAACAAATCGCTGACACATCGCCAAACCTCCGTTGTCCGTTCCCGGGATCGGTCTTACACTGCTTTTGTTCATCCGTATTTTTTATTTGAGGATATATTCGCGGGGGATTGAGGAAATGGCCATGGCATATCGTCGAGCGTTGTATTGGGTGGTCACTTTGGTCGTTTTGCCTCTTCTGGCTTTATCCGGCCTGGGCTGCATGGCCAGCGACAAACAGGTTATTCAGCAGGCATCAAGCTTTAATGATGGGATCAAGCCTGCCGTGATCGAACAGGGGCAGAACAATAGTTATCTTCAGGCCATCGGTGATCGAATCATTGCCGCCGCCAAACAGTTGGATGCGCAAGGGGTGGGGCCAAAGAGTCATTTCTCGGTCGCGGACCGCGCCTGGATGTTTCAGGATATTCACTGGCAACTCGTGAACAGCAAAACCGTCAATGCCTTTACCACCGGCGGGCATTACGTTTACATCTACGATGCGCTCTTTCAGATGTGCAAAAATGAGGATGAACTAGCCGCCGTAATGGCGCACGAATACGGTCATATTTATTCGCGCCATGTGCAGAAAGGAACCGGCCGGCAGGAAGCGCTGGCGGTGCTGGCCCTGGCGGCGGGTGGCGCGGGATACGCCGCCGGTGGGAAAGACAATGGCGCCCAATACGCGCAAACTGCCATGGCCGCAGCACAAAGCGGCGGGGGCTTCATCCAGATGGGATTCACGCGCGGAGATGAAGCGCAGGCCGATGAATTCGGATTCCAGTTCTACACCGCCGCCGGCTGGCCGCCGGATCATTTCTCTGATTTCTTTAAGGAGATGATCGCTGCGGGGTATGACAAAACACCCGCAATCGCCAGTGATCACCCCACGCTTGCAAGCAGGGTGGCAGCAGCCGACGCCCGCGCCAGCGCGCTTAGCCCCGAGGAAGTGGCCCGTCTGCGAAAGCCCGAGATCGCCAATCAGCAGCAATTTGATCAATTTAAGCAAGCAGCGATCGCCGCTTCCCAGGGAATGCCGGACGACAAAAGCGTGCTGCAAGCCAAAAATCTATTGCAGGCCCTGCCCAGAAGTTGCTGGCTGCCTTACGAACCGGACGACGAAAAAGAAGCCCAGCAGCAGATCGTACAGGCCGCGCAACAACAGCCGGCGCCGGCTAAATAGTTAATAAAAGCGATCAGCAGCGCGCGGCTCGCGCTTAATGCACCGAAGCCAGCTTTTCAATCACTGTAAACAGCGCCTGGGTTCCATCTTTCCCATGGCCGGCAGCCTGGGCTGCTGTAAATAATTGATGCGCCAAACTTACGGTCGGCAAGGATGTGTTCGACTCTTCCGCGGCTTGCATCACGATCTTCAAATCCTTCTGCTGCAGATTGATTGAGAACCCAGGCCGGAAATCCCCCGCGATCATCCGCGGCCCCAGGTTCGTCAGTTGCCACGACCCGCCAGCCCCGGCCGCGAGCGCGGCAACCGTTTTCTCCATGTTCAATTCGTGTTGTCGTGCAAACACCAGCGCTTCGCAGACCGCCAGGTTGGTGACGCTCACCAGGATCTGATTCACCAGCTTGGTTAGTTGGCCGGTGCCCGAGGGCCCGCAATATGTAATCGTGCCGCCCATGCGTTTAAGGATCGGCTCAACCCTGGAAAAAGCATTTTCCTCACCACCCACCATGATCGAAAGCGTTCCGTTTTTCGCGCCCACGTCGCCCCCGCTCACCGGCGCGTCCAGCAGCGCAACGCCGCGGGTGGAAAGTTCAGCGGCCATGGCCCGCGTCGCTGAAGGGGAAATAGTCGAGTGATCGATCACGATCATCCCCGACCGCGCCCCCGCGAGAATCCCATCGTCCCCTTGGATCACCGCTTTCACGTCCGGTGTATCCGTCACGCAAATCAGAACGATATCGCTGTTGGCGGCAACCTCCGCCGGCGTGGCCAGATAGCGCGCCCCGCGATTGATCAACCGGTTGCCTTTTGATTTCGTGCGGGAGTGAATGCAAAGCGGATATT
The DNA here is from genome assembly GCA_030775485.1 of Planctomycetota bacterium. Classification (GTDB taxonomy): domain Bacteria; phylum Planctomycetota; class Phycisphaerae; order Tepidisphaerales; family Tepidisphaeraceae; genus JALYJB01. The sequence continues at coordinate 15,023 of JALYJB010000002.1, read as the reverse complement.
TCGCTTCCAGCAGGCGGCCTGCCATCGCCGCGCCCATGATTCCCAGCCCAATAAATCCAATACGCGTGTCCATTGCCGGGAATGTTAATTCAAAATGATGTGGAACGCCCTAGCGAAGCAGGGCAATGATCAAAAAGATGTTGATCAGCACGGAAAGACCCGCCGCACAGCCAATCAACAGCATCTGGGGCGATTTCCAGATTTCCGATGAAGAGGGCGGCGTCGGCACGATATCCACCGTCTTGCCGGTCTCTTCAATTTTCGCCAGCGAATCCAGATCAACCGCGCGGCGGGCATGCGTCGGCGGCTGATTGGCCCGAACCGCCCGCAAATCCTCCAGCAGCGCCTCGGTGGAGGCATATCGATCTTCACGCCGCTTGGCCATCGCCACGTCGATAATTTCACCCACGCCCGCGGAAAGCGCGGTATTAACGTGATCGGCCGGCGTCAGGGGTTGACGCAAATGCTTATGCATAACCGCGGAAGGCGTCTCCCCTTCAAACGGAGGCCGGCCGGTCACCAGGTGATACATCGTCGCGCCCAGCGAATAAATGTCCGCCCGGAAATCGATATCCACATCCCCGCGAATTTGCTCGGGGCTGATGTAGTAGGGCGTGCCATACGCCTTGCCAGCCTCGCTCTCAGCGGCCTCTTTGTCGTCGCTCTGCCTCGCAAGTCCAAGGTCGGTCAGCTTGGCCACGCCCTGCGGCGTTAGAATAATATTCTTCGGCTTCACGTCGCGATGAATCAGGCCGCGCTGGTGGGCGTGCGCCAGGGCATCGGAAATCTGTATGCAGATATCCAAAGCCTCAGCTTCGGAAAAGCTCTTGCCATCACCCGCCGGTAGAGCGGCCATCAAATCGTACAGCGTCTTCCCCTCGATATATTCCATCACAAAGTAATGGAAATTCTCCGGAGTCGCGCCAACGTCAATGGCCTGCACAATGTTGTTGTGGCTCAGGCGGGCAGCGGCTTTTCCCTCTTTTTGGAAGCGATCGACGAAATCCCGGCTCTCGCTCATCTTTTTGGGCAAAACCTTCACCGCGACAATTCGATCCAGCGACAATTGCCGCGCCTTGTAAACCGTGGCCATGGCCCCTTTGCCAAGCTGGCCCAGCAGCTGATATCCGGGAATTTTGTTGGATCGGCCGTCCGAAACGGTCTGCCGGATGCGCTTGGCCTGGTTGACGGTGATGAAGCTGTTTTCGACGAGGATATCCGCAAGGCTGCGGGCGCTGGGATCAGAAGATTGTTTTTGCTGTTCGCGGCAGAATTCTAGCTCTGTCTTGGTGGCCAACCCCATGTCCAGAATGATCTTGCCCACCTCGGTGTCGAGGTTGGCAGGGGGTAGAGGTGCTCCGGGGGACACCTCGCCGGCAAAGTTCGGTGCTCTTGACATGGCGCAACTCCCGTGACTACCTAAACGTAGAACTTAAACCACGCGATGTCAAGTTTCATTCGGGAGAAATAAGATCCTAACAATCTCCCCTTCCCCAATCACCCCCTGCCCGCCAGGAAAGAGCGGGCTAACCGATTTATTTCACCGGGCTTACGGGCTACCACAAACACCGGCGCCGCTGCCCCCATTCAATATGGCTTAGACCCCGTTTTTTCACCCCCCAGCCACCGACAAACCCCCAACCAGTCTAAGCCATGTGTTTGATCATCTCCGAGGCGAACTCGCTGCACTTAATCTTCGTCGCCCCGGGCATCAGCCGGGCAAAGTCGTACGTCACATGCTTGGCTGCGATGGCCGCTTCCAAACCCTTCTGAATCAGGTCCGCCGCCGCCTGCCAACCCATGTATTCCAGCATCATCACACCCGACAGAATGACGCTTCCCGGGTTCACCACATCCTGATTCGCATACTTGGGCGCCGTTCCATGCGTCGCCTCGAACACCGCATGCCCGGTGATGTAATTGATGTTCCCGCCCGGCGCGATGCCAATGCCGCCCACCTGGGCCGCCAGGGCATCACTCAGGTAATCGCCATTGAGATTTAACGTCGCAATGACATCAAAATCCTCCGGCCGCGTGAGCACCTGCTGCAGGGTGATGTCCGCGATGGAATCCTTGATAACCAGCCCCGCGCCGTTCTTCCCCTCGGGAATTTTGCACCAGGGGCCGCCGTCAATCTCCACCGCGCCGAAATGATCCTTAGCCACCTTGTAGCCCCAGTCGCGGAAAGCGCCTTCGGTGAACTTCATGATGTTGCCCTTGTGGACAATCGTCACGCTCTTGCGCTTGTTCTTGATCGCGTAAGCCACCGCGTCATACATGAGCCGTTCGGTCCCCAGGTAACTCACCGGCTTAAAGCCGATGCCCACTTCCACTTTCATCTCGCGCTTCGGCGCGCCGATGGTTTCAAGCCGCTTCTGCCAATCCGACGTAGCCTCCCGCGTGCCGAACCGAATCTTCTTAAATTCCTTGGGGAAATTCGCCTGCAGGAAATCCAGGATCTTCTGCGCGTCCGGCGTGCCCGCGGCATATTCAATGCCTGCGTAAATGTCTTCCGTATTCTCCCGGAAGATCACCATGTTCACCTTCTCCGGCGCCTTCACCGGCGAAGGCACGCCCGTGAAATATCGCACCGGCCGCAGGCAGACATAAAGATCCAGCATCTGCCGCAGCGCCACGTTGAGCGAGCGGATCCCACCCCCCACAGGCGTAGTCAGCGGACCCTTGATGCCGACAAGGTATTGCTTGAATGCCTCCACCGTATCATCCGGCAGCCAGTTCTTGAATTTATCGAAGCTCTTCTGCCCGGCATAAACTTCCATCCAGGCGATTTTCTTCTTGCCGCTAAACGCCCTGGCGACTGCTGCATCAAACACCCGCTGACTAGCCCGCCAGATATCCGGCCCGGTGCCGTCGCCTTCAATAAAGGGAATGACAGGATGATCAGGAACGGTAAGTTTCCCGCTGGAAATGGTGATGGTTTCGCCGCCAGCGGGAGGGGTAACGTCTTTGAAATTGGGCATGGGGTAAAGGTAGGGAAAAGGTGGGGAAACGTCAAAGGAGTTAGATAAACGCTCGTTGGAAATCGCGCTAGATAGCCTGCGTCGGGAGAATCACACTCTCAACCTCGCGCTTTCCAGGGGGCAGGAGTATGAGTGAACGGTTCCGATAGTCGACCTTTGCCTCTTTGTGAAGCGGCTGAAGGATGTTGGTGCGGTATTGGGTTATGTTCGAGTACTCGACCGCTTGAAATAATTGCGTGTCTGGCGGATGTGCCGGATCAAGATGATACAGAACGACGAGCGTCCGTTCACGGAAGCTCATCGCGGGGTTTAGTACGCGAATAATATTGTCTTGCTGCCAAATAAGGGGAATTCGCCGATCGGCTAATGAATCGACGATTAGCTGCGCCTCTGGTGGGGAACATTTGAATGTGATTCGGACAAACTCAGCCAGTACCCACCCAGCAACCCCAACAATTAAAGAAGAATCGGCGAAGTTGGGGCTGACTCCCGAGCCAAGATGAGCAACATCTCTTTTGTTGCGAAAGTCAAAGATTGTGCGTAAAGCGCGAGGAATGTGTATTCGAAATGATTCATCCGATTTCTGAGACACCACATTTTCCAATTGCGCACACAATTGATCCGTTCGAGGCAACTGTCTTCCCAGAGGAGTCATCACAAGTTGACAGGCAGCTTGGCAGATTCTAAATCCTGCTTCAGCAAACCGACCCCCGCTGAGTTCTGCAGGCCGATGGTCGCCCGATGCAAAGCGCCTTAAAATCTCGTCGTATTCTGCAATTAGGCGTTCAGCGATGTCCGCATTTACAAGAGTGCCTAGGCCGGTTAGAAGGTTTTGTCTAGTCGCGTTTACCATACTATTTGATGTCGTCTTATTTTATTTTTTAACGCTCATACCCTTAACGATTCTGGGTCGTTTCAGTTTCTTCAGAAGTTCTCGGCTCGGCAATGCGTCAACATATTGTTGACCACGATGCGAGAGCCGATATTGGCCACTTGGAGTTCCAATGTTAAATAGCGCGGCTTGCCTTTGCGCATTCTTAATGTCGCGTCCAAAATTCTTGCGATCAAAATTTTGGCGAGCATCCGCAAAAAACGTGGCGAAATCTGCCAGTTGATGTGAAGGGGCCTGAAGGTATTGCTCGCGATAGCGCGCCGCCACCGCTAGCATCTCGCCTTTGTTCTTCGGTTCCTTTTGGGCATAGAACTCCTGTGGATTCAATAACGCAGGTCGATTCAATACGACCGCACTATCCGTGGCCGCAAACGCGGGCGTCCCGCCCGGTATAGGCAGGGGAGTACCAGATATCACCGTATCGCCGAATAACTGGAGTACCGAATTAATTACTCTCGTCCGATCTTTTTGTTCCAAGTCGATTAGAAGGGCATAAACCTTGGTACTAACAGTTCCCAGGTTAAGTTTGTCATTTCCTGTGTTAGACATCGAAATCTCCTTTGACATAAAAAGTCAGACCACGTTATCGGAATTCTGTCGAACGATACGTTCGTAGACGTAGTCGATGCCCGGCTCTGTCACTCTATAACCGTTCCACCCCTTACGATTCGGTACCCGACCAGTTCCAACCATATGAGACGGTGAACGCTTCATTAGGGTATAGATGCAATCGGTCACGTTCACTACGGATAACCGCATATTTCGTAAAGTCGCGTTGATGTCTCTGCCGGTCAATATCGCGCTTTCAGGATCGTCTGCTTTGAACTGTAAAAATGTCGCAATTACTAAAACACGATCTGCCCTTGAAATTGGCGCGGCGGCGGCAACAAATTCTGCTGCAGAGTCCATAAGAGTTGGGACCTTTTCCCATGCCATTTCTAGATAACTACGATCCTTGGACCGAGCATTTTTGACCGCGATTTTGATGTCAAGTGCTAAGTCCAATTTGTCTATTACCCAAGAAAGCACACGCACTTGATCCCTCACTTGAAGCGGCCCCAACACTTTCAGAATTATCTCTATCGCTCGGAGGTCATCAAGGTCTCGCTCTGCCATAGATAGGATAAATATCCGAGCAGTATCCGAGTGTCAAGAGCTACATGACCATTTGCTAATTTTCATCGCTCCCGGGTATTATGATTTTTATTTCTTTCGTGTCGATTGAACTTTGGAACCTATGGCAGATATTTGGAGTCAAATACTGGCGGATGCGACGTACATTCGCGATATATTCAAAAAGCATAAAATCGCGCTAAAGCCGGGGGAGGGCCTCACTTTGGCGTTAGAAGAGGCGGAAGCGTGTGCCAACGGAGTTTCCAAATCTACCAACGTAGAGGACGGGGACATCGTAGGCTCGGTTAACGCGTGCCATGCTGTGCTGAGTCTTTGCGAGAGTCTGAAAGCATGTATTTCGGGTGGAATGGATGTTAATGGACATTTACGCCAGCTTACGACGGGCATGGTTGATTTTGGTGTACCTGAAGATGCCGCTATCAAGAAAAAAAAGATTTTCTTTAAGGATTTCGAGGCTGAACTATTCGTGGCTGGGCAGTTAGTGAAAGGAGGGCTCCCCGTAGAGTTCTTACAATCTTCAAACGATCCGCGCGGCGAAATGCGTATAGGGAGAATTTTGATTGAGGTTAAGCATCCGAATTCGTCAAAGGGTGGCGGATCGTTAATGCAGAAATTCAACGGCGGACTAGAGCGCGAAAATGCTTATGGCGTTTTTGTGACCGCGCTGGAAGACGCGTTTTGCTTGGCCGACCAGAGCACATTTGGAACCCAAGAAGAGTTTAATGCGTGGCAAATTAAGAAACGTGCGGCGATCGAGACATTTGGCCGTAATGCGGTGCTATGTGCCGCATTGCAGAAACGGATCATGTGCTTGGTTCAGACTACATCCGCGTTAGAAATTGTCGGCGACGTAACCCGGTTTGCTCGATATAGCAATTCATTAGTATTCGATAATCGCATTTGCACCGACGATATCATCATAGGCACAAAGAAGATTGCGTCGGTTTTCAACCCTAATTTTCGTATTTATTCGCAGGTTCTTAGTCAACTTTCGCCAAGCGGCAAAGCTCAAGAGGAGGGATTATCGTCGGACAAGTAGAATGGTTGAATAGTCTTATTTGCCCGTATCACCCATCTTCCTAAACCACATAGCCCCAAACGTATAAGACACCGGCCCAGGCGAATAATTCCTCGGCGTAATCACCACCTCCCCCGTCGCCCAATCCATCTCCTCCTGCAGCTTCAACCCAAATTCCCCCTGCGCCACCTCAATCAAATTCCCAGCCCGCTGGCGATTAAAAATGCTCCAGTCCGGCGTGGAGTCAGCATCCGGCCAGTAATCAAACGTGAGCCACAAATCCCCGCCCGGCTTCAGCAGGCGGGAAACCTCGCGGCAGAACTTCACCACATCCACGCCGTGCTCGATGACCGAAAGGCACGCCACCGTCTGGAAATGCGCGTCGGGGTAGGGGACTTCAAGGAGGCTGCCCTTGATCACCTTCATCCCCGGCACCGGCGGCAGATCAACCAGATCAATCCCCACCTTCTCCCCCAGCACGCCCAGCTTCTGCGCGTTCAGCAGAACCACCGAAGCGCTCTGCTGGGTGTCGGTCAGGTTCCCGCACCCCATGTCCAGCAAATTGCCGTGGGCCAGGTAGGGGAGGCAGTGCATCAAGTCCCAGCTCTTAAACTGGCACGCATCCGCCGCCAGGCCGTTGCGCTTGATCCACTGATAGCACATGAGCCCGACATTCGCGGATTTAAGAATCTCGCAAGGTTTCAAACCTGGGAATGGTTGCAGCCCCGTCATCCAGCCTCCGATGCCTTTCAGGATAGTTTCATGGGATGCCGCAATTGCCCATCTGGAACACCAAGCCCGCACTATATCTATTGCAAGCCGATCATCGCAAACCAATTCATGTGTCCAGCGAAACTTATCGCTGATCAGCCCATAGCAACCAAAATGGCGCGGGGAGGTACACGAAAAGGTAACTGGTGAACGTTTTTTACCTTGCCATAATGCACGCAGGCATCTCAATGGGTTATTGAGGGTCGGAGGATTTCCAGAAAAAGCCTGCCATCATTTTGTTAGCCCCTCGGTGCTGGCGCCCGTGCGTTGGCAGAAGCCTATTGTGCAGTTGCGTTGCCGCGGGCGCTGCGGGATGAAGTCTGAGCGGATGCCTCGTTAAACGGCAATTTCAGTCGTCGGAGAACAGAGAATTGTAGGGAGAAATTAATGAAGCTGGTGACAAGTCAGAAGCGGTTTTTTCCGGTCGTCGCGGGTATTTCACTACTCGGTTTTTCAGCTGCATTCGCCAATGCGGGGATCATTTATTCCAATGGCTTTGAAAACGGCGACCCAGGCACCCACGATTTCTTCGACTCTACAACCAACACCCAGGGCGCGGACATTACAATCGCCCCCAACGGCGGCGGCGTCCTTCACCTGACCGCGCCCCAGGGAACCCATTACGCCGAAATCACCAACGTTCACGATACATACCAGGCCGGATATGGCCAATCAGTCTTTACCGATTTTGGCGCCGGCGCTGCTCCGGGCATCGTCATCAACGGCCCCTTCTTTCAATCCACGTCCTACTACATCAATACCGGCTGGGCTGCCGCTTCGGCGAACAATAACTTTCAGGGCTTCTGGATTGATACCACCCCCAGCAACGACCCGACCTTCAAGGACGAAACCAACTTTCGCATCGTCGACACCGGCAGCGGCTCTATCGGCGTGCAAATGGTCGGCCTGGGCGGCAGCGGCAGCACATCAATCACCGCGTCCGGCTGGTACACCTTCCGAACCACCTTCGAAAACGACGGCAGCGGCAACGTCATGAACAACATGTCCGTTCTGGATTCACTCGGCAACACCGTCGGCTCCTATACCGCCGATTCCACAATGCCGTATGCAAACCTGGCCGGCACCAGCTACGGCGATTGGACGACAGTCTGGCAAAACGGATTCGCCAATGATGTTCTGGCCATCGACAACGTACAGGTCGGCAACCTCCCCGAACCCGCATCGCTTTCGTTGATCGGCCTCAGCTCCACATTGCTGCTCCGGCGTCGCCGCCGCGCGGTTTAGGAGTATCGTCCGCGGGAAAGGCGCCCGGCAAATCGCTGTGTTGCGCTCCGAGTTCAGTCCTACGCGGCATGACCGGCCCATGGTTTAATCTTCGCCAGCGTCTTGCTTAACCCAATCTCAGCCACTTCCGTATCATACGCAGCCTGCGCCCTGAGCCAGTAACCGTTGGAAAGCCCAAAAAACCGGCACAACCGCAGATCGGTATCCGCTGTGATGGATCGCCTCCCACCAACGATCTCCCCAATCCGCTGCGCCGGCACGCCAATCTCCTTCGCCACGCGGTAATTCGAAAGCCCCATCGGCACGAGAAATTCCTCACGCAGAAGTTCGCCGGGCGACACAGGTTTGAGTTTGCGCATGATCTTCACCGCTAATGGTAGTCCACAATCTCCACATCTTCGGCACCCGCGACGGTCCAGCGAAAGCAGATGCGAAACTGGTCGTTGATGCGAATGCTATGTTGTCCCGCTTACTTCGCGGACGATTCTATCGCAGCAGCGTTCCCAAACATACATTGCCGCGACTGTGGGTTCGCTTCGTTTTTTGTGCATGGTAAGATGCCCCATGGATTAATTGGCCACGCTGGAATAACGGTGCGGATGAAACTACTGAGCTACAACCAGACATCGTGCCGGCAGACCGACACCGTCTTCGGCGCGTCGGCGGTGGGCAGCGCGATTGCCGCCGTTTCCACGGGTGCGCTGGTGCTGGCGGGGGGCTATATCGCTTTCCACGGCCGCATCGGCCGCTTTGACTTTCCGCGTGCGATGGGCGGGGCGGTCGGGCTTTTTTTGTTGCTATTCGTCTGGATCGCCGCCCGCACCTTCACGGCCGCGCGGCGGCCGACCAACTGGGTCATGCGATTGCGCGGATCTGAAGTGCTGATCAAATTCCGGAGTTTTGAGAATTGGCCGATGAGCGAAGATGACACGCAGGTCATCGCGCTCCAGGCGAACGAGATTGAATTTGTAAGGGAAGCGGCCCAGACGCAGGTAACCCGGGGCACGGACGGTACGGAATTCAACAGGCAGGTGTTCCTGGAAATCGGGCTGAAAGACGCTGATACGACAGCTCTGGAAAAAGCGCTTGCGGAAGAAGCATCTCGCCCGGGATGGGGAACCGACCGCCACAGGACCAAATTTCTGGATAACCCGGTACAGTTGGTTGACCAGAGCGTGCTCCGGATCGCCTGGAAGGGCAACACGGCCACAATGCGGCCTAAGATCAAGGCGGCGCTCCAGGCGCTCGGACAGATCGCCGAGGTGCAAGACCGGCGGAAAAGCGTGGAAGATTTCACCGTTACGGGCCTGAAAAAACTGGAAACGGACGAGCAGAACAAGAAGCTGGCGGAACTGGCCCGCATGGACAAAATAAAAGCGGTGAATACGGTAAAACAGCTTCATGGCTGCTCGCTGACCGAAGCGAGCCACATCGTGGACGATTTAATTGCCGGCGTGGAGACGCAGCCGAAAAGGTGAGTTGAGGTTGTCGCGGCGCAAAGCCGCCCACGGACGCACCGTTCATGACCAACGCCGCCACCAATAGCCTCGACATCGAAATCACCGGCTCGCAGGCGCTTTCAAAGATTCACAGCCGCCTCCTCCCGTTTCTTTGCCTGCTTTTCATCGTCAACTATCTCGACCGCACCAACGTGGCGATGGCCAAGCTGACCATGCTGGCCGATGCCCATCTCACCAATGCCACCTACGGCCTTGGCGCCGGGCTTTTCTTCATCGGCTACTTTTTCTTTGAAGTGCCCAGCAATCTGATTCTCCATCGCGTCGGCGCCAGGCGATGGATCGCCCGCATCATGATCACCTGGGGCTTATGCTCCGCGGCCATGTTCCTGACGCGCGGGCCACGAAGTTTTTACGCGCTGCGATTTCTCCTGGGCCTGGCGGAGGCGGGATTTTTTCCCGGCATCGTCTTCTATCTCACCTATTGGATTCCCGTCCGCCAGCGGGCAAGAGCGCTGGCGCTCTTCCTCACCGCCACGGCCATCTCTGGCGCAATCGGCAATCCACTGGCCGGTCTCCTTCTCAAACTCGATGGCCTGGCCGGCCTGCACGGCTGGCAATGGCTTTTCATACTGGAAGGCGTGCCGCCCATCGTTCTGGGAATCCTGATCCTTTCATCCAGCGCCTTGCCGGACTGTCCAGCGGATGCGGCATGGTTGAGTGCTGAGCAGGTGAAATGGATCGAAGACGAACTGGCGCGGGAGGGCGAACACCCGCGCGCCAGCCACGTCGCCGATCTGCGCGCCGCCGCTGATGGTCGTTTGGCCCTGCTGAGCATGATTTACTTTCTTCTCATCATGGGCCTTTACGGGATCGTCTATTGGGTTCCATCCATCGTAAAAAGCATGACCGGCTCGAGCAACGCGATGGTAGGGTTGATGTCGGCTCTGCCGTTCGTGATAGGTGCAGTCACCATGGTCGCCATCGGCGCCCACGCCGACCGCACCGACGAGCGCCGGTGGCATGTTGCGGTCTGTGCCCTCACGGGCGCCATCGGCATCGCCGCGTTGGCGGCATCCACCGGAACCGCGGTGGGCATGACCGCCCTCTGCGTTGCCGCGGTGGGAATCTTTGGAACCCTCGGCCCCTTCTGGGCCATCCCCACCCGCTACCTCCGCGGCACCGCCGCCGCCGGTGGTCTTGCCGTCATCAATTCCATCGGCGCCCTGTCCGGCTTCGTCGCCCCCTACGCCATCGGCTACGCCAAAGACCGAACGGGAAGTTACGCCGCTGGCTTGCTGGTGGTTGCGGTTTCGCTGGCGCTGGGATCAATGCTGGTGCTATGCGTGCCGAGAGAAACCGATGAGCGATGACCAGAAGAGAACGAAGTTGCCATTTCTCGGCTGGAACAGATTGAATAATTTCCGAGGCCGCACCTTTGATCCGGGCTCAAAGGTCGACGTCACTTAATTGACCTAACCGATGCGAACGATGCTCTTCGGCGTAAGCATGCTAAGCTGCGCCAAGATTCGCGACACGAGAGGCTTGATGTCATCCAGCGCGTTAAATGGAGCATGCAACACAATCAGCGCGCAAGGCAATTTGGCCGCGTTTTGTTCGTACGGCATACCATTATCCATCGTCATAATGGCGTCAAACCAGTTTTCGCGGCTAGGTCAAGCAATTCACCATTTTCGGTTCCGTTCCATTTCATGAACGCGACCGTATACACATCGTGGCCCAGAAAGCACAAAAAATGCTGTGGAAAGTGAGCAACCCGTCCCATTCCAGCAAACGAGGTAACTTAGCTATTCCTCGATCTGGCCAGACACTCGATTCATCACCCGGAATTTCAATGTTTGAAAGAATCAGGCGCGCCCCGTTTCCTCCTGATATATTTTCACGAGCGAACTTAACCCTCCGGATTCCATGAATACAAAACTCCCGTGCCTCGTGTTCTCAATCATCGTCCTCGCAGGCGTTGATCTATCAATGGCTGCCGATGCTCCGCCCGCTCCGCCCATTGCCACGCGCCCATCGCGCCCCATGCCGCCCACCCGCGATCCCCACACGCCGGGCTATGTCACCGCCAGGGAGTTACCCGACGGCGCCAATCCCCCCGCGGATGCCGACGGAAACTTCATTATCGGCCCCACGCACAACCCCGCCCCCGAAATGAGCGCGCGGGAAGGCGTGCCCCACGGAACGGTGTTTAACTTCACCACGAAATCCGCCGACAGCAAAATTTATCCCGGCATCGCGCGCGAGCCCAATACCTTTGGCAAGGCAGATCCGACCGACCCCGCCAAAATGGTCGTCACCACCAGCCACCCCGCGCCCTATACGCGCCGCGTGGCGGTCTATGTCCCGCAACAATACATCCCCGGCACCGCCGCGCCATTCATTGTCGGAGCCGACGGACCCGATCGCGCGTTGTTCACCGCGCTGGATAATCTAATCGCCCAGCATCGCGTGCCGGTGATGATCGCCATCTCCATCGGCAACGGCAGCGGCGACGCCCAGGGCAGCGAACGCGGCCTCGAATATGACACCATGTCAGGCCTCTACGCGGAATTCGTCGAGCAGGAAGTGCTGCCTCTCGTGGAATCCCAATGCAACGTGAAATTAACCAAAGACCCCCAGGCCCGCGCCACAATGGGCGGCAGCTCCGGCGGCTCCTGCGCCTTAATCATGGCCTGGTATCACCCCGATCTATACCACCGCGTTCTCACCTATTCCGGCACCTATGTAAACCAGCAGTGGCCATCGAATCCTCAAACTCCACACGGCGCATGGGAATTTCATGAACACCTGATCCCCGCCAGCCCGCTCAAGCCGCTGCGAATCTGGATGGAAGTCGGCGACAGAGACAATCTCAACGCGAACGCCTTGCGCGACAACATGCATGATTGGGTCGTCGCCAATGAAAACATGGCCAGGGTGCTGGCCGAAAAGGGCTATCATTACCAGTTCGTTTTCGCCCGCAACGCCGCCCACACCGACCGCAGCGTAAAACAACAAACACTGCCAGAAGCTCTGGAATATCTGTGGCAGGGCTATCCCATCCCCGCGACCCCATAGGCGCGGATCGACCTCTTTTTCGCATGAACTATTGCTGGCCGCGGTAGCGCGCGACCACTGACCGCGCAATCCCAGCCATGAGCGCCGCCCGTTCTTTGGACGACGCACGCGAGTCAGCGATGAATACCGCAAGACTCAATCGGCTGCCATCCGGCGCGGTCAGAATTCCCACGTCATTCGTGGCAGCGGTAACTCCCTTCCATGGGCCGCTGGTACCCGTCTTGTGCCCCAGCGTCCAACCCTCTGGCACGCCGGCCTTCAGGCGGTCCGGGAACGTTACGGTTGCGGCCATCACATCAAGCAAATGCTTGGTTGAAGTCGCTGACAGAAGCTTCTCCGTGGCCAGCGCTTGCAGCAACGACGCCATCCCATTCGGCGTGGCGGTGTCCCGCGGGTCCGTCTGATATTTCCGATATGCCGCGTCCCGTTGGCCCTCCCGCACTGCGTCAGTTGCCCGCTGAAGCGCATCAGGATCAACAAACTCCGGGCGCCAACTCAGCCCAACAATTTCGGTCTGCAGATGCTTCTCGTCCCGGTCGAACCTCACGCCCATAACCCCCTTACGGTCGAGAAAGCCCTGAATCTGTGCAGGCCCACCAAGCCGTTTGACCAATATATCTGCCGCGGCGCTGTCGCTGTCGACAATGGCGCGGCGGACCAGGTCGTCAATTGTTGTCAGGTAGCCTTTGGCGGTGACAAGCTTGGCTATCGGCTCGACATAAAGGCTCAAGTCTTCGCGGCGCACAAGCACCGGCTCATCCCATCGCCAGCCGTCATTGTCGACCGCGTCCATGACAGCCATGCCGACGACGAGCTTCATCACGCTCTGCAGCGAAAAGCGCTGGTCGCCGTTGATGCAGACCGTGCCCGAGTCATCCTGAACGCAAATTCCCACGCGACCGTCAAAGCCCCTGGTCAGGCGATCAAAATCCTTTTGCAATCCCCGCTGCTCAATTGAACCGCCAGCAGCCGGACCGCGGGGTGCCGAGAGCATGAATGCCACCAGCAGGTACGTCGAAAACATCCTCCTCATTCGCATGCTTCGCATGGTTCTTTACCAATATTTGACGCGATATCATCAAATTGTACCGGTTGGTTCCCGAGCTCTGCAAGCAGAACACCAGCTGAGATCATCCCCACTTTTCCGCCACCGCCGGCGCGTATCACCAAAATGCAGATGCACGCGTATAATTTCCTGCAAGTATGCCGGAAATCAGCCGGTTTTTCGGAATTGTAATTGCCATGTATTACAACGATCATGAGCCGCCGCACTTCCATGCCCGCTATGGCTCGCATAAGGCGAAATTCTGATCGATCCGCCGATGTTGCTCGGAGGTGACCTGCCTCCGCGACCACTCGGAATGGTGATGGAATGGGCTGCAATTGCACCGCGACGAGCTGCGTGAGAACTTTGCCGCCACAATTGATCGTCGTCCGACCCGAAGAATTGAGCCGCTTCATTGAAACGGAGCTTTTGATGTTTCTAGATGTGAAATCAGTTCGCTACCTGCACGATTATCTGTTGGAGCTGACTTTCACTGACGCCTTCACCGGCCGCATCGATTTCACCTCATGGATCGTCGGCAAGGGCGGTGTCTTCTTGCCGCTGGAGGACAAAAACTTCTTCGCCCAGGTCAGCGTAAATGCCGACATCGGCACCATCGTCTGGCCCAATGATGTCGATTTTGACCCCGAAGTTTTATACAGCCACATCACCGGCCAGCCGATTCCGGGGCCAATTTCCGAAATCGCCAGCTGACGCAATTCACACTTTGTTCGTTTGGACCTGCGGCACCTTCCTGAGAATCTCAATTAAACTTGCATCCGCGTTGGCCAACACAACCCCTCCGTCGGCGGTCTTCCAAATGTGTAGACACTCTTCTTGAAATGTACCCAGTTCCAATCCGGGGATGCTCGGAATCGGCGCAATTGGCACAATAAAGCTGATGCTAGGCAGGCTACATCCCTTCCAACCGCAAACTCGACATCCGGGGATTAATTTCCATTGCCAGTCTTCTTGGCCCACCTTTACCCGTTCGCTGTCGACGAACTCATAAGCCCTTACAACTCTGTTTGATCCCATAGGCCCGCCGAATCGCATTTCCCAACGTCCCCTTAATGCATCACCTGAGGTGAGTGGAATGATGTCGGCTCCTACGGCTGCTGCGATTTCCGCCAGCCGCAAGTTAGCGTATGCGACGTGATCCATGGTCGGAATTGTGAGACAGGAATTCATCCGAGTCAAAAAACTTAATCAGCGGTAGAAATAAGGGGATTGAATGGCTCTGTAGAAAACCGCGTCTTTCAGGCCTGATCCGGACGAACCCGCTTTCGTATTACTTATAAGATGATCACCAGCAAGTCGCCAAGGACGGTGGCGATGGTCGCGCTGGCCGCCGGCAGGGAAGCTTTCAGCGACTATTCTCACGTCTACAGCCCGAAAA
>JALYJB010000001.1 GCA_030775485.1 Planctomycetota bacterium | reverse complement strand
AGATCGCCAGCTCCTTGAGCACGCCGTCCACCGTTTTGCATTTGAGAATCTCCAGACCCATTGTGGTCTTCAGATGCCGGATGTTCAGTTCCGCCGACCATCGCCCCCGGCCCAGTTCGATCAGTTCATCGGCCGGATACTGCTCCTGATCCAGCAGCGTCGTCACCAGATTCACCTCCACCGGACGGAAGCCGCGACGGTGAATCACGCGATGCACGATGCGCACCTCCAGGCAGTCCGCCAGGGCATTGAACTGCTCGGACGTCATCCAGGCCGGCTTGCGCGGGGGCTTGGGCCATCGCTCGATTCGATCCGGTAAACTGTTACCCATTTTTCGACAATTCTCGCAATTGAAAAACAGGCAAAGAACGGCGAGATCGACATCTATGTCTCAGCTCTTGTCATCGCGGAAGTGGTCAACTCCAATGCAAACTACTTTCGCAGTAAATTTATAAAGATTGCACCGGTTGATCGCCCGTTGCGAAAAGCGCCGCGGATATTGTAAGAAATCACAACCTGAAGCCGCTGGACGCCGTTCATGTGGCTTCCGCTATCCGAACTAAATGCGAGGTGTTTTATACTTACGATGAAAGGTTGCTGAATCAGAGCGGAAAGATTGGAATACCCGCGCTTCCAATTAAGCGCCCGGGATCCTGGGGCCAAATGACGATCGGTATGAATTCGTAAGACTTCTCAAGATCCCCGAGCGAAGGCAAACTGCCTCCATGCCCCCAAGGAATAGCCAGCTCAATTACTTGGCCATTTCCTTAGCCCGGGCGCGCACATCTTCAATGCTTCCGACGTAAAGGAACGCCTGCTCGGGCAAATCATCGGCCTTGCCGCTGCAGATTTCGTCGAAGCTTTTCAGCGTGTCGGCAATCTTGGTGTAAATGCCCTTCTTGCCAGTGAACTGCTCAGCCACGAAGAACGGCTGACTGAAGAATCGTTCGATCTTTCGCGCCCGGCTGACGATCAGCTTGTCTTCTTCGCTCAATTCATCGACACCGAGAATCGCGATGATGTCCTGGAGATCGCGATAACGCTGCAGCATGTTCTGCACCTTACGCGCCACCCGATAATGCTCCTCGCCCACAATCTGCGGATCCAACGCCCGGCTGGCCGACGCCAATGGATCGACAGCAGGGTAAATCCCCTTGGAAGCGATCGACCGCTCCAGATAAATGAAGGCGTCCAGATGCGCGAATGCGTTGGCGGGGGCAGGATCGGTTGGGTCATCCGCCGGCACATAAACAGCCTGCACCGACGTAATCGCGCCCTTCTTGGTGCTGGTGATTCGTTCCTGCAACTCACCCATTTCCGTGGCCAGCGTCGGCTGGTAACCCACGGCGCTGGGCATACGGCCAAGCAGGGCTGATACTTCAGAACCCGCCTGCGTGAATCGGAAAATATTGTCGATGAACAACAGCGTGTCCGCGCCGGTTTCATCCCGGAAATATTCAGCCATCGTCAGAGCGCTCAGGGCCACGCGAAGACGCGCGCCCGGCGGCTCGTTCATCTGCCCGAAGACCATCACGGTCTGATCGATAACATGCTTGCCCGTGTTGCCGATCTGCGCTTCCTGCATTTCCAGCCAAAGGTCAGTGCCTTCGCGGGTTCGCTCACCGACGCCCGCGAACACGGAGAAACCACCATGCTGCTGCGCGATTCGAGCAATGAGTTCCTGAATAACGACGGTCTTGCCCAGCCCAGCGCCGCCGAACAATCCAGCCTTGCCACCGCGCAAAAACGGCGTGAGAAGGTCGATGACCTTAATGCCCGTCTCGAAAACCTCCGCCTTGGGGGTCAGGTCGACAAATTCCGGGGGTTCGCGGTGAATCGGCCGGCGTTCCTGCACGTTAACCGGGCCGCGATTGTCGATCGGGTCGCCCAGCAGGTTAAACACGCGGCCAAGGGTTTCCTTACCCACCGGCACCGTCACGGGTGATCCGGTATCCAGACAGTCCATGCCGCGGCGAAGGCCGTCCGTGCTGCCCAGCGCCACCGCGCGAACGCGGCCGCCGCCCAGGTGCTGCTGCACTTCGCCGGTCAGGTGCATCGAGGCGCCGTGGTCGGACTGGTCGATCTTCACAGCGTTGTAAATACTGGGGAGCTGATCTTCGGGAAATTCGGCGTCAAACGTGGAGCCGATCACCTGGGTAATTTTTCCGGTAGCGGGCATGGATTTCCTCAAATTTGAAACATCCAAATCGCGTCAAAAGCGCGCGATCGGAAGGGCTGCGGATTGTACAGATCGCCAAACCGGGGGCAAGGGTAGCAATAATCCGATGTAAATCTCCCCAGGCGACAGTTCAAAATTTCTTATGCTTCTGTCCGTTACATCAACTTTTCTATTGACGACCGGAGCCAAAGAACGGAAATTATAGCATCACATTAGGGGGCTTGGCCAAGGAGGGCACATGATGTCGCCCATTGTACTTGTAATCGATGACACAACGTTGGCTCGCGAATCAGTCTCCAAATTGCTGGAGTACGAAGGATTCACCGCCATTCGAGCGTGTAACGGCAAGGAAGCGTACGCCACCCTTTACGATCAAACCCCCGATGTTGTGCTGCTCGATCTAATGATGCCGGAAATGGACGGCATCACATTCCTGAGAATGATCCGCCGCAGCCCACAATGGGAACATCTTCCGGTCATCGTTCTCACCGGCGTTACCGATGACGACAAGCTGATTGCCCGGGCCAAGGAACTTCACATCGATGATTTGGTTCCCAAGGCCACTTTCGGATTTGAAGATTTGCTGGCGCGGGTGAAAAAAGCCATTCCCGACAAACTCGTCGCCAAGACGTTCTAAAGCTTTCCTTCAGGCAAGCCGCAGCCGAACCACAATGGCCGGTGGAATTTCCGGCCTCCTGGCCCAGGAAAAAAGGTTTTTCGCGCTGGTCCCCGCGGGGTAGGCCGGCTCCAGCAATCCATTGATGACAAATCCCGCCTGAAAGCATGCGGCAAAAATCGCCGACAAGGGCCGATGAAACAGATAGTGCGGCTCCGGCTGATTCAATATTCCCGCGCTCAGGTTGGTCTGGGCCGAGAGATACTTATCAACCGCAACGCCAAAAACCTGTCTGGATTTCCCATCGCCCTGGTTTAGCTCAGCAGTCAGGCGCGCATTCGAGGAATTGAAACAGGGATGCGAAATCGAAAATACAAACCTTCCCCCGGGCTTTAAGAGTTTTGGCAACGCGTGGAGCAAGGGCTCGACGGTGGGCATATCCATCATCGCCATGCTGCAAACAGCCGAGTCGAATCGCGATTCCCCCAGCGCCAGTAATTGCGCATCATCGGTGGCGTCGATCACGCGATATTCGATCCGATCGGCATCAGCCAGCACCTTTTCCCTTGCGCGCTCCAGAATGCCGTGGCAATAATCGCATGCCAAAACGCGCGCCCCCAGTTTTGCCAGGTGCCGCGAATAATTTCCGTTCCCACAGGCAACATCAAGAATCAGTTGATCGGGCCCAGGTTCCAGAAGCTGGTCGGTCGCGGGAATGATCAGCGCTCTCTGGAAATCGTTGCCTTCTCCAATGGCCTGGTCCCACCAGACGCTGATGCGCTCCCAGATTTCGCGGGTTTCTTGCAGGGTGGGCTTCATCGCCGCATCCATCCGGTTATTTCTTCAGGAAGTTGGCCAGCAGGCGCTCGCCCTGCTCGGTGAGAAAGCTCTCGGGATGATATTGCACGCCCTCCAGCGGCCAGGTCTTGTGCCGCACTCCCATAATTTCGTCGTGATCCGTCCAACTGGTGATTTCAAAATCCGCGGGCAGCGTTCCATTGCGGATGATCAAACTATGGTACCGCGTCGCGGTGAAGGGGTTGGGCATGCCCGCATAAATGCTTCTGCCGTCGTGATGAATCTGATCGGTCTTCCCATGCATCAAGCGCTCGGCCCGCTCGACAATGGCGCCGCTGACAAATCCAATGCACTGATGTCCCAGGCAAACACCCAGCACCGGAAGCTTCGGGCCAAAGTGCCGGATAATGTCATTGCTGATGCCCCCTTCCTTAGGCGTGCATGGCCCTGGTGAAATTACGATATGGGTTGGGTGAAGGGACTCAACCTCGTCGACGGTCACTTTGTCATTGCGAAAAACCTTCATCGGACGGGACGGATCCGCCTCGCCCAGCTTCTGCACCAGGTTGTAGGTGAAAGAATCATAGTTATCGATCAGGACGATCATGAAAGAAGTATAGTCGAGGTTCTCACGAACCCGCAAAACCTGAACGATGAAAGATGGTCGTAAGATGGTCGGCAAAAAAACGCCGGGGAATGAATTGCCAGCCGAGGTTACTGAAATCCAACGCCAAGGGTAAATAACGCAGAAATTGCCGCATTCCAGGCTTTTGTGCCCCATGGCCAGCCTCGACAGTTCGCCATAGCCCTCCATCAAATGCCATGCCGTCGGCGTGCCGATTGAAAGATTGGGTTTATGACCAATTTGATGCCTGCAAAATGCTTAAAAGTTGTGAACTTTTGTCTTGTTGAACTATGGCTGGGAACCTAACGTACAACGCAAACAGAAATCGACTGAAAAAAGAAAAAAGGGTCCAATAACTTAACGAGATGTCCGTTGCAGTTATTGATTATGTATATGGATCAACTCGCCGTCATTCGTATCGAGGGAATGCACTGCCATAAGTGCGAGAACACCATCCGAAAGGCCCTTTCGGTCTATCCCGGCGTTCATGAGGTTGAGGTGGATTTCAATAGCCGCCAGGCCTCGGTGATTTTTGATAAAGCGTCCGTGGCAATGTCTGCTCTGGCAAATGCGGTGGCCGAGGCAGGTTATCGCGTGGTGGGGGTCAGCCTGGGCGCCCCCGGCATCACAGCCTGACTCTTTCCGTTCCTCCCCACTCCCCAATTTGCAGTCATTGCTTAAAGCCGGGGAATGAGTTGGTCGCTCAGATCCATCATTCGGGCAAATTCCGTTTCATCAAATGGCCTGCTCGTGAAGTCAAGGATCAGATCCTCCCCCGATAGAACCATTCCCACATCCGCGGGAAGCAGAGCCGGCGCGGTTGATTCCGCCAGAAGCGCGGCTGCCTGAGATTCCGTGCCGAAGATCATGAACCGCTGGTTCGACGCCAGCGATGGGAAGCTCGAAAGCGAGAACAAGTCGACAACGCTGACCGCGTGGGCGGTGGGCCGCAGTGCCGTTGCCGGCCACGGATGTTGGAGCTTGCGGACGATCAGATTCCATCTGGGCGAGGATAATGCGTTGACTTGTGAATCGGTGGTTCGAATTTGCGCGATGGTGATTCCCTTGCCGGTCAGCGCAAAATCAATCTGAGGATGGGCGGCGGCCAACGGGGCCAGTGCGGGCAACGACTCGGATGAGATCGGCGCGCGCGCCGGCCGCAGTCCGCGGCTTTGCGCCCATTCGGTCAGCGCCGTCTGCCTTCGCTGGCTGGTTTCCCGGCGCACAAGAATCACGAACATCCAAATCGATGCCGCGAGGATCACCAGCATTGTAAGTGCCGCAGCGCCGGAAAACGGCAATGGATTACCTTGGGCGAGCATAACCGGCTATTGTATGAACAGCCGATAATCAATGCAGCATTTGGCCCGGATAGGCATTTTACGGAAGCGAAATGGGTGGGTTGGCGGTGGTTGAATTCAACCTCGCCTTTCTGCCGATAGTCCATCGGCCCCGTACAACGTGGAAAACGCATGGCAGATTTCACTCGGATTATCCACGACGTCCGCGATCGCTATGACGTCCGCGTGAAGCGCTGGCGCCGCAGCATGAGCGGCAAGGCGTGGCGCGTTTACCATCATAACGGACGCGTCGATAACTGGATCGAATCCCCCAAGCCCAAGACCCCCATCAGCCTGGCCATATTCCTGCATGAAATCGGCCATCACGCGATTGGATTCGAAAAGTACCGCCGGCGATGCGAAGAAGAATTTTACGTCTGGATCTGGGCCCTTTCCGCCATGCGGCGGTACGGCGTCGAGCCGGATGCAAAGGTGCTTCGTCGTGTCGAAATGTCGATGCGCTATGCGGTCGGTAAAGCCGTGCGGCGCGGCATGAAAAAGCTGCCCGAGGCGCTTCTCGCCTTTGCTCCAAAAGCGGCGTAGAGCGCTTAAGCGAATTGCATTGGGTCAGCATCCGGGTAAAGTTTCGGCCCGATGATCCCCCCCGGCGAATCCTCGCCCGCGCCACTCGATACGTCACTCACCAATTCCGTTGATGCCCGCGCGACGCGCAACGCCCGGCTTTCCCTGGCACTGCTGCTGTCCATCAATCTTTTCAATTATGTCGATCGCACAGTCCTCGCCGCGGTGGTGCCGCGCATTCGCGAAACATTCTTTCCAAACGCGGGCGTGCATGGCGATCTGGGCCTCACCGGAACACTGGCCACCGCGTTCATTCTCTCCTACATGATTGCCGCGCCAATCTTCGGCTGGCTGGCCGATCGAATGTCGCGATGGGTGCTGGCGGGAATCAGCGTCATTCTTTGGAGCATCTTCACCGGTTGCTCGGGCCTGGCCACCACCTTCACCGTTTTAGTGATGACCAGGGCAATGGTCGGAATCGGCGAAGCAGGCTACGGTCCGTCCGCCCCCACAATCATCGCCGATCTTTACCCCGTCGAGCGGCGCGGTTCGGTGCTGGCCTGGTTCTACATGGCCATTCCGGTCGGCAGCGCGGTGGGCTATGTGCTGGGGGGTCAGATCGCGGCAATGCTCAACTGGCGATGGGCATTTTTTGCGGTGGTGCCTCCCGGAATTCTCATGGGCCTGCTCTGCTTCTTCATGAAAGATCCCGCCCGTGGAAGCGGCAATCAAGCCGCCCCACGGCCAACCGCCCGCTGGAAAGATTACCTTAAGTTGCTGCGCAATCGCTCTTATGTGCTGGACACCCTGGGAATGGCGGCCATGACGTTTGCAATCGGGGGTATCTCGTTTTGGATGCCAACCTACATTGCTGAGGTCCGCCGCGCCGGAGACCTTGCCCACGTCAACCTCGTGTTTGGCGGAATTACCATCGTCGCGGGGATCGCGGCAACTTTGCTCGGTGGAATCGCCGGCGACAAGCTGCGGCCTCGATATTCCGGGTCCTACTTTCTGGTATCCGGCATTGGAATCCTGCTCGCGTGCCCGTTCGTCCTGTTGATGCTCGTTGTGCCGTTCCCCTATGCCTGGGGATGTTTCTTCGTCGCCGAGTTCTTCTTGTTCTTTAACACCGGCCCCTCCAATACGATTCTGGCGAACGTGACCCATCCTTCCGTCCGCGCGACGGCATTCGCGATGAATATTTTTGTGATCCATGCCCTGGGCGATGCCCCATCGCCACCACTGCTGGGGAGTATTGCTGATCATTTCGGTTGGAATGCCGCCTTCTGCGTTGTCACGGCATTGCTGGCCATCGGCGGCGTGCTCTGGCTCATCGGCAGTCAATTCCTGGCTGAAGACGGCGCGGCCGCTGCACGTCAATCTGTGGGATAATTCACAGAATGTCCGGCCCTTCACGACAAATTGGCCGACTTTTTCAAGAAACCCCGCACCTTGCCCCGCCAAAGCCCATGGCCGTGTCTGGCACCACCTTTGTTATCTCAATATCGCACGGCCGCGTTCGGTCGCGCATGGCGAAAAATTGAAACTGGCAAGGAGATTTTATGCGTACTTTAATGACGTTGGTGTTGGTTGGCGTTTTCGGTGGGATGACGCTCGGTTGTGATATGAACTCCAGCGACGACACCACCAAGCACGAAGTTGTCAAAGAACACGATGTGCGCGATGCCAACGGTAATGTCGTCTCGCATTCGGAAGAGAAACATGAGACTCAAAGTGACAACACCGTAAATCACTGAACGAGAAAATAAACCGGGCGGGGGTGCAAGTTGTACGCACCTCGCCCGGATTGGTAATACGAGTTCGACGGACCGCCGGGCGCGCCAATGCGCCCGGTGGTCCTATTATGGGTTAACTGAATTGTGACGAAACGTTCAGACGCTCTCAGCAGGCAAAGGTATCGCGCGATCTTTCAATTTCTCTTCGTTCCCATTCACCGCAGCCCGCCGGCGAACCAGATCCAACAGCCCCGCTCTTTCACTTTCGCTGGTCTGGCCCACCGCGATCACCTGGGCGATCCGACCATCCGCTGCCACCCCAATCTCCGCGAAACCGGGAGCGTCAAGATTCGGAACGCCACGAATAATCCGCCGATCAACCTGTTTGGCTTCCCCCCAGACCGCGATGGGAAGCCCCAGCATTTCCGTTTCAAAATGGGTGACCGCATCATATCGCGCATCGCCGCCCGCCATGTTCGTTCCGGCAATTCTTCCTGTAATGGCCGCGGTTTCCCAGTGATCCATCATTCGGTGCTTGCCAAACAAAGGGTCCAGCACTGCCGCGCAATCACCAGCGACATAAATATCGGGCATATTGGTCTGGCAGCGGGCATTAACCAGAATGGCATTTTCAGCGACGATCGGGGTGCCGCGCAAAATCTCTTTATTGATATGGATTCCAACAGCAGCGACCGCAAAATCGCAATCGATCGAATCTCCCGTTGAAAGAACGACGCGCTGCACCCGGCCATCGCCTTCAAGACGGGTGGCGCGGGCCTGCGCATGAATCGTCAGGCCGCTTTTTTCGAGGAAGCGGGCCATGAATCGACCAGTAACTTCACCCGCCAGGCGGTCCCAGGGATAGGCCCGCGAAAGCGCCAGATCGACGTGCAACCCGGTCTGCGCCAGCGACGCGGCGATTTCAATCCCCAGCAAACCACCGCCGATGACCGTTGCCCGGCCTCTTAGCTTCGCGTCGGCGGGATGCGCTCGTCCTTCCTTGCGCGCCTTTTCAATCGCGTGCTGCAGATGCTCCGCGTCTTCCAGCGTGCGCAGATAGAACAAGTTCGGCAAAACAGCGCCAGCCACGCGCAGCGGGGTGGGGCTGGCGCCGGTTGCGATCAGTAATTTTGCGAATGAAATTTCCTCCCCGCTATCCAGCGTCACGCAGTTTCGAGCTGCGTCAACATGCGAGACACGCCGGCCGGTCCGCAATTGCACGCGATGTTCGTTAAACCATTCCGGCGGCAGGGTAAATAAAGAAGCGCGGTTTTGCTGGCTGCGAAGAAAACCCTTGCTGAGAGGAGGGCGGTGATAAGGCCGATTGATTTCCTGACCCACGAGCATCAGATCGCCCTGCGGGTCGATCTCCCGAATGGCGCGGGCGGCCTCGCTGCTCGCAAGGCCACCTCCAACCAGAAGGTATTTCACGTGCAGGCTGCTCATCGGATAACCCAGCTAAAAAAAGCCGCGCGACCAGCACCCGCGCGATGCTCTAAGTTAGACGTCTGGTGAACCGTATTGTTCACGAGGGAACAGGATTGGATTGCAATCACCGTGCCCATCCCTACATCGGGCGTTGCCACCTTCAAAATGCAGATCGTTTGTACCATAAAAATATCTTGACAGACGCTGATGTTAATCTATCATTCCATGCGGATATACGGATGGATAAGACAGCCCAAAACGGTGAATTTCTGGTGAACCTCATGGGGTCGTTGGCAGATTCTAAGCGTTTGCGGCTTCTGAGGTTAGTAGAGAGAAACGAGTTGGGAGTGGCGGAGCTGTGCGATGTTCTGCAGCTTCCCCAATCAACCATAAGCCGCCATCTAAAAGTGCTTGGAGACCTGGGTTGGGTGCGAAATCGCCGTCAAGGCACCACCCACCTTTATCGGACCATCCTCGATGAATTGGAACCCGCGTCGAGACGGCTCTGGCTCCTGGCCCGCGAGCAGACCGATGCCTGGCCTTCAGTCATGCAGGATCAGCTTCGCTTAAATCGCAGGCTTCAGGAGCGCGGCAACGATGGTGAATCCTTCTTCGCCGGCGCGGCTGCCGAATGGGACAAACTTCGCAGCGAACTATACGGCCAGAAATTTTCCCGCATTGCCTGCCTGGCGTTGCTTTCCGGAACGCAAACCGTGGCAGACCTGGGTTGCGGCACCGGAGAAATAGCCGCGGAGCTGTCTCCATTTGTGCATCAGGTGATTGCTGTCGACAATTCCCCCGCCATGCTGCGCGCCGCGCGACGGCGGCTGATGGAAACGAAAAATGTCGAGCTGCGCCGCGGTGATCTGACGTCACTGCCCATTGAAGATGGCGCCTGCGATGCAGCCATGATCGTCCTGGCCCTCACCTATGTCTCTCAGCCTCTCGATGCCCTGCGCGAACTTTCGCGCGTTCTGAAGCCGGGCGGGCGGGGGGTTGTGGTCGATCTTCTCCGGCACGACCGCGATGATTTCCGAAGACAGATGGGCCAGAGCTGGCCTGGATTTGAAGAAAAGCAAATTGAAAACTGGTTGGCCGAAGCTAACCTGAATGTCGATTTCTGCCGGCCGTTGCCGGCCGAACCCAATGTAAAAGGGCCGGCATTGCTGCTGGCCACCACGACGAAACCTGCCATTCAATCACTCACGAAAGGAACTCCATGACCCGCATGTTATCCAAGCCCGCCGCCAAGGAAGGGCGCACCAATGGAAAGACCGCCGCAAAGGCGCTCGAATTTAAAGTGGCTGATCTCTCCCTGGCCGAATGGGGACGCAAGGAGATCATGCTGGCCGAGCAGGAAATGCCCGGCCTGATGTCCATCCGCGCGGAATACGCCGCCAGGCAGCCGCTGAAAGGCCTGCGCATCATGGGCTCCCTGCACATGACCATCCAAACCGCGGTGCTTATCGAAACCCTGACAGCCCTGGGCGCCAACGTCCGGTGGTGTTCGTGCAATATTTTCAGCACGCAGGATCACGCCGCCGCCGCGGTGGCCGTCGGCCCAAAGGGGACCGCGCAAAACCCCAGGGGCATTCCGGTCTTTGCCTGGAAGGGCGAGAACCTGGAAGAATACTGGTGGTGCACCGAGCGCGCCCTCGATTTCGGCGACGGCAAAGGCCCCAACCAGATCGTCGATGATGGCGGCGATGCCACGCTGCTCATTCACAAGGGCGTCGAATACGAAAACACCGGCAAGGTGCCTTCACCCGATTCAACCGATAACGAAGAGTTCAAGGAAATTCTCAAGCTGGCCGCCAAGTGCTTCAAGCAGGACCCCCAGCGCTGGCACAAGATTGCCAAGGAAATGCAGGGCGTTTCCGAGGAGACCACCACCGGCGTTCATCGCCTTTACGAAATGCAAAAGGCCGGCACGCTTCTTTTTCCAGCCATCAACGTCAACGACAGCGTCACCAAAAGCAAGTTTGATAACCTCTACGGCTGCCGCCATTCACTGGTGGACGGCCTGATGCGCGCGACTGACGTGATGCTCAGCGGCAAGGTTGCCGTGGTCTGCGGCTACGGCGATGTGGGCAAGGGCTGCGCCCAATCTCTCCGCGGCCAGGGCGCTCGCGTCATCATCACCGAGATCGACCCCATCTGCGCGCTCCAGGCCGCGATGGAAGGCTTCCAGGTTCTGACCCTGGAAGAGGCTCTTTCCTATGCCGACCTGTTCATCACCGCCACGGGAAATCACAACATCATTACGGCCGCTCACATGGCCCAGATGAAAGACAAAGCCATCGTCGGCAACATCGGGCATTTCGACAACGAAATCGACATGGCCGGCCTGAAGAAAACCAAGGGCATCAAGAAGATCAACATCAAGCCCCAGTATGACATGTGGACCTTCGCCGACGGCCACAGCGTCCTGATTCTCGCTGAAGGCCGCCTGCTGAACCTCGGCTGCGCCACCGGCCACCCCAGCTTCGTGATGAGCAACAGCTTCACCAACCAGACCATCGCCCAGATCGAGCTGGCCACCAACCGCGCGAAATATGAGAACAAAGTCTATGTGCTCCCCAAGCACCTTGATGAAAAAGTGGCGCGATTACACCTGGCGCAAATCGGTGTGAAGCTGACCAAGCTAAGCAAGGCACAGGCGGATTACATCGGCGTGTCGGTCGATGGGCCTTACAAGGCGGAAAACTACCGCTACTGATCTTTCACCCGCGATCCGCGGATAAACAATAAAACCCCGAGTCCGCCAGCAATGGCGGACTTTTATATTTTATTTGATTCGCCAGCAGAGTCATTCCGCCCAGGCAAGAATCTCAAGCCTTTTTGGCAATCTTATCCAGATCAGACTTCGCCAGTTCTTCCGGCGTCATCGCGATTCGAAATTTGCATTGCGCGTTGAAGGCGAGAAAGAAAGGCTCGGCAATCCCAGGAATCGCTGAAGGATCTTTCAGGTCGACCACCAGCAGCGCCCCCCGATTCCCATCCTGCTCGGTAAAGTAAACCGTTTCGGGTTTAATCGACGCCAGAATTTTCTGAATCGTTTCACCCGCGGTTCCCTTGCGAACCAGGCTGTTGAACGGCTCAGCAGGAATAAGAACGTTTACGAGCATTCGCATAAGTCATCTCCAATTCAGTTTGCCAATGTATTCGGTTCACGGGCATGTTATTGACGACAGCAACAGAACGCAAAAAAACCGCCAGCCGCGGCCAGCGCCGAGTTTATTTTCTGACGCTGGCGGATTTCCAGCCGATTTGTACCATGGTCAATATATATGGGAGCCCATGTAAATAGCGCTGCCTCCGATGATGCCCGGCTTGTGATGGATTCCATCCGGCGAATCGTCCGCGCGCTGCGACTCTTCGATCGCCAGGCCGAGCGCAGCGTGCGCCTCAGCGGAGCGCAGGTCTTCGTCCTCCAGAAGCTGCGCGATGGAGAGCCTGTTTCCATCAATGAACTGGCCGAGCGCACTCACACGCACCAAAGCTCAGTCTCGGTAGTCGTCCAAAAGCTTGTCAATCAGAAGCTGATCCGGCGCGCTCAAGCCGCAACAGATGCCCGCCGGGTTGAGCTGTCGCTTACCGCCAAAGGCCGCGCGTTGCTGAAATCCGCGCCGGCAGCCGCGCAGGATCGATTGATCGCCGCGATCCAGCAACTCAACGCCCCGCACCGCAGCCAGCTCGCCCGCCGGTTGGCGGAACTCACTCAAAAAATGGGAATTGAAGATCAGCAGCCGTCACTGTTTTTTGAAGATGGACTTCGCCGCAAAGGCCGATCTCTCCGTGGAAATTTAAAGTCAGAGGGTTAATTCGTGACAGATCATCAGCATCCCGTTCAGCAGGCCTCCACCACCGGCGCCTTGCCTGTTTCGCCTTCGCTGGGCCCAGCCCTGCAAGCCGCGCAGGTGCCGGGCCAGACCACCCTTGTCGATTCGCGCGTGCTCTATATATCGCTTTTGAGCGTCTGCCTGGGCGCGGTCGCTGCCGGCATCGCCAAATGCCTGATGTGGCTGATCGCCATCGTTACCGGCATCGCGTTTTTTGGCCACGCCACCCTGGAACTGAAATCCCCCGCGAACAATCACCTGGGCTGGTGGGTGGTCCTCATTCCCGTCATCGGCGGCATCATCGTCGGCTTCATGGCGCGATACGGCTCAACCGGTATTCGCGGTCATGGAATCCCCGAAGCGATGGAACAGGTGTTGCTGAATGAGAGCCGCATCCCCGCGCGGCTCACGTTCCTCAAGCCTCTTTCCGCCGCCGTCGCCATCGGAACCGGTGGCCCGTTTGGCGCTGAAGGCCCCATCATTGCCACCGGTGGCGCGCTCGGATCGCTCATCGGCCAGGTGCTGCGCGTCACCGCCGCCGAGCGGAAAACGTTGCTGGCCGCCGGCGCGGCTGCGGGAATGTCCGCCACCTTCGCCGCGCCCGTTTCCGCGGTTTTGCTCGCCATCGAGCTGCTGCTTTTCGAATATCGACCGCGCTCTTTCCTGCCGGTGGCGCTGGCCAGCACCGTGGCAGCCGGAGTGCGATTCGCGCTTCACCTGCAATACCCGGTGTTCGATCTCCCGGCGTTGCAACAACCTTCGCTGGCAGCGCTTGCCATTTACATGGCGCTGGGCCTTTTGGTCGGCATCGCCGCGGTTTACGTCACCCGCGCGGTCTATTGGGTTGAAGATATGTTCGAGCATACGCACATTCACTGGATGTGGTGGCCGGCGCTGGGGGCGGTCGCCGTGGGCCTCATCGGGCATTTCCAGCCGCGCACGCTGGGCGTGGGGTATGACAACATCAGCGACGTGCTTTCCAATCGCATCTCCCTGTGGGTGGTCGTCACCCTGTGCGGCTGGAAATTTATCTCCTGGGCGATCGCGCTGGGGAGCGGAACGTCCGGCGGAACCCTCGCGCCCCTCTTCACCGTCGGCGCGGGCCTGGGCTATGCGCTGGGCGTTGCTGCATCCCATGTTTTTCGCGGCGCGGGCGTCGCGCTCCCCATCGCAGCTTTAGTGGGGATGGCAGCTATGTTCGCGGGCGCGTCGCGGGCACTGCTGGCGTCCGTTGTTTTCGCGTTTGAAACCACCTTGCAACCCATCGGACTGTTGCCCCTGCTGGCCGGATGCACCGCCGCCTACTTCGTTTCCTGCCTGATGATGCGCAACACCATCATGACCGAAAAAATCGCCCGCCGGGGCGTACGCGTGCCGGTTGAATATGAATCCGATCTGTTCGCGCAGATTGCGGTGCGCGATGCCGCTAGCACAAACCCAATCACGGTGTCATCCGACGAGACCGTAGAGAACCTGCGCAACAAGATTACGTCGGGCCAGCAAGACTGGACGCACCAGGGGTTTCCGGTGGTCGATGCTCGGGGCCTGTTGCTGGGGTTGGTGACGCGCCGAGACATTCAGAACCCGGTGATCGCAGGCTCTCAAACCATTGGCGAATTCATCACCCGCCTACCCATTCTGGTTTACGATGATCTTTCCCTTCGCGAGGCAGCCGATCACATGGTGAACCACAACGTGGGGCGGCTTCCGGTGGTTGAGCGCCGCAACCCCGGCAAGGTCATCGGCATCATCACCCGGGGCGACATTCTCGCTGCCCAGCGCAGCCGAGTGAATAAAATCAAACGAGCGAATCGATCGGTCTGAATGGGGCAAAATTGGGTCCGCGTGTTTTGTGCCACGTGGCACATTTTTCACTCCACACTGAAAACACCCCTGCTGCGATAGCGCCACTGAGGTTTGCTCGCTCGATTTTTTGAAAACCTTCACCCCAGCCTCAGCCGCTCGCCATAGACGCGGGCCGATCGCGCGTCATACAATGGGA
This sequence comes from Planctomycetota bacterium, assembly GCA_030775485.1. GTDB lineage: Bacteria > Planctomycetota > Phycisphaerae > Tepidisphaerales > Tepidisphaeraceae > JALYJB01. Next base: position 388,830 of record JALYJB010000001.1, on the reverse strand, counting down.
AATCCCGCCATCGTTTCGTTTTTCAATGCGGTGTACGCGTGGATGGCGTGCGGTCTTGCGATCACGGGAATTGTCGCCTGGCTCGTGGCTACGCACGTTGACGCCATGAAACAGGTGTTCTCCGGCGGAATGATCATTGGCATTTTCATCGCCCAAATCGTGCTGGTCATGGTCATTTCGTCCGCGGTTCATCGCATCAATGCAACCATGGCAACGGTGTTGTTTCTGCTCTATTCCGCTCTGATGGGGCTGACGCTTTCCGCTATCTTTCTCGTGTACACTCTATCCAGCATCTTCGGCGCGTTCGCCGCGTGCGCAGTGATGTTCGGCGCCATGAGCGTTTATGGAATGGTGACCAAGAAAGATCTTTCCAACCTCGGCCGCATCATGTTTATGGGATTGATTGGACTGATCGTGGCGTCGATTGTGAATATCTTCCTGCACAGCAGCATGATGCAATGGCTGATCTCTTACGCAGGCGTGGTGGTGTTCGTGGGGCTGACGGCCTATGACACGCAAAGGCTCAAGGAGATGGCGGTTGCCCTGCAGAACGATGCAGCGATGTCAGCCCGCATGTCGATTAATGGCGCGCTGACGCTTTATCTGGACTTCATCAATCTGTTCATGATGTTGCTGCGCATCTTGGGTGACCGGCGCAACTAAGGCAGAATTGAGCGATTACTTCCCGCCCAGCGCGTGCTGGGAGCGGGCATTGGCGGGCGCGAAATCGTCGACGGCGACGCGGCGAATGCGCGTTCCGATGCGGCAGAAGATTTCATAGGGGATGGTGTCGGCCAGCTCAGCGATTTTGTAAACGCTGGCAGCGGAGAGGGGATTGCTGTCCAGCACCGTGACCTCATCGCCAATCGTTGCGTGGGGGGCCTGGCGAAGATCAATCACGGTTAAATCCATGCTTACCCGGCCGGCGACCGGGCAGGGCTGGCCAGCCAGCATCATCGTTCCGCGGCTTGAAAGCGCGCGGGGATAGCCATCCGCATAACCCACGGGAACAAGCCCCAGGCGCGTATCGGTTTTGGCGGTCCAGGTCTGGCCGTAGCCAACAGCGGCGCCTGCTGGAAGATCGCGAATGCCGATCAGCGGGGCGGTCCAGCGCATGGCGGGGCGAAGGGCGCGATCGATGTTGGGCCGGCAGGTCGGGTCGATTCCGTACAGGCTGATGCCGGGCCGGACCAGATCCAGATGCGAATCCGGATGGAAGAAAATTCCACCGGAATTGGCCGCGCTGCGGTGCGGACGTGGGCTGCGTTTCGGGTCGCAGAGGGCCTGGCTAATGGCGAGAAATCGGGTGAGCTGTTCGGCGTTGAAACCGTTCCCGGGCTCTTCGGAGGAAGCAAAATGGGTAGCCACGCCGATCAATCGGAGGGCAGGCAGCTTGTTAATCTTCTCGGCCAGGGCGGTGAATCCATCCAGATCGACCCCTGCGCGATTCATGCCGGTATTGACCATGATCTGCACGCTGGCGCGTTGCCCGCGCGATTGGGCGATTCGCGCCAGATCATCCGCGGCTGAACCCGAGGTGAGCGTCAATATCCAGCCATTCTGGGCCGCTGCTTCAAGCCGGCCGCGCTGAGCGCCCAGATAGGCATTTTCGACAGGCCGAAGAACGACAACCGGCAGATCACAGGGCGGGAGGGCGGCTGCTTCATCGATATCGGCCACCGCCAATCCCTCGACCATGGGAGGCTCGGCATCGCTGTTGGAAAAATTGCAAAAGGTGTCGACGACAAGGTCAGCGCCATGACCGTAGGCATCGGCCTTCACCACGGCACAGATTTTTACCTCTGGCCGGATCACTTTGCGGATCAGGCTCAGATTGTGAAGAATGGCCGCACGGGAGATAAGACAGCGGGGCTCGCCCAGGGAATGCTTTGCGTCCATGCGGAATGCTCAAAAAAAGAATCGCTGAATCCGTCCAGCGGCCGCCAATATATCAGGCCGGCACCCAGAATAAAGCTGGGACGCAGGGGAGTTTTAGAGTTTCTTTGGCGCGGCATGGCCGGCGGGGCGCGGCGGCGGCTCAAATCCGCTTGGCGATTCGCAAAGGATCGGGTTTTCCGGCTTGTTGGAATGCGGCTTCGCGCGTCTTGCAGCCTCGGCATCCCCAGCAGGGTTCGCTCGATTCCTCGATGCAGCTCCACGTGCGTTCTAAGGGCGCTGCTACGCTGAAGCCGACATCAACCACCTGCCATGGCTCCAATTCGAGCAGCGGCGTCAGAATCTCCATTTCGGCTTGACCGCAGGGAAGCTGAACCAGCTCGTTCCAAATCTGAATATATTCCGTGGCCTGCGCCAGCTCTTCGGTTCCCGGGCCGACGCGCAAGCCGAGGTAGACGGCGTTGACCTGGTGATGCACCGCCAATCTCACCGCGGTCGCGATGAGAGGGAGAAAATGCAGCATTTGCGGGCCAAGGGGCGCGGTCTGGCGCGGGTCGGCAATCGTGGCGGATGCATTGGACGCGCCCGCGGCGAAAGACATCGGCACTGAATAATCGCGATACGGTTTGAAGTATGCCACCTGCTGATCAAACCCCCAGCGCAGCCGGCCGCCCTGGTCGGCGGCGGTGTCGCACAACACCATGATGGGCCGATAGCGCTGCGACGCCATGGCGGTGACGACGGCGCTGTTGATGCTGCCGTTGTTCAAAACGATTGCAAGATCCTTGGCCACGTTGACGCTCCTTCGCTGGGTTCCCCTCGCGGATCATTCCATCGTCAGCAGAACTTTAAGCACGCCCGGGCGCGATGCAAATTCCATTGCATCGACCCCTTGCTCGATGCGCATGCGGCGGTGAATCAGGCTTGCCACATCCACCTGTTTTTCCGCCAGCGCGCGAATCGCCTCGCGGAATGGCCCGCAACGACTTCCTATGACGGTGATTTCATCGACCACCAGCGGGGCGAGATTCATCGACTTTGCGGCGGCGATCGTGCTTTTGAGGACGATTGTCCCGCGCGGGCGAACCATTTGCATGGCCAGCTCAAAGCCGGCGGCGCTGCCGGTGCAATCGACGACGACATCCTGATCATGCCGGGGGACAATGTCCGCCAGGGGGCGGCTGCGAATTTGCCACTTTTCGCACAGGGCAAGTTTTTCCGGATGGTTGCCGATCACGCGAACGGGGCACCCGGCATTGCGAAGCACCTGGGCCACCAGCAGCCCGAGCTTTCCGTCTCCAAGCACCGTCACCCATTTGCGGCCGCGCTGCGCCTCGGCTCGCACCTCGAGCTTGATTTGCTTGAGAATCTGGCAGGCCGCCGCCAGCGGCTCGACGAAGACGGCGGAGTCGTCATCGACGCCGCTCGGCAAAGCATGCAGATTCACGGAAGGCAGACGCAGATATTCGGCAAAGGCTCCATCGTGCTTGTGAATGCCCAGGACGCTGCGATTGCGGCAATGATTATAAAGCCCCGACAGGCAAAGATCGCAGCGGCCGCAAACCACGTTTATCTCGCCGACCACGCGCTGGCCCACGAGGTCTTTATTGTCAGCGGAGATGACATCCGCGACGAATTCATGACCCAGCACACCATGAAAACTCATGTATCCGCGGGTGATTTCCAGGTCGGTGGCGCAGATGCCGGCCTGGCGAACCTTGAGAAGGGCGTCGCCGTCAGCGGCGCTGGGCTCGGGGTGCCGCGGCCGGAATGAAACGGATTGCTCAAAAACCAACGCACGCATCGCGGCACCGCGGCTTGATGGAAAATAGGCTTAGCCCGACAACTTCGCCGTGGAAATATAAGCCAGCCAGGCCCGTTGATCGTAGCGAAAATCCTGGCCGGTCAGGAGGGCCAGGCTTTGTCGGGATTGCCAGGCGACGCTGAAATCCTTGTCACCCAGCATGTCGACCAGGCTATGGGTCACTTCCGCGTTACTGTAATTGCGAAGCGCTTCGGCACAGGCGATGCGGACATCGCGATAAAGATCATTTTGCAGGTGTTCCAGCAAGGGCTGGATCGCGGCTGGGTCGGGAACATTGCCCAGGGCATCTGCGGCCTCGAGGCGCACCAGGGCCTGATCGTCTTCCAGGCTGCGAATCATCACGGCGGTCTGGTCCCTGGCGCGGCTGCGATTGAGCGCCCGCAGGCCGGCGGCGCGAACGGTGTAATCCGGATCGGCGGCTTCGTGGGCATAAAGTTTCAGCGAAGGCCCCTGGCGGGCGAATTCAAAATTCACAAGCCGCAGGGTTCCGTCGCGGCGACTGTCGGCGGAGTTTTGATCCAGCATCTTCCGAGCCGCCGTTGCCGGCGTATCGTGGGAAAAATAATCAAAAGCGCGTGAAATGGGCTGGGAGACGGCCTTATCGAATCCGTATGAAATGGCCTGCATGGGCGAGCGATAGATGGGGCGAAGGAGACGGTCTTCCCCCGCCAGGCGCTGCTGATTATCCAAAACCGCGTCTTTATAAAGCCCTGGATCGATTGCCCCTGGCCCGTACTGGTCGTGAATGCTGCTGCCGCAACCGATTGCGCCGAGCAGAAGGGTGGAAACGATCAAACCCGCGAAAATGCGCATGGCCAGTCCTTGGAAGAATGTGGATCGCCCGTTCAACCCGTCGCGCGCAGGGTAATCGCTTCCCGCGCGGGCGAGGCGTAGAGCGCGTGCGGATCGACGAGCGTTGGGGGAGAAATTTCCATATCGAGAAATCGGGCGGCCAGCATGGTGAATCGCGCTGCGTCGTCGGTGACGAAAGCGCGCAGCGTGCCGGGCGATTCCAGGGCCGCCTCGATGGAGAGATCCTGGGTCGCTGGAGCGCCGATTCGTCCCGTGTTTCGCTGGCGCAGCCGTCGGGCGACATCTTGAGCGCATTGCTCGGCTGAGTCAATCAATCGAACCTTTGGCCCGACGACGCTGGCAATGGCTTTCTTGAAAATAGGGTAATGGGTGCACCCCAGGACCAGGACGTCAAGCTTGCGCGCCATCATTCCGCGTAAATATTGCTCGAGGGCCATGGCGACCAGCGGATCGTCGTTGCCGCGGCCTTCTTCGATCATGGGGACGAGAAGAGGCGTTGCCAGCAGAAGGAGTCTAGCGAGGTTGCGCCGCCGCATGATGGCGCGGTCGTAAGCGCGGGAGCGAATGGTTGCCTCGGTGGCGATAACGCCGATAACCGGCACCCGCTTGGTTCCGGCTGCCGCGACGGCAGCGCGGGCTCCGGGCTCGATGACGCCGCTGATTGGAAGGCCGGGAAAATCTGCTGCGAGGCCCGGTAACGCCAGTGCGGTGGCGGTGTTACATGCGATTACAACATGTTTTGGATTCAACGGGAGCAAAAAGTGTATAATCTGGCGGACAAAGCCGCAGACCGTTGAAGCCGACTTGGTGCCGTAGGGCAAACGGGCAGTATCACCAAAATAAATGAGGTCTTCAGCGGGAAGGGCATTCCGCAGCGCGCGGGTGACGGTTAGGCCACCCAGGCCGCTGTCGATGATGGCGATTGGTCGGGAACGAATGTTTGGCATAATTGAAATACAGACTGGTAGCCGGGGTCCAAGCGGTTTATCGGACGGATCGATTTAAATGCTTGACATTTTAAGGCGTTGAACGAAAGTGACATGTGTAATTTGTCTGGAGGTATTATGGGCCAGGCGCTGGATGGGAAAAAAATTCTTCTTGTTGATGACGACAACGACATTTTGACAAGTCTTCAGGCGGCTTTCGAGCCGACCGGGGCGATCATTGAAACTGCCAGCAACGGCAATAAAGCGGTAGAGTTGGCTGAGAAGAACAAGCCCGACGTGGTGGTGCTGGACATGATGCTTCCAGGGCGCAGCGGTTTCATGGTTTTGGAAAAGATCAAAGCCAGGAAGCCCCGCAACGCCAAGCCGTTTGTGATTATGATCACCGGCAACTCCGGCGCTCGCCATAAAATGTATGCTGAGAGCCAGGGCGTGAGCGAGTATTTCACCAAGCCGGTGAAGCTGGACAAGCTCATTTCCGCTGCTGAAAGATTGGTTTCTCCCCCGCCCCCCATTGAAGGGGTTGCTTAAAAGCCCTGGCGAGCAGGATCACTCTCAGAGCTTCGTGAAATCATCGACTGCGGAAGCCGCAGTCGATGATTCCGCAAAGAGGTGTGCGATCAAATCCGCATTCACCGCGACATGTGCCTATCTTGGGAATTCCCGCAAACGAACTGGCATTTTACATTCGATTGCGCGGGGCGCGTTATTCCTTGCCGACCACGGTGATGGTAAACGACCCTGGCACCGCGGCGCCGCGGCCACCGCCTCGACGTTCGGCGGGTCGCGTGGCTGCTCCGGGCGCGCCGGTGACAGCGGCGGCCTGGGGCGCGGGGCGCGACGCGGGGGCGCGTTCGTCGGACGTCAGGTAGATTCGGCCGGTCTTAATATCCAGCGTTGAACATTTCGCGCCGCGTTTGGTCTTGACCGTTTGCTCGACAGCAAAGCTGGTCGGGCTATTTTCCTTGATGATGGTCAGGGTGCCGTCGCCCTGGGAGCTGAACGCTTCCATGGTATCGGGGTTAAACTCGGCGGCATCGACCCCGTTGCCGATGGGAAGGGTGTCCAAAATCTTTCCGTCGGCCGCGTTCAGGATGACACAAACGGCGGGATCATGACAGTATGAAAAGATGATGCCGTTCTTCGCGTCAAGCGCCAGGCCGGCGGGTCCGCTACCCTTGCCGTCAAGCGGGTAGGCCGTGGTCATCTGATTGGTCGTCGCATCGACGACGGCAACTTTGTCTTTGTCTTCAACGTCGATATAGACATGGCCCTTCCCATCGCTGGCGCCTTCTTCGGGCGCGCCACCAAGATCAATCGTGCCCACGATCGCGCCGTCAGCGCCATTAAGCACTGTAACATTGGGCGCACGATGGCTCAGGATGAAAATGTGCGCGGTGGATGGCTCGTAGAAAATTCCATCGGGCCTGCCGGTGACTGGAATTGTCTTGATGGTTTCCAGGGTCTTTGAGTCGAACATGACCACGGGGCTGCTGCTAGTGAAACTGTGGCCTGACTTCGGATCGGAGGCAACGCCATGGCCACCGTTGACGCCGGGCACGGAGCCGATGAGCTTTACCGCGTCGAGGTCATAGGCGTCAGCCCGTCCACCGGGACGGCCGGACCGGACAATGAAGAGCTTGCGGGCGTCGGAGTCGGCGTACACATAATCAAAGCCGCCTTCTCCACCCACCTTGGCTGAGTTAATGACTTTATAAGGCCCATCGGCCGGCGCCGGTTGAGCGAACAAGCTGGAAGCCGAGATGGCAATTCCGGCTGCAAACACGAATGTGGAAAACCGCATTGGAGATCTCCGCCTAAGGGGTAAAGGTGCGTAAATTGTCGAACTGAAACCAAGCGCAATAGCCTGATCCGGATGGATAGCCTAACTGCCCCAATATGGTTCTAAGATGGGAAAGGAGATTTTTATCAATAATTTGAGGTATCGTGATGGGAACTTTTTTTGGCAGCGTGGCGTCGATTGTAGCGGCTGGTACACTATTCGCTTGACGGATTGCCAACCGCACCAGAGATCGTGGCACCATGTTCATTCATGTTGGATATGACATTACATTCGCATTGCCGGCCCCCACGCCGATGCATTTGATGCTTTATACGCATCCTTCGCGTTCAAGCGACCTGATGCAGCCGGAATGGATCGCGACGGACCCTGTTGTTCCGATTACGACATTTGAGGATGTATTTGGAAATCGCGTTGGTCGAATCGTCGCATCCGCGGGCAATTTGCGCGTCTACAGCTCGTCGGTAGTGCGCGATTCGGGGGCATATGATCGATATATGCCTAATGCACGGCAAATGGACGTTTCTGAACTGCCGACGGACACGCTGCAATTTTTGATGGGCAGCCGGTATTGCGAGACCGACCGGTTGACGGATTTGGCGTGGAGCCTATTCGGCGGCACGCAGCCGGGGTGGTCGCGCGTGCAGGCGGTGGCGGAGTGGGTGCACAACCACATTCGATTCGGATATCAGTTCGCGCGGCCGACGAAGACGGCCTACGACGTTTACTGCGAACGGCAGGGTGTCTGCCGGGATTTTACACATCTGACGATCACGTTATTGCGATGCCTGAACATTCCCGCGCGATATACCACGGGTTACCTGGGTGATATCGGGGTTCCGCGGGATCCCGCGCCGATGGATTTCAGTGCCTGGGTGGAAGTGTTCCTGGATGGCCAATGGTTTACGTTTGACGCGCGACATAATGTTCCGCGCATTGGCCGAATTGTCATGGCCCGGGGGCGGGATGCGACGGATGTCGCGATGACGACCTCATTCGGGGGCGCCAAGCTGCTTTCGTTTACCGTTATTACGGAAGAAGTATCCAATCCAGATGTTTCGTTTCAAAGCGCCGGGCCGGTCGTCGCGCAAGCGGTTTAGGGGAATGCGATCATCGCCTTTGGCCAATATCAGTTAACTTTACTTGCCGGCGGAGAATTGGGCATCGGCGGCGACGGCGTCGGATGGGGCGGCATACCAGGCTAGATATATCGGCCCATCTGGTGACTCTATTTCCTGCACGTTGAGAAGCCGGTCCGAGAGGCTGGCTGACCAGTTGTGATATTCGACTTTGTCGAGCACGACCCATCGGCTATCGGTGAATTCGCGCGGGCGGCAATCCAGGTCGGGGTGGGATTCCACGTTTAACCTTGCGTAGTAGAAGAGCGCGGGATCATTCAAGACCAGATTACCGGTGGCGACCGTTTGATGCGGCGGCAATTTCGCCGCCAGCGCCTGGGCGGCGACGAACATTGAACGCTTGTTGCGGTCGGCCACGCTGTAGACCGCGAAGGGCAAGGCGGCAAGTAGAATGAGGGCGATGGTGGCCCATCCGGCCGCGCGGAAATGATTTTTTTTGATGAGCTGCAGGCACCCGCGGCAGACGATTATCGACACCAGGGAAGCCAGAAATAGCAAAACGATTTTATTCTGATGGTCGCGCTGGTATGCGAGCAGGGCGATGGCGACGGTGGCAACGGAAAACATAACAGCGGTGGTCGCGAAAACCTCTTTTGCGCGCTGGTTGAGGTTCCCGACGAACATGCCACGCGACCATGCGGCGGCGATTGCCCCGGCGACGGGGCAAATCATGGGCAACCAGACGTAACTGTAGCGCGGATGAACGAGGCCCGGAAGCATGGTCAGGACGAGCGCGACGACAATTGTTCCCACCAAGCCGCGGAGCAAGCGGCGGTCGGCATCGTTCCATTTGCGGGCGATCTCCGGATCATTTGATTCGTTCCAGACAGCGGGGTTCAGCGCCAGCGGCAGGCACAGCGAAACGGGCAACGCATAGAGGAACAGCTCGATCGGCTGGACGAGATTATGGCCGAGATTTTTGATGCGATCGGCAAAAATATTGGCGTACGCCTCAAGGACGCCGGAGGTATCCGGCTCAAGATTTAACGCGTGAAAATGACGAGCGGCGCACCAGGCATAGATTAGAAAAACCACTGTTCCCGCCGCCAGGCCGATCCAGGGCGCGGGGGTTTTCAAATGGCTGAGCGTGCGATTGAAGATGGCTGGACCGATCAGTGCTCCAATAATGGGCGCCAGACCTGCTGGCCCCTTGAGAAGGAGGGCGGCGCTGAAGGAGAACGCGACGGCAAGAATGATCCATCCGCGGTGGCGTCGCGGCCCGAATCCCAGATCAAGCAAGAGACACGCGCAGGAGATGCAGGCGGTGGTGTTGAGGGCATCCAGCTCGGCGGTGTGGTTCTGCGCCCAGAGGGCGAGCAATCCGAAGGAGCTGATGCCCGCGACCAATCCCCCGAGCCGTCCGTACCAGCGCGCGGCGATCAGATATAGAACGGACGCGGTGAGGGCTCCGGCGATTGCGGAAGGGAGGCGCCAGATGAAAGGGTCGGCGCGGCCGCTGAGTGTTTCAAAAGTGGCGATGATCCAGCAATGCAGCGGGGGCTTGGCCAGATACAGGTGGTCGAGCAGGCGGGGAACCATCCAATCGCCGCTTTGGACCATTTGATGCGCGGTAATCGCTCGCTGGGCTTCGGTTCCCGCCAGGGGACCCTGGCCGAGCATGATCAGGCTGGCGCATAGGGCTACGGTAAGGATCAATAAAACGTCACGCCATTGGGCGCGGCCGAAGTCTGTTTGCGAAGTCTCAATCATTCTGAATCCGCGGCAAAGGCGCGGGAATATGATCGATGACGCCACGCTGCTGCAACAGGGAGGCCATTTCCGCCATGTGGCTATTGAGATAGGGAATCAACATTGGATTGTCGTGAGGACGATGACCATTTCGAACCATTTCCGCGGCGGCTTCGTCGGCATCATGATGCTGGACGAAGACGCGATAATAAAACGTCGCGCCATTTGATCGTTGGGCGCCGCTGGAACAATGAATGAGCGTGGGCAAATTTGCCTTCTGGGCCGCGACCAGTTCGGTTACGGCATCGGCGTAGCGATGAATATCGCCGGTGCCGTCGCCGGAAAGGGGGTAATTATGGCGGGGAATTCCTAAATCCGCGGAAACTTTAAGTTCCTCGGCGACATCAGGATCGCTGGCGTCGTCGTTGAGCATGCAAATAATTTCCTTGATCTGGTGATCCCGCAGAACCTGCCGAATGAGATGGCGATCGATCTGCCCGCTGGCGTAAATCTGGCCGGGCTCGACGACTCTGAATTTGCGCGGGACGAATCGGTCTTTCCAGGTTCCGGCATTGGCGCTGATGTACCAGCCGAGAAGGCCGGCGAGGACAAGCACAACAAGCCAAGCCAAAGGAGAACGCCGCATTTTGGACGGGTTGAGCGGAGCGATCGAAATTGCCGGCGGGACGTGCGCTGGCGTCGTGTTCATGGGGTGGATCCCTTTGCAGTCCAAGGTACCAAAAAGGCGGAGTGAGAGGTATAGGAGAATTGATGCCGGGCTCGGTAGGACAAGTATTTGAAAAGTGCCCCCGGTGGGAATCGAACCCACATGACCTTTCGGTCAACGGATTTTAAGTCCGTAGCGTCTGCCGTTCCGCCACGAGGGCTTTTGCGAGGCTTATCTTTGGAGGAACAATATCGCGGATTTGAAAGATTATTCCAACCGGCTGATTATCGAACGCTGGGATTGATCAGTCTTAAGGATATCGCAAGTCTCGCGGAAACGCGGTTAGGCCCTGGAGGTTTGGGGCAATCGCATCGGCATTTCCCGAACCCGCGTGCCGGTGGCGTGGAACACCGCGTTGGCGACGGCCGCATTCGCCTTCGCCGCACCCGAAGCGGGCGCCGGTGAGATGGAGGTCTTCGCGGATGACTTCAAGGAGCGGGCGGTCCGGGTCGGTGACGAGGGTCAGCTTCCTGCCGTTTACGGTCGTGGCGATGGTTGAATCCATTGCGCGCTCGCGGGTTGAGGGTTCATCGGTTGAACGTCCGATTTTGTACCACCCAAACGGAGCATCGTTACTGAAAAGATGCCGAAGATAATGCAAAACCATCCAAAAGGGCCCAGGCGATGATGGCGGAAGTATCGCATTAAAAATCGCGTGCTGAGATAGGCGGTGATGCCGGCAACGACGGCGGCGGCAAGATTGATCATCAGTTCGGGCCGGGCATCGGGGGTTAACAGGCGGGGCACCTTGAGGATGGCGGCCAAGCCGATGACCGGCGTGGCAAGCATGAAGGAAAAGCGTCCGGCTTCTTCATAACTAAGCCCGGCGAGGAGGCCCGCGACAATGGTTACACCGCTGCGGGAAATGCCGGGAAGCAGGGCGAAGCTCTGGGTGGCGCCGATGGAGGCTGCTTCGATGTAAGTCAGGTCAGTGGCGCTGTTTCGCTCGGTGGGAATATCGGTGGCGGGGTCGGCGGCAAGGACGTTGTCGGTCGCTGCTGCTGAGGCGGCGGGGTGACCGGCGCGCTTTTTCAGGACATCCGCAAACAGCATGATGACACCATTGAGAATCAGGATGACGGCAACAATCCAGGCATACCTGGGGTTGTCGAAAAGTGCCCGCAGTTTCTTCTCGAATACCAGCCCCATCAGGCCTACCACAACTGTTCCGGCGATAAGGAGCCAGGCGAATTTGCTGTCGCGATCGTAAACGGGCTGGCCACGTTTGAGGCCATTGACAAACGCTGCGACGACCCCCTTCCAATCCTTCCAGAAGTAGATCAGAAGGGCGATTGCCGTGGCCAGATGGAGGGCCACGAGGAATGGCAGAAACTCAGCGGCGTCAACTTCCCACTTCAGCAGTGCGGTAAGAAGAATGGTTTGACCGAGGCTGCTGACGGGAAATAATTCTGAAATGCCCTGGAGGGCGCCGAGGATCAACTTTTGCGATGCGAGCATAATCACAACCTTATGGCTTGGAATCGGCCGAAAGGGTACGGAAACCGCCTTCATTTCGCCAGTTGGGGGCGGAGACGGGGCGCTTGCCATGAATTCGGCTTGATTGCGGATGGATCATCTGCTGCGCATTCGGTAATATCTGATTTGGCAGGGGGCAAAAGGGGCTTGCGACGATGGTCTTACATGTTTTAAGAGCCCTGTTCGTGTTGCTGATGGCAGCGGTTGGCTTCTATGCCATTCAGCACCAAATCTTTGAGCAATATAGCTGGTTTGCGCTGATGGCCACCCTGGCGGTGGGTGTGTTCGTGGTCTGCATCGACATCCTTTCGCCGCGCGGCAAGCTGGCGATTTTCTCGGGGACATTTCTCGGACTTATCGTGGGGCTCCTTACGGCTTATGCCCTGAGCTTTGTGGTTGCCCTGATCGTCAACCAGATTTTCTGGAACTCGTCGGAAACATTCAATTTTCAGAAACACGTTGATTACATCTCCCACCTGATTTTCTTCATCAACGTTGTGGTGGGCGTGATCTGTTCGTATTTATCGATCAGCTTTATCCTTCAAACGAAGGATGATTTTCGGTTCATCATTCCCTATGTCGAGTTCAGCAAGGTCACCAAGGGGGCCCGGCCGATTCTTCTGGATACCAGTGTTCTGATCGACGGACGCATTTCGGACATCGCCGAGACCGGCATTCTGGAAAGCCGGCTGATTGTTCCGCGCTTTGTCCTTGCTGAATTGCAAGGCATTGCCGACAGCGGCGACCGCTTGAAGCGCGACCGGGGCCGCCGGGGACTTGATGTGTTGAAAAATCTGCAGAACAACCGCCGCACGGAAGTGATTCTTTATGATTCGTCCGCCCGCGACGCCCACAGCGTGGAAGACGTGGACGGCAAGTTGCTGAATCTGGCAACGGAACTTGGCTCGCGGGTGCTTACCAACGATTTTAACCTCAACAAAGTCGCCAGCCTGCGGGGGGTGGATGTCATTAACATCAATGACCTGGCGAACGCGCTCAAGCCGGTTGTTCTTCCGGGCGAGCAGATGAAGGTGCGGCTTATCAAGGCTGGGCAATCGCCGGGGCAGGGCGTGGGATATCTTCAAGATGGCACCATGGTTGTGGTGGAACAGGCCCGGCAGCACGTCAATGAAGAAATTGAGTTCACGGTTACCAGCGCGCTGCAAACCAGCGCGGGGAAAATGATCTTTGGCCGGATGGACAGCTTGGCGGCTGGGTCAAAGGCCGTGGCGCGGGCTGCCAGTTCTTAAATTTCAACATTCCTGGAAGCACGCGGCGGCTTTCTTCTGGTGGTGTTCCACGCTTGCTGAACTTCTGCATAATCAAGCGATGCCCGAAATGGCGGTTATTCTCCCGGCGGCGGGCAGCTCGACTCGATTTGGAGCGGTGGCGAGCAAGCTATTTCAGCTCTTATGCGGCGAGCCGGTGCTGAACTGGACGGTGCGTGCTTTTGCCGGCCGCGCCGATGTGCGCCAGATTATTATTCCCACGCACGAGCCGGATGAAGTTCGCGGATGCCTGGCGAAGCTGGGCGATGCCGAACGGCACAAGATAAAACTTTGCGATGGTGGAACCTGCCGGGCGGGCAGCGTGCGCGAAGGCGCGCTGGCGTCGTCGGCGGACATTCCGTGGCTGGCGGTGCATGACGCGGCCCGCCCGTTGACATCGCAGGGGCTGATTGATCGAACGTTTACCGCTGCTTTAAAGCACGGCGCGGCGGCGGCGGCGCTGGCGGTGCATTTGACGATCAAAGAGGCGGTGGGGCCGCTACCGGCGCAGGTTTGCCGGACGGTTCCGCGCGATCAGCTTTGGGCGATGCAGACGCCGCAGATCATGGGCCGGGGTGATCTTCTGGAGGCGTTTGCCGCCTGTCCGATTCCGCTGGAAAAAGTAACGGATGACGTTCAGCTTCTTGAACTGGCGGGCAAACCGGTTTGGCTGGTGACGGGAGAAGACCGCAATTTGAAGATCACCACGCCGCTGGATCTTCAGGTGGCGGAGATGATCCAGCGCAGCAGCACCTGACAAACGATGTTGGCATATACCGCTGCTGCCAGGTCGTCCAGCAGAATGCCCCATCCGCCGGGCAGGTTTTCGAGTTGCCGAGCGGGGGGAATCTTGGTGATGTCAAACACGCGGAAGGCAACAAATGCCGCGAGCAGCGTTATGCCGTTGGGCATCCACCCGGCATGGGCGGGAAGAAATAAGATCGTGAGGCAAATTCCGGCGGCTTCGTCGAGCACGAAGCGGCTTGGATCTTCCCCCCAGGCGGCGATTGCCCAGGGCGCCAGGGTCTGATTCAAAGCAGAAAATAGAATCACCCCGGCGACAGCGATAGTGGCGGCGATTTGGGGGCGCGGCCCGGCCCAGACCAGCAGCGGCCAGAGCAGCAGGCAAGTGAGCAGGCTGGCAAAGGTACCGGAGGCCGGGAGATAACCCGTGCCGGCCAGGGTGGCGATGAATTTTTTAACAGGATTTCCCACGCTATTTCCTGTAAAGGGCCAGGGCGTGCCGCAGATAAAGCAGGCCGCTGATGACGGTGACGGCCAGGGTTGCCCAGATGCAGAAATCGCGGAAATGGGCGAACGGGAGCTCGTACTCGGGGAAACGGTTTCGGTAGTTCACATAAACCAGAATGACGAGGATGGTGACGGATTGAAACACCATTTTCAGTTTGCCGCTGAACTGCGCGCCGAAGGCCTGGCCGCTTTCCTCGCTGCTGCCGCGCAGGGTGGTGACGAGAAGTTCGCGGGCGAGAATGACGACGACCATCCACGGCACGACTCCGGTGATTGTTTTCACGTTCTGAGGGATTTCGGTGGGGTTGGTCATGGGGATTGTGAAATTCTTTCCGGCAAAGAATATGAAACTGCCCAGCACCAGCACTTTGTCGACGAAGGGATCGACGATGCGCCCGAAGGCGCCTTCGACCTTCCATTTGCGGGCGAGATATCCATCAAGAAAATCCGTAATGAGCGCGATGAGATAAACAAAAAAGGCGAGATTCAGCCATGAAACGTCGACGGGGCGGCCCAGCGCGCTCTGGTAGTAGGAAAGCATGCAGAAGAAAACGGCTGCCAGGAGCAGGCGCAAGGCGGTAAGCGCGTTGGGAATATGACGGAACATATCGGCTGCCAATCTACTCCAGAACCCGGTGAATGAGATAGGACGGGGGATACGAATTGCCGATGGGCGCGGTACACGGGCGGCGGGGGCACATAATATGAGGCGGCGGGAGGCCGATAGCGATGTCTTTTGAATTGATGTTCAGATGATAGAACAGCCCGGCGGTTTTCCGTTAAGTTAGGGGGAGGTTGAATTGCTTCACTTTCCCTGCCGCTGTATTCTCCGCCGGTTGCAGGATGGGACTGCCTGGCGAATCGCGCCGGGCTTGTTTTTAATTTTAATTGCATGGAGAAGCGACGATGAGCTTCGCAGCCGCTATTAATCGCAAGGCTATCGATATTGGCAAACTTTCGATTGAGATGACCACGTCGGCAGGGAGTGGGCATCCGTCCACGGCGCTCTCGCTGGCGCACCTGGTGACGGTGCTGATGTATCACCAGATGCGCTGGGACCCGAAGGACCCGTGGAATCTGGCGTCGGATCGGCTGGTGCTTTCCGAAGGGCATGCCGTGCCGATTATTTACGCGGCCTACTCTGATCTGGGCGGCATGATCATTCCGATGGGCAAGGGTCGCGACGCGGCAAGGGCGATGACCAAGGCGGACGCGCTTTCGCTGCGGGCGATCGATAGCCCGATCGATGGGCATCCGCATCCACAACTGGGCGTGCCTTTCTTTGATGCCGCGACGGGCAGCCTGGGGCAGGGGCTTTCGGTGGCGGCGGGCCTGGCGGCGGCGGCGAAGATGGACAAGATCAACCGCAATATTTACTGCATCATCGGCGACGGGGAGAGCCGCGAAGGGCAGATCTGGGAAGCAGCGGATTTTATCGTCGATCATGCGCTCACCAATGTCATTCCGATTTTCAACTGCAATGAATTGGCGCAGAGCGACTGGGTATCTCCGCAGCAGAGCTATCAGGGTCTGGCGGACAAGCTGAAGGCGTTCGGGTTCATCGTTCTGACCATCGATGGGCATGATCCACACCAGATCGATAACGCACTGGGCGAACTGCCCGTCGTGCAGAACGGCCAGCGGCCGATGGCGATCGTGGCCCGCACCGTGAAGGGGTGGGGCGCGCCGCACGAGCAAGGCATGGGCAAGCACGGCACACCGGTGAAGAAAGATGCCCTGCCTGGGATTCTCGGTGAGTTGGATTTGACAGCCAAGGATCTGGGCGTGGCGGATTACAACCTCGACGGGGAGCTGAAGATTCCTCCGGCATCGGCCAAGGTGAATCATCCGGAGAAGAAGGCGATCAAGATCAAGTCTTATGCTGAAGGCCTGGCGGCGGTTGGCCTGGATAAGGAATTGGCAGCGGGCAAACCGATTGCGCCGCGCAAGGCGTATGGGGCGGCGCTGGTGGCGCTGGGCGAGGCGGACAAGCGCGTGATCGGCCTGGATGCGGACGTGAAGAACTCGACGCATGCCGAGTGGTTCGCCAAGAAATATCCGGCGCAATATCTGGAATGCAAAATCGCCGAGCAGAACATGTTCAGCGTGGCCGCCGGGGCGAGTGCCGCGGGGAAGATTCCGTTCTGCTCGACATTCGCCAAGTTCGTTGTTCGCGGCTACGACCAGGTGGAGATGGCAATCATCGGCGGGGCGAACCTGAAGGTGACTGGGACCCACGCGGGCGTGACGCTGGCCTCGGATGGTCCGAGCCAGATGTCTTTGCCGGACGCGGCATTTTTCCGAAGCTTTTGTCATGTGACCAACTTCAACGGGCAGCCGGCGGTGCGATATTTCTTCCCGTCGGATGCGATCAGTTGCTACAAGATTACCGAGCTGATGGCCAACCTGGACGGCACCTGTTATCAGCGGGCGCTGCGCGCGGATGTAAAGGCGCTTTACAAGCCGGAAGAGACGTTTGAAGTTGGCGGCTACAAGGTGCTTCGCGAAGGCAAGGATTTGGTGTTCGTCACCGCGGGTTACATGGTTCACGAGTGCCTGAAGGCTGCTGATGAACTGGCCAAGAGCGGCAAGAAGGCGGGCGTGATTGACGCCTATAGTTTCCCAATCAAGGACAACGGAATCATCGATATTGCAGCCAAGAGCGGTGGCCGCATTATCACGGTGGAAGACAACTATACCGGCGGGCTTGATGCTGAACTGGCGATGCAGATTGCCTCGACCGGGGCAGCGGTGAAGCTGAAGGCATTGTATGTGCATCAGATTCCCAAGAGCGGGCGCGAGCCGCAGGATGTTCTGGATTATCTGCATCTGGGCGCGAAGGCGATCGTGGCGGCGGTTTAATCCGTCGCTGGCCATCAGGTTTTCAGATTTTTTCGACATAGACACGGATGTCACCATCCCTTTGCATTCTCGCAAGCGGTTCGCAGGGTAATGCCAGCGCGCTGCGGTATCCGAGCGGGGTGATTCTGATCGACTGCGGCATTGGTCCACGGACGGCGGCGACGCGGATGAAGGGGCTGGATATTTGTGTTGGGGATGTTCGCGCCATTTGTCTGACTCACCTGGATCACGATCATTTCAACATCAATTGGGTGCGGGAAATTGTCCGGCTGGGGATTTTGATTTTTTGCCATGAACGGTGCGCGGAAGGGCTGCGCCGCCGGGCGGACAGTTTGCAGATGGCGGAGCTGATTCGCACGTTTAACGGCAGTGCGTTTTCGCCCGTGGATGGAATTTCGGCCCGGCCGGTTGCATTTCCGCATGATGAGCAAGGGTCGCATGGGTTTGTGTTCGAGGGATTCGGAAGCCGGATCGGATTTGCCACCGATCTTGGAAGCGTTGAATCCTCGCTGCACGAAGCGTTTACCGACCTGGATCTGCTGGCGATTGAAAGCAATTACGATCCGCGGATGCAGCGGGAGAGCGCGCGGCCGTGGTTTTTGAAGCAGCGGATTATGGGGGGCCGGGGGCATTTATCGAATCAGCAAGCATTTGATGCTGTCTGCGCGATCTTTGACGAATGCGAGGCAGCGGCGCGTCGGTTGCCGGAGCATATCGTTCTGCTGCATCGAAGCGCTGAGTGCAATTGTCCGAATGTTGTGCGGCAGACGTTCTCTCGCGATGCGCGAATGGCCAAACGACTCGTGCTGGCGGAGCAGGACCGGCGGACGGGCTGGTTATGCGCGGAGCGGGCGCGTCCGTGGGTGGGTTCGCAAATGGAATTGCAGTGGGGATGAGAGCTTGGGTCATTTTTGGCCTTACGTGAATCGGGCATTGATGGGAAAAGAAGGTTGGTCATGGGTGCATTGGAAGGGTGCGATTGGTTTTTTTGCGGTTAATCCTTCTTTTCAAGCCTTTCCGATACTAGAGACGACACCCTGACGTGGATGACTATGGCGTTTTTTGGTTTTGGCAAACGTTCGCAGTCTGAGCCGGTGGCTGAATCGCTGGCGGCTGCGCCGGTGGTGGTTAGTGCTCCGCCGCCTCCGGCGGGACGGACGATTGTTCCTTCCAACCTGAGCCAGCAACTGTTTAAGGCGGCCCGTCTTGCGGCTGATGGGGATGACGCCGAACTGCGGCGCCTCTGCAAGCGGCACCAGAGATCGATTCATGCGCAGGGGCTGCTTTCGGGGAGCATTCCATCGGCGATTCGCGCCAACCCGACATTGCTGCGGTGGTATCGCGATGGGCTGGCATCCATCGCGGCCATGTGCCCGGCGGCGGCACCTTCGCTGATCGGTCAGGTACCAGCGGTCCGGAATTTTCCCCAACCTAAACCTGTCCCCAAGACCGATCTATCAGATAATTATCGGTCTGTGCGCGCTTAGCGCAATTTTCTTTTGTTATTAGATGGGTCGTTCCATGGATGGGACACAATCGCGGCTTCGCCGCTGCGCCGTTTGCATGGAGCACCTGGAAGGCAGGCGGCTTTTCAGCGAGGGCGTGCTGGATGCGACGTTTGGCACGGGCGGCCTGGTGCTGGACAATTTTGGCGCGGTGGCTCGCGCCCGCGCGATGGTGGTGCAAAGCGACGACAAGATGGTGGTGGCCGGCGTGGAGGTCGCGGGCGGTGTGACGGCCCTGGGGCTCACCCGGCGGAATGCGGATGGATCGGCGGATACTTCATTCGGCAACAATGGGAATGTGATCGCCAATTTTGGGGGCCAGTTTGTTACGCGCGCGATGGTGATTGACGGCCAGGGGCGGATTCTGGTGGCTGGATCAGATCAAGGCGCTTTTGCGGTGGCGCGGTTTACAGCTTCGGGGGCGATCGATACTTCCTTCGGCAGTGGCAACGGCGAAGCGATCGCGCGGGTGGTGAACGGGCAGATATTGACCGGGCTGGTGCTTCAACCCAGCGGCGATATTGTGGGCGGCGGGCAATCGACACTGGTGCGGCTTACGTCTGATGGGCAACTGGATGCCTCCTTTGGTTCGGGGGGATTTGTGGTGTTCGGCTATGGACCGGTGAAGGGGTTGGCAGCGCAGGCGGACGGCGGAATTCTGGTGGCTGGCAACGATGGAGGCGGGGGAGTGGTCGCCCGGTTCACGATCAACGGCCGCTTTGATCCGACATTTTTTGCGTTTGCCAATTTCGCGCCGGATGCCCAGCATGGCGAATTCCGCGGGGTGAGCATCGGGCCGGGCGGTCTGATTTACGCGGCTGGGCACGCGACAAATCCGAACAGCGACAAGCAGGATATGGTGATCGCGTCGTTTAATGCTGACGGCACCCGCAATTCGGCATTCGGCATCGGCGGCCTGGTGATTGAATCGTTCTCGGCGGCCGGCCTGAACGATTTATTTAACGCGGTGACGGTTCAGCCGGACGGCAAGGTGCTGGCGGCTGGGACGACTTCACCGGCAGGCGCCAACGAACCGCGGCTGGCGGTGGCGCGATTTAACACCGACGGTACGCTGGATGCCACCTTTGGCTCGGGTGGACTGGTGAACACGGATTTCAACTCCAACGCCACGTTTGGGCAGACCGCCTGGGCGGTGGGCGTGCAGAGCGGGGGCAAGATTGTTGCTGCCGGAGCGGGGGGCGGCAATTTTGATATCGCCCGGTACGGGCAGGGGTTTTCCGGTATTGTCAACGGAAAGCTGACGGTTACGGGGACGGAAAATGCCGACACCATCACCGTGGAAAACAACGCGGCCAACGCCCAGTACACGGTGATGCTGGACGGCATCTCCCAAACGTATAACAGCGCTTTGGTAAGCTCGATTGAAATCGACGCGCTGGGCGGCAACGACAGCGTGACGATCGGGCATGGGGTGATCGGGGCGCTGGTGAGCGGCGGCGCGGGGGATGACACACTGATCGGCGGCGATGGAAGCGACACGCTTATCGGCGGGGCGGGCAACGACCTGATCCAGGGGATGGCCGGCAACGACAGCATCGATGGCGGCGCGGGGAACAACACCCTTCAGGGGGCGGGCGGCAATGACACGATCATCACTGGCGCGGGGAACAGCCTGCTTTATGGCGGCGCGGGGAACGATTCATTGGGAGCAGCCAATGGGTTTGCCGACACATTGAATGGGGGCACGGGGATAAATCACGGCACGTGGGACGCGGGGCTGGATTTGGTTGCGAATGTCGGGCCTTGATTCCTCCAAGGCGACTGAGTCACCGGTCTGTGTGACGGTCGCTTCCGTCGAAATGCCCGCCAATGCAGCCTTTCCCCCGCTGTGCGCAACGTCAAAAAATAGACACGCCCGCGTCGATAAGAAATTTTGCGGTAGCGTCGAGCAATTTGGGATCGCGCGTTGAGTCCGATTGGTCGCCGTTTGGAATCCAAATCACCATCCCACTCCGTGCGCGTGTGAGCAGAACACGATATTTGTTGACTATAAACTGCTTTAGCTCCGCACGTCCGACCTGCTGCCACTTTGTTCCACGGAACTTACGACACATCCATGAACCGGTTCCAGGATCGATAACGAAGTCTTCACCCCAGCAAACGCATGTCCAGTCGAGTTCGAGCCCCTGGCATTCGAACTCGGTGGCTGCGACTTCCAACCACATGGATGATCTCGTGTCATGGAGACCGCTTAGAAACCAATCCGTGTATGGATACCCCTGTCGAAAACTCGAGGATATTTCGAGTCCATAAGGCCGCAGTCGCAGCGCCCCCGAACTCGCCAGCAAACCCGCTCGTTGTTTAGGGTCAGACCGCGTTTTCAGCCAACGCCGTGCGACATTAAGATCACGAGTTAGGACGATTGGAAAGTCCGAACTTGTGCCAGGGATCACTGCATCAGTTGGATTGCTCCGTAAAAGCCCATCCACCCATTGGCTTAGCAGTTTCGCACGAGGGCTGCGGACGCTGACGGTGAGATGGAGGTCGGAACTCTCCACAACGTCGACAGTAGGCGGCGGCTCGGACTCGAACAAACGGTGACCGGCGACGCTCTCGCCGCCTTTCAACAGCTCTGGCGATGCCATCACACGCCATCGGGTGGTGCGCCCCCTGAGCGCCCTCCCCCACTCCTCCAGCCCGGCCTCTCCCCGGTTAATTTCTTGTCCGCCGCCTACCAGTGCGACCACGGTGCACCAGCCCTCGGCCCGTTCCATGATCTGTAACACCAGGCTCGCCTCGGATTGGTCGATGTCATGTTTCTTTTTCACTTCCTTGGCATCCCAAGCACGTTGCGCCTCATCGAATACGATCGCGTGCTCGTGGGGTGCAGTAGTCACTTCTTTGATGCCGTACTGGACGAGAAACTGGTGGACGTTTGCAATAAAGGTGCTGACGACACGTTTGGCTTCGTCTCTAGGGAGGATGCGCTGCTGGTCGCGAATCAGCGCTTCCCGAACGATTTTCACGAGTGGGCCATTGCCAGAGAGGAAAACCGCAGAGGGACGTCCATCTTTCCTCAAAGCTGGATCGTGCACGGCATTTAGACCAGCAAGTGTTTTTCCCGCCCCAGGCGTGCCAGTGACAAAGCAGATCGTTCGGCGATTCTCCGCTTGGGATGTCTGAACAGCTTTTACAATTTCGTTTGTCGTAGCAACCAGATTTGTTGCGAAATTGTGAGAAATATTCGATACCCCATGTCCCCCGAAAAGTTGCTCGGCGGCTTCAATTATCGTGGGTGTCGGACGATAGGCCCCATGTTCCCATGCGTCGGGATCGATGTGGGCCGTTGCGTCGTGGGCGATCGACGAATATATCCCCGCGATCAACAGACCGAGTTCAGGGGCGTTGGCTCTAAGTGTTTGCATGACGCATCCGCGGGGCGGCACACCACCTGGGAGCAATGGCGTCGATTGATATTCGGCCCTTGCCACGGCAGAAGTTGCGATCAACACCGGAACGATTGTTCGCCCGGCGCTCTGCGAGTGAAAATCACGAAGATCGAGAGCATAGCTATATGCCTGCCACTCATCACTTTTTGCAAATGTCTCCGCACCAATCTTGAATTCCAGAACGAAAATCAGATCGCCAGCGAGAAGCACTACATCGGGCCGACGTTCCCGCCGTGGGATTTCATATTCGAATAGGAAAAACCAATCTGGGGAACCGGCCACTTCTTTCGAAAGGTAAGCGGATAAGCTGGATAGGATCTTGAGCTCCGCTTCCCAAGCAGCAGTCTGCTTGTGAAAGTGCGTACTGAACCCAGAAGATGCGGCGCTTGCGATGAGGTGACCGAGTTTCTCTTTCGCGGTCGAGGCGTCGTAGTCGCCGACCCGGCATCGGTATGCCGCGCCCATGATTACCGGCTTCCGCTGGCCGACGCCGTTAACAATTCAGCCGGTGCTACGCCTAGCGCAGCGGCGAGCTTCTCAATATTGTCGATGGAGATATTCCGCTCCGCGCGCTCGACTGAACCAACATAGGTGCGGTGAAGCGATGCCAAATCCGCAAGTGCTTCCTGGGATAATCCCCTGTCGTTTCGAAGTCGGCGCAAATTCTCGGCGAGTATTTTTCGCGTGTTCGGACGTTTGAGTCGCAGCGGAGCCATCTATATACCAGGCTCAGTCAATGATGGCTTTAGGTCTACAGCCGTTACGTAGCACGGATCATGTGTCTGAGTGATTAGGGGAAGTCGGATATCGAATATCAAATGAAGCTTGCAGCCATTTGAAAATATTTGACGCGAGATGTTGATCCGATGGCCCGAAAGCTCGGAAGTCTTTTGACGGAATGGATTTTACTTCGAATCCTTCGCACCATCCCAAGTCCAGAGGGCAATATTTTTGAAGAGGTTGAGGGCGTAATCGGGTTGGTAGCCGGCGATTCCCCAGGCGTTGGCGCCTAGCAGGCCGCTGGTGAGGTCGAGGGGGAGGAGGATGACGTGGCCTTTGCCGGCCTTGAGGATTTGGGGGCGGGCGCGGGGTTCAGCGGGGAGGGATCTTACGAATTCGCGGATCTGGGGGCTTGAGACGTCGGTCATGCCGTCGGCATTCGCGGCAAGCAGCGGGCTTGAGGTATCAACGTTTTGCAGCTGGGCGTCGGGGAAGGCGCGAGGGAGGAGATCATCGCGGAGGGAGTGGTAGAAATCGTTCGGGCCGCCGCAGGGATCGATCAGGAGAACGCCGCCGGCTTTGACGTACTTTTGGATCGATGCAATTTGCGCGTTGGAGGCGGCGAAGCGGTCGGTGCCGGTGAGGTGGGCGAGGGGGGGATTGGCGGCGGCCAGGTTCTCGATGGTGGTGGGCTCGAGCGTGAGGCCTAAACCCGTAGCCTGCCGAAACCATCGATCGGCGCGGGGGAAGGCGGCGGGCTCGGGATCCCAGTTTCCCTTGTAGCTCAGACGGGCGACGCGAATGGAGGCGGCGGGGGGGATTTGGGAATCTGGGATGTAATCGCTGACAAGGCGATTTTTCAGCTCACTCTTTCCGGCGGCATAGAGCAGCAGGTTGATCCCCATTTCGAAAGCTGGCCGGTTTTCCCGTTCATGGCGCAGCTGCCAGCCCACGGTTACATCCGTCGGCCAGTGCATCATAAGAATACGTGAGCCGTTGGTGAGGATGCGCGTGGGCGGGGGCGCGGTGATTTTGTAGGACGTGGAAAGGAGGGGATGATCGGCGGGGAGATCGATCCAGGAATATTGCGGGAACAGTTGTTTGCCGAGGTTTTCGACGAAGGTGGAGAACGCGGCGCTGCCGCCGTCGGCCTGGGTGAGGAGCATGCCGCCGCTTTGAATGTACTGTTTGATTTTGTCGCGGTCAGAATCGGAGAAGGCCGGGGGTTTATCGCTGGCGAGATAAAGGATGGGGCTGTCGGCCCAGTCGCGCCAATCATGATCCAGCGGGACGACCTGCCAGTTAAGGGGGCGCTCCAGATCCGCCGAGGCGAAGTGGGCAAGGTTGGCGGCATCGCGCGGGCGGTTGGCCCAGTTGCCGTCAAAACGCAGCTTATTCATGATGATGGGGTGGCGGCCCCGGGCGAGGAACAGAAGGGTATAGGCGGTGTCGACCACGCCCTGGGAAGGGGTTTCCGAGCCCCAGTTGCCCTGGGGGAGCTGTTGGGAAACCATTTCGTCAGCGTGATCGCGGTACCAATCGTGTGACCCGAAGTATTTAAATCCGGAGGCCAGGCCGACGCGCTCAAGGCCATAAAGGGTGTAATGGTAGTAAACATCAGAAACCGAGATGATGCTATTGTCGGCATTTTCCAGCCAGGCCAGGCCCCTGGCGAGCGCGGGGGAGAAGGGGGCGATGCCGACGGGGTGTTCGGCGCTATCCGCGTCGAGATAATCCGCGGAGACAAAAAGCGATGCAATGCCGGCGAGGGTCATGGATTGGCGCGGATCCACCGCGCCGCTGCTGTAGCCCCACTGGCCGTCGGCAAGCTGGTTTTCCGACCAATGGCGCTGAACCTCGCGCCAGAATTGCGACGGGACCTGGATTCCGACATCAGCTCCGGACCAGACGCCCAGCAGCCCGTACTGTGAATTGGAATTATCCCAGAAGGGGAAGGAGGTGTGGCGGGGGAATTCATCGGTATAGGTAAAGGCCCCCCCCTCCTGCGAGCGGAGGAGCCACTCGACATCTTTCTGCACGATCCAGTGGTCTTCAGGGCGATCGTAAAGCGCCAAGGCGGTGGCGCGGAGGGCGCGGCTATAGGTGATGTACTGATCCCGCATGGGGAGATTTTTCAGGGCCTCGATGGCGTTGACGATGAACATGGAGTGGATATCCAGTCGCTTGTCGTGGGTGGCCAGGCCGGATTGCAAAAGGGCATAGAGGGCGAGGCTATCCAGCCCGTCGTGGTATTCGATATTGCGCGGCAACTGCGGTCCGTCGAATTGATCGAGGATGTACTGGGCGCCCCTGGTGATGGCGGCGCCAATCTGGGCATCGGTTACGCCGGCGGCTTTGCGCGCGCTGGGCCGGATGGGTGGGCGTTTGGGCGCGCCTGGACCGGCGGATGCCAGTGGAGCGGTTGGGGCGGTGGCAGTGGTATTCGCAACGGGGGGCAGGACGGGACGCAGCGGCGGAAGCATGGGCGGCGAAGCAATGCGCGGAGGCGTTGACGGCAGGGAAGGCGCCTGCGTAGCCGACTGCGCCTCTTGCGGTGGAATCACGGGCGCAACGATGGACGTTTGCGGCGCGGGCCTTGTCTGGGCGAGCTGGGGCGCGGGTGTTGGCGAAGGGCCCGGCGGCAATTTCATGACGGTGTCGTACAGCGCATCGCGGTGTTGCCAGGATTTTGCCAGCTCACCCTGGAGATAGGGATCTTCAATTTGCTGGCCCGCGACGAGGCGCTCCAGTTCCTGATATTTTTCGTAGGCATCACGATATTTTCCGGAGATGGCCAGTTGCTCGGCGGATTGTTTGAGATCGAGAATGTCCGAGCGGTGCGATTGTTCCCAGGGGCCGGCCGAGGGGGAATGGGGAAGCAGCCAGATGATTCCCATGATGATGGCCAGTGCGGCGGCAGCGGCAGCGACCCAGAGATACACCTGCTGGGGCTGCGCGCTGTTGGCGGCGCGGCTGGCGCGGGTGTTGATGATGGAGGAGCCGGCGCGCTGGCCGAAGGCCGGCGGAGGGAACCAGGATTGCTGCTGCTGGGCGGCGGAGGAGGAGCCGCTATTTGAAAGCGGCGGAGGAGACCAGATGGGCGGCGCCGAGGGAGGCGGAGCGGTGGGCTGGGGCTGGGTCCACTGAACCAGATCTGACTGATCCGCATCCACGGGCGCTTCACCCGCAGCGGCAGCGGCCTGATGGGTGAGGAAGGATTGCGCTACGACCGCGGGCACGCGATCGTCCGCATCGGGAGGCTCGACGTAAACGTCTTCAAGCGCGGCGGCGGCGGATTGGGGCGGCGCGGGGGCGAATGTTTGAGGTAAAGGCGGCGCGGGGATGTAATGGGGCGCCGCGTTATATTCCGTGTTTTGTGCATTAAGAGGCGATGGGACGGGCGTGATATCGGGCTGGGGTGCGATGTCCATGGCCAAGGCGGTATCGTCGGCGGTCGCAGGCGTCGCCGTCCCAGAGGCGGCGGGAGTTTGCATTGGAGGTTGGGAAGGCTCGCCGGGCGGAGGGACTGGGGACACGTTCTGGCCGATTATTGTTTCCGCGGGGGTGGGGATTGGGGGCGGCTCCAGGCGCATGGTGCCGCCGCAGGCAGGGCAAATGGTCAGCGTGCCCGCGAGTTTATTGGAAAACCACAGGATCTTTCCGCATTTAGGGCACTGGGTGGTGAACACCATGAGGCGCGGTCTCCGCGGGAAGAACCATTGTAAGCATGCAGAGGGCTGGGGAAAACTTTCGGGGGGTTTGAATCGGATTTTTTGATGCGACCGATAATGGGTGCTACGCAGGGCGAGGTTTAAGGAAGTCGGGTTTGTAGTTCACGGAAGACGGCTGCCCCGTTAAGATTAATCGAGTCACGACCCTCTTCGAAACAAGTTCCCAAGGGTCCGATTCGGCAACAGGTGCTACATCGACAGTCACCCCCAAAACGCCGGGCCTTTGAACTACTCCAGCTACAGCCTGCGCCCCGCTTTCAGCCGCGCAGCAATCACCAGCTTCATCGTCAGCATCTTCGGCTGCGTTCCTCTCCTGACCGGCGCAACCGCAATCGTTTTCGGGATCATCGCAATCCGCGCAACCACCAACGGCTTAATGCGCGGCCGCGGCCTGGCAATCGCCGGCCTCGTTCTCGGAACAATCAGCCTGGTCCTGTGGGGCGCCGTCGGTTCATTGGGCATATGGGCCTGGGTCGCCAGCAGCCCATCGCGTGCTCTGGGATATCAATTCATCGCGGATCTGAACACCAACAACCTCGCCGCCGCGACCGCGGAATCGACGAGCCAGATTTCAACCGCTCAAATAAATGCAGGAGTCGCCTATCTGCAAACCTTGGGCGGCGCACAGCAAACCAAAATTACGAACAGCAACATTTCAAAGAACATAGGCAGCGCGGAAATATGCACCGTAAGTGGAGTCATAATCTCACCCAACGGCCAGGTGCATACTTTCGCCATTCAAACTCTGGACCAGAACGATGTCTGGAAGGTAAACAGTTTTCAAATTCAGTAATCCCCACGAAACGGCAGCACCCTCAGTAATCAGGCCAGCCAACCGCTCCCCCGAAGCCAAGGCCCGTCATATACGAGTAAACCAAGCCTACCGAAGCCCATCACATAAAACCGACAATAATTTGAACTTTTGAACCGCTACACGCTACACATCGCTCAGCGCAACCACATTCGCCAACCAGACGACACGCCCATTCCCAGCCGTTAGCATAGACCCCAATGACAGTCGCGCCAGCATCAGCAGAGAAACCGATCATTCCAGAAGACCGCGCACCACACCCCTGGCCGCGCTGGGCAACCCTCTCAGCCTCGTCCATCATCTTCCTTGCCGCTATCCTGCGCATCTTCCGCTGGGTCCACTGGCGAGCCCTCTGGCTGGATGAGATTTATCTGGCGGAGAGCATCTCTCGACGGGGCCTCGCAGCTTTGCTTTTTAAGCCCTTGGAGGATTGGCAACTCGCGCCGCCGGGGTTTCTGGTCGCCGAGCGATTGGTGGCCAGCGTCTTTGGGACCGGGGAAAGATCATTGCGGCTGTTTCCACTTTTTATGGGGTTGGCGGCATTGCCCCTCTTCTTCGCGGTGACCCGGCGCGTGCTCGGCCCGCGCGGTGGAGTTTTTGCAATGTCGCTGTTCGCGGTGCTGGGACCGCTGATTTATTACGCCAGCGAGGTGAAGCAGTACTCCAGCGATGTGACGGTTTGTCTGGCAATCGTTCTGGCGATGCTGCGATTCATCGAGCGGCCCTGCCCACGGCGCGCCAAACTCGCTGCCGCGGTGGGGGTGATTGGAATCCTTTTTTCCCACCCCGCATTCCTGGTCTGCGCGGGCACGGGCCTGGCCGCCCTCTGGCAATTGTGGCTTGATGAGAAACACCGCAAAAACAACAGCCTGCTGAATTCTCCGTCGATCCACCGGCTGCTCATCATTGGCACGGTATGGGTGGCAACGTTCCTCCTTGATTACCTCATCTTCCTACGCGGGGCGATTTCAGGTGAATCCCATCCGCATCTGGTGGAGTATTGGGCGGCGCGCGATGCATTTATGCCACTGTGGCCGCGCTGGATGGCGCCATGGATCTTCAAGCGGTTTTGGGCGATTTGTTCGGAGCCGGGGGCGATGTGGATGCCGAACCCGGATGCGGGGGCGATCGCGCTTTTCCTGGGCATTGCCGTAATCATCGCGCGGCGACAGCGCCGTTTGCTGCTGGTGCTTTCGCCGCTGGCGATTGTGGTGCTGGCGTCAGCGGTGAAGCAATATCCGTTTGCCGATCGGTTGGCATTATTCGCGGTGCCGCTGCTTATCATCGCGATGGCGGCGGGAGTTGAATCATTGCTGGAGGGCGGGCCGGGACTTGTCGCCGGCATCCTTATCGGGGCAATCGTGCTTTATCCATCCGCTACGCGGGCGCTGGATTATTGGCTTGCCCCGCCGGGGCGTGAGGAATCCCTGGGCGCATATCGATGGATCGCTTCGCATTGGCAGGCTGGGGACGTGTTGTATTTATCGAATTTCGCGCAGACTTCGTATGCGTATTACAAGCCAGCCAGCGGGTGGAAGCTGGACCCGGAGAAGACCGGCGTGCTGCACGTCGGCCCGCGGTTTGATCATGGGATTGGGCCGGTCGTGCGGGATGAAAAGTCGCTCGCGGGGGCGCGGCGCGTGTGGGTGGTCGTCATTCATCTCAACAGCGATGAGGAGGAGATCACACGGGCGGGTCTGGATGCGATCGGCCGAGAGCAGGCGGCCATGGATCATTTTGAGGAAGGGGCGCGCGTTTATTTTTATGACTGCGGGCCATGAGTGAACCGGGCGTGGGCCAATTGGATGTGAAAATCATCGAAGGCAATGGCGCGTGGCCCTTCGATGCGGAACTTCGTGTTGATCTGGAAATCGCCCTTAATATCCACAGATCTCAGGGTTGGCGGCAATTCAAGCGACGGGGGCAAGAGGGGTGATAACTCAGAGAGATTGGCCTTGGCCTGGAGTTGAACGATCGCTTTTCGTGCGGCGATCTGGGGGGAACTCATTGTTGCCACCAGTTGTTCCCGCGCATCTATTTTCATTTCCACCCGCGCATTTTGGAGTTGCAGCAAATCTCCCACGCTGGCGAAGCTGGCGGTCAGGTGAATCGGCGCAAGGGTCATAGGGCAATCGCGGCGGCCGATGGAGCCGATGCTTATTTTGACGAGCGTTTGTCCGCCTTCTTCTCGCAGTTCAGCCTGGACATTTTCCGCGGAGGCGTGATAGGTTGAGCCGCCGGTCTGATCGCAGAAATGAAGCTGGGCATTCGTCACTTGAATCGAGTGCAAATTGAGTTGCCGGGCGGGAGACGGCTGGGCCGAGGGGGAGCTTGGCACTGGAGTTCCCGGCTGGGGTTCCTTTGAACTTAGCTTAGAGAGGCTTGGGAAATTCCTCCCGCCCTTTTCATTGACGACCAGCTTGACGATGGGTTCTTCGATGGCGATGGATTTGATCGCAAGTCGGCCTGACAGGGCTTTACTGACGGAAATCTCCGCCCGGATGCGGCGGACTTTCAGCAGGGGCTTATCGAATTCGGCGCTGCCAACGGTTAGACCCTCCGCTTCCAGCGAGCCTTTCATAATGGAGATTTTCAGGTTTGAAAATGTAACCTCCGCGCCGAAAATGGTGGAAAGCTGCTTTTCGATGAGTGAACGAAAAATGTTCATGCCGGGTATTGTAGTGAGGACACGTCCGGCGGGCTGGGCTAGCTCATTGAGGTTTCGTCGTTCTCGACAAACTCTTGCCGGTTGTTTTGCACAACCACCAGATTACACGCTGGCAGCGCTTCCAAAAACCATCGGCCATAGCGCTTGGTTTTGATCCGGCTGTCCAAAATCACCACAATTCCCTTATCCGTCTTACTGCGGATCAACCGCCCAAACCCCTGCTTCAGCTTGATGATCGCTTCAGGGACGGAATATTCCATGAACGGATTGCCGCCGGCCTTGGTGATGGCCTGCAAGCGTGCTTCGATGACCGGCTCATCGGGAACGGCAAAGGGCAGCTTGACGATGATGACGTTACGCAGCGCATCGCCGCGCACATCAATCCCCTGCCAAAAACTGGAAGTGCCAAAGAGAACCGCTTTGGGGGTATCGCGAAACCGCTCTAGTAAAATCTTTCGCGGCGCATCCTTGCCTTGCACGAGCAGCGGATACCCCAGCTTTTCCAGCGCGGGCCCAAGGCGGGTGGCAGTCTCGATCAGCGCACTGAAGCTGGTGAACAGCACAAACGCCCCGCCATTGGTTTGCTTGAGATAATGCAGAATCTTATCGCACGCCACAGGCAGAAACCGGCGTGTATCACTGGGCTCGGGAAGATCAGGCTCGATATAAAGCGTCGCTTGTTTCGTATAATCAAACGGCGAACCGAAAGCGATTGTCTTTGCCTCAGTTGCGCCCAGGCGCGAGATAATATAGCTGAACGGATCATCCGGGGGCGGTGCTTTTTTAGTGGATGAAACTGAAGGCGGGCGCGTGGCCTCAACAGAAACGTTGGCGGCTCGGGTGCAAAGCGTTGCCGAGCACATAATCACACTTTGCAATTTATCGAACAGATGCATCTTCAGGCCCTGGGACACGCTGATGGGCGCGGCACGCAATGTCACGCTTCGATTCGATCGGCCGCCAAATTCCATCCAATACACCGCGTCGGGCATGCGCTGTAAAATAAGCGCATCAAGCTCTTCCGCCATCAAAATCACCTTGTCCGACATCGCGGTCAGCTCTGAAATTTCCTCCTCACTCTTGACTTGCGGCAGCATCGCTTTCAGATGCAGCGAAAGATCGCGCAGCCTAGGCGAAAGCGTGTTGTCAACGATGGCCGGTTCGTGGATGCGCCCGTTCGCCCGGCCGTGGTTCTGCTGCCAGTCAACGCAGCTTTCAAAGAAATTTTCCATGGCCAGATGGATATCGACTACATCTCCAATCGCATCATTCGCCGAAGCGCCGTGGGTACTGAGCAGGCCTTTGCCGCGTTTGGGGTCGTAAAGCACGCGAAGCTGATAACGCAGACCGCTTTCAGAGATTTTCAAGCCGAAATGGTCCCCGGCCACATCTTCAATGGTGTGGGCTTCATCCAGAATCGCCACATCATATTTAGGAAGATAATTCACCCCTGAAATGCGCAGGGCCAAATCGGAAAAGAAGAGCGCGTGATTCACCACCAGCACATTCCCGCTGTTCATCCGGCGCTTGGCGGCCTGCCAGAAGCAATCCTGATAAAACTGGCACTTCTTGCCCAGGCAATTTCCCGCCTCCGCGCAAACGCGTTCCCACACCGCCCCCTCGGGCACGCCGGGAAGATCGGCCAGCGAACCGTCCGTGGTTTTCAGTGCCCACTGTTCAATGTTCCAAAGCGATTCAAGCTGCTGCGGGCGATCAAAAAGCATTCCCTGCCGCCCCCGCGCCTGTTGCAGCCGGCGCTTGCAGAGATAATTACTGCGACCCTTCACCAGCACGGCGGTAAATTCATCGGGATAGACCGACTGAATCAGCGGAATATCTTTTTCAATCAGCTGCTCTTGTAGGGAAATGGTATGGGTCGAAATCACCACCCGTTTTTTCCGCGTAACGGCGTAGTGAATGGCGGGCAAAAGATAGGCAAAGGATTTTCCAACCCCGGTGCCGGCCTCGGCCAGCAGGTGGTGGCCGGATTCGAGAGCGGCCTCAACGGCGCTGGTCATCTCCATCTGCTGGGGGCGAAATTCATATAAATCGCCCAATCGTCGCGCGATGGCGCCCCGGGCTCCCAGGATGGATTCGAGAATAGCTGACACCTAACGGCATTCTAACGGCCGAAACTGAAAAAACCGCGCGGAAGCATTATTTTCTTTGGGTTGTTTGAGTGGGTTGCATCAAGAAGCGTGGCCCGAGGATTTTGTACCTGCGAAAAAACGCCACCTCCGCGTTTGGGCTGCCCTGGCAAAGTGATCATCAGTAGGGCGTGCCGGAATTACCGGCAATCGCGGCGCCGGTGGCATCGGTGGCGTAGATTGTCCCACTGCCCGAGCCGCCTTCGTAATCGTAAAGGAACCCAACGTTGGTATTGGTTTGCATGAGACCCGTCAGTGCGGCTGTGGTGGTGACATTGGCGAGGCTTCCGGTGGCATCGGAAACGGCGCTGGAACCATTGAGGGCATTCACCGGCGTGGTTTGCATATAAGGCCCGAAGGTCTGAGCATTGAAGCTGCTGGTCTGGGTGACGGGACTCCAATCCGCGACCAGGTTGGGCAGTGCATCGCCGTGCTGAATTCGGTAAAGCTGAATTTGGCTGCGCAGGGTTTGCAGCGTGCTTTGCAGGCTGTTTTGCCTGGCATTCTGGCTGGCGTTGCTGAACTGTGGAATCACAATCGCTGCCAGGATCCCGAGAATGATCACCACGATCAGAATTTCAACAAGGGTAAACCCCTTCACCGCTCGCTTCACCGACGCGTGCATCGTGCCTCCTCAGATAGTTATCTGACCTCAACCCCGGCTTCGGCGGGAATGGCTGAGTCAGTCAACATCATCGGCAAAATGCGAGGAAACCTTATATACTGATGCGCCGACTCGTTTCGTCGCTTGCATCCGATAACGCCTAAGCAAATTTTTGAAAAAAGGCGAGGCTCCATGAATCAGTTCCAGGCAAACGAACCCGCCATCCGTCATCGGCGAATCCGACAAACCATCTGCCGGTGGTGCCACGCAGCCGTGCCTCTGGAAAAGCTTTGTCAGATCGCGGCAAGATTGGGTTATGGAGGAATTGATATTGCCGCCCCGGAAACGTTCCCCACCCTCAAGAAATACAACCTTGCCGGGACAATGACGCCTTCGCACACCATCGAAAAGGGTCTTAATCGCGAAGAAAACTGGGATGAATGTTTGCATTCGATTCGTCAAAGCATTGCCGCGACGAGCGCCGCGGGGTTCACCAACGTCATTTGCTTTTCCGGCAACCGCAACGGCATGGATCTGGGCGAGGGGCAGAAGAACTGCGCCACCGCGATTAAGGAGGTGATTGGCCTGGCGGAGAAAATCAAAATTACCCTGCATATGGAACTGCTGAACAGCAAGGTCGATCACCCCGATTATATGGCTGATCACGCGGAGTGGGCCGTGGGGTTGGTCAAGGCGGTCGGCTCCGAACACTTCAAACTGCTCTACGACATCTATCACATGCAGATCATGGAGGGAGACGTAATTGCCACCATTAAAAAGTATCACCCCTACATCGGCCACTACCACACCGGCGGCGTGCCCGGCCGGCATGAAATCGACGACAGCCAGGAACTGAATTACCCGGCAATCATCCGGGCAATCGTGGATACGGGTTTCCAGGGCTGGCTCGGGCAGGAATTTGTGCCGGTGGGAGATTCGGAGGAATCGTTGTTGCAGGCCGCAAAGATTTGCGATGTTTGAGGTTGCTGGTTGAATTGCCAACTGGGCGGCGGAAAGCCCCTGACGGCTTGTGTGAAAACGCAGGTTAATTTCGTGCGAAATTAGCGCGTCGTCGTCACCCGGTCGTGCCTCTTCAACAGCAAATCAATCGCCCGCAGATGCTGTTCATGCCACGACGAGACACCGCCGTCAGCAGAAAATTTGGGCCAGTTGTGGCCATAGCGGCGCATTTCATCGATGGCTTGATCGACGGGCCAATGCTGATATTTCAAGCGAATGTATGCCGCCACGATGCCGGTCCGGTCGTGGCCGGCCGAGCAATGGAAAGCCACGCCCCCTTCGCGCGCCGCATCAAAGATCTCCACGCTGATGGGGTCGATCTGGTCCATCACCTGCTGGTCCGTCATTGTCTGCATCGAGTTTGGCCCCGCGTTGGCCATGGGGCGCCACACGTAGCGAATGCCCGAGCCAATACAGGCTGCCCGCTCCAGCGCCACCGAAACGGCTACATCGTTGCTTTCCCCGCCTGCAGAAGTGACGCCCGGATCCTGGAAAGAAAAAACCGTGCGAATTCCCAGGTCATACAAGCGATTCATGCGCAATCGAGCGCGGCTCAGCTGCGCTTCGCTGGGCTGGGTTGTTCCCATCCCCTTGGCGATGTCTCGCACCGGGCATGCACAGCGAAAGATATTCAATTGGCCATTAATCAAACCCAGGGAATGCAGATCCTTCAGAACCGCATCTTCAGATGGAACGCGCTCGCCTACAGCAGGCCGGGTAGTGCTGGCGGCATAGAGGGCCACGGGCCAGAGCAGTAAACACAGAAAGCCGCTTGTCCGAAGGACCCGCGAAAAAGGGCGTCGATTCACAATTTTCTCCTGCCATATTTTCGTGCAATATAAAAAAGAGGGCGTCCGCGCCGGGAGGCGCCGTGTTCATTCAGCTTCCTCAATAACCCGCCTTTGTCAAACACGTTGGCGGCCATTCGCTTTATTCAAAAAAAGCGATGGCGCACTACTCTTATGATTGGGTTGACGACAACCTTGAAAAGCAAAAATACCCAGCGATCATCGACACCGGCGCCCCTCATGGGGGCAAAATTATGCCTTGCACAAACCCGTTATGCCTCAATGGTTTGCACATCGGGAATCGACCGCTCAATCGCTTCAATGCCCCGCAACATATCCGCGGCTGATCCGTATAGCGGTTTCATTGGATCGGCGGGGCGCAAAATCTGATCGGTAAGCTGGGACAGGCGACGAGCCTGTTCGCTCGATTTGTCGTAGAGGATGAGGTCCTTTAACTCTGGATTCTTGTGCGGTGAATTAATTTGCACGGCCAGGTAGAAGTAATCCACGGCTTTGTCCACCTTGTGCAAGCCGCACGAGATGGCGGTGCTGGTTACCTCCCCGCTGCGGGTCATGCTGAAAAGCATTCGCTGGATTTCGCTGGTGCGCATCAGCTCTTGAAACATGCTGGAAAGCAACGGGCTTTCCTTGAGATTTTCATTGACCCGAACGGCTGATCCGAAATCGACAAACCCCACGCCTTCGGAGGTGATTACAAAGTTATCGAGCCGTAAGTCCAGGTGCATAACGCCAACCTTGTCATGCAGGACACGCAGCAAATCCGCGCTTTGATGGGCAAATTCAAGTTGCGTAAGCGGCTTGCCGCCATTGCGAAGCCAATTTAAATGGAGTTTGCGCGCATACCCCTTTTTATCTTTCTCCAGCGCGAGCAGACGAGGCATCCGATTGCGATATTCTTGCGGCAGATCGCGGTTGACTATTTTCAGGATCGCCGCTTCCCGCGTGAGGAAAATCGGAAACACTTTCTCCGAAAATTTTCGCGCCCGCTTCTCCAGGACTTCGTCTTCCAGATCCGGCCACTTGCCGCGCAGTCTAGCCATGACCATTTCCGGGGTGGGCACTTCTTTTACCACGATATATTCGTCGGCATTGCTGGGTCGTGAAAGATGAACGTGATAGGTGAATCGTTCAGTGGATTGGCCCGATGCGACAAGTTCAACCTTGCGCGCAACCACGAAGTGCGATTTCCGGGATAAAAAGGGAATTCCCAGCCAACCGACGGCGACATGAGAAGGGGCCTGGGTGATCTCAAACCCACAGGCAGCCATCGCCAGGCTGAAATTTACCGCTGAAGCGGCGTCGGGTGTCGCAAAGACAACTTGTCCTCCCCAGCGCAACCTATTGAATAGCTTTTGGGGCGCGATGTCGTCGGTGGGCGTCACCAGGATGGCATCAACCAGCTCGCGGCCCACCTCATGCAGGGGCTTGGGAGGGTGCTCACGGAGATCATGGTCAACCGCGGCGGCGCGTCGCAACACGGCAGCGATCTGATCGGCTCGGATTTCGCCCTTGCTGCCCATCGCGTCGCGCCCAGCAAACGGGCTGCGCTCCTTCACACGACGCCGGCCATCCCTGTCTCAATCGGCGCGCTGACGTATTCGCGCGGATCGGTCACAAAACCGGTCAGGGCGCTGGCCGCCACCGTCAGGGGCGACGCCAGATACACCGCGGATTTCGTGCTTCCCATCCGGCCCGGGAAGTTTCGGTTGGTGGTGCTGATGCACACTTCGCTGCGCTGCAGCCGACCGAAGGTATCTCCCGGTCCGCCGAGACAGGCTGCGCATCCGCTTGAGCCGACGTTGCATCCGGCGTCCAGGAGCACCTCTTCGATGCTCTTTTCGTTGGGGCCTTTTTCCGCGCCGCGGAGGTTCAGCCGCCGCATATCGGCATGCACTTCGGTGCTGCCGGGCACGACAAAAGTGGGGATCTTAACTTTGTTGCCTTTTAGAATACTGGCAGCAAAAATCATGTCGGTGATTTTTCCGCCCGTGCAGCTGCCGATATAGGCCTGATCAAGCCTGACGTCTCGGCAGTTATAGGCGGTGTCGCGATTGTCGGGGCTGTGCGGCTTGGCAACCATGGGCTCCATTGTTGAAAGATCCCATTCGGCTTCATAGAAGTATGCGGCATTGGAATCATCGCGGAAAATTTCCCATGTTGGGATTGTGCTGCGATTGCGGACATATTGCAGCGTCCGCTCATCGACATCACAAACCCCGTTTTTGCCGCCCGCTTCAATGGCCATGTTGGTCAGGGTCATGCGATCTTCAAGGGTCAGGGAAGAAATCCCATCTCCCGCGAAATACATGCTGCGATAGGTGGCGCCATCCACGCCAATCTCACCAATAACGGCCAAAATTAAATCTTTTGCGGTTAAATAGGGAGGAATTGCGCCATGGAAGGTGAACTTCATGGTGGGGGGCACCTTCAGCCAGAGCTTACCGGTGCCGAGAACGAACGCGGCATCGGTGTTGCCAATGCCTGACGCAAATTGGCCAAATGCGCCCGCGGTGCATGTGTGGCTATCGGTGCCCAGCAGAATTTCACCGGGCCGAACATGTCCTTCTTCAGGCAGAGCCTTGTGGCAGACTCCCTTGTAACTTGTTTTGGTTGGGTCGCGATAAGGATTGGGCATCGTTGGTTCGTTTTTCACGAACTCGGCGTCGTAGAAATACCTCAGCCCCTGCTCTTTCACAAAGTCGCGAAGGGTCTGCACGTTGCGATGGCACTTTTGGTCGGCTGTGAAGATGTAGTGGTCGGGAATGATGACCACCTTGTCTTTGTTCCAAACCTTTGCATCACGGCCGAATTTTTCGTGGAAAATGCCAATGGTTCCCGGTCCGCACACATCGTGGGTCATGAGAATATCGATATTCACCCAGATATTATCTCCCGGCGCTACCGCGGCCTTACCCGCGTGGCGGGCCAGAATCTTTTCCGTCATTGTCATGCCAGGCATCCAAACTCCTATTCGGAGGGTCAAGTATAGCAGCGCGGGCGGCCCCCGTCATCATCAGCTTATCGCGCCGTTACGGCTGGGGCCGTCGTTTATTCAAGCCGCGCAATCGTCCGAAACCCGCTTGTTGGCACTTTTTTACGCGGCTATAGTCTGTTGATTGGAGGACGATGGCGCCACTTGTCATTGAAAATGTAACCAAGAAGTTCCACCAGGGGGACCGCGTTGTATCTGCTTTGGTGTCGGTCTCCATGGAGGTCCAGCAGGGCCAGTTCCTGGCGATTATGGGGGCAAGCGGTTCGGGCAAAAGCACGCTGTTGCACCTGATGGCTGGCCTCACGCAGGCAGATTCCGGCTCGGTGCGCATCGATGGCGCCGATTTGAGCGCCATGCCTGACAAGCAGCTCACCCTTTTCCGACGGCGCCGAATCGGATTGATTTTTCAGGCATTTAATCTCATTCCGACGCTCACGGCGGCAGAAAATGTTGCGTTGCCGCTGACGTTGGATGGTGGAGACGGGCCAGTGACTGAAAAGAAGGTGAACGAGCTTTTGGCCCGCCTGGGCCTGGAAAGTCGCAAACTGCATCGACCGGATTCGCTGAGCGGGGGTGAACAGCAGCGGGTGGCCATTGGCCGGGCATTGGCAATTGATCCCGCGGTAATTCTCGCCGACGAGCCGACCGGCAATCTGGATAGCGCCAACAGCAAATCGGTTTGCGAATTGCTGCGCGACTTGAGCCTGATTCACGGCAAAACAATCGTTATGGTGACCCATGAGCCTTCGGTGGCAGCCTACGCTCAGGAGGTTGCCGTGCTGCGCGATGGGGGGCTGGTGGAAAGATTCGGGACAGAAGGCATCGGCGGACAAGAATTGGCAATACGCTATCAGGAAGTACTGCGCTGAACCAACTTACAGCAGATAAACTAATGGTTCTTTATCGCCTTGCCATCGCAAATTTTCGCGTTCGTCGCGCGCGTACGTTTCTAACGGTGGCGGCGATTGCGCTGTCCGTGAGTCTCGTTGTTGCCGTTACCAGCGGCTACAAATCGATGGAAGGGGCAGCGGCGCGATTTCTCAATCAGTACATGGGGGCGTCCGATGCGTTTGTTGTGCCGGTCAACGAATTTCAGGGAGGCGTCCCCGAAAAATTAGTGCAGACACTTTCCCGGGATAAGGAT
This sequence comes from Planctomycetota bacterium, assembly GCA_030775485.1. Classification (GTDB taxonomy): domain Bacteria; phylum Planctomycetota; class Phycisphaerae; order Tepidisphaerales; family Tepidisphaeraceae; genus JALYJB01. The sequence goes on along the minus strand of JALYJB010000001.1, from coordinate 349,578 downwards.
GTTCGCGACGTCATCGGCAGGCTCTACACCTGGCGCCAGATGAAGCGCGGCGCAAACGTGCCGGCTTCGCGGCCCGCGCCATCGGAAGACCGTCTTGCCGCCGGGGCGATGCCGGCTGACGAGCTTGCTGTTGAACTGATTGGTGTCCGGCGGCCCGAGGACACAAAGACCGCCTCCCAGGACTTGCGGGCGGGAAAATGGTTTGATTTATCCAGCGGCAACGTCGCGGTGGTTGACCAGGTTGCGATTGAAAAGCTGGGCATCCAGCTTGGCGACGATGTTGAGATTCCCGGCCTTCATCCGCTTACGCTGAAAATTCAGGGTGTTGTTCATAAACCAACCTTCTTTGCGCAACACGCCGCCAGCCTGTATGTTCCAATGGAGACCTTGCAACGCTTCACCGGACAGGACAACCCGGCGCTGGTGACACGAATCAGCATCGATTTGCGCGCTGGCGCGGATTACAACGCATTCAAGCAAAGGTGGACAGATCGGCTGGCAACCATCGATAAAAACCTGCGACTGCACATGCGCCGCGAAAACGCGGGCGAACTTGAGCACAAACTGCGCAGCGTTCAACTGTTGAGCTACCTGGGCGGGGCGGTCTCGATGCTGACAGCAATGTTTATCATCTTTTCGGCGCTGAGCATGGGTGTTACCGAACGGCAGCGGACCCTGGCCATGCTTCGGGCGGTGGGAGCCACCCGAGCGCAGATCTTTACCCTTGTTGTGCTCGAGGGAGTTGTCCTCTCCCTGGTGGGGATCGTGGTGGGAATACTGTTGGGCGTGCTTTGGATGACGCTGCTTTACCTTCGGTTTGAAGAGATGTTTGCCGCGGGGTTGTCGATCAGCCTTGGGGGAATTCTTTTCGCAAGCGCCGGATCAATTCTGACAGCGCTGGTCGCCAGCTTGCTACCCGGCTGGTGGGCCTCGCGCGTTAGCCCATTGGAAGCAATGAATGCCTATGGAGCCGGCGCATCCGCGCCAGGGCCGAGGCTTGGATGGGCTTTGCTTGGGCTGGGATTGGTGAGCATCGACCCACTGCTTTTTTTCGGTCCGCTGGAGGGCATGCTGCGAGCGATGGGCATTGACGCGACTGAGGCGAATTTGCAGGCGGTCCGCCTTTTCGTCCACTTTGCCGCCGGCCTTCCTGGTGTAATGCTCGGCTATTTCCTCCTGGCTCCGCTGCTGGTCTGGCTCATCGAAAAACTCTCGGCTCCGCTTCTTTCCCGGCTGCTCTTGCTTCCGGCAAGTCTGCTTCGCCAGCAACTCGGCTCCGCGGTTTGGCGGGCCGCCGGAACCGCCGCTGCGTTAATGGTGGCGCTTTCGACGCTCATTGCGATGCAGGTGCATGGTCACACGCTCATTGGCGGCTGGAAGCTGCCGGATAAATTTCCGGATGTGTTCATCTGGGGCTCGGACCTGATTCCCTGGCAAAACCAAAGACAGCTTGCCGATGTCCCTGGAATCCAAAAGGGCAGCCTGATGCCCATCGTTGTGACGACCCCCGCCGGCGATAGCAAAACGGCGCTGGCGCTGGCGGCGGCCCTTGCGGGACAGGATGTCGGAACGATGTTTTTTGCGATTGATCCGGATCAGGCGCAAAAGATGGTCGAGCTTGAATTTCGCGACAACAGCGGCAAGCCGCTCCCCATCAGCGAGCAAGCGGATGCGCAGCGGAAAGCCGTGGAAGAATTGAAGAAGGGGAGGCGAATGATCGTGACGGATGAATTTCGTCAGGCGCGCCACGTTAAGATCGGCGATACCGTCGCCCTTCAAACAAGCATTATGGGTCCGCGGAAGTACACCGTTTGCGGGATCGTCTGGTCGCCGGGGGCGGATGTGGTGATCAGCATGTTCGATCTGGGGCGTTTGCTGGATCAGCAAACGATTGGAAGTGTTTTTGGCAGTATTGCGGATGCAAAACGAGATTTTGGTGTCACCGGCGCGCGATTGTTTGCCGCCAACCTGGATGGCAATATCGAGAAAGAAACGTTGTTGAAGAACGTGCAGGCTGCCTTGCGCGATCGCGGTCTGGCTGCGGGGGATGTGCGCAAAATTAAATCCAGCATGGAGGACACCTTTTATCGGCTGCTGAACCTGATCAGCACCGTGGCCATCGCGGCACTGGCGGTGGCCTCGCTGGGTGTGACCAACACGCTGATGGCATCAGTCAGATCTCGCCGCTGGCTTTTTGGCGTATTGCGGAGCGTAGGTGTTTGCCGGGGGGAACTTCTTCGGCTCGTGCTGGCCGAGGCGATTGTACTTGGGCTGGTGGGCGTGGCACTGGGGTTTTTTGCCGGGATGGAGATGGCAGTTGATGCGCGACAATTGACGATCGGCATTTTGGGATACAGTCCACCGATCTCAGTTCCATGGATGGTTATCGGCGCGGGGTGCCTGGCGGTAATGCTTGTCGCAATTCTGGCCAGTCTTTGGCCGGCCACAAGCGTGGCGCGAGCGCAGCCGCTTGACCTCCTTCAGGCGGGGCGCGCCGCCACTTGAGGGCGGCCGAGGTGATTTTTGGTAAGGTTCCTTTGTGCCGCTGATTCCTTTTGCGCCTTCGGTCCCGCCTGCCAGCCAAGATGTCTCGGCCTCCCCTGGGCCACACCAATGGGGGCGTATAGCACTTATATATTGCACTTTGATGTTGTTGGTTTTCAGTTTGACCAGCTGGTTTGCCTGGGCGCACAAGAGCACCACATTTGACGAGCCGCTGCATATGGTGTCGGCTCTGATCCAGACGCATTATGGCGATCTGCGTTTCGATTCTGAGAATCCATGCCTTTGGAAATATTATGTGGGGGCAGGTGCGCGGATACCTAATCTGCCCGTGGATCTTCCCCGCTTGACGTTGCAGTCGTACTCGAATGGCTTGTCCAAGGGTCCCGCCGACAGTGACATCGACACGCTTATTGCCGCAGGCCGATCTCGTATGACGTTTCTGGGCTTCCTCATGGGCGTTCTGATAACATGGTGGAGTTGGCGGCTGGCAGGCCCCGTGGCGGCAATGGTCGCCTCCAGCTTCTTTTGTCTGGACCCCAATTTTCTGGCGCATGCGTCGCTGATAAAAAACGATGTGCCCATCACACTGGTGCTTGCAAGCTTCACAGCAGCAATTTGGCTGGTCGGCGAACGCGCAACGATCGGGCGATGGGTAGTGCTGTCCTTGTTACTAGGGGCCGCGCTCACAACTAAATATTCTGGAGTGATCGCGATTCCAGTTTTAGCGTTCGCGATCGGTCTGCGAGCGCTGTCGCCGGCTCCTTGGCCCGTTCTCCGGTGGATAGGTCACACCCGATTTCATCGACTGCTTTTTGGAGTCGCAATAACCATTGCCACGATGCTTGCTGCGTATGTCTTCATCTGGGGTTGCTATGGATTCAGATGGGGTCCCTCCCCTGACCCCGCGCTGCGCCTTCGGCTTGAGGTGGCATCCGTTCCGTGGGCACAGGCTCGGACCATCATAGCGCATGGCGCGATGTCGGTGCCGCAAGATGAGTTTCTTCGATCAATGAAGTCCTGGCGCCCAGATCGATTTATTCGAACGATGTTCTGGTTGGACAACCACCACGTTTTTCCTGAGGCGTGGCTGTCGGGATTTATAATAACGGCAGCTCATGCGGAAGTGCGCACTGGTTATCTGATGGGGCATGTAAGCCTTGTGGGTTGGTGGTACTACTTCCCCCTGGCAATGCTGTTCAAGACCCCGCTGGCAACGCTGGTCGGGTCGTTCATCACCGGCATCGTCGGGATTTGGTGGATGGCGCGTGGGAATGCTTGGGTTGCCCGGTACTACTGGCCCGCGTGCGTGCTAGGCATCACCCCCTTGCTCTATATGGCTAGCGCCATGCACAGCCACTTGAACCTAGGTATTCGCCATGTGCTGCCGGTTTATCCGTTTCTTTTTATACTGATGGGCGTGACGGCGGCTTGGGCATTAAGGCGCTGGCCACGTTCGACCTGCGGGATCATAGGGGTGCTGGTCCTTGGACTTGCATTGGAAACCTTTGCTGCATTTCCGAACTATATTCCGTTTTTTAATGTTGCCGCCGGTGGTTGGCGTGGAGGATTGGAATTGCTGAGCGATTCGAATATCGACTGGGGCCAGGAGCTTATTGATCTGGCCGACTGGCAAGCGGGGCATAAGGATCGGCCGCTTTATTTAGCCTACTTCGGCAGTGCGGATCCTGCCCACTATGGCATCAGTTATGTGAAGATGGATTTAGACTCCATGCGTGCGTTGCAATCGAAATCGGGTCTGGGTCGAACACGGCCATTCTTTGCAATGAGCGCTGTTAACCTACAGGGCCAGTATCTTACCCAGGAAGAGAGGGAGATATTCCAGCCATTCAGGCGAATGCAGCCGCTTGCTGTAATCGGGGGATCGATTTACGTGTATCAATAGCTTTGAATATTCGATCGTGGGCTCAGGGTCACGGGTGCATTTAGGCGGGCATCCGAAAAAGGAACTGTCGTGACGGAGCTTCAATTGCCTCGATTTGCGAAAAAGAAAGAATCGTCGCGCTTGCGAATTTTCGCGATTTCATGGTGTGCCTTGCTGCTGTCGGTTTTTGCGTTCACGGGAGTTCATGCGTGGTCGCACAAAAGCGCGACGTGTGATGAGCCGCTGCATTTGGTTGGAGCTTACCTTCAGACCCATTATGGGGATTTTCGCTGCAATCCCGAGGATCCGCCGCTTTGGAAGTATTTTGTCGCGCTGGGAACGAATGCTGATGACCTGAAGGTAAATCTTGATGATCCAACGTCCAAACAATTTCCCGCGGACACTTTATATCATGACCCGCGCAACAATGCCGACGCCCTGATTGCCGCGGGACGGGCGAGGATGATTTGGATTGGGGTTGGCGTGGGTGTTTTAATTGCGTGGTGGGCGTGGCGCCTGGCCGGACCGGTGGCGGCAATGGTTGGGGCGACCGCCTTCGCGCTGGACCCGAATTTTCTAGCTCACGCACCACTGGTGAAGAATGATGTGTTCATCACCCTGCTGTTTTTGGGAATGATGGCATTTGTCTGGCGCCTGGGTGAACGGGCGACATGGGCGCGCTGGATTGGCGTTTCGCTGCTCCTGGGTGCCGCTTTGACGACAAAGTTTTCAGGGATTCTTGCTGTTCCGATGCTGGGACTCGCACTTGCACTGCGCGCCATTTTGCCCGCGGCGTGGCCGATATTTAACTGGCTCGCGGACACGCGCTTAAAGCGAATGGCAGGGGCGATTGTGATGGGAGTTGCATCGCTTGCGGTCTCCTATGTTTTCCTCTGGGGTTGCTATCACTTTCGTTTTGGGCCGAGTCCCAACCCACAGCTAAGGCTGCGGCTTACGAGTGCCGCTACGCTCTGGGCCCATCGCCGAGTCATCATTGAACATGGGATTCCTGAGAACATACCGATTGGAGAACTGCACAAGTGGATGCAGGACTGGCGACCGGATTGGTTTATCCGCTCGATGTATTTTGTCGATCGACATCATCTGATGCCCGAAGCATGGCTGTCAGGATTTATTTACACCGCCGCCACTTCATTACTGCGATCCACCTATATTTTTAAAAGAACCGACGTCACGGGGGTGTGGTATTACTTTCCATTTGCAATGGCGGTCAAAACTCCGCTGGCGACAATCATCGCCCTCGCGCTGGCTGTGGGGATTGTGATTTGGTGGAAAGCGCGTCGTCATACCTTGGTCGTCCAAGAGACAGCATTGCCGGATTATTGGCCGCTTTGCGCGGCAGCGGTGGCGCCGGCGCTTTATATGGCCAGTGCGATGCGCACGCACCTTAACATCGGACTTCGTCATGTGCTGCCGGTCTATCCGTTTGTTTTCATTTTCATCGGCGTGGTGGCTGCGAACGCCTGGAAAATTTGGCCCAGAACCACCGGTATTATGCTGATGGCATTCGTCATGGGGCTTGCCGCGGAAACCTACAGCGTCTATCCGAACTACATCCCATTTTTTAATGTGGCAGTCGGCGGTTCACGTGGGGGGCGATATTTGTTGAGCGACTCCAATATCGATTGGGGCCAGGAATTGCCGGATCTGGCGGATTGGGCCGCTGGCCATCCCGATCGTCAGATTTACCTGTCCTATTTCGGCACGCCCGACCCGGCTTACTACGGAATTCAATTTGTCGATATTCCAGGATCGTTCAGCTTCTATAAGGGAGACGCCAAGCCCTCCTCGCTTCGCCCGGTGTATGTTATCAGCGCTTGCAGCCTGCAAGGTACATATGTCGATCCGGATTACCGAGGATTTTACGATCGATTTCGCGATAAAAAGCCGATCGCGGTGCTGGGTGGGTGCCTCTACATTTTTGACCAGCCTTGATCCCATGGAGAACACCACCCAACTTTCCAATCTGGGGGACTATCAGATCACTTCGGTTCTGACGCCCGACCAAACATTTCTTGGGACCGGACCAACGGGTCGAATGGTTGTGCTGAAGCTGCTGGGAGAAGATTGCCTTCTGCGGGGCAAACTGCATCCGAGCATTCGTGATCGCCTTGCGCGCATTCGGGAATTGGCGCATGTGGGGGTGGCCAACCTATACGGTGTCGAACGCATCGAAAAGCAGGCGTTTTGCGTTTGGGAGTATATTGCTGGCCACCCGTTGAATCGCGCGGTAGCGCGCCTCGATTCACCGGACGTTTTTGTCCGCCTCATTCGTGAAACCATTTTGGCGGTGGAAGCGATGCACTCACTGGGGATCGTCCATGGTCAAATTCATGCCGGTAATGTGATTGTAGACGATCTCAATCGCATCCACCTGACTCACCTCAGTCCACTTCTGTACGATGATCCCCAGGCTGACGCTGTGGCTGTTTGCGAAATGGTTCGAACCGTAAGCGCCGCCAGCGGGTGGCAGGATTGCTCAATCGCCAGGGCAGCGACGATAGCGTTGGCTGATGAAGACCCGCTTTTACATCTTCGCGTGCAAATTTCCGCGACGCTTGAATTTCCAACCAATGCCAATTTGCGTGTTGTTGAACATGTGCCGCGGGAAAAGCCACCAGGAATTGCCCACGCGCGGCTCGGGTTGGTTTTTGCCGCGGCAGCCATTGCTGTTGCGGGCCTGATTCTGGCGGGGCTGATTATTCTCTATGCATCCCGGTCGGCGCCAAAAAAACCGGTCCCGCCACAGGCTCCTCCCGGCGCGTTTCAATCGCTGGTATGAAGGCAGTCGCTTCCGGACGGCTGCTTTAGCCCGGCGCGTTCTCGAACTACAATGCCATCAACCGATGAGCTTCGTTAGCCGTTATCTTGATCCCGCCCTGGTTGAAAGGCTCAACCACCTCTCGTTGTCGGCACGGCGCATTGTGGAAGGAAGTAGTACGGGGTTGCACAAGAGTCCCTTTAAGGGCGCGAGCATTGAATTCCGCCAGCATCGGTTCTATGTCGCGGGAGATGAGCCGCGACGCCTTGATTGGCGCGTCCTGGGACGGACCGATCGGTTCTATGTGAAGGAATACGATGAGGAAACCAATCTCCGCTGTATGCTAATGCTCGATGCCAGTGGTTCCATGGCCTATGGCGGTTCCAAAGCCGGGGGCGTCACCAAATTTGATTACGCGTCACGGCTGGTCGCATCGCTGGCTTATTTGATGCTTGGCAATACGGAGCATGTTGGACTGGCGATTTTCGGCGATCGAATCGAGCGATGGATTCCACCGCGCAGCGGCACGAGTCAACTGTCGCAAATGATTGATTCTCTCGAGCAGGTGACGGCGCGCGGTCCGTCGAATCCTGGCCACGCAATGCATCAGGCCGCCGATCGGCTGGGCAGGCGATCCCTGGTTATAGTGGTATCCGACTTTTTTGCGACGGTGCCTTCCATTTGTCAGGGGCTGGCTCATTTCGGACACGATGGTCACGAGCTGATCATCCTTCGGGTGCTGGATCTCGACGAGCTTGAATTCCCGTTCAAAACCTGGACCCAATTGCGTGGATTGGAGGGCGAGCGTCCGCGGCTGTGTGAACCCGCGATGGTACGAAGCCAATACCTGGATAATTTCGCCCGTCACGCACGAGATCTGGAAGATCGTTGCCGATCCCTCAAAACTGAATTCGCGCAGATGACGACCGATCGGCCATTGCTGGAATCGTTGACCGGCTTCATTCAGCGGCGCGAAGGACGTTCGGTAAGGTGAAATGTGAAACAGGCTAAAACCCGATGTTTTTGAATATCATCATGCTGGCAGGAGTCGGCGGAGCCGCGGTTCCGCTGGTGCTGCACCTGCTGAGCAGAGCGCGATACAAAGTCGCGCCCTGGGGCGCCATGGTGTTTTTGCAGGGCGAGGAGATCGTTCAGCGGCAGGGCATTCGCTTGCGGCAGGGCATTCTTTTGAGCGTGCGCATGACCGTCGTGGCCCTGCTGGCAATCGCCCTGGCCCGGCCGGTTGCGGAAGGGGGGGCCGGGGCGCTTGGGCAGCAAGCCAATCTCACAGCGGTCATTCTCCTGGATAACTCTGGAAGCATGAGCTATGGCCCAACATCGCGCAGCCGGGGCGACCAGGCGCGGGAAACGGCACGTCAAATTCTTTTGACGTTGCATCGAGGCGATCAAGCCGCCCTTGTGGTCATGGGCGACCCGGCGCATCCTTCTCCGGCGCCGCAGCCGACAGCTGATTTGCAATCCGTCAGTGATATGCTGGATAGTCCCCGTCTTCAGGTCCCGGGATACGGCGTTGCCGACATGGCCGAAGGCCTGAAGCTTGCGGCGGATGTCCTGGAACGTAGCGGCTCATCGCGTCGTGAGTTGGTCATCATCTGCGATCGCCAGGCCATCAATTGGCGCGGCGTGAGCGACGATTTTGCCAGCCTTTGGCGGGCGCGGACGGGAACATGGGGAATCCCACCGAAATTTCTGGTCATCCCTGTGGGGGGAGAAGAGTCAGACAATGTGTCGATCGAATCGCTACAGACCAGCGAGCCGCAATTGTTGGCAGGGCAGAATGGGGAGCTTTCCATATCTTTGCACAACTATGGCTCATCCGCTCGCGTCGGAATACCGCTTACGATTGATGTCGATGATCGCGTGATCGTGACGCAATCGGTGAATGTTCCCCCAGGCGCGTCGACCACCATTCTTCAGACAGTGAATATCAAATCGCCGGGCTCGCATGTGATTTCCGCGCGCATTAAGGCGTCCGACGCTGAAGGTGATAATCGGCTGGGACGCGCTGTCGATGTGATCAACCCCATAAATGTCTTGATTATCCGTGATGTTCCAGATCGATCTCCGGATTATTTGAAGTTTGCCCTGATGCCATTTTCTTCCGCGGGGCGCGGCGGATCGGACCTGGCCATCGTTCGCGCTGTCAGCGCGGCTTCTCTCGATTGGAACACGCTGGACAGCCGGCAATCCCCTGTCGTGATCCTCGACAATGTGGCGCAACTCACTTCATCGCAAACCCAGGCGCTTGAACAGTTGATTTATGGGGGCGCGGGGCTTTTGGTTTCACCCGGCGCGCAAACCGTTGTGGAAAATCTGAACGAAATGCTTTACCGGGATGGCGCGGGCCTTTTACCCGCTTGGCTCGCCTCCCCGACTCCAGCCGACGCGTCGGCATCAACGACATTGGGTTCGGTCGACCGTTCCCATCCAATCCTTCATTTCATTTCCGCCGCGCCGGATCAAATTCCCCGAGCGGAGATCAGCCGTTATTTCCCAGCCAAGACGCGACCTTCTGATGCCCAGGTAATTGCGAGCTATGCATCCAGCGGGCCATTTCTGATCGTCGGGAATTTTGGTCGCGGCCATGTAGTGGTGTCCACCACGCCACTCGACGGCCGATGGTGCGAGTTGCCGCGCACGGGATTTTATCTCCCATTGGTGCAGAGCATCGCGCGCTTCCTTGCGGCACAGCCCGATCGCAATCTTGCCCCGGGCCAGCCAATCGTTGCCCAGTTTGATGATGACGCGGGTCTGGCCGGAATAGCCGCGGCCCAGGTGCTAACGCCGACCGGCAAGCGCGTGGATGTTCCGCTGCAATCGGCCGGCGATCAATTTGAGGGCCGCTTTACCGAAACGGCTGATACCGGCATTTACATCGTTTCCACGCGTCGGCAAACCGAGCATTTCGTGGTTTCACCGCCGCGTGACGAAGCTGACCTTACACCTCTCACTCAACAGCGATTCGATGAGTTAGCCTCGTTGTTGGGCTTTTCAATTGTTGACCCCACCCAAACGCCCCTGGATTCGATTTTGACCAATGACCGGGCTCCCCGCGAGCTGTGGGCAGGTCTGCTGGCAGCGGTATTGGGGCTGGGAATCACGGAAGTTTTGCTCGGACGATTATGGTCGGATGTCGCGGGTAACCCACGTTTCAAGGTCGGGACTGTTTCATGATTTGTCTGCTCGCCGAGCTCGTGCTTGATTCGCCGCGGCTTTGGCCTGTCGCGGCGGCGGTAGCGCTTGGCGCGGTGGTGCTTGTGGGACGGCTCTATTTGCCCCAGGTAAGGCTTCTCGCCCAACCTTGGCGCGCCGTCCTGCCCGCGCTGCGAATTGCCGCGCTGCTCGCGCTGGCGGCTTCGATCGTCAAGCCTGTGGCGGTGCGGCCGGCTTCAACTTCGGAAGCCGGGGCAATTCTCATCCTTGTGGACCGCTCGCGAAGCATGAGCATCCGCGACCTTGCCTATCTCGATCCCTCCACCAAGCCGTCAAGCTCGCCCGCTGGAACTTTCCTGGCTAACGCCTCCATTCCCGCGACTCAGCCCGGCGAAGATCTGGTAAAGGCGCATCTTGTTTCGGTCGCGGACGGCTTGGGGTTGCTGCGCGCAGGCGCTCGCGATCCAGCCCTGGCCCTCGTGCGGGACGATATAACCAGCCTGCGGGGATCGCTCGATGCCATGAATCGCGCGCGCAGCGAATTCAACTTTGCCCGGCTATCCGATCAGGGCCTGGGAGCAACCCGGACGCGGACGTTGGAATCGATAAACCAATTCCGCGCGGCGGCTTTGAAAATTTCCGACGAAACCGCCGCGTTTGCCAATGCTAATCGCGCACCAGACGCGTTCGCCCAGCTCTGGCGCATTGCTCATTCGACCGACGATCGTCCGCTTGATTCGTCGTCCGCGGCTGTGAACGGCATAACGCGCTGGGCCGATGATGCGCAGGCGGTCGCCGATGCCCGCCTGTACGAATCTGATACGGAGGTTCGCGCTGCTTGTGATCGTCTTTCGCGGGTTTCTCGTTTTGGTCGCGTCGAAATGGCGCTCACTCAACCGGCAACCGGGCTCCTTTATAAGATCCCTGGTGACGTTCCATTATTTGGATTTGGGATCGCGGAAGACATCCAGCCCATCCCCCTGCGGGGCGATGGCCAGCCCGTGCGGCGATTGCTGGCCGAGCCCACCGGGTTGGGTACGGATCTTCTGGGAGGCATGCGGGCGGCGCTGGACCGGATGGCCGGTCAGAACGTCCAGGCAATTGTGGTGCTTTCAGATGGGCGGCAAACCGGTCCGCCCGCCTATTCAACTTTCAGTTCATTGGCCTCGCTGATGGGAACGACCGGGGTTCCCCTCTTTTTTGTCTACTGCGCGCCCGAGGTCCCGCTTCATGATGTTGCGATCAATGGCCTTGTGGTGCCGGCTACATCGTTTGTCGGTGACAACCTGACCGCGCGGGTTGAGCTTCACGCCTCGGACATTAAGGGCGAGGTAATACCCGTATCGCTGGCAATCGATGCCAAGCCGCCAACCACGCGCCTCATTGATCTGGCCGACACATCCACAACCATTGAATTCCCGCTGCAATTTGACAAACCCGGCGTGCACCACCTGGTGGCTTCAATTCCTTCGCGTCCTGATTCCCCAACCGAAGACAACAAGCACATCGAGCGGTGGATTAAAGTTTTGGAGGATAAGGTAAATGTTGGAATCTATGCCGGCGACGCCGGTTGGGATTTTCAATATGTTTCCAATGCCCTGGCACGTGCGTCTTGGGCCAATCTGAATCGCGGAATCCTTTCGGAAGATGCGAAGCTGAACCTTTCGCCCGAACAGATTTTGGATCAGGGGGTGCTCGTTTTATTCGATGTTCCCGTGTCCGCTCTATCCGATGCGCAATGGGAGGCTGTCTATAAACTTGCCGTCGATCGTGGTGGGAGCGTGATTTTAGTGGCGGGTGAGGACCATCTGCCGCTGGAATATGGGCGGCAAAAGCGCGCCGCCGACCTGCTTCCATACTTTGCCGGCACATCCAAAGCCCCTGTGTGGCGCAACTGGCCGGGAAAGGATGCCGGATTTCATTTCGCCCTTGATCAATCTGCCCTCGATCTGGATGCATTAAAGCTGCGTGACGACATTGCAAGCGACGAAGCAATCGCGGAGCTGACTCCATTTTTTCGGTATTTTTATTTGCCGGAATTAAAACCCGCTGCCCATACACTGGTGAGGGAGCGCGATTCTCAGGCGCCTTTGCTGGTGGAAAATCGGGTTGGATCGGGTCGGGTGTTTTTTATGGGGATGAACGAAACCTGGCGCTGGCGGCGCAAAGTTGGGGAGCGCGATCAGGATCGCTTCTGGTTACAGTTGGTGCGCTATGCCTCGGAGGCCCCCTATGCGACCCGGGTCGGCGGGGTTTGGCTGGATGCCTCAGCGATTTCGATCAAGCCGGGCGAATCTATCCATATTCGCGCCCGTGTTCAGGATTCCCAGCACAACCCTTCGCGCGATCGCAGTCAAACGTTGCGGGTTACCAAAGGCGGAGCCGTTGTTCGCAATTTAACATTGACCGGCATTGGAAATATGGGAATCGGGACGGGGTCAGGGAAATATGAGGGGACACTCATGGATCTACCGGCCGGAGATTACCAGTTGCGCCTTGCCCCGACCGGCAGTGACCCGGAAGCGAACCTTGACCTCCACGTTGCCCCGAGCATGGAGGAGGAAATGGCCAACCTTACCGGCAGCGCTCAGCCGTTGCGGCGCTTGGCCGAGACATCGGGGGGCGCTTATCTCACCCTCGGGCAGATTCGCAACTTGCCCGATCTCATGAACCGAAGCCGCACGGTGCAAAGTCGCCTGGTGCAAAAGCCCATTTGGGATAGCGTTTACCTTTATTCGTTCGTCGTGGCATGTTTTGCGGCGGAATGGGCCATCCGCAAACGCGTGGGGTTGATATGAGCGGATGGAGCCACAAATCCTCGGGCGGCGCGGCCGGAGGCGGGGAACTGCCGCGCGTCTTTGCGGATTATTCCTGCATCGGCGCATTCCTCCGGGGATTTGTTTGGCGGCACCGCTGGTTGTCTCTGCTGGCGGCCGTCGGCTGGGGCATGGCCATCGCATCCCTTGCGCTATTGGCATCCTGTCTAACGGATCGTTTGCTGCATTTGCCACGCGGCGCGCGAGTGCTCTGGCTGCTGTTTGATCTGGGGGTTCTTCTGGTGGCAATCTTTCCGGCATTTAATCGCCTGTTGACGCGGCACATCAATTGGATTGCCGCAGCGAATCAAGTTGAGCGCGCTACCCCTGATTTTGGCCAGCGCTTGCAGACCGTCATTTCGCAGATGTTCTCTGACCCAGCACATCGCGGTTCCCCCATGCTGCTTGATGCAATACTGCGCGATCTGGATCGCGATTTGGCGGCTCGAAATTCCAAGACCCTGATACGTTGGTGGCCGCTGCGAACCGCGTGGTCCGCTGTTGGAATCGTCTGCCTTCTCGGTGCTATTTTGCTGCCCATTTCATGGCTCGGAATGCCCAGGCTCTTGTCGCGGGCGCTGAACCCGTGGCGCGATCTCTCCCCGGTGACGACGACTACGTTGGTCGTTGAGCCCGGCGATGCCCAGGTGCCGCAGGGCCATGATCTGAATATCACCGTCGCAGCTGAGCGCCTTGGCGACGAGCTTCCAGTAATCGCCTTGAGCCAGGACGGCCGCACGTGGCAGCGGCAAACGATGACGTATCTTTCAGTTAATCATTTTTCGTGCGTGGTGCCAGACATCGAACGCGACTTGATGTATTTCGTCGTCTGCGGTGATGCTCAGACGCCGCAATTCAACATTCGGGCCTTGCGCCCACCTGCCGTCATTGAGTTCCGCTATAAATATTCGTTTCCAGATTACGTTCTTCGTCCACCGCTATTGCCGAGCCAGGCGACCGATGGAATGATTGAAGCGCCGATCGGTACCCAGGTAACCCTGTCGGTGGTTTCCACCGAGCCGCTGGCATCGACCACGTTGACCGATGGCGCAACCCATATCGAACTAACACCGGCGGGTCCAACAAATATACGGCAATGCCGCCTCCGGGTGGATCACGATTCCAAGCTCGATCTTTCAATGGTCAGCGACCGGGGCGTCATCGGCAAAGGACCCGCTGGCATGGCAATGCATGCCGTCGCGGACCTGCCTCCAACGGTTCGTTTTCTCCAGCCCATGGAAGATCTTCGCCTTTCGCCGCGCGATATTTTGCAGATTGGTTATCTGGCCACTGATGATTACGGCGTAACAACCGTTGGCGTGCGCGCCCAGGTTAATCAGTCACCGGCGCAGGAATTCGACGCGGTGCTGAGTGGCGATCCACAATACCGCCGCGGTCTGCTTACGCTCGATCTCGGAATGCTCGGTTTGAAGGTGGAGGATGTGGTGCGCCTTCGCCTGATCGCGCGCGATGGAGCGGGTCACGAAACGGTCGGCACAGAAGAGCGCTGTGTTCTGATCTCGCAGCGCGCCGTTGATTACAACGCGCGCCTCCGCATGGCCGCTTTTCAGCAGGCCCAGGGTCTGGCGGACCAACTTGCGAATAACCTGGATGCCGCTGCCAAATCACTCCAGGCTGCCCGGCGCGCCGTCGGCGATGCGGACGCACGCGACCACCAGTGGCTTCTCCCGGTCCGTGAAAGGCTTTCTGCGGCCGCCGATGCCTCGGCCTTGCTGCGGCAGACGCTGCTTCGCGCGATCGTACATTCCAGCTCGGCGCGAATGTCCGCGGGCCTTGCCGGTTGGCTGGACCGCGTGCAATCCGACACCGGCACAATTTATCGCGCTACGCGGGGGCTGAATGGCGATGGCCAGGGGGTCGTTCCCGCCCGCATCGCCGCCGCGCCCGAGGACGCAAGGCGCCTCGCGCAAGAGCTGGAAATCGTTGCCTCCGGTGAGGTGGCGGCTTCGCTTGTCGCGCTTCAGTTAGATATTAACGCGCCATCAACGCGCCCAGTGAGTGCGCCAGACCTCGCAGTCGCGCAGCGGTTTGACGAGGAATTTCGCAATGAGGCGGCTAGCCTTGACCTTGATCCCGCGGCCATGGATTTTGCCCCGCGCCTCGCAACATTGATCGAGCAAGCAAAAGCGTTCTTAATACAAGTGCCGCCAACCGATTATTCATCTGCTGCCGCTGATTGGGCCGCCGCCTTGAAGCAGGGGCAAAGATTGGAAAACGACTTGGACGCTCGCCTGGCCCTTGCCGCCGAGGCAGAATCACTTCGACCGGACAGCAACCCGGTTCGCGCCAACGATCTGCAACTCGCAAGCCGCGCCGCGAAGGCAATTCAATCGCTTTCGGGGGTAAGCTTAAATTCAGATGAATTTCCGCCCGCGCTGGCTGATCTACAGCGCGAACATGCCATGCCTCGGGGCGGTAACCCACGTTTGCCCGAAGCCCAGGTCAGCAAGATTCGCGCTGCCGCGGACATCGCCCGCCAGAAAATGGCAGCTTGGGCAGGGCAGGTCGCCGCCACGAGTGGGGAGGCCGCGTTGGACCAATCCGCGGAACACCTGGATGCGGCACTGAAGGCAAATGCCGATACCGCGCGTCGCGATTACGCTGCGGCGAAGAAGGCAGACGAATCTGTCATTCAGACTCCGATCTCGATGCCTGTTGGGAAAAATCCAAACCTGGGGCATTCAGTGAGCGCCGCATCCGATGCCGCGGTGGATTGGGTGACTCTGCCAGTTCAGGCGCAGCGCCAGGCCGCGCGAGAGCAAGTGCGCGACGCGATGCAATTGGCGCAGGCCGTGGAGGAGCTGAAGATGCGCGAGGACCAACTGATTGCTAATGTAGCCACCGTCAACAGCGCCCAGGAACGTACGGACAAACAGCAGGAATTGAGCATAGAAATCGCCCGACTCGAGCAACAGCCGCGTGTTTCGCGTCCCGCCAATACTCAGGGTGGCGCAACCACCATTGATCCAATCATCGCGATCCGAGCGGCAATGCTTCGTCTTTCCGCCATGCAGGCCCAATTGGATTCCGTCCAGCGGACAACGACGCTCCCTTCCACCACAGCGGTGGATATCACAATAACACCCCAGGCCACCGCGCGCCTCGTTTCTCCTGAAGTGGCGGACGTGATGACACAAGGTCTGATTCCGTTCGAGTCGCAAACCGAACAATCGGTTGTAGCTATCGGTGAGCAACTCAAGCCCGCGCTGGCGCAGTTGGAACAGGCTATCAGCTCCGACGATACCGTTGCCATCGGTCATGCCGTCGCGCTATCACACAGGGCCGTCGGGATCGTGCTGCAGCGGTTGCGCGCCTCGCTGGGCGCGCAGATTGATCAAAACCCAATGGCGGCAGCCCAATATTTTTCCCAGGAGGCCGCAAAGGAGCTCGCCCGGGTAACGGAGGAGGGTCGCAACGCGGCAGTTCTTCAAAGGTCGGCTTCTTATGCGCTGTCGCGCGCGTGGGCTCATGCGGCTCACGAAGCCGCCGAAGGCCGCCTGGCACAGGTTCCCGCGTTCGATTCGATTCTCAGCCCGGATACGGATGATCTGAATCTCGCAACAACGCTTCTTCGGGATCGTTCGCCGGCTGATACAACGCCGCCTGCAAACGATTGGGGCTCCCTCGGCGCGCGCGGTCCGCGGTCTCTCAGCGCAAGCAACCGGGAAGGCAACGCCGCTGGCTATGAAGAAGCCGTTAAGGCCTATTTTGAAGCTCTGAATCGCGGAGGCGGGAGTTAAACCCGGGGTCGCGCAGACACAATCAGCGCTTGCCGATAATCTGGTCGTATGCACCGATCTTTGGAAGCGTCTCCCGGCTCAATCTTTCTCCGCGGGTGGCGAAGCTATCTGCCGACGATGGCGATCGGAATCGCTTTAATTCTAGCGAATTCGGATTTCTCTTCATTGCGCGCTGCCGATTTGGACATCACGCCCCAGGTCGACAAAGCGCTTGCCGACGGTTTGGTATTTCTCGCCAAACAGCAGCTTCCCGATGGATCGTTCGAGCCCGGGGGACCCCGAATCGCGATGACGGGCCTTTGCCTGATGAGTTTTCTTGCTGCCGGCCATGTGCCCGACGACGGCCGTTACGGCCAATGCGTCCGCTCGGCAACAGAATATCTCATCAATAATGCGCCCACCGACGGTTATTTCGGCAAGGTTGACGGCAGCCGAATGTACGGACATGGGATTGCCACGCTTGCCTTAGCCGAAGCCTACGGCGCGGATCATGACGCCAACCGTCGCCGACGGTGCAGGGCTGTTCTGGAAAGGGCGGTAGAGGTCATATTCAAGGCGCAGGACGTGACTAAGACCGATCCCTTCGCGGGTGGCTGGCGTTATGAGCCGACCAACCCTGATTCCGATTTGTCTCTTTCCGGTTGGAACGCGCTGGCTTTGCGAGCCGCTGCGAATATCGGCATTGAGGTGCCCAGGGATCGAGTCAAACGCGCGATCGGATTTGTGATGAACTGCTATCGTCCGCAGCAGAACGGATTTGCCTACCAGCCAGGCAATGATGCCAGCATCGCCATGACCGGTGTCGGCATGATCAACCTGTATCTTCTCGAAGGTCTCAAGCGCCCCGAGTTGGCAAGCGGGGCCAGGTATCTTATGACGCATCCCGTGGTCGACGATACGCGCATGCCCTATTACGCAATGTATTATTCAACACAGGCCGCGTTTCAGGCAGGTGACCAGACATGGGCAACGGTTTGGCGAGCCAACCAGGCGCGGCTGCTGCTTGCGGAAAGCCGGGAGGATGGTGGCTGGCCCCAAAGCATCACCGGTGAAGAACCGGGACGGGTGTATGCCACCGCGATGGCTTGTTTGACGCTAAGCGTGCCTTATCGCCTGTTGCCGATCTATCAGCGGTAGCGCAAAGTCCACCCCGACTTCCTGACCGACCTTTTTCCAACCTGCGCTTTGATTTACACTGGGCACGGTCATGCAGTCGGAGCGATCCAATACTCGGTCTGGAGGGCAACGAGAACAATTTGGCGCCGAAGAATTGGCGATCGTTCTTTCCCATTACGAGCTCGGCACGATTGATTCTATTGTCGAATACCCGCGGGGATCGCGCAAGGCGCCCAAGCTTCTGATCGTGAGCAAGCAGGGCAAATTCCTGCTCAAGCGCCGCGCCCGGGGCAAGGATGATCCCTTTAAGGTTGCCTTCACCCATTCCCTGCAGCTCTATCTGGCCAACCAGCAATTCCCTCTCCCGCATTTGATTGGAACAAAAACAGACAACAACTCCATGTTGCAATGGCGCAACGGCGTGTATGAACTGTTCGAGTTCATTCCGGGCCAGGGCTATCCGCAGACATTGGAAGCGACTTTTGATTCCGGCCACATCCTGGCGGTCTATCACAAGCTGCTGGAAGAGTTTAAATCTGAGTGGCAGCCATCCACCGGCAGCTATCATGCCGCGCCGTCCGTCGAGCAAAGTTTGCGCTCCATAGCCGCCGGCCTTCCCCTGGGGGCCGACAACGAGAATAAGGACGTCCATACGCTCCTTAGTTTTCTTTTGTCTGCCTACCGAAAGGCGGCTGAAAAGGTTCAGGCGCTTGGCATCGATAATTGGCCCAAGCAGATCGTCCACGCCGACTGGCATCCCGGAAACATGATTTTCCGCGATAATCGCGTGGTGGCGGTGATCGATTACGACAGTGCCCGCCTGCTGCCCCGCATTATTGATATCGCCAACGGATCGCTTCAGTTTTCGATTATTGGCGGGGACGATGATGTTTCAAAATGGCCCGATTATATTGATGAATCACGATTCAAACGTTTCCTTCGTGGTTATGATGAGGTGATGCTTCTTTCGCAGGCGGAGATTAGGACCGTTCCCTACCTGATGATTGAGGCGCTCATTGCTGAAGCCGTTTTCCCCATCGCGGCGACCGGTTCTTTCGGCAAAGTGGAAGGAATGCCGTTTCTGCAGATGGTTCAGCGGAAAATTACCTGGCTGCATAAAAATTACGAGCACCTGGTCGCGATGGTGGAACAATGAGCTGGTCGTCCCGTGAGATTCCGCTCGACACGCCAAGCGCTGCCCTTCGGAGCATCTCCATTTGCGTCGTACTGCTGGGATTATCGGCACCCGCGCCGCTCCTGTTGGCGGACGTTTCGCCCAACGCCACACCCGAGCCTGCAACGCGTCCGGCTGAACACCCCAGCACCGCCCAACTGCAAAGCTGGATCATCGATTTAGGCAATGACGACTCGGAAATTCGGGAAAAAGTCACCCAGGCCTTGATGTCGCTAGGTCGCGAAGATCTGGTCCGCTTACGCGATGCTGCACTGTTGCAAAAAGACCTTCTGCCGGGCCAAATCAATGCCCTGCACGATGTGGTTACCCAGGTGTTCCTGGCCACCGAGCCATACACCCCTTTGCCCAATGCATTTTTGGGTTTGCGTTGGCCATCGCCCCCAATGGGCGACGCCAATAGCGCGGGCATCGCCGTTTACGATCGTATTCCGGGGTTCTGCGCCTACCGGATGCTGCGACCAGGCGACATGATTGTAAAAGTGCAGGAGCAACCGCTACTGGATATGCACGATTTGTCCCAGTTCACCGGATTCATTTTAGCCCATCAACCGGGCGATACTTTGCATTTTGATGTCCTGCGCGCGGGAAGCATTATCCATGTACCCATCGTCCTGGACGCCAAGCCGCAAGACCTTGGCCTCGGTGTTGATTTCCACGAATGGACGGCGGGCCGCATGAAAAAAGTGGATGAGTTCTGGCAGACAACGTTTGGCGGAATAGACCACGATGCCGTGGCGTCTACCACCCAGGCAACCCATACTTCTCAACCCTAATCTCACTCTCAATTCTCGAGGGCGCTTCATATCATGCCTGATCCAACTTTAATCACCGACCCGGCGGCCACGATCCTTGATCGCCTTTCCGCAAGCCGCCGCGTCATCATCACGACACACCTGCGACCCGATGGCGACGCCCTGGGAACCTCCGCCGCAATGGCTCTGGGCCTGCGGCATAAGGGAATAGATTGCGAGGTATTGCTTTTCAGCAAGCTGCCGCAGAAATACGCATTCGTCTTTCACGGTAATCAAATTATTTATCATGAGGTGGACGGGGGTTTTCCCAAGGATTATTCGCTGGATCGATTTGATACGCTTCTTGTGGTTGATACCGGAACATGGTCACAGTTGCCGGGGTTAAGGGAGCAACTCGAACGCTGGAAGGGCATTCGGCTGGTGGTGGACCACCACCTGACGCAGGAGGGTTGGGCGGATGCGTCGCTGGTGCAGACCGATGCGGCCGCCGCTGGCGAGATCGCGGCCGAGTTGCTTTCGCGCTGGGGTGTACCCCTTGATCCGCCGATTGCCACATCTATTTTTCTGGCTATCGCCAGCGACACCGGCTGGTTTCACTTTAATAACACACGGCCGCGCACGCTTCGTCTGGCTGCGACGTTGATTGAAGCCGGCGTGGACACGGATCGGATGTATCAACTGCTTTTCCAGAATGAACCGGTAACCAGGCTGGCCCTGCAAACGCGCGCCCAGCAGTCCATGGAACTTCTGTCGGACAACAGGCTGGCGGTGATGACGCTCGGCCGCGAGGATTTCAAGGCCACGGGCGCGGGGATGCCGGATACTGAAAATCTAATCAATATTCCCCTTCAGGTGCGCAGCGTTGAAGTCTCGATACTGATCGTCGAGCCAACCGATGGGGGTCCTATCCGCGTCAGCCTGCGCAGCAAAGGCGCGGTGGACGTGGCGCGGTTCGCGGAACAATTCGGAGGCGGCGGCCACGCCCGCGCGTCGGGACTCAAGCTCTCCATCCCCCTGGCCGAGGGGCACGATCGAGTTGTGTCTGCGATGCAACGTGTTTTGGGGCGGTAGGTTCTGATTAAGCTTTCCGCGCCGTTATGTTCAATAACCGGCTATAATCCGCGAAGTGATGTATGAAACCGCACAAGCCGCGCTTTACATCAATGGCCAGCGCGTGGGAATCGTGACGGCCAAGGGTGCTGATGTCGCATGGGGATATGGTGACTTCGAACCTGAACCCAGCTTTGCCAGGTTCGCGGCACTCTTTGGCAGCTGGTCGCTATTGATGCATGCGGACGAGGACATGGTCACGCAGAGCGCCGCTGCCGCCGAGGAGCTTGTTGCCGCCGAAAGCGCCATTGATGCCCTTCATGCGGAATTGCGCTGGCTCCAGGATGGCAAAGTCACACGCATTGCCCAGTTGAATATCGAGGGACGGCAAATCGAATGGCGGCGCGGTTTTTGAACATCGGGCCGCGTCTAAGCAACCTCATAAATTGAATGGCGTGTGACGGCAGGCTATCATCCGGCCGTTCCGAATGAAGGTCGCACCCAATGGCACGTGTTCAGCTCTCGAAGGTCAGCAAAATCTATCCGGGAGGCGTGCGGGCGGTCGATGCGATCGATCTCGACATCGCCGACCGGGAATTCGTCGTGCTCGTGGGGCCTTCGGGGTGCGGCAAGAGCACGACGCTGCGAATGGTGGCGGGGCTGGAAGAAATTACCGACGGAATAATTCGAATCGGCGATCGCATTGTAAATGACGTCGCGCCCAAAGATCGCGACATTGCGATGGTCTTTCAGAATTACGCGCTCTATCCCCATATGAGCGTCTACAAGAATATGGCGTTCGGTCTCAAGTTGCGCGGAATGCCCAAGGCGCAGATTCGCCAGCGCGTCAGCGAGGCGGCCAAGACCCTGGAAATCGAACATCTCCTGGAGCGCAAGCCCAAGCAGCTTTCCGGTGGACAACGCCAACGGGTGGCGGTGGGGCGGGCGATCGTGCGCGAGCCAGCAGCATTTTTATTCGATGAGCCGCTATCCAATCTTGATGCCAAGCTGCGGGTTACCACCCGAGCTGAATTGAAGCGCCTGCATCAGCGCCTCCGGACGACCACGATATATGTAACGCACGATCAGGAAGAAGCGATGACGCTGGGCGACCGCATCGTCGTCATGCGGGATGGGCTTATTCAGCAGGCTGATACACCCCTGAATACCTACAATATGCCGATAAATCGTTTTGTGGCAGGGTTTATCGGCATGCCTCCGATGAACTTCTTCGACGGAACGATTCGATTGGAAAATGGCCAGTTGGTATTCGTGGAAGGTAAGTTTTTAAAAGGCAGTTTATCCTCCGAGCGCGGCTTCGGCGCGGCCAGCGAGCCCAGCCATGGCCAGGCGCCGTTTACTCCCGGCGAGTTGACCTTCCCGCCTGATGGGTTTACTCTTTGGTTGGATTACCTGCCGCCGGCGGTGAAGGATCGGTTGTCGAGTCGCGTCGGAAGGCATGTGGTTTTGGGCGTTCGTCCCGAGCACCTGCATTTAAACCCGGTGGTCGGTCAGAACGCTGCCAGGGAATCGTTTGCGGCAATTAACGTGCGTTTAAACGTGATCGAGCCGCTCGGAAGCAACATGGACGTATATATGAACACCGCACTGCACGATCAAGTGGTCGGCCGCCTGGAAGCCCAGGGCGGATTGCAAAGCGGCGCTCAAACGTCGATTTATATCGACCTTCGGCGTGTTCATTTTTTTGAACCCGGAGTGACCGGGATGAACCTGAGCCTGGAGACATTGTCTCCCACCAGCGAGCTTTACCATGCCCTTGCATAAGCAAACGCATGGAATGTTCGCCCACGCAGCCGCCCTAAGCCGGAGGACAGCCGCTTAGCCCCTGCGTTTGTACAGGTTCGTCGCCGCGCTGCGGGCCGCCGAATTTCGGCTGGCCTTTTTTGTTTTCTAATTCGCCCTTTTTGTTGGCGTGTTATTGAGAGTCGTTTCAAATGAGTGGCCCAATACCGCCTTTACCAAACGGAGCCGTTTAGTTCGCACAAGTTAATAGAGAGAAAGACATGAATTCGCAGGAACTTATTCGCATCGTCGACGGAATCGCTCGAGACAAAAACATCGAGCGCGAGCAGATTTACAATGATATTGAACAGGCCGTGGCTTCAGGTCTGCGCAAGCAATTCAACACCGAGGACACCAGTGAATTCGCGGTCAAGCTCGATCGGCAAAGCGGTCAGATCAGCGCCGCCCGCTCGGGCATCGAAGTGCCGCTGTCGGTTGTCGGCCGCATCGGCGCCCAGACGGTTAAGCAGGTGATGATTCAGCTCATCCGCCAGGATGAGCGCGGCAGTATTTACGAAGAATACAAGGACCGCGTCGGTACGATCATCACCGGCACCGTGGCGCGGTTTGAAAAAGATACGATGATTGTAACGCTCCTGCGCAATGTCGAAGGCATTATGCCGCGCAGTGAGCAAATACCAGGCGAGGCACATCAAGTTGGCGAGCGCGTGCAGGCGTTGATTCTTGAAGTGCGCGACACTCCCAGCGCCGTAAAGATCATTCTCAGCCGCAGCCACCCGGAATTGATTCGTCGCTTGTTCGAGCGCGAAGTTCCCGAAGTGGGCGAACGCACGATTGAAATTAAGGCCCTCGCCCGTGAACCGGGGCATAGAACCAAAATTGCCGTTTCATCCATCGACAGCAAGGTCGATGCGGTGGGCGCGTGCGTTGGTGTGCGTGGCAGCCGAATCAAGAACATCGTTGATGAGCTGGGCGGAGAAAAAATCGATATCGTTCGCTGGAACGAGTCCAGTCAGATTCTCATCAGCAATGCGCTCAAGCCCGCTGAAGTTGCCGAAGTCGCGCTCTGCTTCGAGCTCGGACGCGCCACGGTTGTCGTAAATGAAGATCAGCTTTCCCTTGCCATCGGCAAGCGCGGGCAAAACGTTCGCCTTGCGGCCCGGTTGACCGGCTGGGATATCGACATCCTTACCCCCACCGAATTCCAGAAGGGCGTAACACGCCTGGATACGACGCTGAAACAGATCGCCGGAATCACCAAGGAAATGATCGACAAGGTAATCGTCCTTGGCCTGATCGACGTAAGAGACATGGAAGAAGTTGGCATCGGCCCGCTCATGGAAGAACTAGGCCTGGACGAGCCCACCGCGCAGGCGATCGTCGATAAGTGTGCTGAAGAGGCGAAGATCGTTGCGGTTGAGCAGGAGGCCAAGAAGGTCGCCGATGCTTCCGCCCGCGCCGCCGATGCATCGGTCCGCGCTGCCGCCGAGGCGGCAAAGGCCGCCGATAAGGCCGCGCTCATGGCCCTCGGCGAACCCGCATCAGACAAAACCGCGGCGGCCGATGCGGCGCCGACCGACGGCCACATGCCCGGTGCAATGGAAAGCGCGGACGGAGCATCTTCGGAGGTCACCGTTCATGACGAATCCGCGGTCGCCGACAGCGGCGACTTGAGCGAGGAAGAAAAAGCGATTCAGGGAATCGAGCATTCGGAAGAAGCATCTTCCGGGAAGTCGATTCCAGATGACGAGTCCGAAACCGCGGCCCTGGCTGAAGGCCGGATCGCGCCGCCAGCGGAAGATGCCGACAAGCTGTAAATCGGCGATAGTTGGCGATTAGGTTTTTTGGAGATTTGATTTTGGCAAAAGGCATACGAGTCAATCTGTTGGCCAAGGAACTGGGCGTTGAAAGCAAGCTTATCCTCCAGAAGCTGAAGGAAGAGGGGCTTAGCGACGTTGCGCCCAACCACATGAGCACCCTTTCGATAGGGCTGGCAGAATCCGTGCGCGAATGGTTCAGTAGCGCCCAGCAAGGGGGCGGCACAGCGGTGGAAACCGCGCCGCCCATCGAAACCGCAACCAAGGTCAAGGCTGCCCGCACGCGTAAAAAGAAAGAAGAAACCGAAACCTCAGACGACGATGTTCTGGCAACGACTCTGGTGGCTGAAGCCCCCGCGGCGGCTCCCGTTGAGCGCGACGCGCCGCAACAGATTGTTGAACCGCCCACGCCGATTGAAGTGGAAACACCCGCGATTGCAATCACCCGACCAGCCCCCGCAACACACAAGTCCGCCGCGGTCGCCACCCGGCCCATGCCTGCGCCAGTTGCTCCGGCCGCCCAGGCGCCTGTGGACGAAGAATTGCCGGCTGAGCCCATCCAAGAAGCTCCCATTGCCGTTCCAGAGACGATTGCGCCGCAAGGCGCGCCACCGGCTGCCGAAGCCCCGCCTGCCGTCGGTAAGCCGGCCAAGGTTGCCGCCAGCGCATCTTCATCTGCCACGCCGCAATCGGATCACGTTCGTCCCACGCGGCCGACCGTTACACTCGCCAATCGCGCGGGCACGCCGCCGCCAATAGAGCGCCGGCCCGTGGTGCAGGCACCCCAGCTTACCTCACTGCAGCCCGCCAAAATTCAAGGTCCGCGCGTGGTGCGGATTGAAAAAGAAGAAGTGGACGCACGCGGTCCGCGTCCCCAGCGGCCCGCGGGTGGCGGGCCTGCCAATGAATCTTCCTCTTCCCCTGGCGTGGCGCCTGCCACTCCCCGTGGTGGACGAGGCGTTCGTGTTACTGAAGATGACGAAGAAGATGCAAAGAAGAAAGCAGCCAACAAGAAGGGCGCCAGCCTTTCCAGCCGCCGCCGGGGCGTCGATGGACGCCGCGGCGAAGCAATGGAAAAGCTCAAGGAATTCACCGACGCCGATCTCATCGCGCGACGTGATGCCCTCAATGCCGCCGCCACCTCCAGAAATGTTTTCGACAGCCATTTGCGCCAGATCGAAAAGCGCGGCACCCACGCTCAGGCCAAATCCATCGTCCAGCGCGGCGAGCCGGTCCCTATCGAAGAACCCATTACCGTCAAATCCCTGGCTGCGGCGCTCGGCGTCAAGAGCAATGACATCATTAGCAAATTAATGAAGCAGGGCGTCTTCGCCACCGTGAATCAGGGATTGGAAACGTCAATCGCGGAAACGATGGCGCTGGAATTTGGAATCGAACTTCAAATTGCCAAACAGGCAACCCTTGAAGAGGTATTGATCAACGAAATTGATACCCGCGAAGTTGATTCCGCCAAGCTTCAGCCCCGTCCCCCGGTGGTCACAATCCTGGGACACGTCGATCACGGCAAGACTTCGCTGCTGGACAAAATCCGCAACGCCAATGTCGCCGCCGGCGAAGCGGGTGGAATCACTCAGCACACCGCAGCATGGATGGTGCAGCTTGGCGACAAGCGCGTCACGTTCATCGACACCCCCGGCCACCAGGCGTTCACGTCCATGCGTGCCCGTGGTGCAAACATGACCGATATCGTGGTGCTGGTGGTATCAGCGGCGGAAGGTGTCCAGCCGCAGACCATTGAATCGATCAACCACGCCAAGGCCGCGGGTGTGCCGATTGTCGTTGCCTTGAATAAGATCGATCGCTCCGACGCCAACCCCGATATGGTTCTGGGCCAACTCGCCAAGGAAGGTCTCAATCCCATCGAGTGGGGCGGCGATGTCGAAGTTATTCGCACCAGCGCCACCACCGGCCAGGGTGTTCCTGAACTGATTGAAATTCTAGATCTGCAGGCGCAGGTCATGGATCTCAAAGCCGATCCCACGGCCCCAGCACGCGGAACTGTTATCGAAAGTCGCATGGATGAGGGCCTTGGGCCGGTGGCAACCGTGCTCATTCAGGACGGCACCCTCAAGATCAGCGATATCGGATTGTCCGGCACCGGCTATGGCCGCATTCGCAGTCTTCTCAACGATCGCTTCGAAATGATCGAAGAGGCCGGCCCAAGCACGCCCGTCATCGTCAGCGGCCTCAGCCAATTGCCCAATGCCGGCGATCAGTTCTATGGCCTGCAGGATCTCGACCGCGTTCGCGCCATTACCGAAGAGCGACAATCAATGACCCGCCAGAGCCATCTTGCTTCGTCCAACAAGGTCACCCTCGACACGTTGTTTGACACAATGAAGGCCGGCGAAATCAAGACCATCAACCTCATCATTAAGGGCGACGTCCAAGGTTCGGTGGAAACACTGGCCAAAACCGTTACCGATGCCAATACCAGTGAAGTGCGTGTCCGCGTCATTCACAGCGCGGTGGGCGGCATTTCTGAAAGCGACGTTGAACTTGCCGATGCCTCCAAGGCGGTCATTATTGGGTTCCACGTCGTCCCCGACGAATCCGCCCGCCAGATGGCAGAGCAGCGCCGCGTCGAAATTCGCCTCTATCGCGTTATCTACGAAATCTTCGATGATCTGAAGAAAGCGCTTTCCGGTCTCCTCGAGCCCGAAGTGCGCGAAAAACTCCACGGCCATGCGGAAATCCGCAAGGTCTACAAGGTTTCCAAGATCGGCAATGTGGCTGGCTGCTTTGTCACCGATGGTCACATCCAGCGCGGCAGCAAAATCCGCCTGTCGCGCGACGGAATCGTCATTACCGAAGACCTGACCATGGAATCGCTTAAGCGTCTCAAGGACGATGTAAAGGAAGTAAAGGCAGGCTTCGAATGCGGCATCAAACTCAATGGCTATGACGATGTCAAAATCGGCGACATCCTGGAAGCCTATATTCGAGAGACGTTCCAAAGAACGCTGTAATATTCAGCCCCTGTCTGGGGCTTTGCGTTGCCAGTTCGGCGTCACGCGGCCGCCAAGGTTTAATTTAACGCCCTCGCGGGTACCTCACAGGTGAATATTGGCGTACTGCAACTTGAATTGTCGGTCACGGACGCAATGTCTTTAAAGGACAAGCGACGAGTCATCATGAGTCTGAAGAACCGCTTGGCCCATGGACGCAATATCTCAATCGCGGAGGTTGGCGCGCTCGACGAACATCGCCGCAGCATCCTCGGCGTTGTGATGGTGGCCAACGACAGCCGTTATGTACAGGGAGCTCTAAGTAAGATCGTCGATTTCGTTCGCGCGGTGCCCCAGGTGTCGCTGATGGATTTTCAGATAGAGATGTTATGAGGGCGCCACGGCGATTGCCTGCCGATTCTTGAATTATGTCACGTCGACCCGAACGTGTCGCCAGCACCATTCAGCAGGAGCTGGCGATGATTGTCCTTCACGAGCTGAACGATCCCCGACTTGTCGGGATGCCCACCATTACGCGCGTGAAGGTCAGTCACGATCTCAGCATCGCCGATGTGTATGTCACCGTGATGGGCACGCCCGGCCAGCAAACCGCGGCTCTCAACGCGCTCAAACACTCGGCCGGCATGATGCGGACGAAACTTACGCATGCCTTAACCCTTCGCGTCGCCCCGTTTTTGAAATTCCACCTGGATGAGGATCTGAAGAGGGAAATCGCCTTGCTGGATTTGCTTCGGAAAGTTTCCGAGGAAAACACCGAACTGGATCGCATGCGCCGGGAAGGGCGCGGCGAGTCATCCGGGCCGTCGGAAAACGCGGCTCAATGAATATTAGAGGGAAAGAGTTCTTCATGAAAAACGCAACCAAATTCGCGGACGAACTGAAACACTTGTGCAAGCGCCTGGTAAAGGAATACAAGCCGGAACCACTCCAGCCCCTCGAGCCTCTGGAAGCGCTGGTTCGTGGCGCTATGTCATACGATGTTACCGACACCCGCGCGGAAGAAGCCATGAAGGCCATCGGCCGGGAGTTTGTCGACCTTAATGAGCTGCGCGTCGCCACCGATCTGGAAATTCAGGAATTGCTGGGTGTGAAATACCCGGCCATCGAGCATCGCGTTGGGATGATCACCCAGTGTCTGAACAACATTTTCGAGCGAGAGCACACCCTGAGCCTCGATCGCCTCAAGGGCGTCAGCAAGCGCGACGCCCGCCAGTTTCTTCGCGAGCTTCCCGATATTCATCCCTTCGTGGAAGGCTACGTCATGCTGTTCGCCCTTGAAGGCCACGCCATGCCCATGGATGAGGAAATCCTGGCATATCTCAAGGGCCAGGAAGTCGTCGAGGACAGCGCCTCTCTTGAAGAGGCCCAGCGCTTCGTGGAATATCACCTCAAGGCTGAAGAGGTATATGAGTTCTTCGTTTCCGTGCGCCGCGCCGCTCACGGCGAAGGCTCCCGGAAAAAGGCCAGGGCATGACCGATCGTCTTCCCATCAGCACGCTTAGGCTGGGTCTGCCCAGTGGAAGTCTGCAGCAATCGACGTTCGACCTCTTCGGCCGCGCGGGTTATCGCATCAGCACCGCCGAACGCAGCGTATTTCCCCGCATTGACGACGAGAAACTTTCCGCCGTGCTTTTCCGCGCGCAGGAAATCAGCCGCTATGTGGTCGACAACATCGTCGATTGCGGCCTGACCGGCTTTGATTGGATCGTCGAAAATGGTAACGACAATGATGTGGTTGAAATCTGCGAGCTCGCCTACTCGCGCGCCAGCAGCAATCCCATCCGCTGGGTGCTGGCGGTTCCCGAGGAAAGCAGCGTGACCAAGCCTGCCGACTTGGAAGGAAAAATCATTGCGACCGAGCTGGTGAACACCACCCGCAAATATTTCGCGGCCAAAAATGTGAAGGTCAACGTCGAGTTTTCCTGGGGGACAACCGAAATTAAGGCTCGACTTTTGGATGGCATTGTCGAATGTACCGAAACCGGTTCGTCGCTTCGCGCCAATAATTTGAGGATCGTCGATACGTTACTCACCAGCACCACCCGTTTTGTTGCGAACAAAGTCGCCTGGGAGACGCCCTGGAAGCGCGAAAAGATGGAAAACATCGCCATGCTTCTCAAGGGCGCCATTGATGCCAAGGCCAAGGTCGGCCTGAAAATGAACGTGCCCGAAGCGCGGCTCACCGAGGTCGTCAGTTTTCTGCCAGCGGAAAAAAGTCCCACCGTCAGCCGTTTGGCGGACAGCTCATGGGTCGCTGTTGAGGTTATTCTCGAAGAACGGC
This sequence comes from Planctomycetota bacterium, assembly GCA_030775485.1. GTDB lineage: Bacteria > Planctomycetota > Phycisphaerae > Tepidisphaerales > Tepidisphaeraceae > JALYJB01. The sequence goes on along the minus strand of JALYJB010000001.1, from coordinate 319,693 downwards.
AGGAACGGGAGCTTATTCCGCGACTCAAACGCGCCGGGGCCACCGGGATCATTACCTATCCCCTCAACAAGGTAATCCCGTAGGTTTCGTCCCCTTAATGCCCGCCTTTTAGCCCGGTGGGGGTTTTAGCTTTGCAAATTTCGTTTGCGCAACTTAGTTCGATGCGGCGCGATATAATTCCAGCAATGCGGGTTTTCGGTTTGACGCTTCTGCTTATCGCAGCGCTGCTGCCCGGGGGTTGCGCGCATCATATTGCATCGCCGACTTCCGCGCCATCCATTTCCGTACGGGCGACCACCGCGCCCGATAATCGTGCCCGCCTGACACTCGACGAAATTCAGCCCCGTCCGATAATTGCGCCAGCATCCCAACCTCCCGGCGATCCCCCGCTGGATGCCGTCGAACTGTACGCCAGGGGAATGGATGAGCTGTATCAGGGACAGTCGATCCAGGCAATTGGCACCTTTGAAAACGCGGTCAAGGCTGATCCCCGGAGTTTTGCCATCTATGATGCCCTGGGCCGGGCCTATCTCCAGCGCGCCAAGGGCTACAGCGATCCTGCCATGGCCGCTTTCGAGCAAGCCGCCGCGCTGCGCCCGGATAATCTGCAAATCCAGTTAACGTTGGCTCGGCAGTACATGTCTTCCGGCAAGGACGCTAAGGCGCTCGAGCACCTTCGTTTGGCGCTGCAGACGTCCCAATATCAAGCCGATGCGCCCGGCTCGGCCGCGGTTGAACTTTTTCTCGGTCATGTGCTTCAGCAGGCTGGATATGAACAGGCGGCGCTCGATGAATATAAGCTGGTGAGCGCTCGCCTTGCCAATCCCACCTGGCAATTGCGCGAGGACCCCGATATCGGCTTTATCGTCGCCCAGCCCGAACTGCTCTGGCTTCAAATCGCCCAGCTTCAGGAAAAGTTCGGGCAAAACGCCGACGCGCTGGAATCCTATCAGGCCGCGGCGAAATCCGATCCCGCAAATTTCCAGCTTCAGGCCAGAATGGTGGCGCTTCTGGTTAGTCTCGGGCATGGCGACGAAGCAACGCATCAGGCCGCGGAAGTGGTCGAGCAATTCGGCGCTGGGCCAGCCCAATTATCGCTACTGCATGATGTCTCCCAAAATGTGGGCTATGACAGGCAAATTGCTTATCTCCAGCGGCTGCATCACCAGAACCCAGCCGACCGCCCCATTCTCTTTGCCCTTGCCGATGTACTCGCCGAACAGGGGCGCCTCGGCGCCGCGCGGCAAATGCTCGAAAATGCCGCCGCTTCCGCCCCCGGTGATCCGGAAATCTTCCGCAGCCTCTTCTATTTCTACCTCAACCACGACAAGTCATTGCAGGCCGCGCATTTATTAGCCATCCACCTTGCCGCCTATCCCGATTCATCCAGACAAGTCGATTCCCTGTTGGCCGAGCTAATCCGTCCAATGCGCAAGCACCCCTTAAGCCTTGCCGAAATTCAAAAACTTCAGGTACCCACCCTTGTCGAGCCGGCCAGGCTGTATCTCATCTCTCAGACAGCCACTGCGGATCATCGCGACGTGGTGGCTCATCAAAGCCTCCAGCGAGCTGCGAACACGATGCCCCCTTTTGCCCCCGCGATCCGCGCCTGGGTTGAAGATCAATGGGCGCGTACCGATCAATCCGTCCAGCAAAAATCGGCGGTATGTGATGCGCTGGCGGATTCCGTCGGGAAAAACAACGCCGCCCTGGCGATTGAAATTCGCGGTCTCTCCGCCCTGAAGCAGGGGGATGCAACCGAAGCTGTTAAACTGCTCGAACGCGCGGTCGCCCTGAATGGCAACTCTCCGGACCTGCGGTTTTCGTATGCTCAGGCGCTGCGGCAGGCTGGTCGCATGCTTGAATTTCAGCAGACCATGGATGCGATCGTGGCCCTCTCCCCCCAGTTCGACCAGGCCTGGCACGCCCTGTATGAATACTTCATTTCCGCTGGGAAAGAGGCCGACGCCCTCCGCGTTCTGGCGCAGTGGCTCAAAGCCGATCCCTCCAGTGAATCGGCGCGGCTTTACGAAGCTATCTGGCAGCTTCGCCACGGCGATCGCGAGCAGGCCCAGCAGGGCCTCAATCAGCTCCTTGATGATCATGCCGACGACGCGGAAATCGTCGCTGCCGTTGCGGGTATTTACGCGCAGCTCGCTCAAACAGATGCATTTGTGTCTCATCTTGAAAAGCTTCACGCCCAGCAGCCGACGAATCTGACAATCGTTGGCCAGCTCGTTGCCCTCTACAATCGCGCGGGGCGCAAGGCCGAGGCCTCATCCCTCCTGGATCAAACGCGCGGGGCCGTCGCGGGCGATGCGCGCTCGCTTTATCTTCTGGCCCCGCTCTATCGCGATATTGGCCAGAAGCCCATTTGGGAAGATGTCCTTCAGCAGGCCATCAGCGTCGATGCGGGCTATGTGCCCGCCAGCAATGATCTGGGTTACGCCTGGGCGGACGAGGGAAAGAATCTGGACCGCGCCGAGAAGATGATTCGCGCCGCCGTCGCGGCAGAGCCGGACAATCAGGCATTTCTCGACAGCCTGGGCTGGGTTTTGTACAAGCAGGGAAAGTTTGCCCAGGCTGAAACCTATTTTCAGCAGGCGGTGAACCCGGCGCAAACGCCTCAGCCGGAAGTGCTGGACCATTTCGGTGATTTGCTTTATCGCATGGGACGCTCGTCAGATGCCCAGGAACAGTGGCAAAAATCGATGCAGCAGCTCATTGATGCCGGTGCCCAGGGAGAAGGCCTGCGGCTTCGGCTGCAAATAGAGCGTAAAGTATCCAATGCCGCCGCCGGCCAGCCGGTGAATGTGGCGCCACTGGCGACGGATCGGGCGAAGTAGAAATCAGGCAGCGCGGAGTGTATTGGGAGACGTCATGGCAGGACACAGTCACTGGTCCAAGATCAAGCGCGCCAAGGGCGCCAACGATGCCAAGCGTGGCAAAATCTGGAGCAAGATCTCCCGCAAAATTATCATCGCCGCCAAGAACGGCGGCGACCCGCGCGATAATCTATCGCTGCGCTACACCATTGATGAAGCCAAAGCCGCCAACATGCCCAAGGACACCATCGAAAAAGCGATTATGAAAGGCACGGGCGAACTCGGCGCCGAAAATTACGAAGCCGCTACATACGAGGGCTACGCGCCCGGCGGGGTGGCCATCATGATCGAGGCCCTCACCAACAATCGCTCCCGCACCGCCCCGGATCTTCGCGCCATCTTTGAAAAGCACGGCGGGAACCTTGCCGTCAGCGGGTCAGTGGCCTTCCAATTCCATAAGCTGGGCATCATTGCAATCAAAGCCGATGCCGTGGCGGAAGAACGCCTGATGGAAGTAGGCCTTGAGGCGGGAGCCGATGATGTCCGCGCCGAAGGCGAGATTTTTGAAGTCGTGACATCCCCCACGGCGTTTTTGAAGGTGAGAGACGCCATCGCGGCCGCCGGCATTCCGATCGAAGGCGCGGAAATCACGCACATCCCGACCAACACTGTTGCCATCGACGGCGGCAAAGCGCATACGCTGCTGAAAATGATCGATCTATTCGAGGACAACGACGACGTGCAGGCGGTCAGCCACAACGCGGAAATTCCCGATAACCTGATGGCCTGAAAAGGCCTATGTCCTCACCAGCTGCTCAAACATCTCGCCGCGCTTCTCGAAATTCACAAACTGATCGTAACTGGCAAACCCCGGGCTCATCAGCACCACGTCGCCCGCTGTGGCGATCCCCCGCGCAATCTTCACTGCTGTCGCCAGGTCTCCGCACCGGTAAGCCACCGCCGCATTCTGCGAGGTGCTCAGCTCCAGCATGTCCGCGATTTTAGGCCCCATGGCTCCAATGCACACAACCGCCTTGGCCCGCTCCACCAGGGCTGCGCACATCGCGATAATCCCAAGTCCCTTGTCATAACCACCAACAATTTGAATCACCTTTTTGCTCGGAAATGCGTTGAGTGCGGCGACAGCAGCGTCGGGAATCGTCGCGATGGAATCATTGAAATACTGAATACCATCGATTTGATAAACCAACTGCAGCCGATGCGGCAAACCGGGAAAATCGCCCAATGCTTTCTGTGCCGCCGCCCAGTCGATGCCAAAAATATCGGCGGCTGCGAACGCGCCTTGCGCGTTGAACTGGTTATGCTCCCCAGGCAGCAGCAGATCAAACCGCTTGCGATTTTCCGTTCCGTAAAAGCTCACCTTTCCAGGTGAACTCCGCGCCAGGCTCGCGCACATCAAATCCTCCTCATTCAGCACGGCATAATCGTCCGCCCCTTGAAATCGCAGGATGTTTTTCTTCGCCTCTACATAAGCATCCAGAGAGCCATGCCAATCCAGATGATCCGCCGAAATCATCGTCACCACCGCCACGTGTGGTGACCATCGCATCTCGCGCAGATGTTCCAGCATAAAACTCGAAAGCTCCAGCACCACCAGGTCGCTCTTCTGAATCTGATCAAGTTCAGCAAGCAACGATTTCCCGATGTTGCCGCCTACCCACGTGTTGAATTGCGTTTCAAGAATGCGGCCAAGCATCGCTGTCGTGGTCGATTTGCCCTTGGTCCCCGTGACCCCGACGATTGTCGCTGGGCAGCGCTCGATGAACAACCGAATCTCAGTCGTAACCGCAACACCCGCCGCTCGCGCGGCCTTCAAAAATGGATTATGCGGCGGAATCGCCGGCGACGCGACGACAATGTCAGCATCGGTAAAGTCTTCCTCCCGGTGCTCCCCCAGGTGTAATGTGATGGACAGGCCCTGAATCTGACGAAGTGAATCCGCAAGTTTCTCGGGTGAATCACGGTCCGTCACCAGCACCCGCGCTCCCTGCGCGCACAGCCACCGCACAACGGCAATTCCACCGCCAAATCGCCCAAGCCCCGCAACCGTCACCCGTTTTCCCGAGAAATTCATGTGATTCGTCTCGTCGCGTAAACTGCGTGAGACGGTGGAATCCTAAACAATTCCCAGGACCTGGCCCACATCGCGCTTCATATCCAGCGTTGCCGCTTCCACGCATTTTTCCCAGTCCTCGCCAAACCGCGCCGCGTATTTCGGCTCCTTGTGTGCATACAAAATGCTCCGGCTCGCGGAAATAATCGCGCCCCTGCCGTTCACAAACGCCGCCCGCGTCATCTCCGCCGTCGCCCCCTGCGCGCCGTATCCCGGTAGCAGGAAGATCGATTTGGGCAACCGTTCGCGAAGGCTCATCATCGTATGCTGCTGCGTTGCGCCCACCACCGCCCCCACGCTGCTATACCCACGCGCGCCCACAAGCCCGGCCTCGCGCGCAACCGCATTTACCTTTCCCGCCAGCATTTCCGCCCATGTTTCGCCGCTCGCCAGCTTAACATCCTGCAGTTCCGCCGAGCCGGGGTTGCTCGTCCGAACCAGCACAAACAGCCCCTTCGCCGAATCACGCGCGGTCTCAATGAACGGAGCAAGCGTGTCCATCCCCAGCATCGGGTTCACGGTGATGGCGTCCGGCGTCACAATCTCATCATCCGCCACCGATGTTTGCTCAGCCAGATGTCCTGCCGCGTAGGCCGAGGCTGTCGAACCTATGTCTCCGCGCTTCACGTCCCCAATCACCAGCACCCCCAGGTGCTTGGCCTCCTGCACCAGGCTGTAGTAGGCTTCCACGCCCTCCCACAAATACTTTTCGAAATATGCCGACTGGAATTTCACGATCGGCACATGTGGCGCAACGATTTTCAGTACCCGCGTGACAAACTCAAAAATCGCGTCAATCGCCCCCTGCATGGGGTCGTCGCGCGAATTGAATTTCGCCCGCACCGCGTCCGGCAGCGATTCCACAATCGGATCGATCCCCACGCATATCGGCGCATGGGTGTAGTCAATCGCATCCAGCAGTCGATCGGAAAACAACTCGGACATGGGTTCCTGTTCCAGGTTTCTTATCGGGCGAAGATCATACCGGCGCGGGCGGTGAGCGTCGAATGAAGCCAAGCCCCGGCGCGCTCAGCAATGCCTGTTCACCGCCCGGGTTTGGGCTTTTTCCCCTGCCGTAACGCGCGCGACATCAGCGCAACCTGCGTTTCCGTAGCCGGCGCATCCCCCTCTGGTGTCAGCCGAGGCCACGAACCATCCGGCCTCAGCTCCCACGCATGCCCCCGGTCGGCTCGCATGATGTCCAGAATCTCCCGCAGGCGATCCCGCAACAATTCATCTTCAATTGGCGCAATAGCCTCCACCCGATAATCCAGATTCCGCTGCATCCAATCCGCTGACCCAATAAAAAATTCTTCCGCGCCCCCGTTGAGAAAATAGTAGATGCGCGAGTGCTCTAAAAATCGCCCCAATATGCTCACCACGCGAATATTGCGGGATAGCTCCGGGTCCCCCGGCCTCAAACAGCAGAAACCGCGCACAAATAACTCAATCTTCACCCCTGCCTGCGAAGCCGCATATAACTCCGAAATAATCTTCGGATCCTGCAGCGCATTCATCTTCGCGGTAATGCGCGCCTCTCTGCCGGCTCGCGCATGCTCGGCTTCCCGCCGAATCTTCAGGATAAATCGTTCCCGCATATTTACCGGCGCAACCAGCAGCTTGCGGTAGTCACGCTTCAGCGAGCGCCCCGTGAGATAATGAAATAGATCGATCACATCGTCCGTAATCTGCGGATTAACGGTAAAGAAGCCCAGGTCGGTATAGAGCTGTGCCGTGCGCGAGTTATAATTGCCCGTCCCAATGTGGCAATAGGTCCGCAACCCCTCCGGCTCTTCGCGCACCACCATCGCCAGCTTGGTGTGTGTCTTCAGCCCCATCACCCCATACACAACATGCACCCCCGCATTCTCCAGCGTCTGCGCCAGTTTCACATTTCGCTGCTCGTCAAAGCGCGCCTTCACCTCCACCAGCACCGCAACCTGCTTCCCTGATTCTGCCGCATGAATCAAAGACAAAACAAACGGCGAATCCGAAGACGTGCGATACAGCGTCATCTTAATCGCCAGCACCTTCGGGTCCATCACCGCCGCGGCAATGAATTTCTCAATGCTCTCGGAAAATGCCTCGTACGGATGATGCACCAGCAGATCGCCCGATCGGATCACCTGGAAAATATCAACGTCCTCCCCCATCAGCCGGGGCGGAGTCGTGGGCGTCCACGCCTTGAATTTCAATTGCGGGAAATCCAGGTTCGCCAGCGCTCCCAGATCGTTCATGTCCACGGGCCCGCGCGTCGGATAAATATCCCGTGGATCAACCTCCACGCCCCCAATTACAAATTCCCGCATGCCGGGAGACATCCCGTCCGCCAGCTCCACTCGCACCACGCTGGCCATCCGCCGGGCGCGAAGCTCCTGCTCAATCAGCTGCAGAAGATCGTCAGCGTCTTCAGCGTCCATCTCAATGTCCGCGTTCCGCGTCACCCGAAACGGCTGGTGCTCAACAACATTCATCCCCGGGAACAACAGCGAAAGATTCCCGCCAATCACCTGCTCTAAAGGAACAAACGTATTCTTCGCCGGCAGTGGAACCCACCGCGGCAAATTCTCCGGCAGCTTCAATCGAACAAACAAACGCTCCTTGCGCAGTGGATGCTCCAGCACCACCCCGATCGAATTGCTCAGGTTGGAAATAAACGGAAACGGATGCCCCGGATCAACCGCCAGCGGCGTCAGTATCGGAAACACATTCTTGGCAAAGTACTGGTCCGCCGTCGAGCGGCTCAGCGCGTCCAGCGCCTCATAATCCCGAACAAATACCCCTTCCCGCTCCAGGGCCGGTTTCAGGTCATCCAGCCAGCAGGCAACATGCTTCTCCAACATCGGCAGCAGCCGGGCATGAATATCATCCAGCTGCTCCTGGGGCGTCCGCCCATCCACTGAAAGCTCCGTAACATTCGCCAGCCTCTGCCGTTGTAGACCGCCCACCCGCTTCATGAAGAATTCATCCAGATTCGATGAAAAAATCGCCAGAAATCGCACCCGCTCCAGCAGCGGTACACCTGCGTCCAAAGCTAGCTCAAGCACGCGCTGGTTAAAATCCAGCCAGCTCAGCTCGCGATTGAAGAAAAGCTGTTGGGGATCCTGTGGGACGGCCGGGAGCAGCAGAGCAGCCTCTACGGTCTTTAATTTTGCGCGCATGTTTCGTTTAACAGTATCTCAAAGCGCTTCAGGGCGGGAAAGCCACCAAAAAAAACTTAACAATGTGAATTTTGACAGGTATGAAAAGAGAGCGGACCACCGGAATCTTGGCGTAAATCGCGCCGAATTCCGGTAGTCCGCAGGTTTAAACTTCAGTTTATATGCGTATGGATTGCTCGCTTTTACCGTTTACGACGGTCGCGACGCGCTTTTCGCTTCTTGCTGCCGATCTTGCGTCGGCGCCGGGGCTTTGCCATGCGTGGGCTCCTTTCCTTAGATGCGTAGATTAGCCATGACATCCATCAACGTCCAGCCGGACGGCATAGCGGTTGCTTATACCCTCTGAACCGTCCGTGCCCCAACCAAAGGTGCACAATGTTTAAGCTCGACGCGGGAAATGTGCTTCTCAAACCATCACATCGCCGCCAGTTAATGACTTGGCTCAAGCGCGCCTTACGCCTGAGCAAGCGCCTCAACAACTTCGTTCTGGCGATCACCATGCAGCGCAGCGGCCGCCAGGTCGAAATCCGAGCCGATGTCACCAACCGCGGCCAAACCGTCGCCTTCCGCGCTCGCCAGCATGATTGGCAGGATGCCGCTCGCCAGATCATCCGTAGCCTCACCGCCCATCTGCACGATCAGCGCGTCCGCGGATTGTCGGCCTGATGGCCATCTCTTTAACCGGCTAGTCCGGTAAAAGAGCCATCTCCGCACTGGGCGTATGCCTGGTCCAGCGCCGCTGCTGCCGAAAATCGTAGCGGCAACCCCAAGTCTCCAAGTCGGCATCATCGATGCCAAGGCTGCTGCACCCCCTCAGTTTTCTCCCGGAAATAATTCACATTCGCCGCCGCTCCATGCCCGTCGATCCTTGAAACATCGTCCCCCAAGCGGTTATCTTCCCCACGCGACCTGACCCGGTAAGGCCAACACCTGCCGAACCCCAGTCCGCCGAAGTAGCTCAATGGTAGAGCACCGCTTTCGTAAAGCGGGGGTTAAGGGTTCGAGTCCCTTCTTCGGCTTACAATCGACGTCATTGGCCAAGCGTGATTTTTGGTCCGTCACATCCGCCGCTCAAAAAAAATGCTACAGAAAATCCCCCGAAATCTCGTTGTAAGAACCGCGCCATTGTGATAAATGTCCCAAAACCTGGGGGGGACGTGGGACATTTCGAGACTTTTTGAGATATTCTCTTTTGCCAGGCTCCTTCCGCGGCAGGGTAGGGCACAACCCTGCGCTCATGGTCGTCGGTCCTATTCGCGATCGAGGCCGCATGCCGCACGTCCGGTAGCCGCAAAGCGCCGTTCTTGCCGGCGCATACTGCCGGCTGCATCCGCCGGGAAATCGGTCCATCGCACCCGTCGCAGTCCAATAAAACGGGGGCAAGCTGTTGCAATCAGTTTGATTCACCAGTGTTTTTAGCGCGCGGGCAAAAGCGTCAAAACCGCCCATAACTTTCAGTATCCCGTGCTCCAGATATTCTCACACGGCTCCTCAAGTCGCACGTCGATGTTCATCGCGTCGCCCATGGAGTTCGGGCGTCCGTGGTGCAACGCGGGCGAACTGAGTTCCGCGATCACTCGTGAGAAAGGAGCGCGGCAATTAGCGATGACGAGGAGCCAACGGCTCTTGATGGAGTGAAAAACTCCCGGAAATTTTGGCACTCCACCAAAGTGCAAAACATTTCCATGCAGGATGCAGCCAGTGGGCAGGATGCTCTTACGCCGGATGCCCGTTGGGACATCCGGCAATGGGCCGGCCTCCAATTGCCGGTTGTTGTATCGATTTAATCATTTGCCGCTCAATGAGGAGCGGTTCGTGAAGGCTGAGTTGCAGAATTCCCCTTCACCCAAACACAATGTCACGGAGAGACAAACATGGCCAGAATTAACACCAACGTCAGCTCGCTGGTTGCCCAGCGATCACTGGCGCAGAACAATAAGAGCCTCAACATCAGTTTGGTGCGGCTCAGCACGGGTTTGCGCATTAACAGCGGCGCTGATGATCCAGCAGGTCTGATCGCAAGCGAAAATCTCAAGGCCGAGCAGACCGGTATTCAGACCGCGATCCAGAATGCCGGCCGCGCCGGCAATGTCATCGGAACCGCCGAAGGTGGCCTCAACGAAGTCAGTTCGCTCTTAACTCAGTTGCAAAGCCTTGTCAGTCAATCGGCCAGCAGCGGTGGCCTGAGCACCGGCGAAATTGGAGCCAACCAGCTCCAGGTGGACTCCATCCTGTCCACGATCAACCGCATCGCGCAGTCCACCACCTTCGAAGGTCGCCAGCTTCTCAACGGCACCCTGGATTACTCCACCAGCGGTGTCGCAACCTCGGCGCTGGCGAACGTCCAGATCAATAGCGCCCTGATTCCCGATGGCGGCACCGTCGGCGTGGCGGTGCAGGTCGTTGCCTCGGGTAAAACCGGCGCTATCACCTACACCGGCGGTACCATTGCTGGTAGCACGGTGACGCTGCAAATCGCCGGAAATGCCGGCGCGACCCAGCTTTCGTTTGCCTCCGGAACCACCGTTAGCTCGATTGCCACCGCGATTAACGGCGTCAAAAATTCCGTCGGGCTTTCCGCGCAGGTCAGTGGAACTGCGCTCCGTGTCAATTCCACCGGGTTCGGCTCAGGCCAATACGTGAGCGTTCAGGCAATTGCCGGAACCTTCTCCGGATTGAGCTCGAATAAATCCTTCGGCGTTGATGCCAACGTTACAATCAATGGCTCCAAGGCTCAGGTCAGTGGCCTAAACGTCAGCTACCGTAACGCCAACCTGGACGTAAGTTTGAATCTGACGAATGCGTTCGACAAGCCCGGCTCAAAAACTTTCTACGTGACCGGCGGCGGAGCAACTTTCGCCCTCGGATCGAAAGTCACCGAAACCAATAAGGCTTCGATTGGCATCGCTTCGGTCTCAACGGGTAGCCTGGGTGATGCCATCAACGGCTTCCTCAGCTCGCTGGGCAGCGGGGGAACGACTAGTCTTTCGAGCACGAACCTGACCACCGCTCAGAAGATTATCGATTCCGCCGTCTCGCAGGTCAGCAACCTGCGTGGCCGGTTAGGCTCGTTCCAGCAGCTCACCATCGGTTCGACGGTGAACAGCCTGGGCGTTGCCTTCGAAAACGTCTCCTCGGCTGAGTCTGCCATCGCTGATACGGACTTTGCGAAGCAGACCTCTGATCTCACCCGGGCTCAGATTCTTTCGCAGTCGGCGACCACCGTGCTGGCGCAAGCCAATGCCCAGCCGCAGCAGGTTCTCAAGCTTCTCGGTTAATAATGGCTTGAATGTCTGACCCTTTTCTCACGAGTGATAATTACACCCCCGGCCCCAAAGCCGGGGGTGTTTTCCATATGAATATTTTCGCTGCGCAAATCGCGGTAATCCTGTTTACCTGTGTCGCGGTTTGTGCAGAAGGCTGTTGGCGATTTTGATTTCCACCGCGCCTTGCGGTATTAGTTCGGGATGCCACACGACGAAGTAATTCCGATCCTGGATTTTGGGGCGCAGTATGCGCAACTGATTGCCCGGCGGGTGCGGGAGAAGGGCGTATACAGTGAGCTTTTCCGGCCTGATATTTCGGCTGATGAACTCCGCAAGCTGAATCCCAAGGGCATCATTCTTTCCGGCGGTCCCAGCAGCGTTTATGAGAAGGGGGCGCCGCGGTGCGATCCTGAAATCTTCAACCTGGGCGTGCCGATCCTGGGGATTTGTTATGGAATGCAGCTGGGGGCGCAGATTCTTGGTGGGCAGGTTAAGCCGGCAAAGGCGCGGGAATTTGGGCGGGCCAAGCTGCGGGTGGTGGCCAACGATCCGCTGGTGCGCGGGTTGCCGAATGACACCACCGTTTGGATGAGTCATGGGGATCAAATCCATGAATTGCCCGCGGAGTTTATTGCGCTGGCAACGACGCCCACCTGTCCATATGCGGCGGCCCGGCATGTGCGTTTTCCGTTTTATGGCGTGCAGTTCCATCCGGAGGTGACGCATACGCCACGCGGCGAGCAGATTTTCCAGAACTTCCTTTACGATATCTGCAAATGTGCCGGCAACTGGACGATGGGAAACTTTGTCGAGCAGGCCGTTGCGACGATTCGAAAGCAGGTGGGGGATAAGAAGGTTATCTGCGGACTTTCGGGCGGGGTGGATAGTTCGGTGGTTGCGGCGCTTCTGCACAAGGCGATTGGTGAGCAACTCGTCTGCATTTTTGTGGATAACGGGCTGCTGCGGAAAAACGAGCGGCAATTGGTTGAATCGACATTCCGCGATCATTTCAAGATTAATCTGATCACGCAGGATGCGACGGAGCAATTTTTGTCGGGGCTCAAAGGCGTGATGGACCCGCAGCAGAAGCGCAAAATCATCGGGCATGAATTCATTGAGGCGTTCAAGCGCGGCGCGGCCGAGATTAAAGACGCGCACTTCCTGGCGCAGGGCACGCTTTACCCTGATGTGATTGAAAGCGGGCACGGCCATGCGGGGGCGACGGCGAATATCAAGCTGCATCACAATGTGGGCGGCTTGCCGGAGCAACTGGGCTTTGAGCTTGTGGAGCCTTTGCGGGATTTGTTTAAGGATGAAGTTCGAAAGCTGGGCGAGGTGCTGGGTCTGCCGGAGAACATTGTCTGGCGGCATCCATTTCCTGGTCCCGGATTGGCGGTGCGGGTGATTGGAGAAGTTACGCCCGAGCGCCTGCGCATTGCCCGTGATGCGGATGAGGTGGTGCTGGAAGAACTGATCGCGGCCCATCTTTATCGCAAGACTGCGCAGGTTTTCGCGGTGCTGCTGCCCATTGGAACAGTGGGTGTGATGGGGGACGCGAGAAGTTATGACAGCGTGGTTGCCATCCGCGCGGTGGAGAGCCAGGATTTCATGACGGCAGACTGGGCGCGCATTCCGTTTGACGTTTTGGCGACGATGAGCAACCGGATTATCAATGAAGTGCGCGGTGTGAATCGCGTGGTGTATGACATTTCTTCAAAACCACCGGCGACCATTGAGTGGGAATGATGGTTTAGGGGCTTTCACGTTCGTTTCATATACCGGCATTACCCTGCCTCCTCATGCCTTTAGACCCGTTGGGCGCCTCGTTGGTGCTCGGCGGCCCGCATCAGAATGAAGCGGGAGCAGGAAGGTGAAAGGAAACAATATGATTCGCGGAAATCGACGAATGTTTGCCATGATCGCGCTTGCGACGGCTGTGGGTGGAACGGCCTTCGCCTTTGCCGACGAAAACAGCGACGCGGTAAAAAAGGCGCCCGATGCGGTGCAAGCCACGGTAAAGACGCTTGTGGGCGATCACAAAATTGCGGAGTTCAGCACGGAAACCGCTGACGGCAAGACCATTTACGACCTGGAATACAAGATTAAGGGCGTATCCTACGCCGCCGACATCGACCCAACCGGGAATATCGTAGAGCGCGAGGTGGACGTTGATCTGTCCGTTGTTCCGCCCGCTGTTCTCGAGGCGGCCAAGAAGGCGCATGCTGATGGAAAAATCGGTGAATCATCGATCATCACCGCCGGCGATCAGATGTTCTATGGGATCGACGTCAAGGTCGGCAAGGACACGCACGAAATGGAAATTGGCGCGGGTGGCAACGTGATTAAGGATGCGATCGAAGCTCCGGAAGCCCCGGAGACACCAAAGGCTCCCAAGGCCGCTGAAAAAGAAGAAAAGCCTGATTAAGGCTGACCCATCGGATGAATGCGCCCGGGGCCGACACTTTGCTGGCCCCGGGCCGCTTTATTATTTAGGTGAGGATAATGCGCGTTCTGGTTGTGGAGGATTTTCGTCCGCTGAGAGAATCCATCGTACAAGGACTCCGCGAGGCGGGGTACGCGGTGGATGAGGCCGCCGACGGCGAGCAGGGCTTCTGGCACGCGCGTTCGGAGGAACACGACGTAGTCATTCTGGATGTCATGCTTCCGCGCCGCGACGGGTTGTCGGTTCTGAAGGAACTTCGGCGGCAAAAAAATGGCGTCCACGTTCTCCTGCTCACCGCCAAGGATACACCCGAAGACAAAGTGCAGGGGCTCAACCTCGGCGCCGATGATTACCTGGTCAAACCGTTTGTCTTCGCCGAGCTTTTGGCGCGGGTGAAGGCGCTGATTCGCCGCAAGTATGATGCCAAGAGCGCTATTGTTCGCGTGGGCGACCTTGAGGTGGATACCTCGCATCGCACCGTTCGGCGCGGCGGAGCCAGCATCGATCTCAGCGGGCGGGAATATGCGCTGCTCGAATATCTTGCGATGAACGCCGGAAGGACGGTTTCGCGCACCGATATCTGGCAGCATGTCTATGACTTCAACGCGTCGCTGGAAAGTAACGTTGTCGATGTATACATCGGCCTCCTTCGAAAGAAGATCGAGCGCCCGGGCAGCCCTCGCCTGATCAACACCAAGCGCGGGCAGGGTTACCTTCTGAGTGAAATCACGGAGCCAGAATGATGCGATCGCTCAGGTTGCGCCTGCTGATACAAACGACGACTGCCACCAGCGTAGTTCTGGCGCTGCTGGGGCTGGCAGTCTATTTTTCGATGCGCCGATCCCTGCTCATCGAATTCGATAAAGCGCTGATGGCTCATGCCCAGGCTTTGGCAACGATCATCGAAACGGATGGCCGCCAGATCCGGATGGAATTTGACGCGCAGCAGATGCCGGAATTTGCCGCCAAGAACCGGCCAGCGTATTTCCAGGCGTTGCTTGATAATAAGACAGTCGTGGCGCGTTCTCCTTCGCTGGGCGATCAGAATCTTCCAGATGTCGCGCAGACATCTGTCCCGTATCAAAACCTGCCACTTCCGGACGGGCGCCGTGGGCGCGCCCTGACATTCAAAGTGAAGCCGCGGCTGGAAAACGATGATGAGCATACCAAGGCCGCGGCGGTCGCTTTACCTTCGGTATCGCTGACGATTGCGGTCGAAACAACTTCGCTGGATCAGACTCTTGAAAACCTGCGTTGGCTTTTATTCGGCCTTTGCAGTCTGGCAATTCTGTTGACTGGCGCGGTGTTGATGGGTGTGGTGCGTCACGCGGTCAGGCCGGTCGAGCGCGTTGCAGGAGAAATTGAGCGCCTGCGGGAAACGGATTTGTCGAATCGGCTGGCTTTGGGCGATGTTCCCGTGGAACTCGCGCCCGTTGTCGAAAAGCTCAACGGGTTGCTTGCTCGCCTGGAAGCGGCGTTTCAGCGCGAAAAGTCCTTCACCGCGGATGTTGCCCACGAGCTTCGCACCCCGCTGGCAGGGCTTCAGACAACGCTGGAGGTCTGCCGATCGCGACCGCGAGATCAAGCGGCTTATATTTCGATGATCGACAAATGCCATGGGATGACGCAGCGGATGCAGGTGATGGTGGAAAATCTGCTTTTGCTGGCCAGGACAGAATCCGGGCAACTGGCGGTGCAGAGTCAGCCGGTGGAGGTGGGCCTGTTGCTTGATGAATGCTGGGCGATGTTCAGCGGCGGGGCGGACGCACGGCAGGTTCAGGTGGACTGGAACGCGGTAGCGCCGCTGGTTGCGCAGACCGATCAGGCAACGCTGCGAATCGTTTTTGATAACGTTTTGGACAATGCGGTTTCGTACGTAGATGAGCGCGGGACGATTCGGGTGAGCGCTTCGCGGAATGCAAATGCGATTGTGATTGAGGTTGCAAATACCGGAAGCCAGCTTGGCTCCGAGGATTTCGCCCACCTGTTCGAGCGCTTCTGGCGCGGGGATAATTCCAGAACTGACACGGGAATGCACTGCGGGCTGGGGCTCTCACTCTGCCGGCGATTGTTGCAGATGCTGGATGGCACAATTTCGGTTCAGACGGCGCCAAAGGGATGGTTTAACGTTCGCGTTGAATTGCCCGTCGGCAGAGCAGCGGCTCCTTCCATTAAAGCGGAAATAGCAGCAATGAAAGAAACACGATTGGTTACAAGCCAACGCGACGAACGATAATGATCGTCTGATCGTCTATCGGCTCGATCTTCCCCTGCCATTTCTGAACAGCCGATCGCAACTCCGCGATAATGTGAGCGCAAGGCTGATTGCAATTGTCGCAAAGAATTTGTTCGACGCGCTCCACGCTGAATTGCTCGCCGCCGGGCGCGGGGGCTTCGAAGAGTCCGTCGCTGAAGACGGCGAGCATGCCGGCGTGTTCGAGCTGCAGGGGCGGGCCGGCCGGGTCGGCGAGCCAATCTGTTTGAATGCCAAGCGGCAGACCGGTAGCAGTAAGGGTTATCATTTTCCGATTGTTGGTGGGGGACCAAAACATAGGCCCGTGGCCGGCGCTGGCCCAATCAAGCTTGCCGTCGGCGCTGAGGAAGCCGAGGAACGCGGTGACGAAGCGGTTGCCCTCAAGGTCTTCGGAGAGACGATCGTTGACCCGCGCCAGCAGATCGCGCGGGTGGGTTTCGAAGTCGGACAGCGTGCGGACGAGCGTACGAACCTGAGAGACGATCATCGCGGGGGCGAGTCCGTGGCCGGAAGCATCCGCCAGCAGGATGGCGAGGCGGCCATCGCGCTGGACCCAGAAATCGTAGCAATCTCCTCCGGTGAGGCTGGCGGCAAGGGCCCAACCCTCGACCTGTAACCCTTTTACCTGAGGTGGCGCGGTGGGAATGAGCGCGACTTGCACGTTTCTCGCCAATTCCATTTCCTGGCTGAAGAGCGCCACCTCCGTGGCAATGCGGTTGCGCTCGATGCCTTCGAGGATTTCGCGATCCAGCGTGCAAGCGGCCCAAACGCAGACGATTGCAACCGCGGGGCCGGCGACGCCCACGATCAATTGTTGCCAACCGAATAAGACGAATCCGTTGATCAGCAGGTAACCTACGAGCAGCCCCAGCGCCAGAAGCGTCCCGCGGACGGGCAGAAGGCGGCCTTGCGCGAAGGCGGTGGTCATCGCCAGCACGATCGTGAGGAGGAAGATCACCCAATCGGGCGCCATGCGCCACCAGCGGCCGGTGAGGACAGCGTTGGCAATGACGCCGTGAACGACCACGCCCGGGCAATGGAGGTGGAGGCTGGTGTTTACCTTGTCCTGGAATCCGGTGGCGGTGAAACCGATCAGGACGCCTTTGCCGCCGATTTGGGCAGCGAGTTCGCTCCGTTGCAAATCGATTTGTTCGCGGAGCTGCGCGCTTTGAGGAACCGCATTGCGCAGCGCATCCACCGCATCGTAGAGATCGGCGCGCTGAAGCTTATCCTCGGGCGACAAATCTTTTTCGGCGAGTTGCTTATACCTGTCCAGCCAGCCGGCGCTATTCAGCGCGGCCAGCGTTAAGGTCGCCATCTTTTCGCGGGCCGTGGTATCCTGAAGGTCGGGTGGGCTTGCGGCGTATTTCCTTGCCAACGCCGGATCACAGGCGAGCTTGTCCGGGCGATCATCATTTAAAATATGTGAGATCGCGGTATCAATCGCGACGCTGTTCTTGGCGATCTGCTGGACCGCCAGGCGAATGTTCCAGATATTGGCCAGGGACAAATGGACCGCGCTCGAGCGATGCGCCGGCCAGTCATACATCGTCTCCCACTCGCGGCCGCCGAACCACGGCACCGCGGCAATGAGCGGCACCTCAAGCCCCAGCGTTTTAGAGCGGTAGATGTAAGTGGGAATTGTGATATCCCGGCCCGGCGCGGGAATGATGACGTTGGAGCCGTCGAAGCGAACCTTGCTGGGGTCAGCCTTGAGCATAACACAGGCGGTTTCCAGTCCCATCTGGGGATAAAGGCGTTTTTTGTATTCCACGAATAACGGGATCGATCTCACCGTGGCGTTGTCAAAAATATCGTAATTGACGAAAGCGCAGCCGGCGGCGGCATCGCTGAAAATCGGGGCGGGTACCGCGTCGAGCACGCCGTGAAGTGGCGCCAGCGTTTGCATTGTCGCGCTGAATCGCTGGATGCCGTGGGTGGCGCGGCAGACCGCATATTGATCTTCCAGCACCCGGATAATTGCTGAATGCACATCAGGACTCGTGTGCGGCAGAAGGCGCGCGATGAGTTGTTCCCGGGATAAGGGAGCCCGATCCAATTCCTGATCGATGCGCGCCAGCATCGCGGCTCGACGAGCCGGGATGAGGAAATTGTCGATGGCGGCGCCATTTTGCTGATTCCAGCCGGCGGCCCGCGCCTTTTTAGTGAATTCCGCGCGGGTAAGTTCCAGGTTCTGGGTCAGCCAGCCAATGGCCGCGATTAGTTCGGGCGAGCGGGCGTCGGCGCTTTCCAACCGGAAGGATGCAGGTAGAACGGCATTGCCGCTTTTCCGCATGATCTTGGCGAGTTCGGCATCGTCATCGATCGTGCGAAGTTTGCCGTCAGGATCTTGAACCAGGCGCGGCTGCTGCGGCTCGGAAAAGAGAATGTCCAGAGCTATCGCGCTGGGGTGAGTCCGTTGCACCTCGTCCAGAATCTGCGCCAGCGTTTCCCGAGGCCAGGGCCACCGGCCAATGGTTTCCAGTGAAGGATCGTCGATGTCGAGATGCGCGATTTGCGTGGTGGGCGCGGGAGTTGTGAGTTGACAGTGAGCCGCGCGCGCGTCGTAAAGCCAATACTCCAGCGAATCGAGCATGCCGAGGGAGTCGAACGAAAGCACAATCAGTGTGACGAGCACACCGATGATGATGCTGCGGACATACAGCCGGCTCTCAAGACGGGCCATAGCAACTCATGCGGCAGAGGGAAATTGCCGCCGGCGAGAACTGGCATCGCCGGCCACGGCGCGTAGCATCGCTGTGACAAGCCGACCTGTAAATATCACCGCTGGGTTACAAGGGCAGTTTCGCCGAGTCAACGGATTTGCGGCGACGACGCCCGAGCCACCCGGTTGCTCCGAGCACAATCAGCCCGGAGGCTGCCGGTTCGGGGAGATTATTCGACGGGTCGATGCCCTCCGGTGGAGTGGTTTGTGGAGGATCGTTGCTTAAGGGATCAATCGGGACAATAGTGATGAAGCTCTTAGCGTCCGGAAAGGCTGTGACCAGACCAGGATTAAACGGGGCTGCTCCGGGTCCGATCTGGACAAGATTCAGCTCAAAAAACAGCTGATCCTGAACCGCTGGCAGCGCTTCTGCAATTCGATCGGGAATCAGATCAAACGCGATGTTGAGCACATTGCCCGATTCGCCGCCCCCGACGTCGCCGGTATCGGTAATGACGTCTTTCTTCGGATTGGTGGGGTCTATTTTCACATCGATTAACCCACCATTTTTGGTCTGGACATCAAAACTTGTGACCTCGAACGGCCCAAGACCGACGGCGGTGTCGCCCAGGGCATAGTTTCCGGTAATGGGGTTAACGGCGAGCTTGAATTTGGTTGGATCGTAAGAATTGCAAAGCGATCCGGCGACCGGGATATAGTCCGCGACATTTTGGTCGGGAATTGCCGGGTCTGTCTGCAGCTTCCATTTGTTCAAAGTGCTGGTAGGCAAAATTCCTACGCTGGTATTGGCATGGTGCAGCGCGACCTGCAAGGCCGCTTGCGCCTTCGGTAACCAACCCAGGCACGCCAACGCGCCCGCTAACCCCAATTTTTTAGAAAAATGCATGTCATCCTCTCCCTGCTTTGTTGTTGCTTCTGAACCCACGCGCAAAGCCAAGGGGAACCCGATGCCAGCTTTTTGGCACGGAACCCTGTGCGCTTTGACGGAGCGCGGCGGCGATCACCACCGAGCTTTTTACGACGCTGCCCAAAGTGCCTGGCGCGCGGCTCCCACCGCGCGCAAGCACTGCCGTCCGCAGACGGGATGAGAGCAAGCGCAAGAATGCCCGCGCACTGAGCGGATGTTGCAAAAACAAATCCGGCCGAGCCAACGGGTTAACCAGGTCTACCCCGAACAAAAACCAGCGAGATGAACGTCAAGATCGACGCATCATCTTCCAGTGAACCGGTCCATAGACCGTGTCTGTCGAAGAGACTAAAGCGAACAGAATGCCTGACCCATGAAGCTTGCCGGATTAAAGATAAGCATGGGTATATAAATGACTTACAAAGAGATCGCCAAGATTGACGAAATGCAAAGAGTTGGAGGAATCAGGTTATTTTGAGGTCTTGCAAGGTGTTCAATATAACTGACTGATGCAATGCCGGCGGTTGAACTCAATGAACGGGAGACCGGCCGCCGAGCATTCGAACGATCGGGGCCAGGATGATTGGCCGCTGAACCGCGGGCAGGCTAAGTCGCGCGTTGGCCTTGGCCGACAGATTTGCCGAAGTTGAGGTGGCCAGACCCGGAGTTGCGGGGGGTGTGATGCCCGGATTGGGATTGCCGGCTGGATCATCTGGAATGAGTTGTTCCAGAAGCGGAACCGCGGGAATGGGGACAATCGCCGTATCGCTTTGTCCAGGCGCCAGGGTGTGCGTTACCTGGGTACTCTTCACTTCCGTGACGCCGTCGGCAGCGAAGTAATACATGTTCAGGGGCACCCCATTGGCGATAACGTTGAATGTGAACGAAGTTGCGGGCCCTGAGATGCTTTGGGCGGCGATACCATAAAGGCCGCTGGGGAAGCTACCGGTCCAGTAGGCGATTTCTTCCCCCCCCTTGGGTCCGCCGCGATGATCGAATGCGATATGTCCGCCGCTGGGCGAATTTTGGAATCCAAAACCGGGGTAGAGGAATTCGCCCTGCTGGAACCCATTGATGATATTTGTGAGGGGATCGCCCTTATCGACGCCTACTTCGATATTCAAATCCGCTGGGCCGGTCCATCGCAGGACGAAATTAAGCGCACCGGGCAACGCTGAAGGAAGCTCGGAATCGAAAGAAGGTCGGCCACCGGTGAGGACGGGGATATTGGCAACGGGGTCGAAGGAGATGACCGCGCCGCGGGCTACTTCAGTGGCGAAAAGCGCCCTATCGGTGGGTGTGAGGGCGGGCGCATAAGTTGGATCGACGACGGTTTGATTGACGGCGGTCTGGGCTGCTCCATCGGTGCCGCCTAGGGCGCGAACGGTGGATCCGCCTTTTGATCCGACGGGAATGGTGTTGCGGCCATAAGTGAAGGCGGCGCGGCCGGTGAAGCTGGTCGCTTCGGGTTTAAAGGGCGGCTGGTCGAAGAGGCTTACGTTGGTGCCACGGACAGCGAGGGTGCTGCTTGGGCTGGTGATGCTTGCTTCATGTTCAAGGCCGGCGCCTTCGATGTCGTAGTGGGTGCGGCCGTACTTCATGATCAGGTCGGTGGTGATCTTTTTCCCATGCAGCGCCGCCTCTTCAACGCGGACGGTGCCGAGGCGATCCAGCGTGAAGGTTTGATCCGGCGGGATCACGCAGGTGACAGAGCTATGCGGGCCGGTGCGCAGCTCGGCACCCTGGGAAATCCGCATATGAACCGATGCAGCGCGCCAGGGCTGGGTTTCGGCGTCGCGCACCTGCACAAGCCCGCTGACCGTGGTGATATAAATTTTCATCGCGCCGTCCGACGCGGGTTGCGTGGAGGGTAGGTCGGCAGAGGCGGTGGTTGCCGGCATGTCGGCGGCAAATGAAGCGGCGCTGCAGAACAAACCGGTGAGTATTAAAGCGAAGGCGGCTTGGAAATATCGCATGGGAACCCTTGCTTTCATTGTGCGGGCGTGTTTGATGCGACCGGTTGCATATCATCCAATTTGCCGATGATACCCACAAATTCGCTGCCACTGAATGTTTGTTGCGGGCTGCTGGGCGGGAAGATTCCGGCGTAAACCAGTTCCTTGACGGCATAGCGGGGCGATACACCGAAAACATGCATTTCCCAGCCACCGCGAAGGTGTAGTTGCTTGACGATTGCCAGGGCAAGCGTGCCGCGTTCGATGGCCATATCGGGAGGCTGGGCAAACGAGCCGGGCAGAAGGCCCCGGGATTTGAGGGTCTGGACGCGCTGGGCATAGTCGGCTGATTTATCTGAGCCATCGATATCAAGCAGGAGACCATGGAAGGCATCGTCGTTGCTGGTGAGGCGGCGCGTGGCGAGCTCGTGCCAGAAGTTCAGTTGGTCGTCGGCGTCGTCTCCGGAAAACTGCGTGGTGACATAATTGGAAACATGCGCGGATTGGCATCCGGCGCTTATGGCGGCCAGGGCCATTGCTGTCCCGACAATCAGAGCACTTAGCAGGCTGCGGCTTGGCGGCGTGCGGGGCGCGGCGATTGCGGGATGGATTAAATCAGAAAGCAAAGACGGCTCCCGTGTAAAGAAATTGCCGGGCGGTGTCATTCTGAAACGCCTTGGCATTGGGCATGAAAACACCGTATCGGAAGGTTAAGGTCACGTCGCTGGCGACTTCCCAGTTGATGTAGAAGTCAGGCTCCCAGCCCAGATAGGTCATGCCCGCGTTGGAAGCCTGATCGATGGGGGCGGCGGCGTTTTCCTTGTCGAATGCGTAGATATCCAAACCGACCTGAAGCCGGCGAAGGATGGCTGGGCCGGAAAATGGAAAGGTTGATCCGCCGACGCGATAGACGAGCAAGTTGGAGACCGGCGCGCCAAACGCGAGGCCGGTGCTGACCAGGCCGAAGGCGTTGAAGGCTTTATCGGAGGTGCCGGGGGCGTTGCCGTTGAAGGTTGTATTGGTGAGACCGCGATCGGGGTCGCCCGAGGCGGCGATCAGTTCAAACGTGAACCTGCTGTTGTGCAAATCCTGCGGCAGATAATCGACCTTCAGATCACCGGCGTAGGCCTGGATGTTATCGCGGGTTTGGTCAACCGGGACCAATTGGAATCCGCTGACGCTTGAGCTATCGGAAAGGGTGTTTCCCGATTCGTAGACCAGTTCGATGCCGTAGCGCCAATGATCGGTGATGGCGCCGGTTGAGCCGATGCCGAGATAGTTGCTGTTGTAGCTGTAGCGCGTGGAGATCGGACCGATCACGGATTGATTCTGTGAGTTGTAATCGCGCTGAATGAGGCCATATACATAAGGGTGCTGCTGGCCGACAGTGGCGCTGAACAGCGCGCCGTAGAATCCGCGTCGGGTATCAAAGCTGAACGAGGGGCGGTCGGGTTGGATATCGACGGTTCGGGTGGGTGTAACCCCGGCGACGGTGGTGAGAGAGATTGGGCCCCAGCTTGCGGCGGGCATTACACCATCGACGACCTCGCCGAGAGTCAGGCCGTTGCCCCAGTAGACCAGATCGCGACCGCCTTCGAAGACGACGTCGCCGTTAATGGCCTTGCCGTTGTAGGCGGCTTCGTATTTTTGCAGATCGAATTTGTAAAAGGCGCGGTCGAAATCGGGGTTAATGAGGCGGCTGCCAAATCCGTCGAAGCTGTCGCCGGGGTTGTAGTCATTGTATTGGGCGCGGGCGCGCAGGAAGACTTGATTGGCCTGATCAAAATTGGCATTGAGATAACCGACGATGTCATATTCACGGAGAACGTGATTGTCTTTGTTGGAATCGTCAATCGAGAAGAACTGCGGCGAGAAATATCCGCCGTAATCAAACAAAGCGCGTTGGCCGGGCGGGACCGCCTGGTTGATTCGCTCGCGGTTATCGAGCTCGAATTGCTGGAGTTGTTGAAGCCGTTGCTCGCGTTGAAGATCGCGACCGGCATTGTTCTGACTGAATGCGACGCGGCAGCTTATCAAGAGCAAAGCGACGCCAACGGCTGCCCTAAGACTCCTCATTGGCCGCATCCTTCTGGTTTCCATTGAGCAGGATTATCGCGCGATCCTGATAATTCATTTTGAATTCCCATTGATTGGATTGGTGCGAAAAAGAGCAAGATAACGATGCGGCGCCCATACTCCAAAATCTATGAAAGGACGCAACAGGGCCGCGGGTCGCAAAAACCGGGTTCTATCCAGCATATGCCGCAACAATCGAGCGGGTGAAGGCCGCCTTTATTGACGCAGGCGCATCAGATAAACGGCCTGCGATCAAGGACCAGGCGTAACGGCCAGTCGGTGATCACCTCCTGGGCTCCCAGAAATTGCTGTGCCTCGGCGGCGATGCTGATGGCGCAGGTGACGAGATGAACCTGAAGATGGCCGGTGAAGGATTTCCCGCGGCCCCGTGGGCTGTAAAATTCCGCCATCGCGCGGCGCATGATTCCGCGAACCGCGGCGCGAACGTCCTGGGCGCGATAATCGCAATATCGCAGCGTGCGGGTCATGAGGTACATGGCATCCAGCGTCAGCCAGAGATGATTATCGGGGCGCCAGTATCCATCGGCCTGCTGGGTTCCAAGGACCGCGTCAATCCGCGGCTGAGGATAGGGCATTCGGCGATTGAAGTGATTGAAAAGGAAGCTGTAATGAAACGTTCCACCCACCTGATCGGAATCTCCGCCGGCGGGTTTGTCCTGACCCATAAGGCCGTTGCGGGGATCGAAAAGGCTTTCGCACGCTGCAAAATACTCGGCAAACCAGGCTGGACTGCCGAGGCCCGGACAAAGCGCGAAGATGGCGCCGATGCCCGCGCCCTTATGGCTCTCATTGTACACCGCCTTCTTCCAATCGAGCTGGCTGAGATAGGCGCGCGGGCTTTGGAACTCCGAGGCGATTTTTAATGGATATTTTGGAGTCAGATTCAACAACTGCATTGCGGCCAGCGCGAAAGCGGTATTGTGCAGCGGCGCGTGCGTCGGGTCTTTTTCGATGAGGTATCCCGTGTCGGGATTTTGGAATGTCTGGAACGCGTCCGCCCATTGGGCGCGCTCCTTTTCCGTTGGGCGCAGGCGGCCGATGGTGTAGAGGATGCAGGCCATGTCGGAAGTTCCGTAAAGTTCCAGGCCGCCGCCGACGGTTCTTGCGTAGTGACCCGCTGGTCCGGGCAAGCGCACGGAAGGCTCGAACTCTTCGATGATCCATCGGACAAAGTCGCGGAGGTCATAGGTGGGAGCTTCCCCGGCCGCGGGCTGGGTAGCGGAAATTGACTGGGCGGATGCGAATGGGCCAGCCGCAGCCAGAAGCGCCACGGCGCCCAGGCCTTCGGCACACCGATGAAGAAATTGCTTTCGGGAGACCACCGGCGCATCGGATTGATTTACAACTGAAGAACGGCATTTTGACTTCACGCGACCTCCGCTCAAAGGATATTTTTTGGCCGCGGGCAAGATACCTCATGCCTTGAGGAATCGCGATTCAATGGGCTGAGCCGAGATTGCCGATGAAATCGAAATCGCGCGGCGGGTGCGGGTGTTCAAGGAATTCGCGACACGAATGGCCAACGCTTTTTTCGACGCTTCCGATTTGAATATGGAATTCTAAGGCTCGACCGAGTGACCGAAAAAATTGCCAGACGACGTTACAATGATATTCGACGTCATCGGAACAACCATGAAGCTCGATCCGAAGAAGACAGCGTTGCTGACCCTCGATTTCCAAATGGGGATTTTAGAAAATGTCCAGCCATGACATCCTGATTGCATTTATCTGGTTTCTGGAGGTATTCGGCCGAAGGCGATTTTGTCATCCATAGGATGGCGAAATTCTTGCATCGATCCGAAATAGATCGTGGCGGCTCCCCATCGCTGGTTAATTTTGTCGACGGCTTGCGATGCACGCCGCGGTTTTTCCATCTCATCAAAAAGCGAAAGCGACACCTGTGCGGCGGGCACGAGGCGTGTGACCGCCACACCCACTTTGATCGGTCGGTCGGCATCGGGAATGCGTTTGCGCCACAGCCGTTGCAATTCTTTCAAAAGGGTCGGCGTGTCCTGCACGCAAGGCAGAGTGGTTTGCTCACACCAATAGCTCCCACGAACACTCTTCAGATACACCTGAAGATGCTGGGCGAAATAACCATCGTGCCGCAGCCGCGCTCCCAGCCTGCAGAGCAACCGAACGACGATGCCATACGCGCTTTCGTCGTTTCGGAATTTAGGATCGAGCACATTGGCGTGACTCATTGAATGACGCCGGGTGGACATTTCAGGCTCATCGAAACCGTGAAAGCCGGTCCACCAGTACCCGCCCGCGACCGAGCCCCACACTTGAATGGCCCGTTGCTTGTTGATCCCCCACAAATCCCGGACGCTTTGAATGCCGCAGGCGTTAAGCCTGGTGAGCATGCCATGGCCGATCCCGCAAAGATCATCCAGTGAAAGATGATCCAGTCGATCGGGCAATTCACTGGGGTACAATACAGTTAATCCGTCTGGCTTCCTGAGTTCACAGGCGATCTTCGCCAGCAGGCGAGTGGGCGCGATGCCGATGGAACAAGTTAGCCACGGGCTAAAATCGCCCAGAAGCTGCTGTTTGATGCGCTGTCCAAGCGCGGCAGCCCTTTGCGGCTTTCGCTCCTCGCCCAGGAGCCGAATCGCCCATTCATCTATCGAATACACCTTGTGTATGGGCAAACATTTATCCACACTTCGAAGAATCGCGTGATGCATCGTGACATAGATGTCTGGCCGAGCCTTGATGAACACGATCCCCGGACACAACTGCCTTGCATCTCTCACGCGCGTGCCGACCTTCACGCCAAAACTTTTGGCGTCGTAGCTGGCTGCGATGACGCAGGTGTTCTCGGACTCCACGGGAATAACCGCGACCCTGCGACCGCGCAATTCCGGCCGGAGATGCTGCTCAACGGAAGCAAAGTAACTGTTCATGTCAACCAGCATCCAATTCAGCATGAAAGGGTCCGGTGGCGATGATGTTGCGGATTCGACGCCCATGTTTCCCCGGTTAAAAGAGAGAGACATCTGTCCGTTCGTGTCAGGAGGATTCAACGTCCAATCGAGAGGCACATCCGCCGTCTTGGAAACCTTGATGATGCGTTGCGTGCGATAAAAAAACATGTGCCGCTCGACTCTGCGAGACGAACCGTCTTCATTTTGTTGTTCAATCCATTGCCGATTATGCAGTCGAAGGTTTCAAAACGATTGCCGGGATTCAGCCCGGCCCCGCGCTCTATTGCGAACAAATGGTTTGCGAGAGACAAAAATTCACCTGCCAAAAAACCCGTAAAAAACCCGTCAAAACCTTCGCCCTTTGGCCTATTATATAGAGAGAGGGAGTGCTGTGTCGAAACCTCGAATCAAAAAGCCGGGCTTCCCTCACTTCGCCAGCTTAGCCGCCAGCCGCCAGACCAGATGGGGTGACATCGGCCTCCCCTGCGACTTATTAAACTCATCCACAATCCGATCGAATCGATCCGTATAAGGAAGCCGGTCGCGCTTGCCGATGTCCTTGCCCAATAGCCCGCGCAGCGTTTCCTGCGCCTCTACCGAAACAGCCGGCGGGGCGGTCGCGGCCTCGCCCAATCTGGGCAGCTTCCCCCCTTTGCGAAGATTCAGCAGATGCCGCCAGACCTCGCGGCGCGTCGGCTTTGGCTCCGCGTGCTGCGCCGCATACTGCAAAAAAAGCTCTTCAAACTGCGGCGTGTAAGGCAGATCATCCGCTGTCCGGCCGATCTGCTCATAAAGCCGCGCCAGCAAATCCCGCTTGGGCGCAACCGGCGCCTCAATTCCCGGAAAAAGCGACCCCGCCGCGCTCGCATCTTCCACAATCGAATTGCCCGCGGATTCTGTCGTCCGGTCCAATAACAGCAGCACGTTCCCAAACGGGTCCCGCACTGCCGCCTTAAACCCGCGCGCCACCTGCCGCGGCGCCTGCACAAATTTCAGCTTCAACTCCGCGCGCCGCGCATAAATCGCCCGGACATCGTCCACCAGATAATAAATCTCCTCCGCCGGTTGATCCGGGTCCGGACGCAATACCAGCTCCGTCGCCGCATCCGCCATCAAAAAGCTGGCCGCCCGCGCATCCTCCCGCACCAGCCTGAGCCCCAGCACGTCCCGGTAATACCCCACGGCGCTTTTCAGGTTCGGCACGCGTAAGATGACTCTGTCGATTCGGCGGAGCATATTTTGTCCCGTCTCTTTGCAACGCGAATCTTAACGTCTGAAACAGAAAAAAATGGCTTTAATAACGATATAACCGCAACGTGGATCCCCCATGGCAAAAAAATTCAGCGACCTCTCCGAACAGGAAATCCTCGCACTCGCAATCACCTCCGAGGAAGAAGACGGCCGCATTTATGGCGAATTTGCAAATCAATTGAAAGCCGATTTCCCCGCTACCGCCGAAGTCTTCCGCGCCATGCAGGTGGAAGAATCCGAACACCGCCGCATGCTCATCGAGCTGCATCGCACCCGTTTCGGCGAGCACATCACCCTCATCCGCCGCCAGGATGTCCGCGGCTTCGTCCGCCGCAAGCCCGTCTGGCTCATTCGTCCCCTCGGCATAGAAACCGTCCGCCGCCAGGCTGAAACCATGGAGGCCGAAGCAGCCCGCTTCTACCAGCAGGCCGCCCAGCGCGTCACCGATGCCTCCACCCGCAAGCTGCTGATTGATTTAGCCGAAGCGGAAAGCAAGCACGTAGACCTTGCCGAAGCCCTTGAAAACCAACACCTCACCCCCCAAACCCGCGACAGCGAGCGCGAAGCCAATCGCCGCCTCTTCGTCATGCAGGTCATTCAGCCCGGCCTGGCGGGCCTCATGGATGGCTCCGTCTCCACCCTCGCGCCGCTCTTCGCAGCCGCCTTCGCCACGCATAGCTCAAACGACGCCTTCCGCGTCGGCCTCGCCGCCAGCGTCGGCGCGGGAATCTCCATGGGCTTTGCCGAAGCTCTCAGCGATGACGGCAGCATGACCGGCCGCGGCAAGCCCCT
Source organism: Planctomycetota bacterium (assembly GCA_030775485.1). Lineage (GTDB taxonomy): Bacteria > Planctomycetota > Phycisphaerae > Tepidisphaerales > Tepidisphaeraceae > JALYJB01. The sequence goes on along the minus strand of JALYJB010000001.1, from coordinate 290,992 downwards.
CCTGCGCGGCATCGTCTGCGGCCTCATGACCACCGCTGGGGGCATCGGCCACACCCTGCCTTATCTCATCGGTAATTTCCACGCCGCCACGGGTGTCGCTGCGTTTGTCGTCGCCATCGAGCTTCTGGCCATCAGCTACATCCGCAACCGCTACATGGATACGCCGTTCCTCTCCGCCGCTTTCCAGGTCATCGTCGGCGGCGTCCTCGTCTTCATCGCCGGCATTCTCATCGGCTCTTCATAACAGCCGATTCATTGCCCCGGATAACTTCGTAGAATCATCCCCATGAATCGCGATCAGTCTCTGGCGAGATTGACATCCGGCGCCGGCTCATGGGACATCGCCATCATCGGCGGCGGCGCCACCGGCGTCGGCATCGCGGTGGATGCTGCCTCGCGCGGCTACCGCGCCTGTCTCCTCGAACAGTCCGATTTCGGCAAGGGCACCTCCAGCCGATCCACCAAGCTTATTCACGGCGGCGTCCGCTACCTCCAGCGTGGCAACATCTCCCTCGTCACAGAAGCCCTTGAGGAACGCGGCCTCCTCCGCCAGAACGCGCCGCATCTCGTTCATGATCTCGCCTTCGTTGTCCCCAACTATAGCTGGTGGGAAGCCCCGTTCTACGGCATCGGCATGAAGGTCTACGACCTCCTCGCCGGCAAATACGGTTTCGGCCGCTCAAAAATTCTTTCCAAAGACGAAGTCCTCGCGCGAATCCCCACGCTGGAACAGCAAGGCCTCCGAGGCGGCGTCCTCTATTACGACGGCCAGTTCGACGACACGCGACTTCTCATCAACCTGGCCCAAACCGCTGAAGAGCAAGGCGCAACTCTGGTGAACTACGCCAAAGTCACAACCCTCAATCACGACGACAAAGGAAAAATCGAGGGTGTTACATTCATAGACGTAGAAACCGGAATCGCCCACACCATCCTGGCGAGATGCATCATCAACGCCACCGGCCCCTTCGCCGATAAGATCCGCCAGCTCGACGACGCCAATTCCGCGCCCATCATCGCCCCAAGCCAGGGAGTCCACCTGGTCCTCGACGCCAGCTTCCTCCCTGGCAACGCAGCCATCATGGTCCCCCGCACCAGCGACGGCCGCGTCCTCTTCGCCATCCCCTGGCACGGCCACACGCTGCTCGGCACCACCGACACGCCAATATCGCAAGCCACCCCCGAGCCGGTTGCCATGGATCACGAAATAGATTTCCTGCTGGATACCGCTAGCCGCTATCTCTCCCGCACCGCCACCAGAGCCGACATCCGCAGCGTCTTTGCCGGCGTCCGCCCCCTGGTCAAAGCCAGCCATGCCCAGAATACCGCCGCCCTCTCCCGCGAGCACAGCATCCTGATCGCCGACTCAGGGTTGATCACCATCGCCGGCGGCAAATGGACAACCTATCGCGCCATGGCCGAGGACTGCGTCACCCAGGCCGCGACAGTCGCGAAAATCGATCAAGTCCCCTGCGTAACGCGCACTCTTAAAATCCACGGGAATCAGGAGCCTCACAATCCCAGCAATGATCTGAGCCTCTACGGATCAGACGCCCAGGCGTTACGCGAGATGATGACCCAGGATGCAAAACTAGCCAAACGATTAGATGATGCTCTCCCCATCACCGCCGCGCAAATAATCTGGGGAGTAAGGGAAGAAATGGCAAGAACGGTCGAAGATATCCTGGCCAGAAGAACCCGCGCCCTGTTCCTCAACGCAAAAGCCGCCATCCGCATGGCTCCAAAAGTCGCATCGCTCCTGGCGGTCGCCTTAGGCCGGGACGAAACCTGGGAGCAGGACCAGATATCGCAATTCATCGCCGTCGCAAAAAATTATTCCGTCGGCGCCGGATAACGACAAGGCAACGAAAGACCAACGGATGGAAAAACCACTGATCTCTTTGCCCTCTCAATCCAGCACCCCCGCGGTCTTCGCCGGCTTCCTCGGCTGGACGCTGGACGCATTCGATTTCTTCCTCGTCGTCATCACCCTCACCCACATCGGCGCGGAATTCCACAAGACCGATCGCCAGATGGCTCTCTGCATCACCGTCACCCTGGCCTTCCGCCCCGTGGGCGCGCTCATCTTCGGCCTGCTCGCCGATCGCTACGGCCGCCGCCTGCCGCTGATGATGGACCTGGTCTTCTATTCCGTCATCGAAGTCCTGTCCGGCCTCGCGCCGAACTTCACCACCTTCCTCATCCTCCGCGCCCTCTTCGGTATCGGCATGGGCGGCGAATGGGGCGTCGGCGCAACCCTCACCATGGAAAAAGTCCCCGCCCGCATGCGCGGCGTCCTCTCCGGACTCCTGCAGGAAGGCTATGCCGCCGGATATCTCCTCGCCGCCGTCGCCTATTACCTGGTCTTCCCGCGCTGGGGCTGGCGCCCTCTCTTCTTCATCGGCGGCCTCCCGGCGCTCCTGGCTGTCTTCGTCCGTTTCAGTGTCCAGGAATCCGAAGTCTGGCAGCGCGAAAAACCCGCCAGCTGGAAATCCCTCTTTACCGTAATCGGCAAACACTGGCGCATCTTCCTCTATCTCGTCGCCCTGATGACCATGATGAACCTCTCCTCCCACGGCACGCAGGATCTCTACCCCACGTTCCTCCAGCGTATCTGGCATTTCGATGTGAAAATGAAAGCTGCCCTCACCGCCTTTTCCATGGTCGGCGCGATCCTCGGCGGATTATTCTTCGGCCGCCTGTCCGATTCGATAGGCCGCAAACCCGCAATGGCCCTCGCCTTCGTCGGCGCTCTCTTCGCCATCCCCGCCTGGGCTTTGGCCCCGCGTCTCTGGCTGCTGGTAACCGGCGCGTTCGTCCTGCAATTCATGGTGCAAGGCGCCTGGGGCATCATCCCCGCCCACCTCTGCGAGCTAAGCCCCAACGCCATCCGCGGCTTCCTTCCCGGATTCGCCTATCAGTGCGGCAATCTCATCGCCGCGTATATCGTGATCTTCGAAACCCGCCTCGCCGAACACTGGACCTACGCCACCGCCCTGGCCATTTCCGCAACCGCGATCTTCATCATCGCCGCAATAGTAGCCGCCATCGGCCCCGAACGGCGAGGAGTTGCGTTCGATTGAAAGGAATTCAATTTAAGATCGCGATTCTCCGGGCTTGGATGTACCTGATCAGTTTAAAATTATTTCTTTTTTCATCGGGACAGTCCCGCATTCTGGGCAACGCTGTGGTGTGGCGCGTAGATCGTAGCCACAGGACGCGCAGTACCCCTGCCGGCCGAACTTTCTGATCCGCAACCTTCTGAAAAACCAGCATCCTGGCCCAATCGAAAAGACAGCGGCGAGAAACCAATGCGGCACTCCTATAGTGTAAAAGATCCCGATCGACGAAAGATAGAGATCAATTTTTCGGAAATAAACCCCCCAAAACCCATCGACATGGCTCCAGCTAATGCGACGCTGTTCTGAATACGTGCGGTGCAGCCAAAGGAACTGGGAATACTTGTTCTGTCCAATAAGTAAAGTGGCTTCGACGTGTCCGATTCCGGATCTTAAGTCAAAGCGCCACCTAAAAGTTGTGTAGTTAAGAACGTCGGAGACGAAGTGGCTGTGCACCCATAACGACAACGTCGCGACGCATAGCAGTAGCGACACTCCCGCAAATCCGTTGAATAACCACCGGCGCGAACGTTTCATCAACCACGATTGTACTGCGATTCAACGCTTAGACTCACAACCCGCAATCCTTCAAGCCGCCGCGGCTTGGCTGGCGACCTAAGTTCATTCCCGCAACGGAAAGTCGAGCAAATCGAGCTTGCCCAGATTGAATCATCCTAAATCCCCAAACCGATCCGACCTGACTTCGAAACACGACAACTAAACAAATGCTTAAAGCAACTCATCCCCCAATACGGCTCATCTGCTTATTCCCATAACTAGAATGCACCACCGGCTTAAGCCGCACGCACTGCGTCATCGCCTCAGCAATATCATTCGAAGTCGCCGGAACATCCCCGCGCAAAATCGGCTTCAAATCAATTTCCCCACCATCGAACAGACAAGACCTTAGCAACCCGTCCGCCGTCAGACGCAACCGATTGCACGTCGCACAAAAAGGAGCAGACATGGCACTGATGAATCCAATCCGGCCTGCCCCGTTCGCCAATCGCCAAACCGTCGCCGGCCCCACGCCCGATTCGCTTTCCCGATCCACCGGCTCCAGCATGCCCAGCGCGTTCTCAATCGCCGCCCGCGCCTGCCCCTCGGAAACCAGCACATCCTCCCCACGGTTCTGCGATCCACAGCCCGCTGCCGGCCCCGGGTGCAGGTCCGCCATCTCCTCCATCACCGCCGCTTCCCCCAGCGGCATATATTCAATGAACCGGACCGTGATGCGCCGCGAAAGCGTTAGCCGCGCGAACTCCGCCAGCTCATCGTCGTTTATCCCGCGCATGGTGACGCAGTTGATCTTGATCGATTCAAACCCCGCCTTTTCAGCCGCGCGCAACCCCGCAAGAACCGCCCCAAGATCACCCGTCCGCGTAATCCGCCGAAACTTCTCCGGCTCCAGGCTATCCAGGCTAACAGTAATCCGATCCAGCCCCGCCTCGCGCAATGGCCCCGCAAGGTCAGCCAATCGCTGTCCGTTGGTGGTCAGGGAAATATCTTCCGCTCCGATGCCGCGAAGCTTTTTTATCAGCTCGCCCAGCCCCGGCCGCACCGTCGGCTCGCCCCCGGTTAATTTGAATCGTCGAATGCCATGAACATCAACCGCCGCCCGCGCAACTTCGGTGATCTCATCGTAGCTGAGCAGTTCCCGCTGGTTGATCCACGCAACCCCATCCTCCGGCATGCAATAGACACACCGGTAATTACACCGATCGGTGACAGAGATGCGTAAAACCTTCACCGCTGAAATCGACGCGGGACCCGAATCAAACCCCTCGGGGCGCATGCCGGGAAGATCATAAACAGGCAAACGCAGAATTCATCTCCTTGAAGTCCGGCGGATTATAGTCGAAAGCGCCTGGTCGTGCGGCAGGAATTTCCCCAACCCCGCCAACCCGCGTTTTTCCACTGATTTGCCTGCTGCGCCCGGAATGCTGCAACAATTCGGCGCGGAAGCCGTCTACCTTTCGAAGGCCTGATCCAAACGGATCATGGGGCCATATAGCCTTTTCAAATATTTATACGCGCCCAGGTTGTCGCTTTGACCGTTCGGTCCGGTTAGATACCATACGTCCGCCATGGGGCGTCGTTAAACTCAATACAACGGTGCAGAAAGCCCGCAAGATCGAAGGAGACCTTATGAGATTGGCAAAGCATTGTTTTCTGGCAATCATCATCGCTGTTGCAGCGATGACCGGTTCCTCTTACGCCCAGGCCCTCAAGCTGGTGCCCGCAACCGCCCTGGCGGTAATTCACGTGAACAGCCTGGACGCCACCAGCAAGAAAATTTCTGATCTCGCCGGCGCGCTCGGGCTCATCAACATGCAACCCGAACTTCAGGATCCGCTGGGCTCCATGCTCAAATCCATGGGCATCACCGCCGGTGTTAACCGCCAGAGTGATATGGCCCTCTTCATCGTTGATCCCGCATCCGTCGACGGCAAGCCGGACAAAGCCGTGGTCGCCCTCTTCCCCACCAGCGATTACCAGGCCTTTATCGGCAATTTCCCCGATGCCAAGACCGAAGGCGAGGTAACGACCGTTCAACTCAAGGGTGATGCCAACGTCAGTTACATGGCGCACTGGGGCGATTACATCGCGCTAAGCGACGGCAAGGAACTCGTCACCAAAAAGCCCGATGCGTTTCTGGATGTCGCAGGCCTTGCCGCCAAGGAACTCGACAACAAAGATCTCGTCATCTACGGCAACATGAAGGCCCTGCGAGCCAAGATTCTTCCGGAAATTGAAAAAGGTCGAACATTCCTCCAGGACCAGGTTGATCAGGCCGTGCAATCGAACCGGAAATTCGGCGCCTTCGAAGTGAGCAAGTTCGGGCCGCTGCTGAAGGTGGTCATCAACCAGGTGCTCGATCTTGGCAACGAGCTGGCCAACGATACCGACGCCGCCACTTATTCAACCAACCTCAGCCCCGATGGAATCGCCACCACGTTCCTTGTCGAATTCAATCCCGATTCCAAGATGGGCAAATATGCCTCGCAGGTAAAAAATAGTGATGCCCCATTGCTGGGCGGTTTGCCCGACGGCAAATACCTCTTTGCCGCCGGTGAAATCTCCGATGGCAAGCTCACTTCGCAGTGGCTCAGCGATTTTGTCGCTCCCATTCAAAAAGCCGTGACGGACCTCGGCGCCGATTACGCGCCGGTCAACGATATGATCGAAGCCGGCAAAGCCATGATCGCCGCCCAGACCGGCTCAGCCATGGGAATGATGGCGCCCTCCGGTGTCCTGGGCCAGGGGGCAATCTTCCAGCTCGTCGGGGTTCGCAACGGCGATTCCCATGCAATCATGGACGCCTTCCATAAGTCGTCCGATGCCCAGCCCGCCATGATGAAGGCACTGGGCTTGCAAACGCCCGGAACCCAGCAAAGCTATCTGCCCGCTTCCAAGCAGCTCGACGGTGTAACCTTCGATGAAGTCAAAACCACATTCAACATGAACGGTCAACCCGGCGGGGCGATGGCGGGGCAGTTCCTGACCATGCTTTACGGCCCGGATGGACTCGAGATGTACATGGGCGTCGTGAACGATAAAACGATGCTTTATAGCGCGGGTTTATCCGATACCAACCTCAGCGCCTCGATCGCCTCCGCCAAGACCGGCGAAGACGCGCTCTCTAAAAACAACGCGGTAAAGGCTGTCGCCGGCCAGTTGCCCCCGCAGCGCGTGGCGGTCGCCTTTGTTCCCCTGGATGTCTGGGCATCCACCGGCCTCGCTTACGCAAAGCAGTTCGCCATGGATATGGGCGTCAAAATTCCCGATGACCTGCCCCCCATCGGCCTGACTGCTGGCACCGAGGGCAGCGCCATTCGCTACGACGCCTACATCCCCACGCAACTCATTCAGGCCCTCACCTCCGCGGGCATGCAACTCTACATGTCCCAGCGCCAGCAGATGAACCAGGGCAATGGCAACGGTGGCGGCAACGGCGCCGGAGGCGGCGGACCAGCCGGTGGTGGGCTGTAAGCTTCGTCGTTTCGATTTCGATTAAATGAAATGATACGCATCTGGATTAATTGGCGCGCTCCTGTAGATAAGGGCAAGCGCAAACAGATTTGACGATTTCATCTGTGAGGCTGCGATACGCCGCAGTGCCGGCGTTAAGCAGATCGGCGTAGTTTTCACAGGTGCGATTCGCGAGGTAATGGCTGCGCAGGTAATGCCACAGGTTTTCAACCGGGTTCAACTCGGGCGAGTAGGGCGGCAGCAGCAGGCCCGTGATTCCTTGAGGCATTTGAAGCTGCCTGCTCTTGTGCCATCCCGCCTGGTCCATGATCAGCACAATGTGCTCATCCGGTTTTCGCTCGGCCTCCACGATCCGCAAGAACTGGTTCATTATCCCCGTGTCGACGTTGGGCGCGACCAGAGCAGCCGAGTCGCCGGTCGTCGGCTCAATCGCCGTGTATAAGATTGCGATAGCATTGCCACAGTGCGGTGCTCGGATCGCGGAGAGATTGGCTGATGACTGTTGCATCCACCGAACCGTCGTCATTGAATACAGTGCTGGCAACCCCGATTCCCCCCGCGCGGCAGCATCTCAATTTCCTTGACGGTATTCGCGCGCTCTGCGCACTGTGGGTGGTGGCTGCCCATGGATTGGTGGAAGTCTGGCCTGCCGGCGATGTTCCCGGCGTTGTGATGCCTCATCGCATCTATCTGGCCACGCGGTTCCTCAACTTCTGTCGATGTGGGGTCGACGTCTTTATCGTCATTTCGGGATTTTGCCTTATGATCCCAGTTGTTCGCAATGGCGGCGCCTTCCGAGGTGGTATAGGGAATTTCATTAAGAAACGTGCCAAACGCATCCTGCCCCCCTATTACGCGGCCATGGCGCTCTCCCTGGTTCTTATTGCCACTTTGATCGGAACCCCCGGCCATACCCATTGGGATATCGCGCTCCCTGTCGGCTGGAGCACGGTCCTTCAACATCTTCTCCTCGTGCATGATTTCGGTAGTGCTTTCAAGATCAATCATGTGTTCTGGTCGATCGCCGTCGAATGGCAGATATACTTCGTATTCCCGCTGATCGTGCTGGGATTCTCGAATTGGGGAATACCCCGGACCGCCATCGTCACGTTCATTCTGGCCTATGGGGTTCGCGCCTTCTTTATCTATGGCATCCTTCGCCTGGCGGTCTCCGCTGATTATGTCTTTCTATTTTTTATGGGAATGGTGGCTGCGCAATTTGTGTTTGATGACAAACCTTGCCCCTGGCTGCCGTGGGCCGCAAACGTCCTAACGGTGTCCTGCGCAGTTGTCGTCGTGATCCTTTGCGCCGTGACAACGGAATTTCATTCGGTGATCATAATTGACCTCTTCACGGGTGCTGCGGCAGCAGCCCTGATTATTTCCCTCGCTACCCGGAATACATCCCGAGTATGCCGCTTTTTAGAACTTGGCCCCTTTGTCTGGGTGGGCACGTTCTCGTACAGCCTCTATCTCATTCACGCTCCCCTCGAAGCCGTTGCCTTTCGATATCTGATTCGCCCAATGGGAATCTCCCCAACCCAGCAATACCTCATCATCCAGTTTGTCGCCGAACCAATTATTGTCGGCCTCTCGTTCTTGTTCTTCCTGGCGTGCGAGCGCCCCTTTATGAACACCGCCGGCCGGAAGGCCGCTGATAAGAACTTGCACGTTATCCGACCCTGATGCGGGTCGGGCGATCAATGCACGGCGTCGCTGAATCGCCTGGCATGTTGAAAACTCTGGTAGCGGTGCAGGAAATATCTTGCCGGTTCATAGTGGTTTTCAGAGGTGAAGGGCTCGCAAAATTTGTCGGCTACCAGATCTTCGCGCACGAAAAATGCGTTCGTGCCCGTCAGATCACACCCCACCAGGCGGTAGCCGTATTCGGTCCCCAACTTTTCATAAGCCTTCAGGCTGGCGCCATAGTAGACCGATTTGCAATCCCATGTCGCTTGCGGATTGTCCTCAACACACCACTCGTCGGTTGCCGGAAATGCGGGGTTGTATTCAATCACAATGACGCGCGGCTTCAGATGGCCCAATGCCTTCCACAGGAAAAAAGTATTGCGGTCGATGTCGAGGGAGAGAAGATCAAATTCCCTGGGCACGCCCGCATCGTTCAATATTGCGGCGATGTTAAGGCCAGATACAAAAGCCTCGACAATCTTTAAACGGCCCCCTTTGATCATCCCCGCAAATTCACGACGCGCATAGCGGAGTTCTTCTTGCCCGCCATCAACCCACAGCCCGCTCCAGCCCTGGTTAAGCAGATACACCGTGTTGTTTTCCAGGCCGTCGCCCACTCCCACCTCCGCGAAATAGCGGTCTGTACGGCCGATCCTGTTAAATATTTCGCGAATGATTCCATCTTCGCTGTGCTGCGAAAACACCTGCAATTCTGATTGGAAAAGACGTTTCGGATCGCGGTAACGCGGAGTTTCCATCAAACTGGCGCAATATTGCGCTTGCTGAATCATTAATAAGTACTTGAAATTCGGATCGAGGATGCTGACCAACTCGCGGATGCGTTTCAGGCAGTTTCCCACCCCAGCGATTTGCTTTAGCACTGGGGCATTCAAGAGCGCGCGTTTAATTGGCATTTCAGGACCCTGGTGGGTAAAGGAAGTCTTAGCAATAAAGGTGTTGACGCAGTGAAGGCACAATACTCGTGAAGCTCCCCCGACGTCAATTTCGTCACGGTTCAAAAGAACGCGACAAAATAGCCCCGCCCAAAGGCGTTCAAGTGTCAGCTATTCATATTCGGCAGACGTCTCATAACCAGGTCCGCCAGCAATACCGTGAAAGATGTGTAAAGCTGGGAGGACTTATCCCGATGAACGCTTTGGTTGGGTGGAATGATCTGTTGGGCGACAAGTCTACCGGGATATCGGTGGCCCTTTGTTGCCAAGAGATGGTTTTTCTTGCAATATAGTCGGGGCGTTCTAAATTGCGTCCCCTTCTGGTCCAGGACGTCTCCTGGTGGCCCAGCGTGTCGGCAGAAAATGGTCGAAAGGAGCGCGTCTTGCGTCCGTTCTTAAACCTTATCAGTCCAAAATTGGCTCGATCCCTTTCCAGCGTGGCCTGCGTTGCAGTGCTTATGCTTGGTGGCTGTGAAGTCAACGACTTCATCAACCCAGCCGAGCCCAACATTCTTGCCCGACATAAATCGCCGCTGGTGGTGCCGATCTTAGATACGCTGGCCAGTGGAATCGAGGAGCCAAGCTCAGCGTATTCTGGCGCAACTGATATTCGCGCCGAAGACCTGGTACCGGCCATACAGGATTACCAGATCGGCAAAAGCGACCTGTTGAACGTTTCGATCTTTGACCTTCTGGGCGAAGGCACGGGTGAAACTGTCAAGCAGGTGCGCGTCACCGAATCCGGATTCATCAGCCTCCCTTACATTCCGCCGGTGAAGGCCGAAAGCCTGACCGAGCAGCAAGTGCAGGATGTAATTATCAAGGCCTATTCTGATGCAAAATTGATCCGCCAGGCACGCGTATCCGTCACCGTGGTTGAAGCACGCGCCCGGACCTTCTCTGTGATGGGCAATGTCGGCGTACCAGGTGAATATCAGATCACCCGTCCTGACTTCCGGATGCTTGATGCGATGGTCGCCGCCCGCGCGCCGCAGAATGCCATCGGCGTAAAATATGCGTATGTATTGCGGAAAATTACCAAGGTTGCAACCACCGAGCCGTCTCCGATGAACGCGCCCGCTATGCAGCCCACAACTGCTCCAGGCGACCTTCTGACGCCACAAAGCCGCGCGAATACAACCGCCACGGTTCTTAACGCGGCCATGTTGCTTGATGACACGGCAGGGGGGGGAATGGCAGCGCCCACAACCATGCCCGCTACCGCCCCCAGCGATTTACTCATGCCGACAACCAACGAAGCCCCGACGGGAATGGTTGAAGGCAAGGCGGCGCCGGCCCCAGCCGCATCTCCCTCCCCGATGCCCGCTTTGCCGGCGACCGGAAGCGAGCCGAACGGCATTTTCCAATTCAATGATCTACAGGCACCCGGCGATGTCCGAATTATCCGGGTTCCGATCGACCAATTGCGTCAGTACGGTGAGTTGAAATACAACATCGTGATCCGGCCCATGGACATGATCATCGTACCCGAGCCACAGCAAGGAATTTATTACATGGGTGGCCACGTCCTGGCTCAAGGCGCATATAGCCTTTCTGGAAATGCAATTACGCTCAAACAGGCTTGGGTTACCGCCCACGGTGGCGATGACTTTGCCGTGCCTGGCCGAACCGAGGTCATCCGACGTATTGGGACAAATAAAGAGGTATTCGTTCGTGTGGATATGTCCCGCGTCCTTGGCGGCGAGCAGCCCGATATATTCTTGAAGCCGGATGACACGATTATCGTCGGAACCGATTTCTTTGCGCCGTTTATCTCGGCACTCCGGTCGTCCTTCCGCGTGTCCAGCGGTTTCGGATTTCTTTACGACAGGAACTTCTACGCTGGCCCGAACGGTTTCTAACGTAGATTGTATTCGAGCAGTGGTCGGGCAATGTGACGGCAGGGATGAACACATTGCCTGACCTTGACGTAACATCGGGCGAGACCGCCGTGCCTGGGTGACGGTGGAAAGCCAGCGCGATCCTTATAAAGCGCTGTTATATACTCATTCCGTGGGTTGGGACCGGAGGCCTGACCAATGGATGAATCGCCAATCCCATGAGTCAGCAGCCTATCAACGCGGTAGATATTACGTCCGCTCTCGGCAAACCTGTCGATGGCCCCAGTGAGCCCGTTGCCCGGCCAAAGAACAAGTTGAACGCATCGGATTTTCGGGGTGACGCAGTCGAGAACCTGGTGGCCCTTGAAGAGCCTCTGGTGTTAGGCCTGGCGGTTACGGCCTGGATCAAAATTTCCGTGGTTACCGTCTTGTTCGCCTGCCTTTTCTGGCCCAACCTGCGGCGGCTTTGGGACAAAACCAATCCGTTCTACGGTGAAGCCAACTGGGGACACGCTATCTGTGTTCCAATTATCGGCCTCTACTATCTTTATGTGAATCGCGAGCGCCTTCGCCATCCGGAACCCGTGGAATTTTATTCGGGGCGGACGGAAGGATTCCTGGTCTGGGTGATGTTTGCATTCGTGTTGGGCCTACCATTGATGCTGCTACGTGAGTTAACGCCCGGCATTTTCAAACCCACTGCGGTCATTGCTGCGGGAATGGCGGCGATCAGCCTTCCTGTTTTTGTGCTTTATGGCCGGTCTTCACTCGTCACATATCTGCGCGATCATTCGGCCGGATGGTTTGGTTGCTTCATCTTGTTGTTTGGAATCGCGCTCTTCGGCTATGCGATTTATCCTGGCCAAAACGATTTTCTCAAAGACTTCGGGATGGTTGTCACTTTATTCGGCGTCGTTCTGGCGCTGACCGGCTGGCAAACCGTCCGCACGGCGTGGTTTCCGGTCGCATTTCTGATTTGCGCCATCCCCTGGCCCGGTTTGCTTTACAGCCGTATTGCCGGACCGCTGCAGCAGTTAGCCGCCAATGTGGCGGTGTGGACGCTGGAACTCACTGGAGTTGAATCCCAGGCTGGCGGCACGCGCATCGTCATTCAGGGCCATGGGGGGGTTGTCCGCACGCTTAACGTTGCCGAGGCCTGTGCCGGACTTCGGTCGTTAATGACGTTCATTTCGGTTGGTGCTGCCGTCGGGTTCTTGTCCGCCCGGCCGCTCTGGCAAAAATTCACGGTGACGCTTTCGGCGATCCCCATCGCAATCTTTTGTAATGTGATGCGCATTTCCGTTCAGGGCTTGCTTGACCATTATGTAAGCCAGCAATTGTCCGAAAACTTTGCCCACCAGTTTGTCGGAATGATCATGCTGATTCCCGCGTTCCTGCTCATTCTTCTGGTGGGTTGGATATTGGATCAGATTTTCCTCGAAGAGGTGGATCGCCGGAAACTCGTTACGGGGCCAAAACTGGTTCGGCGGACAACAACGGTAGCGCCTGTTGCGGTTGTGGTTCCGCGCCGAAACCTCGGGCCGCGCGGCTCGGTTCCCGCGGCGCCGTATCGCCCGCCCACCGCGTCGGGCCCGTCGCAAAAAGTGCCGCCACCGGTCGGCAAATCGCCAGCGCCGGTAAGCCCATCAATGCCGGCGTATCCCCCCCCGCAAAAACGCGCGCCGAGACCACCGCTGGCGCCGGGCGCCACGCCGCCTCCTTCCATTCGCTTAGCCAGCCGGCCGCAGCGCATACCGCCGCAACAGCCTAAAGCGCCTGTTCCTCCTTCAAACTCGCCCAAGGAGGCGTCATGACCCAAAACGATGTCGCTCAGGCGGAGCACAGTGCGCCAGCGCGCAGACTCCTTCAGCCCACTTTTCTTATTGTCTCCGCGCTGCTGCTGATCGCGGCAATCTCGCTGAACGCAGCCACGCAGAAAATGCGGTTGCATTTCAAGAAAGACCCCGTTCCACAACCCCGTGATTTTCATGATCTGCCCCCAATCATGGGCGATTGGCTTCAGGTTTCCGAGGATGAAAAACTTGATCGTGAAACTGAAGACGTTCTGGGGACTGATAAATATGTGTATCGCGACTATGTGAATGTAAACCAGCGCGGCGTTGACCTTTTGCTGGCCGTGGCTCGTGGCAACCCGATGGCGCCGCCCAAGGCAGCAGGGGCGTCGATTGACACTGTTGCTGATCAGAACGAGTTGGATATTCGCGACAAATTCAAGCGGGCGTCGTTTGAAGAACGCGTAAAGATGATTCGCGACGCTCTCAAACTTAAAACGCCGGCGGACCGCAAGGAACTGGTTTATATGATGCAAACCGCCAAGCCGGGCGGCCTCATGGATGTCGGCCTTACTTATTACACCGGCCTGGTTGACACCGTGGCCCACATTCCTGATCGCTGCTATATCGCCGACGGATATGAGCCGTCCGACTATCAGGTTCCGACCTGGAATCTCGGCACGGATGCTGCCGGAAACCCGGGCACGCTGGAGGTGCGTTTCATCAGCTTCGAAGACCAGACGGGCAGCAATCGCGTACCGAAGTTCGTGGCGTATGTTTTCAATGCCAACGGAAGTTATGTCAGCGACCCTCTTGCCGTGCGCCAGACGTTGCAGGATCTTACCAAGCGCTACGGTTACTATGCGAAGATCGAACTGATGACCATCGGCAAGGATCCAGCCGTCGCCACGGACTCCATGTCGAGTTTTCTGAAAGCCGCCAAACCCCAGATCGAAACCTGTTTTCCCGATTGGAAGAAGCTCACCCAGACACGATAGCGATCGCGTGGGTGCAAATTCTTATTCATCAAGGTAGATCATGGCTCGTCGCGTCAACACCAAATTTCTCGGCATCTTGCTGATTGGCTTTCTGGCAGCGGCCGGGCTCGTTTATGTAGCGCAGGCTCTGTTGATTCACGATCATCCAGATCGGTGGATTGCCGCCGGTGACCTTGCGATGCGGCAGGAGCAATGGAACGATGCCGTCGCCGATTTCATGCGCGCCGCCTCGTTGAGCCCGCGCGATCCTGACATCCAGGTCAAACTTGGGCAGGCATATCATCATCGTGCCCAGACCGACCCACAGAGTTATCTGGCGGAGCGCACCGCCTACCAGCGCGCCCTTGAAATCAATCCAACCCATGCCACGGCGATTAGTGATCTGATTGAATGGTATAAAATCTTTCTTCCCGTTCAGCCCAGTGCCGTACTGTATCGTGATGCGATCGATCTGGCCCGCCGCGCGCACGCCATCAATCCCCAGGACGTAAAAATTGCCGCATTGCCCGATCAGCTGGTGGTTCAGGAATGGGCCGCGGGTCTCGAGACCGATGACCAGCAGGTGCAAGACGCCGTCACGGATCTGACTCGCCTGATGAATCAGGATCCGACGAACGCCGACCTGCCGTTCACGATTGCGCGCGTCGATATCGAACATGGACAGCGCATCGCGCGGCAGGAAACATCGCGCGACCAGCCCGTCGGCGCGACGAAGTACTATGTTGACGCAGTGAGTGTTTTCCAGAAGGTTCTTGGGCAAGACGGCGATGGCCCCCAAATCAACAACGCAATGATGCATTGCCGGTTCGCGCAAGTGCTGGACTTTCTCTCTGACGTCGATTTGAGCGATCCCGGCAATCACCAGAAGTATCTTCAAATGGCCGCTGCCGAAAACGACCGGGCGCGGGCTTTGATTAAGGAAAACGACGAATTTTACATGTACGTGAACCTCGCCGCCGCAACGTATGCCCAGCGGCATAACGACAACGCCACAGCCATTCGCATTTACCGCGCGTTGCCGGACAATCCCAGCACCCGGGTGCAGCTTGCTGATGTCTTGAGCCGTTCCTCTGACACGCGCGCCGAGGCCGAACAGCTGATGGAGAGGACCATCGCTTCGCTGGGCGATGATCCTAACCGCCTGGCTGGCGCGCGTCTTTCGCTGATGGCGCAACTTACGGACATGCGTATCTCGGATTTCGGAGATCCGGGGACCGACCCGGCCAAAAAACGCGAGTTGGGGCAGGAAATTCAGGATGCACTGGACAAAATTAATGCCGCCGTTGGAACCCACCAGGCAAATGACTTGCGACGTGTTGAAGCTCACTTCAAGATCGCGGGCGGTCGTTATGAGGAAGTCATAATCGATCTGCAGAAGCTGATGAGTGATGATGCCTCGGCCGCCAAGGACGAAGCGCTCCTCATGATGCTTGCTTCGGCGCTGGATCACGCGCACCAGAGCTCGCGGGCGATGGCAGTGCTGGGAAACATCGTCGATTTATATCCGCGGGATGTCCGGGCCTTGAAGGAATACGTTCGTCTTTTGCAGCACGAGAATCCGCCGTTGGCAAAAATTAATCTGGACAGGCTCGATCTTATTGACGCCGGCGACCCGGATCTACCTCTTTACCACATCAATCAGGGCGTCAGCGACAGAATTCAGAATAAGACCATCGACGATCCAAGTCAGGCGAAGGATTACTACAGCAAGCTTGCGGAAGACACCACCGATCAGATGCGCAGCAAGGCACACGTTGCCGCCGTCCTCCATGAGTGGGATGAGTCGATTCGGTTGCTGAACAAAGTTATTTCCCTCGAGCCGAAGGACGCTGAAACCTATCTGAATTTGTCGCGCATTTTCCTTCAAATCGATAAAAAGCCGGAGGCGATGGATGCGGCAAAACGGGGTTTGGCGGTGAGCCCTGATAACTACGGACTAAAACTTTGGTCCGCCACGCTGCAGGGCGCGGATCCCGAGGTGATTAGAAAGATCAAAGAGGAGGGGATCAGGGCCAACCCCGATAAGTTCGAAGCCGAACTTGAGGAAGCAAGCTTATGCGCCGACCATGGCGACGCTGAGGGGCAAGAGAAGCACCTCCACGCCGCCGAAAAGCTCCAGCCCAATTCGCCGCGCGTCTGGGGCGCCTTGTTCGATTATCTGATCGCCGCGGGGAGATTGGACGAGGCGGAGGTCTACCTTCCGCGGTTGTCCACGGCCAATTACGACAGCGCGGGCGGCGCGCTTTTCCAAATGAACCTTGCCAAGGCTCGCGGAGATTACCCCACGGCGATGCAGATCGCGCAAAAGCTGATTCAGGACCAGCCAGAATTCGGCGCGTGCTATGTTGCCATCGGCGATGTGTTAGTCGCGCAGCAGCAATACGACCAGGCCAAAGTGCAATATGCCATCGGCCTGCAAAAACAATCCAATAACGCGTTGGCTTATTTGGGTCTGGCTAAATGTGCTTACGCCCAGAAACATCCTGAGGAGGCGCTGAAATGGATCACCGACGGTTTGGCTAAATCGCCGACGAATAACGCCCTTAAGCAGATGCTAGTTGTGCATAAAATGAATTATGGGAATCCGCAGGATGCGATCGCCAGCCTGGAACAGGAAATCGCCAATTCGCCCAGCACGCCCGGTCTCTATTCCGCGCTGGCGGATTGCTATCTCCGGATTGCTTACAACCAGAAGATGGCCGGCAATGAAGACGATTGCAATAAGACTATTGAGCAGTCGATCGCCAAACTAAATTTGGCGCTTAAGAAATGGCCGGATGACGCGCCGCTTTACCTTTCGCTGGCCGACGCGGAATTCGCACTGAAACATAACGATGTTGCCGAGCAGGTGCTTCACACCTGGGCGATCCGCGACACCTGGAAAAAATCACCCGATCCCCATGTCAAGCTCGCCGAGTATTATCAGATGGTTGGCAAGCCGGATCAGGCCGAAGTGGAATTAGAAACCGCGATGGCCATTTCCAACAATCGAGTGGAATTGGAAGTGGCCGTTTCCGACCTGCTGGAATCACACAAGAAATATGAAGACGCGCTCAAGATTCTTCGCACGGTGAACGCCGATAATCCGACCATACAGGCCAAAACCATTGAGGTCATGCAATATGCGGGGCACCTGGACGAGGCCCAGGAACAGATCAAGACATATCTGGCGAAGAAGCCTCCCAATGCGCAGGTTCTACTGACGCTTTGGGCGGGGCTGCTGCTCAATCGCCAGCAGTATAACGATGCCGCCGCACGGGCTACCGAGGCACTGGCGCTGGCTCCGACCGACCCCAACGCGCTCTATTGCCGGGCCCGGGCGCGGTTGCGCACGACTCCGGCTGATCCCCAGGGCGCCCTTGACGATCTCCACATTGTCGTTCAGGCGTTGCCGAATGATCCCCAGGTTGGCCTTGATCTGGCTGCCGCTTACTTGCAGTTGGACAAGGTTGATGAAGCCACCTCGGAGCTGCAAGGCGCGCTTCGTCTGGATCCAACGAATAAAAAAGCGCGGATGATGCTCGTCCAGATTTATCAGGGCGAAGACGTGCCAAGACTCGCGGAGGCGCTGGCCACTTTGCACGATATCGAAACAACGCCACCGTTCGATACCGATCCCGATATTTTCCAATCCGAAGCCATGTTGCTGAGCGCGCAGGGTAATCTGGACAAGGCTCTCCAGATGAGCGCCAAGGCGTTACGGCTTAATCCAAACGATCCGTTGCTCTTCAAGTCCAACCTTGAGTTGCTGCTCAAAGCCTCCAAGTTTCAAGACGTGCTGACGCGCACTTCCAAGCTGCCCGCCGTCTCCCAATCGAAATGGTGGATTTTGCAATCCAAGTCTGAAGCAGAGCGCGGTCTGAACGATATGGAAAATGCCCAGGCGGATATGATCAAAGCACTGGATGCCGCCCATCAGACGAAAGACGATGACGGGTTCGCGAAAGTGGCTGACGCGCTTTCAAAGGATTTTGGGCTCGATGCGGCCATTGCAGCGGTGCGGCCTTATATGGCCACATCGCTTCGCGCGAAGTTGAGCCTCGCGGTGTTGTATCACACCAAGGGGGACGATCTGAACGCCGTCGCCAGCGTGGACGATGCCATGACAGGAGTGGACGGGTTGAGCAAACCCGACCAGATTATCACGCTTACCACGGCTGCCCAGCTTTACCAGACTGCCGCGCCGACGCCCCTGGTGGATAAGTCCTATGCAGCGTATTTAAAATGGCTCGCATTAGACCCAAATAACGTTACCGCGCTAAATAATTTTGCGTGGCTGTTGTCTGACCAATACGTTCCATCACGCTCGCAGGAGGCGCTCAAATACATTCAGCGGGCGGTGGATGAATTGAGTAAGACTGGCCGCCAGGAACCAAAGCTTATGGACACGCATGGATGGCTTTTGGTCCAGACGGGGTCAATAGCCGAGGGAATTCGGGTTTTGGATCAGGTTTTAGAATTAAAACCCTTCCCCGAAGCTTATTTACACATCGGCGAAGCGCATCTCTTGATGCAGTTTCCGGAAGAATCAAAACACGACGCTCAAACGGGCTTGGACATGCTGAGCAAGCAAGCACCGGAGGCGAAGGATTCGACGGTCCGGCAAAAATTACTGGATCTTGCGAAACGCGCGGATGAAAAGATGAAAGCAAACAAGGAAGTCACGGCCCAATAATCACTTGCCGGGATAGTATATTTAAAGAAAAAGCTTGAATGGATAGCCTGAAAATGCGACTATAGTGGGGTTCGACCCGGTTGGTCCTCCCCCGGACCGATGACCAATCGGACATTCGCATGACGCGTGTACGCCAGGCGGCCACGCGGGCGGGTTTGAGTTTCCGTTCGGAGGAGAAATGCTATGACGACATTGCCACAAACGACCCCGCTGCGCCTACCACGTCCAGCGACTTCCACCGCGCTGACGATTCCTGGTTCAGTGCCCCCGGGGGGCATGGTTGCTTATGTTCCGGGCCAGGGTGGCAATCAGATGTCCGGCGCCGATGTATGGCGCGTCATCCGGTCGAATCTGTGGCTGATTATTCTGTTGCTTATCGTTGCTGGCTGCTCCGGCTACGGCGCGAATTATTGGCTGCAAAAATATCATTCTCGCTTTACCGCCAGTGGGCTGATCGAAGTAGTCTCGCCCATCAGCCTGGATACGCTTAACCGCGGGCAGGTTGATCCAGCGACCCTGGGCCTTGACCTTAAGACGCATCAAGCTCTTTTGCACGATCCTTCACTCATCACCAACGTTCTGGAAAATCAAAATAACGAAATCCGCCGCACGGTATGGTTCTCTCATTTCAAGAGCCCGCTTGAGGCCAAAGCCGACCTCGCGGAGAACCTTGAAGTTGCCATCCGCCCCGATTCGAGGCTGCTGCAGATTTCCATGACCTTCAGCGAGCCCGATTCCTGCCGCGTGATCGTTGAGCAGATCGTCGATCAGTACGTCAAACAGCAGCAAGACCTTAACCGCAGCCGCGAGCAGGATCGCCATCGCGATTTGGAAAATCGCATGACCGCCGAAGATGTCAAGCGACAGGAAGTCAGCCGCGAAATTGATGAGCTGGAAGCCCAGCTCAATTCGATGGATGAAATCGGCGTGATGAGCAAGATCGACTCCAAGGGTCTTGAATTGCAAGCCTTGTTGGGCGACCGCATTCAAAAGGAACTGGCGCTTTCCGTCGCGCAGGACAAGTACAAGAGCATTACCGATCAGATCAATGCGGATCAGGATCCTCCGGAAGTTATGAATCTTATCGCAGGAGATCAGCAGGTTGCCGTCTATCAGAACATGATGAATAACCTGCAAATAGGCATCGGGCAGTCGCAGTACGAGACGGGAGACCTCAGCCCGGTCATCTCCTCGATGAAGTTTCGCGAGCGGATCGTCGTGGAAAACCTTAACAACGCGATGCAGAACGCAAAGGTTAAGTATCGCCTGATGGTTATTAACGACGCCAAGGATAAGCTCAACCTGGCCGAGCGCACCTTGACCGCCACGCAGAAGAGCATTGAGGACCTTAAGAAGCAAATGTCGGATCTTACAGGTCTGATGACCAAGCTGCTGCAAAAGCAGGATGAGCGAAACGCCTACCAGGCGAAGATCAAGCAAATTCAGGATCAGATCGATCAGATCGCGACCTACGGCGCCAAACGCGATTTCGCGGGTGTTGAATGGGCGGCGCATCCGGAAAAGCCCGAACTGCCGAGTTTCCCGAAGCTGCCGTTGACCATGAGCATCGCGCTCATGATTGGTCTGGCCCTGGCACTGGGCATTGCCTTCCTGCGTGAGCTGATGGATACGTCCATTCGTTCGCCGCGAGACATCAGTCGGGTTGGCAATATGAATCTGCTGGGCATGGTCCCGCACGAGGACGATGATCCACAATCGGCAGGCGCTCGTTTGCCGGTGGTGATCTTCGAGGCTCCGCATTCGATGATGGCCGAGCAGCTTCGCCAGGTTCGCACTCGCCTGCAGCACAGCTCTTCGCTGGATACCACGCGCAGTATTCTGATCACCAGCCCCAGTCCGGGAGATGGAAAATCAACCATCGCCTGCAACTTGGCCAGCGGCTTGGCGCTCAATGGGCGTCGAATTCTCCTTGTCGATGCCAACTTCCGCCGGCCGGAACTGCATCGAATTTTCAATCTGCCAAACGAACACGGTTTCTCCGACGTGCTGAATAGCCTCGATCAGTTCGAGCACACCGTGCAGGAAACACAGGTGCCCAACCTCTACGTCCTGCCCAGTGGAACCAAGCCGACCAATGCCACCGAGCTTCTGGAAAGCCAGCTTCTTATCGATTTCATTGAACGGGCATTGGAAGAATTTGATCATGTTATCTTTGACAGCGGCCCCATGCTCTTCGTCTCCGAAACGGTGGCGCTGGCGCCACGCGTTGATGGCGTAGTCACGGTCGTGCGGGCGCGTACGAACAGTCGTGGCGTCCTGAGCCGCATGCGAGACGGTCTGCGTCAGGTAAAGGCCGAACACCTTGGCGTGGTGCTTAACGCCGTCCGTGCGCAGGGTGGCGGCTACTACGGCCGAAACATCCGTACGTACTATGAATATCAGAACGGCAACGGCCGGGCAGCCTAATCGGTCGGGCCGTCACGCGGCCTGACTTTCTGTTCTCTGCAATTCAACAAGCGGCGCCAAACCATTTGGTGCCGCTTGTTGCATTAAATGGTCGCCCATTGGGGGGTCGTGGCTTCCGCGTCGCAACGCTTCGTGCAAACTTGTTGCTTGAACCGCCAGCAAGATATTCCTACGCTATGAAGCATGAAAATCGTCCGGTTTTTGAGCGGCGGTAAGGTTCATCTCGGTAAGCAGTTGGATGAGCGATCCGCCCTGCGCATCGAGGGAGATTTGTTCGGCCAGTTTTCAGTTACTGATCAAAAGCTGCCACTGGAGAAATTGCTGGCGCCCCTGGTTCCCGTTGACATATTGTGCATCGGCTTGAACTACCGCGAGCACGCCCTTGAGACCAAGGCCGAATTGCCGCGCACACCACTGTTGTTCATCAAGGCGGGCAACACATTGAATAATCCGCTTGATCCGATCGTTATGCCTCGGCTGTCCAAACAGATTGATTACGAAGGGGAATTGGCGGTCGTCATCGGCAAGGCAGCAAAGGATGTCAAACCAGAAGAAGCGCTCAATTACGTTTTGGGCTACACCATTGGGAATGATGTGACGGCGCGGGATTGGCAAAAGGATAAATCTCTGGGCGGCGGACAGTTCGCGCGGGGTAAGAGCTTTGATGGCTTTTGCCCGCTGGGGCCTTGCATCGTCACCACCGATGAAATTCCCAATCCTAATTCACTGAAAATCAAGACCATCTTGAACGGCAGCGTGATGCAGGACGACACGACCGGGGACATGATATTTAGTGTCGCCCATGTGATCTCAAGCTTGAGCAGTACGATGACGCTGCGGCCCGGCGCGGTTGTTCTTACGGGCACTCCGCGGGGGGTAGGCATGGGGCGGATGCCGCCGGTCTGGATGAAAGCCGGCGATAAAATCGCGGTGGAAATTCAAGGGATTGGCCGGCTTGAAAATCCAGTCGCCAACGCGGTTTAGCTCGGTGAGGCGAGCGAAATTTGGCGATATTTCTAAAGAATGCATGCGTTTTTTGCACTATCAGAGCCTTGCCGCGCATATAAGATTAGCCTTAGAAGCGCAAAACGTGTGAATTGCCGATCCATCGTTGGCGGAAGTAGTGATGGTGGAAACGACCGCAGATCGAAAAACATCGGCTGGATGCATAGCCATTGCCATGTTCGAAGGCCTCGAGCGCCGGCTGTTCTTGTCGGGCTCTCCTTCGGGATTGTCACCAGCGCAAATCCGTCATGCTTATGGATTTGATGCCACCGTCTTCACAAACGGGGGTGTTGTTTTTGGGGCTACCGGGCGAAATCAGACCATTGCAATTGTCGATGCCTACCTAGATCCCACAATTGCCAGCGATTTGCGCACCTTCGATTCCACATTTGGATTGCCAAATACGGATGTCAACGGCCACTTTGTGCTTACCGTGGCTACACCCGAAGGCACGCCCACGGTCGACCCCGGCTGGTCGCAGGAAACGGCCTTGGACGTGGAGTGGGCTCATGCCGTGGCCCCGAAGGCGGATATTTTGCTGGTC
Source organism: Planctomycetota bacterium (assembly GCA_030775485.1). Taxonomy (GTDB): domain Bacteria; phylum Planctomycetota; class Phycisphaerae; order Tepidisphaerales; family Tepidisphaeraceae; genus JALYJB01. The sequence goes on along the minus strand of JALYJB010000001.1, from coordinate 267,955 downwards.
TCGGCGGCCTCAGCCAGCTTCCCGGATCTTATGAACGCGGTGAACTACGCGAAAGCGCAGCCAGGGGTGGTGGCGGTTTCGATGAGCTGGGGCGGCAGCGATTTTCGCGGAGAAGTGAATTACGACTCGGTTTTTACAACGCCCGCGGGTCACGTTGATAACAACGGTATCGGCGGGGGAGTTACCTTTCTGACCGCGTCGGGCGACAGCGGGGGAGGGTCCAGTTATCCATCCTCGTCGCCCAATGTCATATCGGTCGGGGGGACAACATTGAATGTCGATGGCAGTGGAAACTATTTGGCTGAAACCGCCTGGTCGGGCAGCGGCGGGGGACGAAGTTCAGTCGAGCACACCAATTTGCCGGACGTGGCCTATAACGCCGATCCAAACACGGGTTATTCAGTGTATGACTCAACACCCAACGGGGGCATTTCGGGCTGGCAGGTCTTTGGAGGGACCAGCGCCGGCGCGCCGCAGTGGGCAGGGTTGATAGCGGATGTCGATCAGGGTCGCAATTACGTTGGCTTGGGTTCGCTGGATGGGCAGCATCAGGCCATACCCGCTCTTTACAACCTCCCTTCCGGTGATTTCCATGACATTACCGTGGGCGACAATGGTCTATATTTCGCAACCACGGGCTATGATCTGGTGACCGGCCTTGGCACCCCAGTGGTTCCACGAATCGTGGATGACCTGGTGGGCAATAATATCACGGGGGCGTGGTTTGGGTCGGCGTCAACAGTTGTGCCGGTGGCGAATATTCCTCGATCCGCGACCCACTTTTCACACGTCGCGATTGCCGCGCCCCATCAACCGGTAGCAGCGCAGCCTTTTGCCAAAGGAAATGATAATTTTGTTCTGGCATCTCGCGATTTTTGGGGTAATAATAGGGACGTCCTAAACGGCGTGTTCCGAGTGGAACATCCAAACACTTCTGTTTTAGGCTGATTTGCAAAATATTGTTTTGCAGTGGGTTCCATTTGATACATGGAACATTCACGCATTTTTCGTCTGATGTTTGCGCATTTCGTTGCGTGTAGATTAAAATTCTGCCTTCAGGCTATTGTTTCACGCAGGGCATTTCGCGTGTCGTTGTTTTTTCGACGTCATGCCCACGAGCAAAAATGTCCTGCGTGGAACAATCATTTGGTTTTCTGACGATTTTTCGCACCTTTTGATAAGCATGCAGTTCCACCCCCATTCGGCATTTATCCGCCATTGTTGCCCCATTGAGTCAGTTATTCGCGATGGGCCGTTGGCCTAATTCGCCATCCTTTGATTCATTTCGCCTGACCTCTATAATCCTCTCTCACTTTGAAAGGAACGCTAAGCGTGTCTCAAGCGACTCTCGCGCATTCGTCTGCACCGGCTCTTGCCGGCCGGCGGAGTTTTCTATTGCGACGGCTGCATTCGCTAAGTGGCCTGGTTTTCGGTGGTTACATTGTCGTCCATCTGTTTGTCAATGCCACGCTTGTGCAGGGAACCCACCCGGATCTCTACCAGGCCCAAGTGGATAAAATACATAGTCTGCCATTTCTCTGGGCGGTTGAATGGCTGCTGATCTACCTGCCGATTCTTTACCACACGTTTTATGGCCTCTGGATCACATTCACCGCCCAGCCGAATGTAACTAACTACCCCTACCCAAAGAACTACTTTTACCTGGCCCAGCGCATCAGCGCCGTCATCATCATGTTCTTTATTTTCTTTCATGTGCTGGGCATGAAAGGGTGGTTGGGCAATGCGCTGACATTTGTTCCGGCCGACGCCGCCCGCAGCACTGCTCGGCATATCAACGCCAACTTCCTGGTTGCGTACTTCATCTATCCGCTGGGCATCCTGGCCTCCTGTTATCACTTGGCCAACGGGTTCTGGACAGCCGCGATTACCTGGGGCCTGACCATCAGCGCCGGCGCCCAGAAACGATGGGGCATTGCCTGCGCCGGCTTGTTTGTCTTTACGCTGGTGTGCGGATACCTGGCGCTGGGCGCGGCTATTCACGACCGCCTGCTTCTTGTAACCAATTAGCTGGGACATGGTTCTGCGCGAAACGAACCAAAGGAAGCCAATGGACCGCAGTGCTATCGAAAAAATTGAGTCTGGCGGCGATCGCCTGAAAGCTTCCATCAAAGGCCTGGGCGAGAAAGAGCTGCGCGCGTTTCCGGTTCCAGGAACCTGGTCGGTGCAGCAAATTGTCATTCATCTGGTCGATAGTGATCTGGTGATTACTGACCGCATCAAGCGCATCATCGCGGAGGAGAACCCGATTTTGCAGGGAGTTAATGAAACTCTGTGGTCGAATAATCTGCATTACCACGAGCAGTCCGCAGAAGATGCTGTGGCTTTGCTGACGCTAAACCGCCGGCAAATTGCACGTGTTTTACGCGAGCTTCCCGACTCAGCTTTTGACCGGACCGGCACCCACACCGATCGCGGCAGCATGAAGCTCAGTGAATTTGTTGGATTTTACGAGCAACACCTTGTTCACCATCTGAAGTTCATTTACGAAAAACGGGAAAAGCTTGGTAAACCCATCTAGGATTCTCCTATGGCATTGGCGTCGAAGAAAAAAGTAATTGTGGTGGGCGGTGGATTGGCCGGCCTTTCCTGCACCATTAAGCTGGCGGAGGAAGGGGTTGCCGTTGATCTTTTCTCCATGGTTCCCGTAAAACGCAGCCATAGCGTTTGCGCGCAGGGCGGGATCAATGCCTGCAACGATATCGCGCGCCAGCAGGGGTATAGCGAATGGATGCATTTTGACGAGACGATCCTGGGTGGCGATTTTCTCGCGGACCAGCCGCCCGTTCTGGAGATGTGCAACTGGGCGCCCAAGATCATTGATCTGCTCGACCGCATGGGCGTGCCGTTCAATCGAACGCCCGAAGGGCAGCGGGCCCTGCGCCTTTTCGGTGGGTCGCTGTTCAAGCGCACGTTTTTCGCCGGCGCGACGACGGGCCAACAATTGCTATACGCGCTCGATGAACAAACCCGCCGGCGCGAGTCTGAAGGCCTGGTTACCAAATACGAATTCTGGGAATTTCTCTGGCCCATCGTCGCGGACGGACAATGTGTCGGCATCGTTGCGCAGGACATGCGGACCATGCAGATTCGCTCGTTCCGGGCGGATGCGGTTGTATTGGCGACCGGTGGAAACGGGCTGATATTTGGCAAATCGACGATGTCGGTCATCTGCACGGGTGGAGCGGCTTCTCGCTGCTATCAGGCGGGCGCGAAATATGCCAACCCTGAATTTATCCAGGTGCATCCCACGGCAATTCCCGGTGAAGACAAATGCCGGTTAATCAGCGAATCGGCGCGCGGCGAGGGCGGCCGCGTCTGGGTTCCCAAGAAGCCGGGCGATCCTCGCAATCCGAATAGCATTCCCGAAGCGGATCGATTTTATTTTCTGGAGGAGCGCTACCCCAAGTACGGCAACCTTGTTCCGCGCGACATTGCGACCCGTGAGATTTTCCAGGTTTGCACGGAAATGAAGCTGGGCGTCGGCGGCGGCAACATGGTCTATCTCGATCTTGCCGACATCGTCAAACAAATCGGGCGCGAGAAGGTTCTTTCAAAGCTCGAAGGCATTCTTGAGATTTACGAAAAGTTTGTCGGCACCGATCCGCTGAATGAGCCGATGAAAATCTTCCCGGCAGTTCACTATTCCATGGGCGGCCTGTGGGTGGGTTTCCGCAAGGACGAAAAAACTGGTGGGCTGAAGTTCGGAGATCCTTCGAACATGATGACCAGCATTCCGGGGCTTTTTGCCATGGGTGAAGTCTCCTTTGCCTATCACGGGGCGAATCGACTGGGCGCCAACTCGCTGCTGAGCTGCATTTTCGACGGGCTTTTTGGTGGAACGTGCATCAGGAATTACTGCAATGACGTTGCCGCTGTAGCAGCTGCGGATGTCGCGCAAAGTGAATTTGACGCAGCCGCGAAACAGGAGACGGATCGGCAAACTAGATTGGTGAACAACCAGGGCGATGAGAACCCCTATCTGCTGTGGCAGGAAATGGGCCGCTGGATGACCGACAATTGTACGGTCGTCCGCCACAACGAACGCCTACAGCAGACGCTGGATCGGTGCCAGGATTGGAAGAAACGCTTTACGCGCGTGAAGCTTTCAGACACGGGGATGTGGTCAAACCAGAACCTGAGCTTTGCCCGCGCGACGCGCGACATGATCGTGCTTGCCGAGGCGGTGTTGCAGGGCGCGCTTTTGCGAAATGAATCGCGCGGCGCACATTACAAGCCGGCTTTCCCGACGCGAGACGATGATCAATTCCTGAAAGCAACGATTGCCACATATGACGTGGCCGAGGGTTCGCCCCAAATCAGCTACGCGCCGGTGGACATCAGCCTGGTGCCGCCGCGGGCTCGTGAATATGGCAAGAAGAAGGCTGAGGCGGATATCGCGCCAGCCAGCGGCGCGCGTCCGGCGGTGGGGTTGGGGGCGGCGGTTGGAACCGGAGTTTAGCTTTACGGGTGCGATGTCGCAGGGGCCGCAAATGTCCTCGGATGGATTGGCCACTGCCGTAGCGGGTAATGATGCCGCCGGTGGACGGCAGGTGGCCCCTTCCATCCCAGGCGAGCATTCCCAGCCATTGCAACAGGCGCACGGGGCACCGGTTCGGTTGTTTCACCTCTTATTGCTGGCCTTGTTACTGATTGCTGGTCTGTTGGTTCGCGCCCGCGGAGTCGTTAAGGAACCGCTTTGGGTGGATGAATATTGGTCGATGTATCTGTCGACCGCCAGGGCGCAAGTCGGCACATCCGTATTCGCCGCGCCGTTGGGCGTGGTAATCGATCGCGCGCCGCCCATCTCTTTTTCCGGTGCTCCGGGATGGTGGCATATATGGACCGGGCTTTCTTCCTGCGTGCATCCGCCGATCTATTTCATTTTTCTTCGCTGGTGGGTCGATCTCTTCGGCGATAGCGATCTTTCCTTGCGCGGGTTTTCCGTGACATCTTCGCTGGCGGCAATTGTTCTTCTATTTGATGTGGTGCGTCGCGCGCAAGGCCCCTGGGCTGGACTGATCGCTGCGGGAATGATGACGTTTGCGGTGTCTCAATTGGATTACAGCCAGATGGCGCGCGGTTACACGTTCCTGGTGGCTATTGGGTTGCTGATGTGCCAGGCAATGGCCCTGATTTTCCAACGTGGCGCCTCAACCGGTCGCGCAATCTGGCTTGGTTTCCTAACGGCGTTGATGGCACTGACCCACTATTTTGCGGTCGGGGCCATTGCGGGTTTAACAATTTACGCTGCGATTATTTTTCGCGGACGTGATCGCGGACGCGTGCTCACGGCGCTTGTGATCGCGGGATTGGTGGACGTCTGCGCGTGGGGTCCTAAAATCTGGGCGTCGCGGCAGCTGATGCGGGACGAAACCGTCATATTTCTGCTCGATTCCCTTACGGGGATATGGCATCACACGACGGTGGGGATTTCAGCGCCATGTCGTTTGCTGTTGGAAGCGTACCGTGTTAACTGGTTTGCGGCGGCTCCGGTTGCGGTATTTGTATTTCTGCTGCCGTTGCTCAATCTGCGTCGGTCTCCAGATACATTGATGTGGTGGCTCTGGGTGGTGGGTAGCCTTGGCTTTCTTTGGGCATGGGACGTTTCTCGCGGAACGATGATGCTTAGTTATCTGCGGTATATTTTCATCGCCTCGCCTGGCATCTACGCGCTGCTGGCAACTCCGGCCCCGCAACTGGGGAAATTGCGATGGGCCTTGCCGATCTTGATGCTCTTTTGCACGATATGTTATTGCTCTACGCGCGTTCATGACGGTCCCGAACCAATTTCCCATGCGTGGCGCCAGCTATACATCGCGCTTGATGCGACGGCCGGACCCAACGATGTAATCGTTTTCACCCCCAGCGGGGAAATTTTGCCGGCCTTTCCCTACATTGCATACGCGCACTACTGTCCCACGTCAAAACGGCCCGTGATGTTCCTGGCCAACGACCCACCCGACGCAGCGGCAGTAAAGCGGTTGAAGGCCGGGCATATCTGGTTAGTAAGCGTAAGCCTGCCGGAGGATGTACCCCGATTCTTCCCCGGCTGGCGACCCGGTCATTACATGAATGGACCGATAGGACCCTCAATCCTGGAGCTGTTGCCCCCGTCGTGAAGACTGGCGTGAATTATCCGCGGTCCCCAAGTTTCATCTATTCGCGTACATCAAATTCCGCATTGCCGTCCAATAGGTGATGAACAGGTACGCGGCAGAGAGAATGACTTCCGCGCTCAGGAGATAGAGATAATAGTTGCCGTATTTGTCGATCACGGGGCGATCTAAAAAATGGTAACCAGCGGTGGTGACCAGTCCGATCAGGGCAACGGGGAAATAATCAGCGGCGTGGTAGCTGAGAGCCCGGACGACAACCGCGTGCGGCAGACGGTAGCCGCGATAGGTTGCTTCCCAGTTGGTCAGGCGAGCGGCCAGTCGCACGATGAGACGGAAACCGATGTAGGTTGCGATGGGCATGGCAATCAGCAGGCCCCACGTCAGCCACCGCGGGATTCCACCGCGGGGGTTAATCATGGATTCTGTCCAAAGCCAATGAAACCAGGCGGACGTTCCCAACATGGCAGCAGCCAGCGCGCAATGGATTTTGGCGAATTTCTGTGCCGGCTCAACTGGGCCGCGGGCGTTCAGCGACCGATAAAATCTTGCGGGGGAGAATAATATTTGGGCGGTGGTCAGGACGAATCTAATGGCGAAATTGCCACCGGAGGGGTTTTCCCAAGGTGGAGAGACGCGTAACCTATCGGAAATACTTAGATCTATGAGCGTTCCGCATTCCGGGCAATTGCCCGAATCCGGCAGGCCATTAAGCATGTAGCCGCAGTTTTCACAAAGGATGTCGGTTTCAGCGGGTGGAGTTGTCGCCATTGCTTGTCCGATTGTGTGGTATAATGACTTTATCTATTGCGGTTGCCGGACCACTGGACTCGCTCTAATTTTATGGTGAATCAAAACTCCATTTCCCGGCTTTTTTGCTCCAGCTTCTTGGCCGGTAGTCTTGTCATTGTAGGCTGCGACCGCGGGGGCGGCACCGCGAATTCAACGGGGGCCGCGACGCAGCCTTCGTCAGCGGCGCCAGCAGCCCAACCCGCGAATGACGCGCTGGCGCAAAACGCCGCGTCCACACAACCGGCATCTTCTTCAATGTTCGTCGGCCGAACGCAAGTATGGTTTCCCCGAGCCATGCTGCGGGTGAGCAAGGAAGACTCACAAATCGTCGCTCGGCTTTATAGTGATGATCCCTCGGGCATGCTAAGCGGAACAGAAACCGTCAACTCCTACGACCTGGCGATGGCCCTGCCCGACATTGATGACCCAGCCAACATTGCCAAGGCGGTCTGGACCAGCAAATCATCCAGCAGCGATCGCGAAGACACGCCCTACGGCATATTCCTGAATGAAGAAAAGCAGCTTCTTCAGCCCATGGATGTGACGGTTAGTTTTGCGGGACACGCGCCGCACATTACCGTCAGGATTGAAGGCGCCTTCCGGGAGTATTCCACCAATACCGAAGAGATGCACGCGCCGCCCAATATTGTTCAGGTGATGGCGGTTTTGCAGGTAACTGTTCCTGAAAAGTAAATTCAATAGGCGCCGATGCCCCCCGCCTCCGCTGTGATAGCCATTTCATAATCGGCCCCACTTCTCTAGACTCCACTTCATCATGGTCGGCTTTTGCACAAGCCCGCGGTTCGTCGAGCATTTGACCGGGCGGAATCACCCCGAGCGGCCTGATCGAATTCGTGCGATCACGCTGGCGGTGTGGGAAGCCGGGCTCATTGACTCGCCAAATCCGTTCGCCGATTTCGCGATTGATCTGGGTCTGGCGCCAATCGGTGGCGACAAGCTGGTTGAGATTGAACCGGTCCCCGCCGAGGAAAAGTTGCTGGAACTGGTGCACACACCAGCGGAAATTCATCGGGTGAAACAGTTGTGCGCCGCGGGCGGAGGCGCGCTGGATGAAGACACAATCGTCGGGCCCAATAGTTATGAGATTGCCTTGCTCGCCTGCGGCGCGGTGCTGCGATGTTGTGATGCGGTGGCGCTGGGAAACGTTCGTCGGGCATTTGCGGCCATCCGTCCGCCCGGCCACCATGCCGAGCCCGAGCGGCCCATGGGGTTCTGTCTGTTCGGAAACGTGGCGATCGCGGCGCGATATCTGCAAAAGCAGCACGGGTTGGAACAAATCGCCATCGTCGATTTTGATGTGCATCACGGCAACGGCACGCAGGCTGCGTTCGAGCATGATCCCTCCGTGCTGTTCGTCAGCCTGCATCAGGATCCGCACACGTGCTATCCGGGGACTGGGTTTGCCTATGAGGTGGGCTTGGATGCTGGGCTGGGAAGCACCTTAAATGTTCCGCTGCCGCCGGGCAGTGGAGATGCTGAGTACCTTCAGGCGTTTCAATCACGAGTGCTTCCCAAGCTGGATTTATTTAAGCCGCAGATGCTGTTGCTTTCAGCAGGCTTCGATGCGCACCGCGATGATCCCCTGGCGCAAATGGAGTTGAGCGAAGACGGCTTCGCGCGGATAACCCACCTGCTGGTCCAAGCGGCTGACGTTCACAGTGGCGGGAGAATCGTCAGTGCCCTCGAGGGTGGATACAACCTTCGCGCCTTAGGACGCAGCGTGGTGGCGCATCTGGCAGCGCTGCGGTGACAATCCCTGGAGCCGAAAGAATGTTTATAGTCGATGCCCATCTCGATCTTGCGGATAACGCGATGGCGGGGCGTGCAGTGGAGAAACCCGCGCGCGAACAAACGCCGGATGATCTGATTCCCACAGTGGGCTTGCCCGATTTGCGCGCGGGCGGTGTGAATCTGATCGGGGCGACAATATTCTGCATGCCATCGATCGACGGCCGGCCCGGGTATCAAAACGCGGAAGAGGCCCATCAGCAGGCGATGGATCAGCTTCAATGGTATCAGCGCCAGGAGAAGGCAAGGACCCTTACATTTGTGCGCAATGCAGGGCAAATGCCCGGCGCCGAATCGCCCCGGACCACGCTCCCGCTTGCAACGACGCACGCCATTCTGCTGCTGGAAGGCGCCGATGCGATTCGCGATGACAGGGATGTCGAGCTGTTTTTCAACGCGGGCGTGAGAATGGTCGGGCTTGCCTGGAAGCGAACCCGCTATGCCGGTGGCACCGGCGCGCCAGGCCCGCTAACCCGCGCCGGCCAGCAATTGCTCACCACGCTGGATCGCTTCGGCGTCATTCACGATACCTCGCACCTGGCGGAAGACTCGTTCTGGGATTTGCTGGCGATGAGCGAAGGCCCGGTGATGGCCACACACGCCAATTGCCGCGCGATCGTGCCAACGGATCGACAATTGTCGGACAAGATGATTCGCGCGCTCGCCGCCCGGCAGGGGGTCATCGGGATCAACTTCTTCGATAAGTTTCTCGTGCCGCCCGAAGACTATGGCAAGCGCCGCGCAACCCTTGCGGATGTCGTCGCACACATCAAACACATGTGCGATTTGCTGGGAGATGCCACCCATGTCGGGATCGGCACCGATATGGATGGTGGCCTGGGTCGCGAGCAGATTCCGGTGGAGATTGAGACCTCCGCCGATTTCCCGCGCATCGCCCAAGCCCTCAGCAGCGCTGGCTTTGGCGATCAGGACGTGCGGGACATCATGGGAGAAAACTGGCGGCGGTTCTTCCTTGAGAATCTACCCCTGGCTGTCCCGCTGGCCGAATAACGCGCGCCACCAAATTATTGATCGCGAAGCGGGATTTCCTTATAGCGCTCGGACCCCGCATTCTGGTTCATCTGATTGACAATGTCATGCACGTTCCCCAGATCGACCTGGGTGCGATTGCCCGTTTCGGTGTCTTCAACAGTGCGGTAGCCCCGAATCACTTCGTCAAAATCCGCGTTTGATTTTTCCTGAATCACTTCATTGTTCTGCACGGATTGCAGGTATCGGTCGAATGAATCATTTTTCTCCTTCATCGTCTGCTCGAAAGCGGCGAACCGCTGGTTCTGCGCAGCCACGTTCGCCTGACTGTTCTGCGCTACGGCATTGTCGTTCAGCTTCCAGGATTTGGCGATATCCAGCATGATCGGAACGTCACGGTCATACGTGGCATCCGGCGCGCTGGCGCCGACGAAATAGTACGCCCAGGTGTCGTTGGAAATCGGGTAGCACTCAAGCTGGCAAAGGGCGCGATAGTGAATCATGTTTTCCGGTTTGCCCATGGCGATGGCGTAGTAAATCGCCTCGGCGCGGCCGTTAGGCAATTGCGCCGCGATGGGCGCGGTCTTTATTATTTTCTCCAATTGCATGGCCGGCCCACCTTGGGCCTGGGAGATAAGATTGATTTCCGGAATGAGGTTCTTCAGCGCCTCCTCCGGCCCGGTGAAAGGGGCAACAAGCATGCGCTGGGCCATCGGCATCTGCGCCTGACCTGGGACCAGCCAGTTGTTGGGCGCCAGCACCTCCGCGCCGTCCCCCAGGCGGATGGTTTGCCCGGCAGGTCCGGTGACGACGGCGGCGCCGATGTTGGAACTGGACACCAGCTTCCAATCCTCCGGCGTCTTGACGATGCCGCTGCCGCCTGAAAGTTGATGTTCCACCCACTTGGTTTGCACCGGGACAGCCCCCATCAGACTCGAAACATCCGCAGCAGCCGCATCGGCGTTGTAGTAAACAACGCTGACCGCTGCGCCCTTCTCCCCGATGCCGCAAATAATCGAGCCTTTGACCGCCTTCCCCTTTAGCTGGCCGGTGAAAGAGGCGCCGCCGCGCTGGTCGGCGTCATCCGCGAACGCGCCGGTCACCGTGGGCTTGGCGTCAAAATAATTTCCCAATTCATGCAGCGTGGCCTGCATTGCCGCGTGGGCGGATTTGGTGTCCGTCTTCTGGGTAAAGAGCGCGCGGCCGGCATCGGATGACGCAAGGACGCTGTAACCGTCCAGCGAGTTCGCACCTCCCGCGGACTGCGCCAGATGATCCGTCGCGCCGGGCGATAATGGATTGGCCGGACCAGGTGCGTTGCCGGGTGCCAGTGGATTTTGCGCGCCCAGTGGGTTAACCGGCGGCACATCTCTCTTAAGCACATGCGTTGCGCCGCCAGTGACCAGCGTGAGCTCCTGCCCATCAAGCGTGGCGGTAAACGAAAAGTCGGTTCCCTGGCTGCTGAATTGCCCCTGTAGTTTTCCATCAACCAGGCGGGCGACCAGCGGAAACTGCTTGTCACCCATATGGATCGATCCGGAATAGCCCCCGGCATCGCCAGCCACAATCTCAACGGTCAAGCCGGTCGCCTGATATTTCCCTGCAAACCCGCCCGCCTGCGCGGCATCTGCCGCGCGCGACGGGTTAGTCGCCCCGGCACCCACCAAACTGCAAATAATGCACAAGGCCACAATAGGAAGACCAGCGGGGCGCATCGGACTCTCCTTGTTACAGGCCTGGTGCCCGTTGATAAGTGAACGAACCGGATTATGCCAAAAACACCATTGGTTTCCACGGTTGAACGCCCCACGACTTCTGACAAATTACATCCCAGAAGTGCGGCTGCTACCATCTTGGCATGTTGACGTATTCAGGATATTTATTGACGTGATTTAATCAGGAAATATCGCAGGATATCGCTATATTTTAGCCGTTCATTGTAGTATTTGTGCCGATCGAAAACTTATGGGCAATATAACGAAAGTTATATTTAAATCATTGCTTATCTTTAATTTATGATGGAGAACCGCGAGAAAATCTGATTATAGTTCTGACGTAATCAGAGGAATAATTTGTCGCAAATGGCGCAGGTTATTATAAGTATTATTTGGATCTTGCGACTAATTGTCTCGCGCGGACCAAATGAAAAAGCCCCCGGCAATACCGGGGGACTTGATCGCGAGATAGTTGAGCAAAATTGTCGTCAGCTCACTTTTTTCGCGCAGCGTTTGCGTCGTTCAAAATCGCGGCGTGTGCCGCCGCCAGCCGGGCGATCGGTACCCGATAGGGCGAGCAACTCACGTAATTCAGTCCAACCTTGTGGCAGAAGTGGATGCTCTTGGGGTCGCCCCCATGTTCGCCGCAGATACCGCACTTCAAATCCTTCTTTACACTTCGTCCCTTGCGGACGGCCATCTCAATCAACTGACCAACGCCGCCCACATCCAGCGTCTGGAAGGGGTCGCTGTCCAGGATCTCCTTGCGAAGGTAATCCGGTAGGAAGTTGTTGGCGTCGTCGCGGCTGTAACCGAATGTCATCTGCGTCAGGTCGTTGGTGCCGAAGCTGAAGAAGTCCGCCGTCTGGGCGATTTCGTCCGCTACAACCGCGGCGCGTGGCACCTCTATCATCGTGCCGTAAAGGTAATCCACCTTCACGCCCTTTTCCTTCATCACCCGGTTGGCCGTTTCCACGGTGTACTTCTTGAGATAGTCCAGCTCCTTCTTCGTGCCTGCCAGCGGAATCATAATTTCCGGCAGAACCTTCACGCCCGCTTTTTTGCTTTCACAGGCAGCTTCAATAATCGCCTGCACCTGCATTTCCAGAATCTCAGGGTAGGTTACCGCAAGCCGGTCCCCGCGATGTCCCAGCATCGGGTTGCTTTCGTGCAGTTGGCCCACGCGGGTTTTCACTGCATCCAGGCTCATGTTCAGGCTGCGGGCAAGCTCGGCCTGGTCCTTCTCATTGTGCGGCAGGAATTCGTGCAGCGGCGGGTCGAGCAGGCGAATCGTCACCGGCAACCCCTTCATCTCCTTGAAGATGCCGATGAAATCCTCGCGCTGATAAGGCAGCAACTTGGAAAGCGCGGCTTTTCTCGCCTCAATGCTGCTGGCCAGAATCATTTCCCGCATGTGATGAATGCGCTGCGGATCAAAGAACATATGCTCGGTCCGGCACAGGCCGATGCCTTCCGCTCCAAAGTTACGTGCCACTTTCGCATCGGTGGGAGTATCGCCGTTGGTGCGAATTTTCAGCGTGCGATATTGATCCGCCCATTTCATGATCGTTGCAAACGGTCCGGAAAGCGTCGCTTCCACGGTGGGAACAACACCCTCCATGATTTCACCTGTCGCCCCATCAAGGCTCAGGAAATGCTCGGGGCCGAAGGTGTGGTCGCCGATTTTAACGAGCCGGTTGTGCGCGTCGATGATGACCCCGCCCGCGCCCGCTACGCAGGGCGTGCCCATTCCGCGGGCCACGACAGCAGCGTGCGAAGTCATACCGCCCGTGCTGGTTAGAATGCCCTCGGCAACATGCATCCCGCCAATGTCCGCCGGCTCGGTCTCGCGCCGAACCAGGATAATCTTCTCCCCGCCAGCAACCCGCTTCTCCGCTTCTTCCGCGGTAAACGCGATCTTTCCCACCGCAGCGCCAGGTGAGGCAGGCAGCCCACGCGCCAGCACGTTGCGGGCGTGATTGGGGTCAAACATCGGATGCAGCAATTGATCCAGGCTCTTGGGGTCCACACGCAAAACGGCCGTCTTCGCATCGATCAATTTTTCCTTCACCATATCAACGGCAATGTTCACCGCCGCGGCGGCGGTACGCTTCCCGTTGCGGGTCTGAAGCATGTAAAGCGTGCCGCGCTCAATGGTGAACTCAAAGTCCTGCACGTCCTTGTAACGCTTTTCCAGCGTGTCTTTCACCTTCAGCAGTTCCTGCCAGCTCTTCTTCGACCACTTGCCCATTTCCGTCTGGCAATCCAGTGGCGTGCGAATCCCCGCCACCACATCTTCGCCCTGCGCGTTGATCAGAAATTCCCCGTAAAATCGGTTCTCGCCCGTCGAGGGGTTGCGCGTAAATGCCACGCCGGTCGCGCAGTCATCGCCCATGTTCCCGAAGACCATCGATTGCACGTTAACAGCCGTCCCGCGAATCCCGCGAATATCATTCAGCTCGCGATACTTAATCGCCCGGTCACCCATCCAACTCTTAAAAACCGCCTCAATCGAATGCTCCAGTTGAATCAGCGGATTCTGCGGAAATTCCGCGCCAACATGATGCTGATAAATTTTCTTATACCGATCCACCACTTCCCGAAGCCCCTCAGCATCAAGATCCGTATCCGCCTGTGCCCCGCGCGCGTTCTTCACCGCGGTCAGCTCATGCTCGAAATGATGATGATCGACCCCCATCACCGTGTCGCCGAACATGTTGATCAACCGGCGATAGCTGTCGTACGCAAATCGGTCATTGCCGGTCAGCTTGGCAAGCCCCTCCACAACCGCGTCGTTCAAACCAATGTTCAACACCGTATCCATCATCCCCGGCATCGAAACCTTCGCGCCCGAGCGAACCGCTACCAGTAGCGGATTTGTCGGGCTGCCGAACTGCTTGCCCGTCGCTTTTTCAACCCTGGCAAGGTTGAATTTCACTTCTTCCATCAGCCCCTTGGGCAGCTTCTGGCCCAGGTCGTTGTAATCGCCGCAGCTGTCGGTCGTGATGGTGAAGCCCGGTGGAACCGGAAGTGGCACCAGCGTCATGTCCGCCAGGTTCGCGCCCTTGCCCCCTAAAAGGTCTTTCATTTCCGCGCGGCCCTCAGCTTTGCCGTTGCCGAAGAAATAGACGCGCTTCACACCTTTGGCGGATGCGCCGTTGGGTTTCGATGTCGATTTAGCAATCTTTGTTTTCGGTTTGGAGGCAGGCTTCTTCATTAGCTTGGGCATCTCAAAATCTCCTGGAATTTTCGCCGATTTTTCAGGGGAATCCTGGTTCGAAATCAAACGAGTCGGGCAGTATAGGAGTGGCCCAAATTGCTGTCAATTTCAGCGGCAAACCGGCCTTTGGAGTGGTTTTGCGAGAATTAAAACGGCGCTAACATCCGCGCCAGATAGAAGATATTGTTAAGGAAGCGGCGCCGGGGGCGACATTTCAGTAACTCCCATTTTCGCCATCCCCGTCTGTTCGTGCAGCACCCGAAGTGTGTACCACGGCAGCCAGAACACGCACCTGCCGGCGACCGCGACGATGGTCCCCAGCACAATCCCCCGCAGTCCCATATGCCCGTACCGCACAAACGCATAGCTGAGGATGACGTTCGCAATCCCCGCGATAAGCACGGAAATCGTAAATTCGCGGATCTTGCCGATGGCCAGCAGAATTGCCCGGCCCACCGCGCTGCTCCCACCGATAACGGTGTGAATGAGCATGAACGGCAAGATAGCGCAAGTCGCTGGCATAGGATCGCCCAGCCATAGATTTAGCAAATGCGGCGCAACCCACCAGACCAGCGGCGCGGCGCCCAGGAGAACCAGGCCGGTGGAAACGGTGCCCAGAATGTAATACCGCCGAACAGTCTCCATATTGCCCGAGGCATGCGCCAGCGCCGTGCGGGGAAGCAGCACCGTTGCCAGCGCCGTAACCAGCAGAAGTGCCGCCCCGTCAATTTTGACGGCCGGCTGATACACCGCCACCGTTGCCTGGTCGATGAGGTTCAGAATGATAAGATAATCAGTCGGAGCATAGAGATAGTCCGCCATCTGGGCCGCCACGACCATCCCACCGAAGATCAAAAGCCGCCGCACCATCCGGGGATCGACCCGTGTCCACCACGCTTTGAAGAGGTCTTTCACCGTGGAGTGTGACGCCAGCGACCGTGCAATCAGCAGGACAACCGAACCCGTCAGCAGCGCAAAACCCGTTGCTCGCTGCCAGCGGAGATGAAAGACGTAAAGGTTGATCACCGTGCCGACGCCCCAGATCGCTTCGTGGATTGTAAGGAGCACGTTGTCCAGGAAAATTCGCCCACAGGTCTGCAGCACGGCCCCAGGGGCATCGCTCATCATCCGCAGCAGGGTTGCCAGGCCAACCATCAGCACCAGTTCCAGCGCCACGCCGTGACTTCCCCGGTTGGTCTGCGTATTTCGAAAGAAGAAGAGGAACAGGCCCAGGAATGCTCCGCCGCCCACCGCGGTGAGTACGGCCATCGCGAATCCGTTCGCGTAGACCGCGCGAATAGCGGGCACGTTGTAAAACGGCTCTGGCGCCCGGGCGCCTTCGTCAGCCGGCGGGGCGGCTTTGTGATTTTGAATCGCCTCCGCGGTAAGGCGAATGATCGCCGGGCTAAGCCCGATCGCAGCGTACTCCAAAATGCCAACGGTTGATTCAACAATGCCCAGCAGCGCAAACGCAAGCTTGCCGGCCACGCGATAAACCGTGGCCGTCACCGTAATCCACGCGAGCATGCGCGCGGCGGTAACGAGATACGCCGAGACAATATCGCGCTTCAGGCTGGACGTGCCGCGCGCGGAGCGCTGAGTCTTGCGCGAATTGTTTTCGCCGGCGGCGATGGACATTATTCAGAATATACAGACTTATGCCGCAAGGGCGACGGGGGAGGCGGGAGACGCTATCGTTGCCGATTCAGTCTGACGATCGTCTTTTAGCGCCCGGCGGATCAGAAGGACCGCAATGATGCTCACCAGCGGCACCACCGGATGCACGCGTGTGTGCCCGGCGATCATAGCGCCGAATTCCAATGTGATGAAAAGAATCACCCAAACGCGCACGAGCCACCGGTCTTCCATGCTGATCTGGGAAAGATGAGCCGTCCGCTGTCGATCAGCCGCGTAAACCACCACCCCAATGCTGACCAGCAGCAGATCGTAATCGAAATAAAAGGGCATCAGCAGCGGCATTGAAACAATGGCTACCGAAATCAGCCGGTCCGTGCGCGAGGGCGATGGGCTTTGCCGAAGCGTTTTCCACACCACCGCGCCCAGCCCGCTGAGCAGGGCGATTTCGCAAATGGCCCAGATCGCCTTTACCATGAGGCTGGTCGGCCCGGTGGCCCACCCCTGGATCATCAGGCGCCAGAAGCCCTTGAACGTGACATGACGCTCCCACCGGTAATTGTTTTCCTCCTGCATCCAGTTCAGGTTCCGCGGCATATGCACCAGAAACTCGTGCAGCGTGCCCGGTAGGGTGATTACGTTAATCGCCAGCAGCAACGACCCGGTGATCGCCACGCCCAGCAACGCCCGCCGGCCCTGGCTCAGGGAAAGAACGATCGCGGCAACCGCGCCAAGTTGTGGTTTGTAAAAAAGCAATCCGCAAACCAGCCCAGCAATAAACGCCTGATTCGCGCGCCACAGCGTAACCGTCACCGTCAGCAGCAGCAGTGAAAAAAACGTATTCTGGCCATGACTGAATGCCTGGAAGAACGGCATGGAAGTCAGCATATACATCGGCACCAACAGCTTGGCCTTCCAGCCTCCTTGCAGCATCCGACAAAGCAGAAAAAGCGAAGTCACCAGGCATATGAATCCGAACACCCACCAGCACCGAAGCCCTCCCGTATAAGACAGTGCGGAAAACGGCGCGAACAACCAGGCGGCAAAAGGTGGGTTCCACCACGGACCAACGGCGGTGCCGAGATTGAGATTTGCTGCGTATCCGATTTTGTGCTCGATTTCGCGCGTCGCGTCGAGGTCATAAAGCTTATCGAACTGGCCGGTGCGGGCGCACGTTCCGGCAAAGTAGAAGGGAAGAAAATCATGCCCGAGCATCTGCGCGGTGACGGCCTTATCGGTGGGGATGAAGAAGTTGCCCACCACCATGGTCAGAATGAAGATCCATACCCCCAGGCTGATCTTCCAAAGTCTTCGTACAACTCTAGCGTTGGCAGACTCTTCCGGTAATACAATTTCGTTGTGCATGCGCGTACCCTATCGGCTACCGCGACGCACAAAATTGCGAATGCGCGCATCTCTTTTCAAATGATCTTATGAGACGCGGTTTTCAGTAGTGTTAATCAGAATCAACCCTCGGCCACCAAGCTCCGCCAATTCATTTTGAAAAAACGTTGGCAAAAGGCGAATTTAGCAGTTATATACAATATCAGCAGACGTCAAACGATCTGCCAAATGCGAGGCAATCCCATGCGACTCCTTCAATTCATCCTCCCTCTTGCCAGTCGATAATCGACCGGCTTAGGTTTTTTCAATTCTTATATAGTTGTTTTCCGCAGCGATGAGCTCTGCTTTTTCGCGCGCGGATTGAGGGAGTCTTTTCGTGAAACAAAAGAAGAAATGGAAAGGCCGCGCGCACGACGCGACGGCCGACATGATGTTCGAGCGCGCACTCCTGGGAGACAGCCTTTCGGATCGCAAATCATTCAATCCCCGTGAAGATCGCAAAACACAGCAGCTTTGCCAGCAGGTCCGGCGTGCGCTCATGCTGGCTCTCGCCGGTGAATGTGATGATGACGTCCTGCGCGAGGTCTATGTCGATTCTGTCGAGCCAATGGGTAGCGGCTCGCAACTGCTGGTTCGCGTCACCGTTCCGCCCATGGTGCGCCTGCATTCATTAGACGTGCTCGCTCGCCTCAATGATCGATCCGCCAGACTGCGCGCCCTGGTCGCGCAGTCTATCTGCCGCAAGCGAGTGCCCAGCCTTTCATTCATTGCCGTTCCCCAGAGCGCACATGGCGCTGAAGGAGGCAGACCATGAGCGAGAAATCCCCAACCGTCGCTCCTGTGAAAACCTGGCTCGCGATGCCGATGGAAGCATCCGCCAGGGAGGCGATCGAGCGAATCCGCCGCGGGCAGGATGTAGTGCAAATCGCGGTCATGCCTGATGTTCACGTTGCCGGCGACGTTTGTGTCGGCACCGCAATGGCCACGCGCCGCCTGATTTACCCATCCGCCGTCGGTGGTGACATCGGTTGCGGGATGCTGGCGATTCCCTTCAATGCGTCAGCCGCGCTACTGCGCGACGCCGCCAACGCCGGCGCGGTCCTGCGCCTGCTGGGTGAGAAAATTCCCGCCCAGCGCCGCAACCGTGCCCGAGCGCTTCCGCTTCCAACGTCTTTGAACCCCCGCGATTTGTCGCATCCGTCTCTAAAATCGTTTGCGGACAGAGAAGGCAAACTTCAATTCGGGACCCTCGGTGGTGGAAATCATTTCGTCGAACTGCAAGCCGATGAAAGCGACCAACTCTGGCTCATGATCCACAGCGGCTCTCGCGCCATCGGCCAGGTAACCAAAGATCATCACCTCGCCCGCGCCACCATCCGTTCAGCAGGCCTGCTTGCCCTGGATTCTGATACTGCCCAGGGCCAGGCATATCTGCACGATCAGGATTGGGCCAGATCTTTCGCCCGCGCCAACCGGCAGGAAATGGCTCAACAGGTAATCGAAGCCCTCCGTACCCTGTTTGCAATCGACCCAATTGAAACAGCGACCATCGCCTGCGATCACAATCACGTCCGTCGCGAAGAACATTGCGGCCAATCACTCCTGGTTCATCGCAAAGGCGCGATGCCTGCTGAAAGCAAATCGCTGGGCGTCATCCCCGGTTCAATGGGAACCCAAAGCTTCCACGTTGAAGGCCGCGGATGCCTGCAGTCGCTAAATTCCTGCGCCCACGGAGCCGGTCGTCTGCTATCAAGGTCTGCCGCTCGCCAGCGGTTCACGCGCACCGACCTTTGTCAGCAAATGCAAGGAGTCTGGTTCGATCCCCGCCTCAGCGAAGCCCTCCGCGAAGAATCGCCTGAATCATACAAGGACATTCAGGCAGTGATGCGCGCCCAGCACGACCTGGTAAAAATCATCCGCACCCTGCGGCCGCTACTGGTCTATAAGGGCAGATGATGATCAATTTGCTTCATTTTGACTATCGATGTGGCGTTTTGTTTTCGGGTCCGTCGAAACGAAGGTTTTGATCGCGCACTCCGCCGCACCACCCGCGTCTCAAAACAAAACCGGCTTCCCCAGCTTCCGGCGGATCACCTGAAACTGCCCAACGTGCATCAGCAAATGAGAATTCGTCAGCCATAACATATGACCCACGGTAGGGGCCATGCGTTGCAAACCCTCCGGGGCGTTCTTGGCCAGGTCAGCTTCTGAAAGCGTTCGAATCCACGCGATCGTAGCGCCGCGCGCTTTTGTGAAAAGATCGACAATTTCATCCTTACGCGGAAAAAACGCCGGATCATCGATGCTGGCAGTTTCTTTCTTAAACTTTTGTTCGAAACCGTCCGGCAGCTTATACCCTGCGCCCGGCGCCACCCCGTTAATCATTCTGGTCTCTGAACAAATCAGATGTCCCAGTTGCCAGGTCGCATGGTTGGCCCCGGGACAAGGCCGAACAAGAAAATCGGAATCCGAAAAATCCGCGACGGTCGACGTCAAAAACATAACATTGCGTTGAAGCACATCAGCGGCAAGTTCAACTGTATTCATTTTCTTTTCCTTCAGATTAGGGTTTTTAATGGAGAATCACGCATGACATTTTGCGAAGCTCAAATAAGATTTCAAGTCCGAAGCCGTTCATCTATGCCCGCGCCCCGCACCATCGCTGCCAGGCTTCCCGGTAAGCCCGTTCAACATCGCGCGCAAATTCAGTGGCCCTCATTAAAGGCGATTGCTCCATCAACGCTCGCAACCCGCTGCGCAAATTCGCCAGCGCGGAAAGATCGCCCGCAAGATGAACTGCAACTCGCAGATATTCTTCCGGGTCTTTCGCGACGAAGCGCGAGAGTCCCAGATTGGAAAGAATGCTTTTCCCACCCCGGCCCGTTGCCGTGTTGCCTTCCAGGGTGACCAGTGGAACGCCCATGTAAAGTGCATCACAACTTGTAATGCCGCCCCCATAAGGAAACGGATCAAGCGCGATATCGATGCGGCCATAGTTCCGCAGATACTGGGCAAACGGCTGCTTCACAATGAATTCCACCCGATCTGTGTTGACGCCCGATTTCTCGAATTGGTTCAATAGGCGCTGCTGATGACTTCCCTCCTCCGCATGCAGAATTAGTCGCGAACCAGGAAGCGCCGAAAGAATTCGAATCCACAGATCAATCGCCGGCCCGGAGACTTTCGCGAAACTATTCAGGCACCCGAACGTAATATGCCCCGCGCTTTGTGCCGGTAACGCATTCACCGCCGGCGCGGGTCCCCCCGGTTGATAACACCAATAGGTCCGCGGCAGGCGAATGGTCTTCTCTGAATAGAGCGCCTCCCACTCAATCGCATCAATATGCGGGTCCGAAAATCGATAGTCGATCGCGCTCAGCCCCGTGCTCCCGCAATACCCCAGATAGCTGAACTGTAACGGCGCGGACCTTAACGCAAAAAGCGGAAGCCGGTGATTAGCTGAATGCAGAGAAAGATCGATCAGAATGTCGATCTGATCCCGGCGAACAATGTCAGCCGCCGTAGTGTTGTCGATTCCCACCAGGTTCCGCCAAACATCAGCGCGGGCCGCCAGCTTCGCGGTGATGCCGTCAGGGCAGCTTACGCTGGAATAACAGAAAACCTCAAACTGTTCGTGGTCATGTTCCCTCAGCAGTGGCAGCAAATTCCATCCCACGACATGCTCACGAAAATCCGGCGAAACATACCCAATCCTCAGACGCCGCTTCGGATTGCGGTCATTCGCATGCGGCAAAATGAATTGCCTGACCGGCTCGGCATGAATCTTGTTCCACCGCCCCAGCTCTTTGCAAATCGCCGGCGTGTCAAACCGAGGATCAAAATGCATGCAATAAATGTAATTGCTGTGGAACCCGTCAAAATTTGTTAGCTCGCTCGCGCGCGAAAAGCATTCCAGCGCCTCCGCAATTTCGCCGCGCTCGCGCCGCACATTGCCCAGGTTGCTATGGGCTTCGGCAAAGCCGGACTCGATCTCAATTGCTCTTTGAAGTTCAGCCGCCGCTTCATCCGTCTGCCCGGCCGCGCTAAGTGCGTTCCCAAGGTTGTTGTGCGCCTCGGCGTAAACGGGCCGAAGCGCAATTGCTTTTCGATGAGCAGCAATCGCCTCGCCAAGCTGCTTCCGGGCATAGTAAAGATTCCCCATGCTCGTGTACCCCTCGGGGGATTCCGGGCTCAGCGCCATGGCCAGAGTCAGACTTTCCGCCGCCTCATCCAGCAGGCCTCGCTGCAAAAGCGCGTTCCCAAGGTTGTTATGGGCCGATGCCAGGTCACGTTGAATCAGCACCGCATGCCGAAAGGCACTGATTGCCTGATCGATCTGGTTCATCCGCATCAACGCAAGACCCAGATGGCCGCGAGCCTCCGCGTTCGCCGGGGCTTCTTGAATGGAAATCCTGAAAAGCTCCACCGCCATCGGGAAATGCCCGGTCTGATAAGCGATCAAACCCAGCAAATGCAGTGCCTTCGCATTATTCGGCTCCTCCGCCAGAATTTGCCGATAAATCGCCTCGGCTTCCGCCAGCCGATTGGCCTGATGGTGGCCAATCGCAAGATCAAGCGATTGCGGAATCGTCACGGGTTTGCCTTGGCGAATTGATGCAGCGCTTCAACCAATCGCGCAATGGGTCCATCCCAGTTTCTTTCCTTCGTTTGGCGGAACAAGCGCATGGTCGGATACCAGGGCGAATCTTCGCGCCCAAGCATCCAGCGCCAATCTGGCGCGAAGGGCAGCAGCGTCCATACCGGCTTGCCCATCGTGCCGGCAAGATGAACGACGGCGGTATCTACGCTGATCACCAGATCGAGATTGTTAATAAGCGCCGCGGTATCAGCAAAATCCGTTAGTTCTTGCGTCCAATCGATCAAATTGAAAGAGGTGTTGATGACAGGATTTGCATTCCATTTTTGCAAACTGAAAAACGTGATGCCGGGAACTCCAAAAAGTGGCGCCAGCGCCGAAAGCGCGATCGATCGGTTGCGGTCATTCCCGTGGCTGGGCCTTCCCGCCCAGTTTAGCCCCACCTTCAACCCCGGGTATTCGGCAAGGCGCTTTGCCCATTGCGTAGACGAGGTTTCATCTGCCCTGAGATACGGAATGTCGGCCGGGACCGTTGCCAGCGTCGTTCCGAACATCATCGGCAAATCCATCAGCGGGCAGTGCACGTCCGTCAGCGGGAATGGCTGCTTCGGGCTGAGCCACTGATCAATCTGAAATTGGTTTTCCAGCAACCTGCGCAACTCGCTTTCGCAGGCGAGCATTATTCTCGTGCCCTGTTTCTTCACCATCGGCAGATATCTGGCGAACTGGAGCATATCGCCGAACCCCTGCTCAGCGTGCAGCAGGATCGATTTGCCTTCAAGGCTGCCGCCGTCCCATAGCGGCTGTGTGAATTTGTGGCGCGGCAACGAGCTGTCTTTAATTTTCCAACGCCAGGCGTACTCCCCCCAGCCTTCCTCAAACTCCCCTTTAAGCAGCAGGCAGATGCCCAGATTGAAATGAGCCATTGCAAACTCCGGCTTTTCCGCAATCACGCGCCGGCACGCTTCGATGGCCTCGTCATAGCGCCCCAACTGTTCGAGCGTCTTGGCCATATTGCTATAGACTTCGATGTAGTCAGGCTTCAGCGCCAGGGCGCTGTTGAAATGGGCTACCGCCCGTTGATATTCGCCGCAATCGTGCAAGGCATTCCCCAGGTTGTTCAGCAGCTCTGGAACATTGGGCTGGAGCGCCAATGCCCGCTCAAAATACACCACCGCTTGCGCGGCCTCGTGCTGGTGTTGTAGCGTGCTTCCCAGGTTGTTCAGTGCCTGCGAATAATCAGGACGGATGGCTATCGCCTGTCGGTATTCATCAATGGCCTGATCGTATCGCTCCAAATCGCGGAGCGCGTTGCCAAGGTTGTAATGCACGACTTCACGATTTGGCTCAAGCGACAAGGCCTGCCGATAGACCTTCACACTCTCTTCAAGCTGCTGGGTGTGATAGAGCGCGTTGGCCAGATTGTTCAGCGCATTGGTGTAGTTGGGTCGAACCGCCAGGGCCTGGCGGTAAGCATCAATCGCATCCTGCCCCCGCCCCTGGGCGTCCAGCACGTTCCCAATATTGAGCAGTGCATCCGCGAAATCCGGCCGGAGGGCAAGAGCCTCTTGGTAAAGCTTCATCGCCTCATCAAGCTTCCCCTGTTGGAACAGCACGTTCCCGTAGTTATTTTTTGTTTCGGGCGAATCTGGCGCCAGAACCTGCGCCTGCTTATAAACCACCATTGCATCGTTGAACCGGTTCATCGCCGTCAGAACAAGCCCCAGGTTGCTGTAATAACTGTCGGAGGAAGGACTGATGGCAATCGCCTTTCGGATCAAATCCTCCGCCGCGGGAAATCGGCGGGATTGATACGCCAGCACCCCCAGCAGATGCAGCGCATCAGCGTTGGCCGGCTGCTGTGCAAGAATCGCGCGATACAACCCCTCGGCCGGTGCGAGCCGGCCAGCCTGATGATGTTCCATCGCCAGTTGTAGCGCCTCTGGAATTGTCACGACCGCACCGTCTCCTGGTTTTGACACCACGCCTTCCAGGCCGTTCTATACAATGCCTCCACATCACCCGCGAATGCCACTGCGTCAGTTAACTTGGAAGCCCGCATGTCGGCGCGCAGATCAGCCCTGAGCCTTGCCAGCGCTTCCAGATCGCCAGCCAGATTCCGTGCAATCCGCGAATATTCCTCCGGCGTCTGCGCCACCAACCGCGACAGGCCCACATTGTGCAGAATACTCTTTCCCCCTCGTCCGACGGCAGTTTTGCCGACGAGTGTAACCACCGGCACGCCCATCCAAAGCGCATCGCAGGAAGTTATGCCTCCTCCGTAAGGGAATGGATCAAGGGC
Organism: Planctomycetota bacterium; assembly: GCA_030775485.1. Classification (GTDB taxonomy): domain Bacteria; phylum Planctomycetota; class Phycisphaerae; order Tepidisphaerales; family Tepidisphaeraceae; genus JALYJB01. Next base: position 243,417 of record JALYJB010000001.1, on the reverse strand, counting down.
AATATCGATGTTGTGATAGTTCCTGACGAACTGGCTGAACGGCAGCTTGCCAACAAATTCCAATCGATCGGACGAGATTCCCATGCTGCCCAACCGATCGATCACCCGCTGGCGGTGGCTGCCCAGCTGCGCATGGAGCACAAATCGGGATCCGGGCACTTCACGCAATATCTGTCCCCAAAGCTCAATTGATCCATCCGATACTTTGGCAAAGTTATTGAGGCATCCGAATGTAATGCAATTATTCTTCATAGCCGGAAGCGCATTCACATTGGGCGTCTCCCCCGCGGCCTGGTAACACCAATAGGTGTGCGGCAAGCGCAGCGTTTTTTCGGAGTATGCCCAATCCATTTCCGGAGGGTCAATATGCGGGTCAGAAATACGGTAGTCGATCGTTTCCACGCCGGTGCTGCCGCAATATCCCAAATACGTCATCTGCACCGGCGCCGGCTTTCGCGCGAAAACGAGCAGGCGCTGGTGGGCCGAGTGCAACGCAAGATCGACAAGAATATCGATCTGATCGTCGCGAATGAGTTCTGCGACGGCATCATCGCCCATGCCCAGCACCTCGCGCCAGACGGTCGCTTGAGCGCGCAAATTCTCGGTCATGCCATCAGGACGATGAACATGCGAGTAGCAATAAATGTCGAACTGCGCCCGGTTGCGCTCCCGCAAGAGCGGCAAAAGGTTGCACCCGACCACATGCTGGCGAAAATCCGCCGAGACATATCCAATTCGCAACCGGCGAGCGGCGTCCGGCACATTTCGATGCGCCTTAATAAGATGACGAAGCGGCACAGCATGCTCCCTGTTCCAGGCGGCCAGTTCGCGGCCAATCGCCGCCGCGTCATGGGCCGGGTGATAGTGCATCGTGTAAATCATATTGCTGTGCACATTGGCGTCGGCGGGTTTGAGCGCGCGGGCTTTGCCAAACCAGGCCAGGGCTTCTTCAATCTGCCCCGCCGCATTGAGCGCGCTCCCCAGGTTGTTGCAGGCATCGGGAAATCTCGGGTAGATCTCAATGGCTCGTCGAAAGCATAGAATCGCCGTATCCACATCCCCTTTTTCAAGGAATAGGTTTCCCAGGTTGTTATGGGCCTCGGCAAAATTCGGCGACAGCGCCAACGCGGCGCGCAGTGGCGCCTCGGCCTCATCGAGTTTGCCAAATTCATGCAGCGCATTGCCCAGGTTATTGTGTGAAGGCGCGTGATCCTGCCGTAGCCCGATTGCGTTGCGGAAAGACTCCACCGCCGCCGAAAGCTTGCCGGCCTTTTGCAGCACGCTGCCCAGGTTGTAATGAAGATCGGGATTATCGGGCGTGTTAATCAGCGCGCGATTGAACGTGGCAATTGCTTGGTCGTATTGCTCCAACTCGAATTGCAGCAGTCCAATGTTATTCTCAGCCTGAAAGAACGCTGGTGACAACTCCAAAGCCCGCTCATAAGCGACAACCGCTTCCCGGGTCTCTCCGGTCTCGCCTAAGCCCCTCCCAAGATTGAAATAAGCCTCGGCGAGGCCCGGGTTGCAGGCAATTGCTTTCCTCGCGGCAGCCACGGTCTCCCCGGGTTTGCCGATTTCCAGCATCACAACGGCCAGGTTGTTATACGAGTCTGCTAGTTTTGGATCGAGCTGAATCGCCTTCCGCAGGGCCGCAACCGATCCCTCATACTTTTTAGCCAGACGCAGGGCGTTGCCCAGGTCATTCTGAAGGTTCGCATCATTCGGCAGCATGGAAGCGGCCTCTTGATAGCAAACAATGGCCCGCTCGATCTGGCCCAGGCTCTCCACCACGCGCCCAAAAACACGATGCAGCGTCGGAGCCTTCGGGTTCAGCGCCAAGGCCCGGCGGATGAGGTCATAAGCCACATCATTGCGGCCCACCTCGTGCGCCAGGACCCCCAGCAAATGCAGCGCGCTCACATTGGTCGGTTCCTCGGCCAATACACGGCGATAGACCGCTTCCGCCGCGGCGCGGTCGCCCGCGCGGTGGTATGCGAGCCCCTGATCGATCAGTTGCTGGTTGTTCATCGCTTTGCAGCCGCAGCTTTCATGAATGCCCGCAGGGCAGAGAGGGCCTCGCTGATCGGCGGGTTCCAATCACCCGTCTGCCGCTGGCGGAAAAGGCGCAGCGTCGGATACCACGGCGAATCAGATCGATTCACCATCCACCGCCAATCCGGCCAGAACGGAAGCAGCGCCCAGACCGGCTTGCCCAGCGCGCCGGCAAGGTGCACGACAGAAGTATCCACCGAAATAACCAGATCAAGGTTGGCGACCAGCGCCGCCGTATCGGCGAAATCCTCGAGTTCGTCAGCGTAATCAATCAACCGCATGCCAGCCGGTGCATCCCTGGCCTGCGCCGCCGGCTCCCCCTTTTGAAGACTGAAGAATGTAATGCCCGGTACATCCGCCAGCGGCGCCAGCGTCGAAAGCGACATCGAGCGATTGCGGTCGTTCCCGTGCTCGGGCCTTCCCGCCCAAACCACCCCAACTTTAAGTCCCTGAAATTCCCCAGTCCGCTGGCGCCAATGCTCGGTCGCCTTGGCATCGGTCAAAAGATACGGCACCTCGGCGGGAATATTTTGAATTGTGGTGCCCAGCACCATCGGCAAGCTCATTAGCGGGCAGTGGACATCAAATTCCGGAATGGGTTCCCCCGTGCAGACCCATTGATCGACCGCGAACGATTGCTGAAAAAGTCGCATCAGTGGCCGGCCGCAATCGATCATGATCTTTCCCCCCTTGGCCTTCACCTGCGGCAAATAGCGGATGAACTGGATGGAATCGCCAATGCCCTGCTCGGCATGCAGCAAAATGGTGCGGCCGCCAAGCGCTCCGCCGTCCCATAGCGGCTGGGAAAATTCGCGGCAACTCCCATCCATGTCACGAACGCGCGTGCGCCACGCATATTCGCGCCAGCCTTCGGGAAATTCTCCGCGGCACAAAAGCGCCAAGCCCAGGTTCCAGTGCGCGGTCGCCAGATCGGGCTTCAGCGCAATCGCCCGGCGGTTGTATGCCACCGCTTCTTCCATCCGGCATTTGCGGTACATCACGTTGCCTAGATTGCTGAACGCCTCGGCATAATCCGGTCGAAGCGCGCACGCTTTCTGAAAATACCCGATCGCGTCATCCAAGCGATTTCGCTCGACGAATATATCGCCCATGTTGTTGTAAGCGTCGGCATAATTGGGCGAAAGTTTGATAACCCGTTCGTAACACGCGAAGGCTTCTTCAACCTGCCCGTTTTCGCTCAGCGCGTTGCCGAGATTATTGATCGCATGATCGTAATCGGGCTTAATCGCCAGCGCCCTGCGATAGCACGCTATGGCTTCCGCCAATTCCTTGCGCTCATAAAGTACAACACCCAGATTATTCATCGCTTCGGTGTAATCAGGCTGAAGTGACAGCGCGTGCCGGTAAACCGCGATGGCTTCGTCCCCCCGGCCCATCGCGGCCAGCACAAGACCCATGTTGCCGTACCCCTGCAAAAGCGCGGGATCAATCGCCACCGCCTGCTGCATGAGTTGCAGGGCCACATCGTTGCGACCAACGTTGTACGCCACCAGTCCAAGCAGATGAATCGCCTGGGCGTTGTTTGGTTCCAGCGCAAGAACCTGGCGGTAAATCCCCTCCGCATCGCTCAGGCGTCCAGCCCTGTGATGGTCGATGCCAAGATCAATTGCCTGCTGGGTCGTCATGTGTCAGGGAATCGTAGATTCAAAGTTGCGCCGAGGGAACAGTCGGCCAACGCGCAATGCAAGTTACGATTTCATCACGTTGAATCGCGAGAGCGCGTCGGCCATGCGGGCGATCGGGGTCGACCAATCACCCGGCGTCGGCTGGCGGAATAAGCGCATCGTCGGATACCACGGTGAATCGTCCCGATTCAGCATCCATCGCCAGTCCGGTGCGAACGGAAGCAGCGTCCAGATCGGCTTGCCAAGGGCGCCCGCCAGATGGGCGGCCCCGGTATCCACGCTAATCACCAGGTCCAGATTTGCAACCAGCGCCGCCGTGTCCGCGAAGTTGATGATCTCCGCCGTGTGATCGATTAACTTCATGCCTTGCGGCGGCCTCAGCGCCTGCCCAGCCTGGGGACCTTTTTGCAGACTGAAAAACGTGACATCGGGAATGTTTGCCAGTGGCGCTAGTGCGTTCAATGCGATCGAGCGGTTGTGATCGTTCTTGTAATCGGGCCGTCCCGCCCACACGAGGCCAACCTTAAGATTTTTTTCCAGGGCCAATCGCTCGCCCCATTTAGCCGCGGCCTGGGCATCAGCAAACAAATAGGGCGTTTGGTTGGGAATCGTTTCCAGCGTCGTCTTAAAAATAAAAGGAAGGCTGACCAGCGAGCACTGCACGTCATATTGCGGAAGCGGGAATTCACGGACAAGGCTTTCATGCACGCCGGGGAAGGATTTCACCAGCGGATGAATGAGCCCCGGCGTTTCCAGAATGATCTCCCCACCCCGCGCTTTCACCATTGACACATACCGGATGAACTGAATCGTATCGCCAATCCCCTGTTCGCCATGCAGCAGAATGCGCTTCCCGGCCAGCGGGCTTCCATCCCACATGGGCTGCGTAATGGTCGGCCGCTGAACGCTCTCATGCTGGCGGCGAACCTCGTAAGCCCTCCACCCTTCGGCAAAATTGCCATTCAGCAGCAGCGCCAAGGCAACGTTCATTTTTGCATTGCGATATTCCGGATTGATCGACAATGCTTTGCGAAACTGAGCAATCGCCTCGTCAAGCTGGCAGCGGGAAACCAAAACCCCTCCCAGGTTGCTGACGGCTTCAAAATAATCCGGCCGCAGCGCTATCGCCTGGCTAAAGGCGGCGGCAGCTTCATCGAAACGATGAAGCTGGCGGGCCGCATTGCCCAGATTGTTGTGCGCTTCTGGAAGAGAGGGGTCACATTCAATCGCCTTTTTCCCATACGCCAGCGCCTCTTCATAACGGCCCTTCTGCTCCATTACGTTGCTGAGGTTGCAGTAGGGGGCGGCCATTCCCGGAGCGATTTCCAGGGCGCGATGAAAGGCATCGCTGGCCTCGTCCAATTTGCCCGCTCGCAGTAGCGCATTGCCCAGGTTGGTCAGCGACTCGGGCATCGCTGGCTGTAGCGAAAGCGACTTGTGGTAACAGGCGATGGCTTCTTCGAATTTGTTTTGCGCGGTCAGAATATTTCCCAGGTTGGCTAGCGCTTCTGCATAATCCGGCTTAATAGCGATCGCGGCCCGACAGCTTTTTTCCGCTTCCGCCGTCTTATTCGTTTCAAACAGCGCGACCGCCAGATTGTTGTGGCACTGGTGGAACTTGGGCTGCAGCGCCAGCGCCGTGCGGTAGTGGCCAATCGCCTCTTCCCGGCGATCCAGGACGCGCAGGGCGTTGCCCAAATCATTGTGCGCTTCCACGTAGTACGGATTCAGCGCCAGCGCTCTTTCGTAGTGCGCAATCGATTCCCGCGCCGATCCGTTCACCTGAAGCGCGGTCCCCAAATTGGCCAGCGCTTGCGGATAATCCGGGTTAAGCGCCAGCGCATCGCGGTAACATGCAATGGCCTGATCGATCTGGTTCAGCCCAACATGGACAAGCCCCAGGTTGCCGTGAAATTCCGCGACCGAAGGATTGACCGCAATAGCGCGGCCAATGAAATCCCGCGCCGTGGCGTGGTTGCCGGCCTGATATGCCAGCACTCCCATCATATGCAGCGCATCGGGGTTGCTCGGTTGGTACGCCAAAATCTGGCGATACATGCCTTCGGCCTCGCCCAGGTGCCCCGCTTGGAAGTGGCGCATGGCAAACTCAAATGCCTGGGCGTAGGTCATTTGCGTCATCGCGCGAATCCTTGAATTGCTTCCACCATACGGTCAATCGGCGGCTGCCACTCGCCCGCCCGTTGCTGGCGGAACAGCCGCATCGTCGGATACCAGGGCGAATCTTCGCGATCGAGCATCCAGCGCCAATCCGGCGCGAACGGCAGAAGAACCCAAACGGGTTTGCCCATCGCGCCGGCCAGATGCGCGACCGAGGTGTCAACAGTAATGACAAGATCGAGATTCGAAATCAGCGCGGCTGTATCTGCAAAATCGCTCAATTCAGATGTCCAGTCGATCAATCTCGATTCGCCTGAGGATTGATTCGAAGCAGCCCCTTTCTGCAGGCTGATAAAGGTGACCGAGGATAATCCCAGGATCGGTTGCAGTGACGAAAATGCGATCGAGCGATTGCGGTCTTTCGTATGCTCCGGCCCGCCGGCCCACGCGAGGCCAACTTTCAATCCGGGCGTTCCACTCAGGTGGGCTTCCCATAGCGCGGCGAGCGATGAATCAGCAGAAATGTAGGGAATCCCAAGCGGGATCGTTTCCACCTGGGTATCGAAAATAGCAGGCAGGCTAAGCAGCGAGCATTGCACGTCGAATTCCGGGTGACGTTCTTCCCGCGTAATGCATGCCTCAACGCTGGGAACCCCCGCAAGCAGGCGGGTCAGCGGCGCCTGGCACTCAAGAATGATTTTCCCGCCTAGGGTCTGGATCATCGGGATGTACCGCATGAATTGAATGGTATCGCCAATGCCTTGCTCGGCGCGGAGAAGAATCCGTCTGCCGCCCAGCGGGCTGCCGTCCCATTTAGGCTGAATGATATCGGGACGCGAAAGCGCCCGGCTCCTCGTGCGGATTTCATACTCCTTCCAGCCTTCGCCGAAGTTGCCGGTGGCGAGCAGGGCCAGTGCCAGATTCAGCCTCGCTTCGTGATAGTGCGGCAGCAGCACAAGGGCAGCGCGAAAACTCGGGATAGCTTCCAGCGGCCGACCGGCGCAAAGCAACGCATTCCCAAGGTTGTTGTGCGCCGCGGCGGACTTCGGCGCCAGGGCGACGCCGCGCTCAAATGCCTCGATGGATTGCTCCAGGCGGTTTAACTGGAGCAGCGCGTTTCCAAGATTCAGGTAAGCCTCGAAGCATTTGGGCTCGCACTGAAGCGCTCTTTGCGCGCAGGCGATCGCTTCCTCAAACCGCCCCTTGTGCTGAAAGGCATTGGCCAGGTTGCTGTGCGCCTCGGGGCTTTGCGGGCGCAGGCTGACCGCTTTCTGGAAAGCCTCAATCGCTGGATCAATCTGCCCGGTTTGCACCAATGCATTGCCCAGATTAATCAGCGCTTCGGGATACTCCGGCTTGAGCGCCAGCGCTTGTTGATAGTGCGCAATCGCGTTCTCCCACTCAAGGGCAGTGGTGAGCGCCTCCCCCAGGTTGTAATGAATTTGCGCCGAATCCGGCTGCAGTGCCACGGCGCGGCGGAGAAACTCAATCGCGACATCGAGCCGGCCATTCGAATACGCAATCACCCCCAGCATATAGGCCGCGTCAGCATTGGCCGGGAAATGCGCCAGCACCTGTTGAAAGATGGATTCCGCCTGCGCAAGGCTTCCCGCCCTGAAGTGCCGCAGCCCCTGTTCGAGCGCTTGCTGAAGCGATAATTCCGCCATTCGGCCAATCCCTTTGCGTCGTCCGCTCCCCGGCAGGATTCTAGCCTCGGCCCAGTCCTTGGGGCGAACCCGCGGGATATCGTTATGGCAGCCCCACCACTCCCGGCGCGGCCTTCACGCGGTATAATACCCCCGGTTGTCCCGCTTATGAGAGCCGGCCCGGCGGGTTCAACTCGGCCGTTCTGACGGCGTTTATTTTCCCCGGCTTCGGAAATCGTCTTCTCATCGGACATAATATAAAGCAAGGCTTGATGTTTTTATGAGGCCCGGACAGGTCATCGATCCTGAAGGGAATTGAGATATGCCAAAACGAATTTTACTCGTGGGCCATTGCGGGCCGGACAGCACTTACCTTCGCATGGCCGTGAAAGGGGCGCTGGGTGATGTCGCATTGGTTTCCGCCGATGACAACGAAGAACTGGACAAAGCCCTCCAGCAAACCATCGATCTCGTCCTCTTCAACCGCGAACTAGGCTACGGCTTCGCCCCCGAAACCGGCGTGGAAATGATCCGCGTCCTCAAAAAACGCGGCCTCGGCATGAACATGATGCTCGTCAGCAACTACCCCGAAGCCCAGGCCCAAGCCCAGGCCGCCGGCGCGATCCCAGGCTTCGGCAAACGAGAAATCGGCGCGCCCCGCACCGCCCAGCTTCTCCGAGCCGCCGTCGGCGAACCCGCTAAGGCCGAAAAGTAGTTGTGGTCGGAGTTCCAGTTTATGCCCCTGCACCTCGTCACACGAAATTATGAATGTCCCCCTATCGCTTACCCCATTTGTTATGCGGAAAGTCCAAGAATTAATTTGGAGTGCGTTACTCGTCACGTCGCTTGTGTTGTGTTTCCTAAGCTTGGAACAAGCAATACAGAGTCATTTCGTTACTGTTTCATTTTTCTGGGAAGGAAAGGTTCAAGGCTATCGGGTGGAGACGGATTGGGGACGCCTTTGGTGGACTATTACGTTTGGGCATGATTTGATTGCCGATGAGAATGGAAATATTGAGAAACCGGCATTGGAAAGCGCACCTTGGTATAGAGCCTGGGGGACTTTCATTCATCGTGATGGTGATCCCGAAAAGGGAATACTGGATCCTAAACGTGCAGACTCTAGCATTCGTTGTGGCGGTTTTGTTTATTGGCGCGGCATGGTTTGGCAGACGTATTATCATGCTTATGGGATTCCTCTTTGGTGGTTTACGATTATTACTGGAATTCTTCCTGCAAGATCGTTGGTACGTAGGTGGAGGCATTCAAAGTGGCGGGGTAGCAATCGGTGTTCTCAGTGCGGCTACGATCTTCGCGCTAGCCCCATTCGCTGTCCGGAATGCGGGACGGTAAGATTGCCGGAATTTCATAAAGGGGACATTCATAATTATCGGCCATCGCTGGAAATCATGAATGTCCCTCAGGCAACAATAATCAACTTTCGTCTAACATTAAGCCTTAAACCAAATGAAATGACCAAAGCAAATATTCCAAGCTCGGAGGTTTGAAAATGCCCGATCAACGTGAAAACGCCGACAAGGACACACTTCGACGAAAGAGGTCGAAGAATATCACTTTTTGGGGCATTTCTTTGCTGGTTCTTGCCTTGGTAGTGTTTTTCGGTTTTGCATTCATGTCGGGAGTTGGGGCTACTTTGTGGAGGCCACTGCCCAAGTGGGCCTTTATGGTGATGTTTTGGGCTTTGATGAGCAGTGTTCCGACAGCTGCGATCGGATTCATCTTATTGCTGGCGGGGATAATCCGAATAGTGCAAGATCGGAAGCTTGGGAAGTGACATTTAGTCGGAGGACAATTCAAAGATGGCATGTTGGTTGTCGGGCCAGCCTTTAAAGGCTAAACCCGACACCCATGAATGTCCCCAATCCCGTTCTCGAAAGCGCGTCAAATTAGTATGGAAAATCATATGCCACACAAAAAAATACTTTTCCGGCTTGCAAAGGACAAAGATGGATACCCTCCAGTAGATGTCGAAGGTGTGTGGGCTGAAGAGATAGGCGACAACGCGTTCGTTGTCGACAATATCCCATTTTTTACCCGACACGTAGCACTTGGAGATGTGGTTCAAACCCAACAAATAGACGGCGAAACATTTTACAAATCAACCGCAAAGCCATCGGATAATTCACTCGCATGGGTCGTTTTCTTCGATCACCATGATCCTGCAGTTCTTCGGTCTGAATTGTCGAAGTTAGGATGCTCTACCGAACTGAGTCACATTCCGTCGCTTGTCGCTGTGAACATTCCATCATCTGTTAAGATCGACCGTGTGCGGCAAGTTCTTGATGGCGGAGTAGCTCAGGGGTTTTGGGATTATGAGGAACCAATCGTGCGACAATAATTGGCAGCAATCTCCCGCTGCAGAACACGTTCGAATTAGTTTCAAACCTGCGGAGCCGGATTGGGGGAGCCGGGGAGCCGGCGGGCAGTTAAGGGGAGATTCAAAATTTCAGTCCATTACCGCCCTGGGCCGTCCTCTGGGTCGGAGGGTGGAGCCCAGATCGAGGCGGGCGGCGGTGAGTCGGGTCCAGGGGTCGGATCCGTAGGGCCTTCCGCGATTCACGCTGGTTCGCAGTTGCTCTAATTCACTTTTGGGGATCGCTTCCGCCAGCAGCTTATTCCAATTTCTGGGCCTGTCGACGGGCCAGTCGCTGAGCAGAAGGCGGCCTGGCTTGGTTCGGGCCATGGCGTCGCTGGACCACGGCCACGCGCCGGCTGACTTGGAGAGTTTAGCCCGCAGGGGGTTGGCCTCGACGTAGCGCATAAGGGTGAGGAAATGGTGATCGTCCTGGACGGGAAAGCTTTTGTATCGTCCCTGATATAAATGCCCGGACGCCGAGCGGTGATGGGCGTGATGGCGGCGCACATGGGCGGTGGATAGCCAGCGCATGAACCTGGCCAGATCTTTCGCCGAATGTGGCTGCAGGACCAGGTGCCAGTGGTTGGGCATCAGGCACACGCCAAAGAGCTTCACGCCGGGAACAAACTCGCGCGCCTGCCCGAGGAGTTTGAGGAACGCATCGTAGTCCTCCGGCTTATGAAAAATGCGCGTCCGGCCGTTACCGCGGTTGAGCACATGGTAAATCATGCCGCCTTCGACTGCTCTGGCTGTTCTGGGCATGAGGAAAGGATAACACAAAAGCGAACGCACTGTCAATAATTATGAATGACCCCTTTATAGCGAAAGAGGGACAAAAAAGCCCCGGGTTTTGTGGCCCGGGGCGGATTGGTTGTGATTGCAATAGTCTGGGTTCTTTAGAACCCGCGACGGCTGAAGCCGTTGCTTGTTGTGATTACTCCGCCGACACCGAAATAGCCGGAGTTGTAGGGATCGAAGCCGCCGGCGGCGATGTTGCCGTAGTTGGGGTTGTGGCGTTCGTCGGTGGCGATGATGTCTGAGCGGGTGATGAGTGCGCCCTGCAGGTAGCCCTGGGCGGCGGCGCGCATGGAACGGGAGTTCTGGAGGTTCGACCAGGCGCCGGCGACATGCTGATTGTCGTAGAAAGCGGAATCGTGCTGATTGAGCTTGTCGGCAAGCTGCTGCTGGGCGAGGGCCACGTTATCCTTGGCTTGCATTAAAGCAGAATCGTTCTTCATTGCTTCGGCCAGGGCGACGGCTCGAACGTGGCTGAGCGTTGCGCTGATGTCCAGTTTCTGCCTTGCCAGATCGGCGCGGGCCGCGGGCGACACGGTTTGACTGATCGCTGCATCGAGCTCGCTGCGATGATCGACCAGATTTTGATAATTGGGATCTTTTGCCACGTCGGCCATTACCTGGGCGGCGGCATTGTCATATGTCTTTTGGGCATCCTGAAGTTTTTGCCTGGCGGCAACCACGTCGGGGGAATTATCAAAGTCCTTGCGCGTCCGGGAAACGGCGATGTTCAGGTTGGCATTGGCATTGTCATATTCCGAATCGGCGAAGGCAGCTCGCGCCATAACCGGGCCAAGATCATAGACTTGAATGCTGTTGTTTGCCGCATCGCCGCCCACGGCCGCTGGGGGCGTGGATTGCTGCCATGCGCCGGCTGATCCGGAATTTGATGGCAGCGACTGGGCGATTGCGAAAAGGGGCATTGCAAGGATGCCTAACGGTAACACAAAGCGTTTCAACATAGAGGACCTCCCGATATGGACGCGATACTGCATTGCCGAACCCGCAATATAATATACCGGCCGATAACCCGTTGGCAGCACAAAACCATTTTGATTTCAGACGCCCATGGCGTTTGAGGCCTAAAATCGGTGTTGGAGTTGATTGAGCCCCCTCCGGAATCGCTTGACGCTTGGGTGATCGGGGGCCATACTCGCAATTCTGATCTCACTATGCGGCGTTCACGGCAAATCATCGTTGTGGCCTTGGTTGCGACGGCTTTATGCGCCGGTCGGATGACCTTGGCTGTCCCGCAGCCTGGTCCGCGAACGCAATTGGCTGGGCGAATCATCAGCAGGCTCAGCAGTGGGTTGCGCCGGGCTGTCACTGCGCGGCTTTACCAGCCGAGGCGGGAGAATGCCCGCGTGCTGGTTGTTGCCCAGCTTGCCCGCCCGCGGGTCATTCATTCGGCTCGGATCAGCTTCTCCCCATTTCATTTCCGGCTCCCGCCTCCGCTGGCCTGATTTCCATCCGGCTGTTTCTTTTTTTCCATTGGCGATTCGATGCCCGCATTTTTGAGCGGAGATGTTCCATGGCGGTCACTTTCTCTAAAGTTTTGATGAAGGTTTTCGGCAGTCGCAACGAGCGATTGCTTAAGCGCTATCAGCGTGTGGTTGCACAGGTTAACGCACTGGAGCCGGACATTCGGGCCAAGACCGATGTTGAGCTGCGCGAGCGCACGCAGGAGTTGCGGCGGCTGCTGACCACCGGCAAACTTCGGTCGCTGGAGGTTATGCCCGAGGCGTTTGCGATCATTCGCGAAGCGATGGACCGCAACATCGGCATTCGCGCCATCTTTGATCCCGACAACCATTTCGATCCGGACAAGCTTAGCGACGACATGCTGGAGGCTTACGACGAAGTTCAAAGGGCGCTGATCAGCAGCGGCCAATCGTGGCGCACGGTGCCCATTCCGCCGAAAATTTACGACGCCATCCGCGCGCTTTACCCCGAAAGCCGCCCGCCCTTCCGCGCCCGGTGTTTTGATGTGCAGTTGATTGGCGGGCTGGTGCTTTACGAAGGCAAGATCGCGGAAATGGCGACGGGCGAGGGAAAGACATTTGTTGGTCCGCTGGCCTGCTTCATGCGGGTGCTGGAGGGGAACCACGCGCATGTGGTGACCGTGAACGACTACCTGGTGCGTCGCGATGCGACGTGGATTCGTCCCGCTTTTGAAAACCTGGGTCTTTCCGTCGGATTTATTCAAAGCGAAATGGAACCGGGCGGAGATGCGCGGCGGGTTGCATATGGATGCGACGTGACCTACGGCACGAATGCGGAATTCGGGTTTGATTTTCTGCGCGACAACATGAAAGACCGCGTTGCGCTGCAGGTTCAGGGGCCGCTGGAATATGTGATTGTGGACGAGGTGGACTCGATTCTGATTGACGAAGCGCGGACACCGCTGATTATCTCCGGCGCGGCCCATGACGATGCCGCCAAGTATCGCGCCGCGGATGTGGTGGCGCGCAAAGTGATTGAAATGAACAAACCGTGGGACGCGGCGGAGGCAGCCGTGGACGCGGCCAAGCGGTTGATCAAGTCGACGGAAGGGGACGAAGACCGCGCCAAGGGCAAAAGCGATAAGGCTGGTGTGGAAGATGCCCGGCAGCGGCGCCGGACGGCGGAGCAGACACTTGCCGACGCTGAAGCCCGCCGGGACAGCCTGACGCAGTTTTATGAAGTCGAGCTGGATCGGAAAAGCGTTCATCTCACGCATGAGGGCATAGCGGCGGCGCAGGATGCGGCGGGCGTGGGCAGCTTCTTTGTCGGCAACAACATGGAATGGCCGCATTTGATGGACCAGTCGATGCGGGCGCATGTGGTGTATGAGCGCGATAAGGATTACGTGGTTGAGCGCGGGCAGAAGGGGCAGATGGAAGTCGTCATTGTCGATGAATATACCGGTCGCAAGATGGCGGGGCGGCAGTGGTCGGATGGTCTGCACCAGGCGGTGGAAGCGAAGGAGCGGGTACCGATTAAGGAAGAAACCCAAACGCTGGCGACCATCACGCTGCAGAATTTCTTCAAGATGTATCGGGCATTGTCGGGCATGACCGGGACCGCAATGACTGAGGCTGAGGAGTTCGCCAAGATTTACAAGCTTGACGTGGTGAACATTCCGACGAACCGCCCGATCAAGCGGCAGGACAACGAAGACCGCGTTTACCGCACGGAGCGGGAGAAGTGGGAAGCGATTATCGATGAGATCAAGGAAATTTCAGGCGCCGGACGACCGGTGCTGGTGGGAACGACCAGCGTTGAAAAGAGCGAAACGCTTTCTGAGAAGCTGATGCGGAAATATGGCATTCAGCATGAAGTGCTGAACGCAAAGCAGCATGAGCGGGAAGCCCAGATTGTCGCGATGGCAGGGCTGCAGCATAAGAACCAGCACGACGAGATGGTTGGCAATGTGACGATCGCCACCAACATGGCCGGTCGTGGAACCGACATCAAGCTCAACGTGGAAACCACGACGGCGGGCGGGCTGCATGTCATTGGCACGGAGCGACATACGGCTCGCCGAATCGACAACCAGTTGCGCGGCCGATCCGGGCGACAGGGTGATCCGGGATCATCGCGGTTTTACGTCAGCCTGCAGGATGAGCTGATGAAACTCTTCGCGGGTGACTGGACCATCAAGGTTCTGGGGTGGCTGGGCATGGAAGAGGGGATGGCGATTGAGGACAAACGGATCAGCAAGGGAATTCTGCGGGCGCAGAAAAAAGTGGAGGAGCGCAACTTCCTGGCCCGTAAGAATCTGCTTGAATATGACGAGGTCATGGACCATCAGCGAACGACTTTCTATGGGATGCGCCAGCAGGTTTTGAAGGGTCAGAATGTGGATGTGGTTATCTGGGGAATGATCGGGGAGGCGATCACCGATGCGGTGGATAAATACATCACCCAGGATTTTGTCGCGGCGACCGTTGCCGAATGGGCGCGGGTGAATTTTGAAGTGACGCTTGAGCCGGCCGACCTGCACGGCATGCGAAGCATTGAAGAGCTGGAAAACTACATTAAGAATCACTCACGCGCCGAGGCGGAAACCAATATTACCGCCACCATGGGAGAGTTTATTGGTGAAGATTCGGAGGACCGCTCGACCTGGGACACCAAGGGGCTGCAGGCCTGGGCCATGAGCCGCTTTCACGTGAATCTATCGCAAACGCAGATGCGGCAAATGAATGCCGACGAACTGGAAATAAAGCTGCGCCAGGCCGCGGTTGAACAGATTGATGAGCGCAGCTGCGCGGGGCTGATGAAATATCTGGAGCACAATTACGCGGAACAGGAACTGGCCAACTGGGCGCGGGAGAAATTCGCGATTGAGATGAATCCGAAGGATTTTATCCTGGATGAGCGCAGCCATGCCGTCCGGCCTTCGGAGGAGATCATTCAACTGATTGATGACCGGGCGCGGGAGGCTTATTCGCGCCGCGAGATTGAATACCCGGTTGAGCACGCCCTGACGTTTGCATATGGCGGCCCGGAGGGATTCACGGACAATCCGTATGCCGCGGAATACATCCGCGATCGCGCGCAGGAAAAATATCGCGTTGAGATGAGCATCGACAAGATTCGCGGGGGAAGCCTTTCGGCATTGCGCGAGGAGCTGCTGTCTTATCAGCGCGCATTTATGACGGGGGGCAAGCTGGAAGAGACGGTGCATGGGCTGATCGAGGCAAACAAGGATACGGAATCGTTGCGGAAGGCGGTGAATGAAAGATTCAGCCTGAAGCTGACGGCGCGCGATTTTCAAATCAAGGATGAAGCAGCGCAAAAGGAGGGGCGGCTGGTTACCAAGCCGGCATCGCCCGAGCAGATTGAAGAGAAGGTGATGGAACTGGCCCGTTATTTTTTCCGCAGGGAACTGACGGACCTGGAGCAGTATGTTGTCATTCAGATTCTGGACCAGAGCTGGAAGGACCACCTGTATGCGATGGACATGCTGAAGGCGGGGATCGGTTTGATCGCATTTGCCGAGCAGGACCCGCGCGTGCAGTTTAAGAAGGAAGGCTACCGCTATTTCCTGGAGATGATGGCCGGCGTGCGCGACAAGGTAACGGACCTTATCTTCCGGGCCCGGGTGGTGGGCGTGACGGAATCAAAGAGCGCCTACAAGGAAACCGCGGCGGTGCATGCCGAATCGGGCGGATATGGGGTGGCCGAGAGTCTTGCGGCCACTGGCGCCGCGGCGGGCGGCGCGCTTCCGGCGCCGGCGGCATCGGAAACCCAGCAGGCTGCCGGGCGACGGCAGGGAGAAGCCGCGAAGGTCAAACCGATTGTCCGTGAAGCTGTAAAGGTTGGTAGAAACGATCTGTGCCCCTGCGGCAGCGGGAAGAAGTATAAGAAGTGCCATGGGGTTGGTGTGGCGTAGGAGGATATTGCCGATCCGGCGGCTTGGATGAATTTTCCGCCCGTTGAAAGAGGAACACTGATGTTCGACGGTAATTTTTCTCTCGTGGTATTTGCCTGGTTCGCGGTGGGCGCTGTTGCAGCCATTGGTCAGACGACGCAGATGACGATGCGCGATCCGAACACCGGCAACACTTTTATCGTTCGCCAGCCCACGGGTGACGTTCCGACGGAGTGGATCGACCCGGACACGCGCCATCGCGTCATTCGTCTTACCAGCGAACCTGGCAGCGCCAGCCTTTATTTTCACCAAAATGGATACACGCCCGATGGGAAAAAATTCGTTTTCACGTCGCCAACCGGGCTCTATACGTTTGATATGGAAACGCGGGGGATCGACCATGTGCTGACGGACCAGGTGAGCGTAATCGCGGTGGCGCGGAAGACGGCGACGGTGTATTACATGCTTGGCGCGGTGGGTATTGGCGATCTGGGAAATACCAGCGCGCCGCGGGCGGTTTACGCGGTTGATCTGAAGACGCATCAGTCCCGAAAAATCGCGGATATTCCGGCGGGTTTCACCATCGGCACGGTGAATTGTGATGAAACGCTGCTGGGGGGCACGATTCTCTACCCGTCGCCTGGGAAGGATAGGATTCCCATTTTTGAGCGAAGCGCCAATGGGCGAATGGATCTTCAAGCCAGGTTCGATCTGCGTCTGCCGATGGATTTGTGCGCCATCAACATTCAGACCGGGGAACTAAGGAAATTCAATCGCTGCAATGACTGGTTGAATCACCTGCAATTTTCACCGGTGGACCCGAAGCTGCTAATGTTCTGCCACGAAGGGCCATGGCACCAGGTCGACCGAATCTGGACGATTAATGTTGACGGCGGCGAACCGAAGCTGGTTCACCAGCGAACGATGAACATGGAGATCGCGGGACACGAGTTCTGGGGCCAGGATGGGAAAACGATTTGGTATGACCTGCAAACGCCCCTCAGCCAGGTGTTCTGGGTAGCGGGGTATAACATCCAGACGGGTGAGCGCACGCAGTACCACCTGAAGAAATCGGAATGGTCGGTGCATTTTAATGTTTCGCCGGATGGCAAGCTCTTTTGCGGGGATGGTGGCGGCCCGGATAGCATAGCCGCGGGTGATAACGGGCAATGGATTTATCTTTTCCGTCCAAAGTTGCTGCCGCATTCGCCTTCGCCGGAGGGGGAGCATGTCATTCGCAGCGGCGTTTTCGAAGCAGAGCGGCTGGTGAATCTCGCCCAACAAGAATACGCGTTGGAGCCTAATGCTTCTTTCACGCCGGATATGAAATGGATTGTTTTTCGATCCAACATCCAGGGGCCAACGCATGTGTATGCCGTGGAGGTTGAGAAAGCGCGGTGAGGCCTTGGGTGTTCGGTCGGCCGCGGCAGGCTTTTACATGAGTAAAACCTAGTTTCCTTCCGGCCTGGCGCTGGTCCCTCGGATGGGATCGGCTGGGATTGCGAACTGGTCCACCGGATCGGGATTTGCGGGGTCGAATGGCTTCACATCGTCAGCAAGAAATTTGGTGATCTCCAGATGGTTCTGCTGAATTCCCTCGACGATGCACCTGGCGAGTTCATAGCTGCCGTAGTTGTCGTGATGGGTTGAATCGCGACCGTTGTTGGCGAAGGCCCTGGGGGCTTCCTTGGGTCCCAGGGCCTCATAGAACTGCATGCTCATGGCATTCAGATCGATGAGGGAGACGTTTTGCTCTTTGGCGACATCGCGGACCGCCTGGGGGAAATCGCCCAAGTCATTGCGGCTTTTTCCTGATTCATCGAATGTCCGCCGATTCATGGGTGTGACCACCACGGGCGTCCCGCCTTTTTGCCGGACATCAGTGATGAATCTCTTGAGCACATCCTTGTAGCCCGTCATGGCGTAATTCGGGGTTTTGTCCTTCTGATCGTTGTGCCCGAACTGCACGAGCAGAAAATCACCTGGCTTCATCATGCTCATGACCTTTGCCCAGCGTTTTTCGCCAACGAAGCTTTTGGCGGTTTCACCTGATTCAGCATAGTTGGCGACGACGAGGCCCTGCTTGAAAAAGCGGGGAAGCATCTGGCCCCAGCTATTGTAGGTTTCCGCTCCCTGATCGGTCATGGTCGAATCGCCGGCGAGGAACAGTGTGACCAGATCATCGGCTTTCTCGATCTCGATGGCGCAGACGCAGGGATAGGTGTTGCTGAATTCGAGGGTCAGCTTGTTGTCCCAATTGAGGTACCCCAGTTCGCGCGGGGCTTTGAGGCGGATTTGTCCGCCACCGGCGATGCGGGGCGAGCGAACGCTGACTTCAATCGTGCGGGTTTCAAATTTGCCGGGCGCTGTTTCCACTTTCTCAAGCATCAGGCGACGTTGTTCCGCCTTGACGGTTGCGACCGATGGGCCCTGTAGGTCGCCCAGGGTGATCGTGACGTGGTAATTGCCTTCGGGGACATCCGCGGAAAAGAACAATGGTTTGGCGCTGGTGACGAATCCATCGTGCATGGGATCATCACCGCCGCGGATGACGCTTTGGACGGTGGAACCGAGATCAAACCCATAACCGCGATTGGCGTTGTATCGTGTGTCGGAAGGGACGCTAATGAATCCATCGGCGGCTTTTCCGCCGAAATCAAACTTCCATTGGGGCCTGGCGGCGGGATCATTGGCCGGCCAGGGCAGGGGGGTGGTGCCGGGGGTTTGGGCACTGGCAAGACTGCTGCAAATGCCAAAACCGATACCCAACGCCCATATGAAGGGACCCATCGCGTGCCGCTGAAAGCGGGAAGCAAACGCATTTGATGTCATAGTTTCCTCGTTGCTCTTATCTACGCGCAAGTTAGCGACGCGCTGCGACTTTCGCAATTTTTAGCATGGGTTGGACCAACGGCATGCCACGCCAGCCGGCCGCATTTCCTTTGTTTGCCGCTTTTCGCTAACATGCGTGTGGGCATCGAATTGGCGGAGATGGCAGTGCAAACGCTGCTCAACCTGAAGAACATCACCAAGTCGTTCGGCGGGGTTCAGGCGCTGCGGGGCGTTGGCTTTGAGCTGCGCGGGGGGGAAGTTCATGCGTTGGTCGGAGAAAACGGGGCGGGCAAGTCGACGTTAATCAAGATTATCACCGGCGCCCATCAGCCCGATTCGGGGACTATCGAATATGCAGGGAAGACGATCGAGGAAAATTCGCCGAGCATGGCGCGAAGCCTGGGGATTGCTGCCATCTATCAACAGCCGGCACTTTTTCCTGATCTGACTGTAACCGAAAATATTGCCCTGCGGCTTGAGCGGGGCGGTCCCTGGCGAATGATCAAATGGGGCGAGCGCCGGCGGCGGGCGGATGAATTGCTGCGGCGGGTAGGGGCGGATATTTCCCCCGATGCGCTGGTTCGCGGGCTGACGATGCCTCAGCAGCAACTGGTGGAAATCGCGGGGGCGCTGGGGGCGCAAGCCAGGGTGCTCATCCTTGACGAGCCCACGGCTTCTCTCAGCGATCGTGAAGTGGAAAACCTTTTCCGGGTGATTGTCCAGCTCCGCAAGGCGGGCGTGGGGATGATTTATATTTCGCATCGCCTGGAAGAGCTGCCGCGCATTGCTGACCGGGTGACGGTGCTTCGCGACGGTGCTTACATTGGTACGAAGGACGCGGCCAGTGTTGATCGCGGGGAATTGATCCGTCTGATGGTCGGCCGTTCGGTTGAAGCGGTTTTTCCGAAGGTGACCGTGCCGCTGGGCGATGTGGTCATGGAAGCGCGCAATGTGTGTTGCGCGCATTCGGGGGTGAAGAACGTCAGCCTGTCGGTGCGCGCGGGGGAGATTCTGGGGCTTGCGGGGCTGGTGGGGGCGGGGCGCACGCAGCTTGCACGGGTGCTTTTTGGGCTTACTCCCGCGGATTCGGGCCATATTTTTCTTCGCGGCAGGGAAATTTTCGTGCAGAACCCGCGCGATGCGATCGAGCTTGGAATTGCGTATGTGCCGGAAGACCGCCGCCGGCATGGGGTCATTCTGGAGATGTCGATCGCATCCAACACCACGCTGGCGATTTTGAAGCAGATCTCATCAGCGGGATTGATCGATCGCGGCAAGGAGCACCAACTGGCGGTGGAATTTTTGCAGCGGCTGGGCACAAAAGCGGCGTCGGTCGATGTTCCCGTGGGCAACCTTTCAGGCGGTAATCAGCAGAAGGTGGCACTTTCACGCTGGCTGGCGGCGAAGCCTTCGGTGTTGATTCTGGATGAGCCGACGCAGGGTGTTGATGTGGGGGCGAAATCGGAAATTCATCGCATTATGGGTGAACTGGTGGGCAAGGGGCTGGCGATTATCATGATTTCTTCGGAGCTTCCGGAGGTGCTGGGCATGAGCGATCGAATTGCCGTCATGCATGGCGGGCGGATTGCGGGGGAGCTGGATCGCGCGGGGGCGACGCAGGAGAAGATTCTTGAGCTGGCCCTGGGGCATGGCAGTATGGCAGGGGCGGCAGCATGAATGCAGTGAGCCGTTATCGCCGGGAAATTTCCGTGGCTGTCGCGTACCTGTTTGTGCTGGGGATTCTTGCGATCAAAGCGCCGGCCTTTTTCCATCAGCAGTTTCGCAATACATGGGTGGAAGCGGCGCCGGTTCTGGTTGCGGGCATTGGGATGACGCTAATTATCCTGGCTCGGGAGATCGACATTTCCATTGGCTGGCAGTTTTCCATCTGCGGGGTGTGTGCTGGGCTTGCGGCCAAATCAGGGCTTCCCATTCCGGTGGCGATTCTTTGCGCGCTCCTTGCGGGCGCCGTGATGGGCGCTTTCAATGGGGCGCTGGTTGCGTTCGGCGGATTGCCTTCCATTGTGGTGACGCTGGCCACCATGTTTATTTTCCAGCAGGGGCTGAAGTGGTCTCGACAGGGTGAGGCGGTGACGGGCCTTCCGGCTGATTTCCAGTGGCTGGGCCATTCGCAGCATGGGGGCGAATCGATGCTGATTCTCGGCGCGATTGCCCTTCTGGTTGTGTTTGCCATCGGCTCGCGCTGGGTTGCCGCCGGGCGCACGGTTTATGCGGTGGGCTCAGATCGCGAAGCGGCGCGCCTTGCGGGCGTGCGGCCCAAACGCGTCATTTTCACCGTGTTTGTGCTCATGGGGGCATTGGTGGGATTGGCTGCGATGCTTAATGCCATTCGTTTTCCACAAGTTGATCCCAATGCTGGGAATGGCTTGGAACTTCAGGTGATTGCTGCCGTCGTGGTGGGCGGCACGGCGATTTCCGGGGGACGCGGAAATCTGCTGGGGACGCTCATTGGCGTGGCGTTGCTGATTACCATCGGCTCGGCGCTCACGTTCCTGAAATCCAGCGAATACTGGAAACAGGCGATTCAGGGCGCGATCATTCTGCTGGCGGTTGCCTCGGACGGATTCGCGCGGAGGAATGCCTGAGCATGTCGCAAACGACCGCGCCAGCGCCTGCACTCTCCTCGCGCCCCGGCGGCATCCAGAACCTGCTGGAACCGCAGCAGTGGATTCTCGTCGGGCTGTTGATTGCTGAAGCCATTATTTTTTCGATCCTGGGGACAAATTTTTTCAGCATTGAAAACTTCTTCAGCGTACCGCGACTGAATACCGAGCTGGGGCTGATCGCGCTGGCGATGACGCCGGTCATTGTCACGGGTGGAATTGATCTGTCGGTCGGATCGATGATGGGGCTGGCAATCGTGATATTTGGTTCGCTGTGGCACAACGCGCATTTCACCATTCTCGAAGCGGGCGCGGTCACGCTTTGCGTTGGCGCGATAGGCGGTGGACTCAATGCACTTCTCATTACACGTCTGAACATTCCACCACTGATTGTGACGCTGGGGACGTATTCGCTCTATCGTGGGCTGGCCGTTGGGATGACCCGGGGCGCGGAAAACTTTACGGGGTTTCCGGATGGCTTTCTTTCGCTGGGCAACGGGCATTTCTTCAGCTCGCCGGCGAGTCATTTTTCTGGAATCCCCAATCAGTTGCCGATTCTGATTGTGGTGGCGTTTGGATTCTGGCTGTTGCTGCATCGATCTGCCATTGGCCGGGGTCTGGTTGCGGTGGGATACTCTCCGCAAGGGGCCGAGCATGCTGGGATTCCGGTCAAGCGCCGGGTTGGAACCGTCTATATTCTGTCAGGCCTTTGTGCTGCATTAGCGGCGATTATTTATGCGGCCCGATTGGGTCAGGCGAAGGCCGATGCGGGAAGCGGGTATGAGCTGACGGCGATTACCGCGGTTGTTTTGGGCGGCACCAGTATTTTCGGCGGCCGCGGAAGTATTGTTGGAACGCTGCTCGGGCTTTTTGCGATTGCATTATTGGAAAACGGAATTCGCCTGGCGGACATGCCCGGCGAGCTGGCGGGAATTCTTAAGGGCATTTTGCTGCTGTTGGCCATCGGGGCCGATTGGCGGCCAACCGCTGGCGCATCAATCAAAGCTATTACAGATAACAACGAGGAGTTGAATATGCGGAATTCGCAATTGACGGTGCTTAGCATTGTCATCCTGGCCGCTGCGCTGATTGTCGCGGGCGGAAATTACCTGATGCTGCAATCGGTGAGCCGTCAGGGCAACACGCAGATGGGCATGGTGAATCCCAGCCCACGCACCGGGATGCAACCTGCTACAGGCGTGCCGCCGGAGACCACCAAGCAGATCGCTGTCGCCATGATGCCCAAGAGCAAAGGCAACGCGTACTTCATCGCGTGCCAGAAGGGGGCTGAGGACGCCGCGAAGGACCTGGGCGTTAAATTGCTGTGGGATGGACCGACCGACCCCGATCCAGCCCGGCAGAACGAAATCGTGGATACCTGGATCACGCGCGGCGTGGATGTGATTGCCGTCTCGGTCGAAAACCGCGGCGGTCTTTCCACCGCGCTGCGGGCGGCCAGGGCAAAGGGCATTAAGGTTGTTACCTGGGATGCGGATGCCGATCCTGACGCGCGCGATTTCTTCGTTAACCAGGCGACTCCGCAGGGAATCGGATCGACCCTAATGGATGACACCGCCACGGCCATGGGCGGCAAGGGAAGTTTTGCGATCATCACGTCGTCACTGACTGCGGCAAATCAGAATGAGTGGATTAAGTATGCGAAAGAGCGGCTGGCTGAGAAGTACCCGGACATCAAACTCATTGATATCGAGCCTTGCGAAGACAAACAGCCGGAAGCGTTCAACCGCACGCAGGCGATTCTGAACGCGCATCCCGAGGTGACAGCGATTATGGCGGTTTGTTCGCCCGGCGTTCCTGGAGCGGCTGAAGCGGTGACGCAATCCGGCCGTAAGGATGTGAAGGTGGTTGGGCTGGGGCTTCCGAATGAAAATAAGCAGTATGTTCACTCGGGGGTGACTCAGGATGTGATTCTTTGGAATACGATGGATCTGGGGTACCTGGCGGTGCAGGCTTCGACGGCGCTTGTCAAAGGCACGCTCAAGCAGGGCGATACCAGCTTCCAGGCGGGTCGAATTGGTAAGGTCGAAATCAAGGGGGACAATATTCTGCTGGGCCAGCCATATTCGTTTACCAAGGACAATATCGACCAGTTTGATTTTTAATTTGCTGTCCTTTTGTTGAAATTGCGGACCCCCTTGCCCTCCCCCAGAGTACCAGGGGAGGGGATATGTGTACAATTAACCGGCCAAAATGGAGTTTGCCCGTTGGAGCGATATCGGCCTATTCTTGATTGGATTGCTTCACAGAGCTCGCCGATGCGGGAGCGATTGATTGCCTGGGCGGCGATTAATACGGGGACTGCGAATGTTCGGGGCATCTCTGATCTGGCGGAAAAAATCGAAGAGTATGCGGCGGTGTTGGGAGGGGTGATCGAGCGATGTGATCTGCCGCCTTATACCTCCATAGACCATCGCGGCAATTCTGTGGCGGTTCCTGTCGGGCCAGCCCTCTCGATCATCAAACGGCCTGATGCTTTGCTGAGGGTCTTCCTCTGCATCCACACGGATACAGTGTATGGGCGCGACGATCCGTTCCAGACGGTAACGTCGCCAGACGGGAGACTTCGCGGGCCGGGCGTGGCGGACGCGAAGGGTGGGCTGGTGGTGATGCTGACGGCGCTGGAGGCGCTGGAGCGCAGCCCGTTTGCCCCGCAGGTTGGTTGGGAAGTGCTGATTAATCCGGATGAAGAAATCGGCTCGCCCGGTTCCTCGGGGCTGTTGCTGGCCGGGGCGAAACGAAATCACCTCGGTTTGCTTTTTGAGCCGACGCTGCCGGATGGGGCGCTGGTGGATCGCCGGCGCGGTTCGCAGAATCTTTCGGTCGTGATTCGCGGAAAATCCGCCCATGCGGGGCGCGATTTCGCCAGCGGGCGCAGCGCTATGGTGGCGGCCGCTCGCTTTACGCTGGCACTTCACGCCCTCAACCAAACCCTCCCCGGCATAAACCTCAATGTTGGCGCAATTGACGGCGGAGGCCCCGCCAACGTTGTTCCGGACTTGGCAATCTGCCGAGTGAATATTCGGACCACCGAAGTTGCCGATGAACAAAAGGTGGAGCAAGCGCTGGTCAATCTGCTCACGGAACTAAATGCCCAGGAGGGCATTAGCGGGCGGATTTTTCCGCAATCGGGTTCGCCGCCAAAAATTCTCAGCAAACCAGAAAGATGGCTGCTCGAGGCTGCGATCAAATGTGGAAGAGATCTGGGGCTGCATTTGATCTCACGCCCCAGCGGTGGCGCGTGCGATGGCAATCGCCTTTCCGCGGCGGGTCTTCCTAATCTGGATACGCTAGGCGTTCGCGGCGGAGATATTCATAGTCCGAGTGAATACATGGTGTTGGACAGCCTGGTTGAGCGGGCACAGTTGTCCGCACTGTTATTGATGAAGCTGGCAAACGGCGAAGAACAGGGAATTGCCAAACAATGAACCTATAATTCCTGTGCACGGAAGTACTGTCTGTTTCGTAGTTCGATCGATTCACTGTGGGCACAACCATGGTTCTTGTCAGGCCCGTCGCTGCCGATGATCTCGAACAGCTTCTCCAGCTTGCGGAGATGGCCGGGGTGGGGCTCACGACGCTGCCGAAGGATCGCGATCTGCTGCGACGCCGGATTCTCAAATCTCAGAGAAGCATTGAAAACGTTCCCGATCGGCCAGGCGGCGAGAGCTATATGTTTGTGATGGAAGAGGTTGAAAATAAAAAAATCATCGGCGCTAGCGGCATTGTTTCCAAAGTGGGCGGTTATGAGCCATTTTACGCGTACCGGCTGGAAACGATCACCCATGAAAGCGAGTCACTTCGCGTTCACAAGCATATCCAGGTGCTGCAATTGGTGCGCAATCATGATGGGCCCGCGGAAGTTGGCAGCCTGTTTCTCTCGCCGGATCATCGCAAGAAAGATTATGGGCGATTGCTGCAACTGGTGCGTTTTCTGTTTGTCGCGGAACACCGTGAAGCATTTGAGCCGGTGGTGGTTTCAGAATTGCGCGGCGTGATTGATGCGAACGGCCATTCGGCTTTCTGGGATGCGGTGGGGCGGCATTTTTTCGATATCGAATTTCCCAAGGCGGATTACCTGAGTGTAGTGAATAAGAAGTTCATTGCCGATCTGATGCCGACGATTCCGCTTTATGTTCCGCTGCTTCCTAAGGAGGCCCAGGAGGTGATTGGCAAGGTTCACGAATCAAGCAAACCGGCGCTGAAAAACCTTGAAGCGGAGGGTTTCAAGTTTAATGGCATGGTGGATATTTTTGATGCTGGGGCGTGCGTGAGCTGCCCGCGCGATGAAATCCGCACGGTGCGCACGAGCCGGTCGGTGACTGTTGAAAAAATCGACGGTGGTCCAATCGAATCACCCACCTTCATGATTGGCACGCGCGGTAGTGAATTCCGGGCTGTGATGGGTCCGGTTCAGGAGGTTTCAACTGGTGGCGTTCGCATCACTAACGAGTGCGCCGCCTCGTTGCTGGTGAAGGTCGGAGACCGCATCCGCATTGTCCTGCTTCGCCCGGACAAGGCCGCGGAAGCGAAGGCAACTGCTCGGGAGGAGCGATCGCGTGAATCGGACTGACACCCATTTCATCGGTGGAAGCTGGATCGCCGGCAGCGGGGATGAATTCGCCTCGACGAATCCGGCTAGCGGTGAAGTGAATTGGCGCGGGCATGCAGCGACGGCGGATGATGTCTCCGCTGCGACGGCGGCGGCGCGGGAGGCCTTTCCCGCATGGGCTGCGAAGTCATTGGCCGAGCGGGCGGCGCTGTTGCAGGCGGTGGCTGAGCGATATCGGGCGGACAAGCAATCACTTGCGGAAATCATTTCGCGCGAGACGGGCAAGCCCCGGTGGGAGTCGCTGACGGAAGTTGATGCGATGATCGCCAAGATTCCGATTTCCATCGAAGCGCATAACGACCGTTGCCGGGAATTATGGAAGGATATTTCCGGGGTTATATCCTCCACGCGGTTCAAGCCCCATGGCGTTCTCGCGGTGCTGGGGCCTTTCAATATGCCTGGGCATCTGCCCAACGGGCATATCATTCCGGCGCTACTGGCAGGGAACGCCATCGTCTTTAAGTCAAGCGAACAGACGCCGCTGGTGGGCGAGAAAATGATCGCTGCATTTGCTGACGCCGGTTTTCCCAGGGGTGTGGTGAATCTTGTTCAAGGCGGCGCGGAAACCGGCGGCGCGCTCGCTCGCGACGGAAATACCAATGGCCTGCTGTTTACAGGCAGCACCAACGCCGGCATCGCCCTGCGCCGGATGCTGGCGGACTATCCGGAAAAAATCCTCGCGCTGGAAATGGGCGGAAACAATCCGCTGATTTTTCATGACGCCAGCGATCTCGGCGCGGCTGTTTATACGATTCTGCAGTCGGCGTTTGTCACCTCAGGACAGCGATGCAGCTGCGCGCGGCGGCTGATTGTCTGCAAGAGCGAACAAGCGAATGCGCTGCTTGAAAAATTATCCCGCGCGGTGACGAATCTACGCGTTGGATTCTGGAATGATGAACCGGCGCCATTTGTGGGAACGGTTATCTCAGCCCGTGCTGCGGCTGATATCCTGGCGGCGCAGGCCCAACGATTGACAACCGGCGGCGCGGCGCTAGTGGAGATGAGAACGTCCCCACGCTCTGCGGCACTTCTTTCGCCTGGGTTGATCGACGTGACAAAATCGCCTGATCGGCCCGACGTAGAGATTTTCGGCCCGTTGTTACAGGTTATTCGGGTGGACGATTGTGATGCTGCGATGGCGGAAGCGAACCGAACGGCTTTCGGATTATCCGCGGGGCTGATCTCTGAAAGCGCGGAGATCTATGCGGAATTCGCGCGACGCATTCGCGCCGGCGTTCTCAGTTGGAATCGGCCGACCACCGGCGCCAGCAGCCAATTGCCTTTTGGCGGGATCGGCCGGAGCGGCAACCATCGCCCGGGCGCTTATTTCGCAGCCGATTATTCCGCGTATCCGGTTGCTTCTGTCGCGTCCGCAAAAGTTCAGTTGCCGGCGCAGTTGCCACCGGGCATTTCTCTCTAGGAATCTGGCATGTCCAACGACGCGGTAGAAGTCAATTTCGATGGCATCGTCGGCCCCACCCACTCGTACGCGGGGTTGTCGTTCGGAAATCTCGCATCGCAGAAGCACAGCCTCCGCCCTTCCAGTCCGCGCCAGGCGGCGCTGCAGGGCCTGGAGAAAATGAAGCTGCTGATGGATATGGGCCTGAAGCAGGGTGTGCTTCCGCCGCATGAGCGCCCGAATGTAGCAACACTTCGGCGGCTGGGTTTTGCTGGCAGCGATAGGCAGGTGCTGCAGGAAGCATTGCAACAGGCGCCGGCCATGCTCGCGGCCTGCGGCAGCGCGTCAGCCATGTGGGCCGCCAATGCAGCCACCGTCTCACCCAGCACCGATTGTGCTGATGGCCGCGTGCATTTTACCCCCGCGAATTTATCAACCCAGTTTCACCGTTCGCTGGAAGCGCCGACCACAGCCGCAATTCTGCGGGCGATCTTTCCAGATGAATCGGTGTTCGCGCACCACACGCCATTGCCCGCTGGGACGAATTTCTCCGATGAAGGCGCAGCCAATCACACGCGGCTTTCCGCGGGTTATGGCCAGGCGGGCTTGGAACTTTTCGTGTACGGCCGCAACGGATTTGCTCACGATGACCGCGCCCCAACACGCTTCCCAGCGCGACAAACGCTTGAAGCTTCACAATCGATCGCTCGATTGCATCAGCTAGACACCGCCAACACGCATTTCGTCCACCAGAATCCGCTGGCGATTGATACCGGCGCGTTTCACAACGACGTGGTTGCCGTGGGAAACCTGAATGTTTTTCTCTACCACCAACTCGCGTTCGCAGATTCTGATTCTGTAGAGCGCGATCTGCCGGCGTGGTTCAGCAAGAACGGAACCGAACTACACCTGATCAAAGTGACCGATAAACAGGTTGGGCTTGCGGATGCGGTGAGTTCCTACTTGTTCAACAGCCAATTGGTAAGCCTATCCGAAGGCCGAATGGCAATGATCGCGCCGACAGAAGCGCGAGATTTCCCAGCGTCGCACCAATTTCTGAATTCCCTGGTTACCAGAGGGACGCCGATCAAGGAAATTCACTACATCGATGTCCGTCAGAGCATGAACAACGGCGGTGGGCCAGCCTGCCTGCGCCTTCGCGTCCTTTTGACGCCGGAAGAAATCGCCAGGGCCAATTCCCATGTGTTTCTGGATAAGGCGCTCTATCAAAAGTTGCGGAACTGGATTCAAAAGCACTACCGCGACCGGCTTTTACCTGCTGATCTGGCGGACGCTGGTCTTCTGGACGAAAGCCGCCGGGCTTTGGATGAACTCACGCAAATTTTGCATCTGGGCTCGATATACCCATTCCAACAGAACATTGCGACCGGCCACCCTTGACTTTCACAGCCCTTTGAGCACAATTCCCCATCCCGAATTTAGACGGAGTTTTCGATGTACGCGATCATTGATGACGGTGGACGGCAGCACAAGGTAACCAGCGGCGATGTGATTCACATCGATCGCGAAGCAACCGAAGATAAGAGCATCACGTTTGATCGTGTGCTTCTCGTCGGCGGCGAAGGCGAGCCTAAGATCGGCCTGCCGGCACTTGCCGGAGCCAAAGTGACCGGCGATATCGTCCGGGTCTTCAAAGGCAAGAAGATCGATACGATCAAATACCGCCGTCGTAAGGGTTACCACAAAAAGATCGGCCATCGCCAGACACAGCTGGAAGTACGCATCACCGGCATCAACGTCTGAGGATTGCGCGCCTAAAAAACAAATTCCCCGAAATCGCGCAACATGCGGTTGCGCGATTTTTCTATTTTATAAATCGAAACGAAACAGGAGCCTGATTTTAGACCTCGGGATTTCCCGAAGCCTCTTCCGGCAGTTCACATCCCAATGGCAAGCATTGGCCGCCGACTAGTTGAATCGAATTTCTTCCGCCGCGCTTTGCGCCAAACATTAGCTCTTTGTCGGCCGCATCAATCAGTCCGTTGGCATCCTGGGCATTCCAGGGGAATACAGCCAGTCCGCCGCTGATGGTTAGCGATCCCTTTCCGCCCGCGCCCAGGCCCGGGAAATTCTCAGTGGAAAGCGATCTTCGGAACCGATCCAAAATCTCGTGTGGCTCCTGCGGCGTGCGGGCGGTTGCCAGATTCTTGGGATCGCGCGGCTGGCGCGGGCCTTCTTTTTCCCAGAATACGACTGCAAATTCGTCCCCGCTGATTCGCGCCACCAGATCATGATCGCGCACGCATTTTCGCATCAGGGCAGCGGTCTGTTTCAGAATGTCATCTCCCACGCCGTGGCCGTATTGGTCGTTGTACCGTTTAAAATTATCGATATCGAAGAGGAACAGCGTGACGGGGAATCGCATGACCCGCGCCTTCTCAATGATTTTCGTCAGGAAATGTCGGAAATATCGGCCATTGGAAAGGGTGGTCAAGTCATCCGTAATTGCAAGCCGCTGAAGACTCGCATGGCGTTCCTGCAAGAGGTGCACTCTTCCCAAATGCCGCGCGAGCTCGGCCAGGAAGCTTTGTGCGGCGTTGCGATCGGCATCGGCCGGCATCGTCAAATGAAGCGCCTGCGCATATGAACCCGTCGTCTGTTCGGGCAAATGGGTGGCCACAATTGTTCCGGGCGCTGCGGCGGGCATCGCACTGCCGGGCAAGGCGGAAGCGATATTCATCGTCGGAGGAAGCAGGGTGTTGATCTGCTTGATGACCGCGCTTTCCGTCTCCTGTGGTGATTGCAGCAGACATTCAAGCGCGATGTCCGCAACGGGAATCCGGCTCAGCGGCGAAATATGGTCCGCAAGCAACTCCGTCGGCGCAGTGCTGGCGGCATTTTCGTTTTTCCGATCCCCCCGAGCATGCCGAAGCCGCAGGCTGGCTGACCCCAGCAGTTCCAAAAGCTCAGCGGGTGTTGCCGGTGTGACCAGATAATCGTCACATCCGAACTCCAACATTTTCTGTGAAAGGGGCTCAAGCGTTGGATGTCCAAACAGCAGCAATCGCCCGTCCCCCGCCAATTCGCGCAGGGTTTTCACAGCCGCTTCCGGGCGCCGCTCGATCGGCTCAGCCGATGCCAGCACCGTCGTATATTGTTCGCTGGTCATTTCCGCGATGCCGTCAAACAGGTTCGCCACGGAGCGCACTTGTGCCGTCGGCAATGCCTGCATAACCGCCGAATACATCTGGCGATCAACATCACCAATCAAAAGCACGCGTTCCTGTGAAAGACGCACCATATGCACAAAACCTCTTTGGCCTATTTCATTAGTACGTCAGGATTAGCAAAAGGCAATGTAAACGATCGGATTTGATGAATTTCGCCGGTTTTATGGCTCGAAATGCCCTCCGCCATCGATTTGGCGATTTAAACGGATACCTCAGTCCGGGCTTGGAACCGGGTTTTCCTGCAATAATGCCCGAAGCTCCTCGGCCGTCAGCAACGGATCAGCCGACTGGGATGCGGCGGGAGCGGTTGTTTCAATTCTTATTCCAGGCTCCGAACGACCGGCTATTTCCGCGCGCGCTGCCGGTTTCATGTTCAGCAGCTTATCGAACTCCGCATCCTCGGCAGAGGCAAGCATTTGCGGCGAGGGCGAAAGGTTTGGCGCCTGAGGCACTGGCCCTCCCCCGATTCGATGCAGCCCCTGGGCATCCACCAATCCGTCGGCGCCGAGGCGCATCGCCTCCGCCAGCGCGGCATGCCGGCCATCGGTGTCTGACAGCCACACTTCAATATGCGAATATCGTCGCTTTATACTCGCGATAATCTGAAGCTCTTCGCGGTATAGGCTATTGAGGCTGAGAATCAACGTTGAGTAGAAGAGCGGCCGCCGACATAAGTGAACCATTGCATCGTAGGGTTCATCCATTTCCGTGCATGTCAGGCCCATCCGAACCAATGCCGACACCGGCATCGGCCGGCAGGCGGGTTGACCGACAATAAGTGCGCGGCCAGTCGGTTGAGTCATTGGCAGGGTAACAGCGGACATCCCACTCCATTGGCAATGTTAAATCATCGCGCGAAATAAAAGTTTCGCGCCGCGTGGGAAGCTCCCGCGCAGCGCGAATCATACTCCAAGCGCGAATCGATTCAATTCGTTATGGGACCCGCGGGATATATTCAGCTAAGGAAATATGCTGGATATGACGACCGCCGCGATCGTATCAGCGTTTTTGCCGGAGGTCGGTTATTCCACGATCGCGATCGTGCCGGTGGCGGCGCCTGTTCCCTGTGATCCGTCGTAGTGCCAGCCGGGACCGCCCGTAATGCTTATGGAGCCAGAAATTATAGCGCCGTAGAAATCGGCGCCCGTGTTGTAGTTCAGCGGGCTATTGGGCGCGTAAATGTCGGCGTAAACACTTTTGGTGCTGCTGATATTTACCCCCGAGGAAGAAACGTTGTAAAGAAGGAAGTTTGAGGGAAGATTGTTTTGCGTGTTGATTGTGGCACTGTTACTGACGGTGATATTGCCGTTCACATAAATCGTTACCGGCCCGGTCATATTGATCGTGCCACCGGTAAAACTGAAATTGAGAAGATAATAAACGCCCCCCGCAAGATTGAGCGTTCCGCTGGACATGTTGAAATTGCCGCCGTTGTAATACGCGCCCGGAATCGACATGTTGTTATTGGTTGACACGGCGGAGCCCGCTGATGCGGCTGGATAGCTCAAAGAACTGCTGAGTATACTGTTTGTCCCCGTCACATTGAGGGCTCCATTAATGGTGAACGATGACTTGTGCCCCAGGTTCCCCTTTACGGTGATCGTCCCATTGAGGTTGCCGCCGCCGTTGGTCGCAATATTGCCGTTGCTTTGGGCGCTTCCCGCACTGTAGGCGCCTGCCGCCGGATCATAACTATCCGTGTGGAAGTTACCGGTATCGTTAATATAGCTCAGCCCAACAAACCCCCAGCCCGGGCCGGGAGCTGTATAGGTGGCAACGCTTGTCGTGGTAATATTGCAGTTCCTAACTCCCAATATCTGCCCTAAAAGTAAAGCAATTGCCGTGCCCCGAGCCTGGGTGCGGTACGCGCTTACTTTCACTGCATTAGGCGTAGCGCCGCCCGCCGAGAATGCGCCGGCTGACCATGTGCCCACAACCACATCTCCCGCTTGAAGGACCAGGGGCGTGTTATCCACTTTATTGGCGGCGGCCTCCGAAATCGCATACGCGCTGGCCGTGGCGCTGTTCGTGGCAAGGCCGGTGGCCCCGTAACGCGCCGCCGCATCGGCAGCGGTGCGAAGTTCGGTCTTGGCAGCCTGAACACGGCCGAAATCCACCGCCAATGAGGCAAACCCCATTAGCGTGACCGCAGCAACCATCGTGTATATTAGAGCGGTGCCGTGCTGTCTTTCCATAACTGACTCTCCAATCAGGAATCGGCTTGATGAGCGAGAGACTTGAGCGCTCTCCGAGACAGTTCTGACTGATATTGACATGATTATCGTCCCCCCCTAGTGTTATCGGGAAGAACCGGCTCACGAGCCGGTTCCTTTTATTGAAATTTGCTTCGCAAAAATAGGTGACGTGAAAGGAGCTTGGGTATGGGTGCGCTGAAAGTTGGGATTAACGGGTTTGGAAGAATTGGTCGCCTGGTATTCCGGGCAGGAATTGAAAATCCCAATGTTGAATTCGTGGGCATAAACGATCTGGTGCCGCCGGACAATCTCGCATATCTGCTCCGCTATGATTCAACCCACGGCAAATTCGCCGGCACAGTGGAAGCTAAGGAAGACGGCATTGTCGTCAACGGAAAATTCATCAAGTGTGTTTCCGTTCGAAACCCCGCGGAGCTACCCTGGAAACAGTTGGGCGCGGATTATATCGTGGAATCCACCGGTCTGTTCACCGACTATGCCGGTGCGGAAAATCATTTGAAAGCCGGCGCCAAACGCGTCGTTCTCTCGGCTCCCACGAAGGAACCCGAAAAAATTCCGACGCTGCTGGTCGGTGTGAATCACACCAAGTTTGATCCCGCGAAAGATAAAGTCGTTTCCAACGCCTCCTGCACGACCAACTGCCTGGCCCCCATTGCCAAGGTCATCAACGACAACTTCGGCCTTGCGGAAGGTCTTATGACCACCGTTCACGCGATGACTGCGACGCAGCCCACGGTGGATGGCCCCAGCAAGAAGGATTGGCGCGGCGGGCGCGGCGCTCCACAGAATATCATTCCTTCAGCAACGGGCGCTGCCAAGGCGGTTACACTTGTGCTTCCAGAGCTGAAGGGCAAGCTGACCGGCATGGCTTTCCGCGTGCCCACGCCGGATGTGTCCGTTGTGGATCTGACTTTCAAGACCGCCAAGGCCACCAGCTACAAAGAAATCTGCGCTGCGATGAAGGCCGCCTCTGAAGGCGAGTTGAAAGGCATTTTGGGATATACGGATGACGAGGTCGTTTCCTCGGATTTCATTCACGATCCCAGGAGCAGCATTTTCGACGCCAAGGCTGGCATCGAACTCAATGCCAACTTCTTCAAAGTTGTCAGCTGGTACGATAACGAGTGGGGATATAGCTGCCGCGTGATCGATCTTATGCAGGTGATGGCCAGGAAAGACGGGCTGGTCAAGTAACACTTTCTGAAAAAGAGTAAATGGTTGAGCAAGAGGCGCGAGCAATCGCGCCTCTTTCCGTTTCACGAGCCGGCAAAAAAAGTGCCGTGAAGCACGCCCAGTTCGTGAACCAAATCGCTTCGCGCACGTTTCATGCCGAGTTTTTTAAACCGCAGAATCTCCGCGGAATGCCGTCCGGATCTTCTCATTCAAATCGGCCGCATGATCCTACTTGGCTGATACATCGCGCTTCGCCTGGCATGACGGGCAAAAATGTGTGGAGCGCCCACCCACAACGATCCGCTCGATCACGGTCTTGCATTTTAAACAAGGCTTGCCGGATCGCTGATAGACCTGATGGAGATTTTGAAAATTGCCGGGTTCCCCTCGCGCGTCGCGATAATCACGCAAAGTGCTTCCCCGATGCTCCAATGCCCGGCTGAGCACGCGTTTAATGCTTCGAATAAGGCTGCTAACCTGCACGCGACTCAATTTATTCGCCGGCGTCAGTGGGTGAATGTTGGCCTCGTGCAAAGATTCATCCACATAGATATTCCCCAGACCGGCGATCAGCGATTGGTCGAGCAGGGCATTTTTGATTGCCCGCGAGGTCTTTGCCAGCCGACGGGCCAATTCCGCGGCGGGCATTGTCAGCGGCTCGGGTCCAAGACCTTCATCCACCTGGCCGGTTTCACCGACCCAGAAAATCCCCCCAAACCGCCGCGGGTCGGTGAATCGAAGCTCGTCCTGGCCGAAGGTCGCGACAAAATGGGTATGCCGTTTAACCTGAACGCCGGTCGGCTCAAGGGTTAGCCTTCCCGACATTCCCAGGTGAATATAGAAGCGATTTCCATCATCAAGGGTGAAGACGATTCGTTTTGCCCGACGCGAGATGTCCGCCACGTGCCGGCCACCGAGCTTTTGGGATAAGAATATTTGATGGGAAAGGGGTTTTTCTAAAAATGTGCCACGTGGCACATTTTTCAGGACACTGCTTCGGTTCAGGAGGACTGCGTCGATACGTCGTCCGATGAGGATGGGCCTGATCGCTCGGGCGATTGTCTCAACTTCGGGTAGCTCAGGCATTTGAAACTTTTGGTGCTCTAAAACGTCTATGGATTGTTCTGGTATTCTACGATAGAACGTGGCGTCCTGTTTGTGTCGCGCTTCGCTCCCTCGAAGATTGCTTACGGATCTTCTGGTCGTTCTACACCGGAGTCATCCCAAGGAGAAATGTGATGGAGTCGAAGATGGGCATTGTTCAGCCGCAAGCGACCGATCTCGCGGCCGAAGAACTCGCCGCTGTTGAAAAATTGCAAAAGGGCTATCATGACATGCGGGTGGAGCTGGGGAAGGTCATCGTTGGACAAGAAGCGGTAATCGAAGAGCTACTAATAGCGTTATTCTGTAGGGGGCATGCACTATTAGTAGGGGTTCCGGGGCTTGCAAAAACTCTATTGATCTCCACCTTGGCGCGTACGCTGGGCTTGTCGTTCAATCGCATCCAGTTCACCCCCGATCTCATGCCTTCGGACATCACTGGCACCGAGGTGATTGAAGAAGATAAGACTACGGGCGGGCGCCAGCTTCGCTTTGTGCGTGGACCGATCTTCGCCAACATGATTCTGGCGGACGAAATCAATCGCACGCCCCCCAAAACGCAGGCTGCTTTGCTCGAAGCGATGCAGGAACACCAGGTGACCGCGGGCGGAAAGCTGCACCGTCTGCAGCAGCCTTTCTTCGTGCTGGCTACGCAGAACCCAATCGAGCAGGAAGGCACCTATCCGCTTCCCGAGGCCCAACTCGATCGGTTCATGTTTAATATTAATGTGGGGTATCCGACCGAAGAGGAAGAGTTTCAGATCGTCCGTCTGACCACCATGGGTCGGCAGGTCGAGTTAGCGCATGTGCTGAGCGGCGAAGAGGTCATGCAGTTGCAGGAAATTGTTCGCAAGGTGCCGGTGGCGGACCATGTGATTCGCTATGCCCTGCAATTCAGCCGCCTGACGCGCCGCACCGAGGGCGGCTGTCCGGCC
Organism: Planctomycetota bacterium; assembly: GCA_030775485.1. Classification (GTDB taxonomy): domain Bacteria; phylum Planctomycetota; class Phycisphaerae; order Tepidisphaerales; family Tepidisphaeraceae; genus JALYJB01. The sequence continues at coordinate 207,323 of JALYJB010000001.1, read as the reverse complement.
TTCGTGAATGAGTATGTCGGGTGGGGGGCCGGTCCGCGCGCGAGCCAATATCTGATTTTGGCGGGGAAGGCGCGGGCGCTTCTGAAGGGTCGCTATCATGTGAGCACGGAGGACATCCGACAGGTGGCGCTACCGGTGTTGCGGCACCGCATCGTGACCAACTTCAACGCCGAGGCGGAGGGAATCAAGAGCGATGCCATCGTGAAAAAGCTGATCGATTTCATCCCGCGCCAACAGTATGAAGAACTGGACAAATCGGCCTCCCGTTTGATGAAAGACGCGCCAGCGGCCTGAGGTTGGCGCAGGGATGTACGCTGGATTGAAACGGAGTTTTCATGTCCTCACTTCCGCAGGCCACGACCGATTATCGCAAGTACCTTGAGCCGCGGACACTGGCGCGAATTGCTTCACTGGATCTTCGCGCACGCCTAATTGTCGAGGGGCTGACGGCGGGGATGCATCGCTCGCCTTACCAGGGGATTTCGGTTGAGTTTGCCCAACACCGCCAGTATGTGCCGGGGGACGATACGCGGCACGTCGATTGGAAGGTCTTCGGCAAGACCGACAAGATTTATCTCAAGCAATATCTCGAAGAAACCAATCTCCATCTCATCTGCATTGTCGATGCCAGTGAATCGATGGGGTATTCCTCGATCAGCGAAGGCGCGATCCACTGGAGCAAATACGATTACGCCACCGCCGTTGCAGCCGCGCTTTCTTATCTGGTTATCCAGCAGCAGGATTCCGTGGGCCTGGCGATTTTCGACAACGAATTGAAGCGATATTTCAAACCCAGCAATTCGCCTGGACAGTGGAGAATATTAACGCGTGAATTAACGCTTACCCCGCGCTTGAAGAAAACCAACACGGGGCGCGTGCTTGATCAACTGGCGGAAAAGTTGACGCATCGAAGTTTAATTGTCGTGCTAAGTGATTTCTTCGATGACCTTGAATCGATTCAGAAAGGTCTGCGGCATCTGCGCTATCGCAAGCATGAGGTGATGGCGTTTCAGATTCTCGATCCAACCGAAATTGAATTTCCATTTGAAGATGTGACGTTGTTTAAGGGGCTTGAAGAGCAGGGGCAGTTGCTGACTGAACCGCAAAGCCTTCGGGCGGGTTACCTGGCCGAACTGGCGGCGTTCACGGATCAGCTGAAGAAGATGTGCCGCGGCATGCATATTGATTTTACGCGCATGAATAGCGGCGAACCGCTGGATGTGGCGCTGAGTGCTTTTCTTGCGACGCGGGCAGCGAGCATCAAATAGAAATTGAACATGGCGCTATCGGGAATTCTCGCATTCGGGTTGGTTTCACCGCTGTTCTTCTGGGCCGGCGGGGCGCTGGTGGGCGTTCCGATTCTCATTCACATCCTGAATCGACGTCGATTTCGGGTGGTGAGCTGGGCCGCGATGGAGTTCCTGCTTCGAGCCATGCGAAAGAACCGCAGGCGGCTTCGATTCGAGCAGATGCTGCTGCTGAGCACGCGATGCCTGTTGCTGCTCTTGCTGGGCCTGGCGCTGGCGCGGCCCCTGGGGTGCGAGCAAAGCAGCATTGCTGATTTCGCGGGGCGAAGGACGGGGCTGCACGTTTTTGTGATCGATAACAGCTATTCAATGGCCTACGAGATGGATCGCCAGGGCGCCAAGACGCAGCTGGATCAGGCGAAGATCATTGGCAAGGCGTTGATCGATCGCCTTGCTTCGGGGGGTGAATCGGTGGCGATTGTCACCTCGGGGCGTCCGGCATCAGCCGTTATTGCGACGCCCACTTATGACCTTAAGGCCGCGATGGCCGCGGTGGATCGTATCGAGCAGAGCTATGCGGGCACGGATGAAGCGGGCGCGCTTGCGTTGGCGCGGGATATCGGGCGGACAGATGCTTCGCAATCTAATAAGACGCTTTACCTGATCGATGATTCGACCCGGATTGGTTGGGAAACAAACGCCGATGCCATTGCTCAGACCGCCAAGGCGCTGGCCGATGTCTATCAGACCGGCATCACCCATTACAATCTGGGCAAACCGAGCGAATGGAACCAGGCGATTGTCACCCTGAAGCCGACCGCTTCGCTGATCACCAACTGGTTCCCGGTGGATTTTGTCGCGGACGTGCGCAGCTACGGCCCCAGCGCAACCGACCCGCGTCTGACCTGGAAGGTGGATGACGATGTTCTGCCCCCAGTTGCAAGATCGGTGCGGGCCACACAGGACGCCATGCCGATTACGATTACGCCCAATGCGCTCACGGGCGGCATACACGTGATCAGCGCATCGCTGGCCAGCGACAACCGCCTGGCGGTGGATGACAGGCGCTACCGCGTGGTGGACGTTGTCAGTCAGCTCAAAGTGCTGATTGTGGAAGGCGAGCGCGGGATTGGCGGAATGGGCTCGAGCGGAGCGTTTCTCGATACCGCCCTGAATCCGCCCGCGATAGGCGGCGACAGCACGGGCGCGGGTCGAAAAGCAACCAGCTACGTTTCCACGGAGCGTATTAGCGATCTGGAGTTTCCCAATAAGGTGCTGGCCGATTACCGCTGTATTTGCCTGTGCGGAGTGGGCAATATTCAGGAATCGGAGGCGGTGCAGCTTGAGAAGTTCGTCCAGCAGGGGGGCACGCTGATGGTATTCATGGGGGACCCGGTGACGGCGGAGAATTACAACGCCACCATGCTCAAGCATCATTTGCTGCCCGGGCCGCTCACCAAGCGCATCAGCCTTGCCGGTGATCAGCCGCCGCGCCGGTTTGCCTTCAATCCGACCGGGCTGCTTCACCCGGTGCTTGCTGATTTCCGCGATCAGGAGAATACGGGAATGGAGCTGGCGCAGATTTACACTTACTGGCAGGTTGGTTTATTGGCGGATTCCAAGGCCGAGCGGGTGCTGGATTTTCTTCCGCCTGATGATGCGAAAGAGAGCGCCGTCGATCCGGCAATCACGCTTCATACGCTGGGCAATGGGAGGGTGCTGTTCTACGCGACCAGCGCTGATCCCAATTCCGAGTGGACAACATTCATGGCGCACCAAGCTTATCCCGCGCTGATGCATATGTTGCTGCTTGGCACGGTGAGCAGCGGGGATTCCTGGATGAATCTCAGCACTGAAGAGGCGTTGATTGTTCCGCCTTATGTTCGTTTGACCACCGCTCCGACGCTGAAGGATGCGGCGCAGGTGGAGATTCCGCTGGCGCAAATGACCAATCGCGACGGGCAATCCGTTTACGAGAGCAAACCACTCGCCAAGCCGGGAATATATTCGCTGTCCACCGGGGAAGAGAATTTCAAAATCGCCGTAAATGTGCCGTCGGATGAGGCGGATATTCGCACGATCGATGATGCCGCGGTGAAGAAGGCGCTGGGTGATATCAACGTGAGAATGGAAAGCGATTCGGTTCCCGCGCCCGCGGCGACGGCCAGCGATGGGAAGGATCTTGGCTGGTCGGTGATGACCCTGGTGCTCATGCTGCTGGCAGCGGAGTGTTTCATGGCGATGCGGTTCGGCCACCAATGGCGTAAGTAAAGTTCGGGACGATTAGGTCGCAAAGATGCTGCGTTTTTTGGAAATCATCCTGGGTTTGCAGAAGGGCTTTCTCAGCCGGGATGGCCACCTTACGTTTCAGTTTAACCCCAGCTGGCCGGGGCAGGAAATGGTGGGCGGGGCGAGCGTTTGGAACCTGTTGTTGGTGCTGGGCATTTTGGCGCTGGTGGTTCACGTTTACCGCCGCGAGGGACGCTCGCGCGGGGTTAAGCTGCTGCTGGGATGTCTTCGGCTGGCGCTGCTTTTGTTCACACTCATGTTGCTGAATCGGCCGGTGCTGACGCTGGGCCAGATTCGCCGCGAGCCCTCGGTATTGGCGGTGCTTGTGGATGACAGCATCAGCATGAAGGTGAAGGATGTTGCCGGCCCGGATGGTAAACCCAGGGCGCGGCTGGACGCGATAATTGATTTGCTCGCGGGGCGCGATGCGGAATTGCTTCGCAAGCTTTCCAGCGTTCACACGGTTCGCATCTATGACTTCAACCGGGGCAAACATCAGCTCGCGAGCTTGAATGGTCCAGGCGACAATGTTTCCGACGCGTCGAAAGCGGTGAACGAAGCCTCTGTCCAGACATCAGCCGACGCCCTGCGGAACCTGAAGCCGGAGGGTGATGGGACGCAGATTGTTTCGTCATTACGTTCGGTGATGGAAGATTTGCAGGGGCAGCGGGTGGCTGGCGTTGTTTTGCTGACGGACGGCCGCGAGACGCCAACGGCAGCATTGCCGGACGCGATCGCAGCGGTGAAGACGTTTGGAATCAACGTGTACCCGATTCCCGTGGGCAGCGACCGGACACCGCAAAACATCGCCATTCAATCCGTTGGGTTTGAGCCGAGCGCGTTCGTGGATGACATCACCGATTTTAAGGTGACGCTGCAAGCCACCGGCTATGAGCCAAACCATCCCATCACGCTGGCGGTGGAGCGGGAAACCATTCAGAACGGGCAAAAGGTACGGGTGCCCGTGAAAGACGAGTATGGGCGCGATATCACCCAGGAAGTCATCGCGTTGGATGGCAAGCCTTTTCAGGCGGATATTCAATTCAAGCCGACCGCCGCTGACATGCCCAGCGCGAATCTTGTGGTGGAAGCCAAGCCGCAGGAAGGGGAACTGGATGATGCCGACAATTTCCGGCCGGTTCAGCTTGCAGTGCTGGATGACAACATTTCCCTTCTCTATGTCGATGGCTATCCGCGCTGGGACTACCGGTATTTAAAGACAAGTATGTTGCGCGACAAAACGGTGAAAATCAGTTGCCTGCTGACCAGCGCCGACCCGAATTTCCGGCAGGAGGGGAGCGATGACGCGAATCGCGCGAGCAAGACCTGGGCGATTACGGCGTTTCCGACGAGCATGGATCAACTCATGGATTACGACGCTGTTATTTTCGGCGATGTTGATCCGCGGCAATTCACCGATGCGCAGTTGCAGATGGTCAGCGACTTCGTGAGCAAGAAGGGCGGGGGATTTGAGATGGTCGCGGGGCCGCGGTGGTCGCCGCAGAGTTTTCGCAACACCCCGATCGAGCCGATACTTCCGGTGATCATTACGCATACGCAAGCCGATGACATGCGCAGCGCCATCACGGCGGGATTCCGGCCGGCGGTGACGAAGGCAGGATCAGAATCCCCCATTTTTCGTTTTTTTGGGGACGTGGAAACCAACGACGAGTTTTTGAAAAATCATTTGCAGGATATTTTCTGGTATTGCCGGGGTTTGCTGGTCAAGCCGGGTGTTGGAATCGTCTTTGCGGAGCATCCAACGGATCTGGGGCCGGATAATCGCAAGGCGCCACTACTGGTGGCGGGCAGATTTGGCGCGGGAAGGACTATTTTCTCCGCAATCGACGATTCGTGGCGCTGGCGCTATTACACGGGCGAATCGATCTTCAATACCTACTGGGTGCAGCAGTTGCGCTACCTGGCACGCGGGCGGAAGCTGGGCCAGCGCAAGCTGACTTTCGCGACTGACCGGGATGCTTACGAATTGGGGCGCCAGGTTAGCGTTCAGGTGCGGGTGCTTTCGCCGGAGATTCTGCAGAACATTTCGCCGCCGATTAACGTCGAAATTGATGACGACGCGACCGGCCAGCCCGTGCGAAAGCTCGATCTGACGCGTCAGGAAGGGTCGGCGGATGTATTCAGCGGCACATTCACGGCTGACAAAGTTGGGCAATTTACGGTGAAATTACCCCATATCATCAGCGAAGACATGAACGTCTCCTATAAGATTGAAACGCCTCGACTGGAACTCGTTCAGCCACAAGTAGATGTGGCGGCCCTGAGCCGGCTGGCGACCGATTCGCCCATCCCATTCGTGGAAGCTGCGGCCCGCATGGTCGCGATTCCCAGCGCGGCCAAGATCATTCCGGTGGATTCAAGCATACCCCTGTGGAATGCTCCGCTGGCCCTGGTCGTTTTCGTGCTGTTAATTACGTTAGAATGGGTGCTGCGTAAGATGTTCGGGATGCTTTAGAAATGTGGATCGGTCCATCGTTCCGCAATTCAAGGGGGCTAAGATGTGCCCGAACACCGTTGCTCACGCGGGGACAAGCTGACGGCGAAAAGTAAGGAGCGTGTATGCCTCCGACAGCGTTGATCAATTCACTTGAAGCCGTTCGGCGGCGGGTTAGATCATTAAGCATCGCCTACGGCATGGGTGTTGCGGTTGCGGTTGCGGTCGGGCTGCTTACCGCGACGGTGCTGCTGGATTACCTGCTGAACCTGCCCCCGGTGCCTCGAATTGTGGTGATGCTGTTTTCGCTGACCGGGTTGGGATACGTGCTGAGCCAATGGGTGGTGCATCCCTGGATGGCGAAGCTTCGGCTATCGGATGTCGCGGGGAAAATCGAAAACGCGTTTCCCGATTTCAACGATCGGTTACGCAGCACGGTTGATTTCATCACCAAGGGGACGCCCGGCTCGGAATTGATGAAGAGCCGCGTGGTGGCGGAAGCCACCGAGCTGGCGCATCGCTTTGATTTGAATGCCGCGATTGAAACCAGGCCGGTGTGGCATTCTTCGCTGGTGGCGGGGGGATCGCTCTTGGCATTGGCAATTCTGGCGATGCTTCTGGGCCCCGAATATCTCTCACCGGCCATTTCGCGCCTGTTGACGCCTTTTGGCGGGCATGCGTGGCCGAAGCGCGTGGAAATTCAGCTGATTAACCCGCTGCCGCAGCGCGTGCCGGTGGGCCGGCGTGTGAATGTGCAAATGAAGCTGGCCAAGGGGGATCGGGCGTCGCGCGAAGCGCGGATGTTTTATCAATATGGGGATGGGCGGATTGAAACCGAAATTATGAGCCGCGCCGCGGACGGCATCTATTCCGCGAGCCTGGATGCGCGATCGGTCGGGGCGGGCAACGGCGCCATGAAGGTGTGGATGGAAGCGGGCGACGACCAGACCGCGCCGAAGACCATCAGCATTGTGCAGCGGCTCGCCGTAACGGGCGTTCAACTGCTGATAACGCCGCCAGCTTATGTGACCGACGCAACGCCGACGACGGTGCAATTGGATGCGGCGCCGGCGACCGTGACCTATGGTTCGAGCCTGGCTGTGAATGTGACGTTCAATAAAGACCTCGACCCTCATCAGGCGGTGACTCTTTCAACCGACCAGCCCCAATCCAAGCTCCCCACCATTGCCTGGGATCAGCCCAGCGGCGGAAATCTAATGGGGCATTGGATAGCGCGGGAGAGTGCGTTATTCCAGGTTCATGGGTTCGACATGGACGGGTTCTCCAATGCGGATATGTCGGATTACCAGGTCATCGTGCGGCAGGATTCGTTGCCGACGATTCAGATCACCAAGCCGGCCCGCAATGAAGAATGCACACCCCAGGCGGTGATTCCCCTCCGTGGCATTGCCGAGGATGATTTCGGAATTAAATCGCTTCAGTTGCTAGCGGTGAAGCTGGGCGACAAGCCGGCGCCCTATACCGCGATCGACCTTATAAAAGATGGCAAGCCGGCGGAAGGCGTTACGTGGAATCCGATTGAAGGCAGCGGGGAAATGCGTCGCTGGCAGATTGATTTCCCATGGGATATTTCCAAGCTGGATGCCGCCGGCCTGAAGCCGGGCGACAACATCGAATATTGTTTGTCGGTGCAGGATAACTTCAATTTTGAGGGCAAAACGCATGAACCGGTGATCAGCGGCCGGTATCGCATCAGCATTATGAGTCAGGATCAGTTCACCGCGCTGATGTCTGATTTGATGGGGCAGGTGCGGGATCAATTGATCGAGGTGCGGAACAGCCAGCGGAGCCTGAAGGATCAGACCACTGATTTAAAGAGTCAGACGCAGAAGCAACCCGAATTCACCGGAGCGGACCGATCGGCGGCACAGGCTCTGATCGCAAAGCAAACCACTGCCGCGGCGCAGACCAAGCAGGCGTCTTCGAAGCTGGAAGATCTGCTGTCGCGGATGGATGAAAACAAATCAGTCGCGCAGGATCTGAAAGATATAGCCAGTGCGGTGAAGAATGATTTGAACCAGGTTGCGGAGCATCCGATGAAGGACGCGACCAGCCAGATTGACGATGCGCGGAACCAGAAGGCGAATCCGAAGGATGATGCGGCCAAACAACAGCAGGCCACCGCGGCGCGCAACAGCCAGCTGGATAAGGCGCAGGACAACCAGCAGGCGGCGGCGGAAAAGCTGGACCAGCTGGTATCGCGCATTGGGGAAGTTGGCGGTCTTCCCAAGAGCATCGAGCAATTAAAGGCGATTTTGGCCCAGCAGCAGGCGATTTCGAAGAAGAGCGATGAGCTGGGCATGCGGAACCTGGGCAAGCAGCCGGAACAGATGAGTGCTGAGGATCGCAAAGCGCAGCAGGACGCGGCTAATGAGCAGAAGAATCTTGCGGAGAAGACGGACAAGGCCGTCCAGCAGATGGCGGCGGCGGCGAAAAAGTCGGAAAAGTCTGATCCGAGCGCTTCGCAGGCGATGAAGCAGGCTTCGCAGACGGCGCAGGATCAGAACGTCGCATCGCAGATGCGCAGCGCATCCAAATCCCAACAGCAGAACCAGCAGAGCGCGGCGCAGCAGGCACAGGCGCAGGCCGAGGTGGGGCTGCAAATGATGATTCGCCAGTTGGAAGAAGCGCAGCAGCGCAAGCTTGAAGAGCTGGCGAAAAAGCTGGCGGATTTGCAGGAGCAGGTTCAATCGCTGATTCGCCAGCAAGCGGCGCTGAATTATTCCAATCTGGCAACGCAAGGCGCGGATGTGCTGAAGAAGGCGGATCAGAAGGTGATTGATGGACTGATTGAAAAAGCGGAGTGGACGAAGGACCAGCTTCCACCGCTGGCCGATCTGGGCACGCAAACACGGCTACAGGAGCAGACGGAGCGCAATAGCCGCAATGTCGCCAAGTCGGCGGAATCCTTGCAGGATGGGGCGATTATTGTTGCGGCGCTGAATCGGGCGGCGGACCGGATGAGCCGGGCGATTGTGTATCTTCGTGACGACAGCACGCCGGACAATGAGAAGCTGGCCAGCGCGTACGATCCGCCCCAGGTGGAAGCGCTGGCGGCGCTGCAATCGGCCAAGGATGCTGTGGACCAGCAGGCCCAGAAGAACGCCGCGGCAATAAATCAGCGGAAGAAGGACACGATACGCGTGGCGTACGAGAAAATCCTTGAGTCGCAGAAGAAGCTGGACATGGATACCAAGAGCATTGATAAAGCGCCGCGTACGGATGACGGCCAGCTTGATCATCGCAATGCCACCCGGCTCGCGCAGTTGCCGACCGAGCAGGCCGGGCTGGCCGATCGCACCGGTAAACTTGGTGATGATTTGAATGCACTGGGTGGGATTGTGTATGTCTGGGCGAACAAAGACATTGTTGATTCGATGCAGAGCGTGAAAGATGCGCTGACCAAGCCGCGGACCGGAATTCCCACCCAGGCAGAACAAACGCGGATTGAAGAACAACTGACTGCGATGATTGACAGCCTTAAGACAAAGCCCAAGCAAAGCGCGTTTGAACAGCCCAAAACTCCCGGTGGTGGTGGAGGTGGCGGCGCTCCCCCATTGCCGCCCGAGGCTGAGTTGCGGCTTTTGCGGCAGCTTCAGGCGGCGGTAAATAAATCAACCAAGACCATCAGCGATCAGGGCAATTCACAGGAGCCGACATTAGTCGCGCTGGGTGGTCGTCAGGGAAAGTTACGCACCTTGCTGGACCAATTGCTTCAGAAATCCAGCCACGGCAAAACCAAACTGGGACCCGAGCCCGATGCGGCGGACAAGCTGCCAGAGGAAGCGGGCACCGACAAGATTGATGATCAGGAGCTGCAACATGCGCTGCTGAACGACGATGGACAGCCGGATGGTGATCAGCAGAAAAAGGACGTAAACCTTGTCGGCCAGCGGATGGCGCGCTCCAAGCAGCGGCTGGCGCTGGATAAAGATCCCGGGGCGGTAACGCAGGAGATTCAAAAGCGCATCCTGATTGATCTGGATCAATTGATTGAAATGGCGCGGGCCGAGCAAGGTCAGAGCAAGCCTTCCGGCAAGGGGCAGCAACAGCAGGCTCAGGCCCAGGGAAACCAGCCCAACAAAGGGCCACAGAACCAGCAGCCCGGGCAAAGCGTCGGTGGCCGCACACCGGCTGGGCAGAGCACGGCCAATCGCGATACGAATGTAAGCGGCGCATCGCAAACTGATATTGCCCAGACCATGAAGGAATGGGGCGGAACCTCCCCCCGCAAGCGCGCAGCGGTGATTGAAGCGGCTTCGGAAAAGCCCATCGAGAAGTTCAAGAACTTCATTGACGATTACTACCGCGCGCTCGGTGAGCGCGCGACTGACCAGAATAAGTAATGACCAAAATACGCGTTAGGTTCGGACTGAAAAAGCTACGGCGGACAATCATTGTTTTGCCGGCGGTGGCGGCCGTACTATGCGCCGGGCTGGCGGGGAGCCGGGCGCAGGTTTCTGCCGGCGGCTCGGCGGGGGCGACTGATCCGGCCGGGTTGTCCGCGCCCCGGAAATTGGCCGCGCAAGCTTCTCAGGTGGATGGGACGGAGATCACCCCGGACCAGGAACACGCCGTGGCGCTGGGCCTTGAATATCTGGCCAAGCATCAGTCGCCCGATGGGTCGTTCGGCAATTCGGGCGGATACGGGGCGACCGTTGCCATTACGTCGCTTTCGGGACTGGCATTCATGGCCAACGGCAATCTTCCCGGTCGCGGCAAATATGGGGATAACGTGCGCAAGGCGCTGGAGTTTGTCACGCACAATCAGCAGGAATCGGGGCTGTTCACCACCAATGCCTCCCAGGGCGAAATGTATTCGCACGGGTTCTCCACGCTGTTCGTTGGTGAAGTCTACGGCATGACCGGGGACGATGAGCTGAAGGAAAACCTGCAACGGGCGGTGCGGTTGATCGAGCGTGCGCAGAATTCCGAAGGCGGCTGGCGCTATCAGCCGGTGCCGGTGGATGCGGATATTTCCGTCACCATTTGTCAGGTGATGGCGTTGCGGGCCGCGCGGGACGCGGGGATTAAAGTTGAAAGCGGTGTGATCGACAAAGCCATCGGCTACGTGCGCCGGTGTCAGAACGCGGACGGCGGTTTCAGCTATCAGGCAATGGGTGGCGAAAGCGGTTTTGCCCGAACGGCCGCGGGTACGGCCGCGCTCTATTATGCGGGTATATTCCAGGACAACGCCGTGTCGCGCGGGCTTGATTATCTGGCGCGGTTTCAACCGGGTGTTAATCAGAATAACAGCGAGGAGAACGGCCATTTTTTTTATGGGCAGTATTACGCCGTTCAGGCGATGTTTCTAGCGGGCGGAAAATACTGGAGCGCCTGGTATCCCGGCATTCGCGATTTGCTGATCGCCCGGCAAAATAAAGATTCGGGAGAATGGGATAAGGAAGTTGTGCCGGAATACTGCACTGCCATGGCGCTGATCATTCTGCAGATGCCCAATCGCTATTTGCCGGTTTTCAACGGCAAGGGTCCCGGGGGATGATGCTTTTACGCGGAAGAAAAGTTATCTTTGCGATTCCCACTTTGTCAGGCCAAATCAAATAATCCTCATGCGAATGTCAGCAAAAAAGTTAGACTCGAATAAATCGTTTTGCGGTTCACAAATACTTTGCCTGACGATGATACTGATCGTAGCCGTCACGGGATTTTGCTTTTCCTCTTCCGTGCGGGCGGGCGGCGATTGGGCGCTGACCAATTCACAATTCCAGACCCGCCAGATCAAGCTCCAGGGAATCAGCGCCCAGGGCCTACTGGTGGCGCAGGACGGCGAGGGATCGATTATTGGCTGGGACGACGTATTGGATTTGACCGCACAATGGACGCAGTCGGTCGCCGCGGCAGGAAAGTTTAACCTGTATCTTAGTGGCGGCGACCACCTTAGCGGTGAGCCGGTGAATGTCGCGGACGAGAAGCTGGAATGGACGAGTCCCAGCCTGGGGGACATTCAGATTCCGCTGAGCCGGCTGGTGGGCATTTCCACCGCAGGCGCGGCGCCGGATGGCCTTGATGAGTCACGCACGGATGATCTGGTGCGGCTGGCAAACGGCGATTCCGTGCATGGGATTGTAACGCAAATCGGCGCGTCGGGTGTAACCCTGCAGGCGGGCGACGCAACGCCCACGCTGGGTTGGGAGACGATGAAGGCGGTTTTGTTCTCGACGGCCCCACAACCATTGGGTTCGAACCGGCGAATGTTTCGCGTGCGATTCGCGGGCGATGCCGCTATTTCCGCGGTAAACATCACCCTTTCGGGTGATAAGCTGACGCTGAATCTGGACGACAAAACCGCGCGACAGGTGAGTGTCTCTTCCGTGATCGCCATTGAACAATTGAACGGGCCGGTAAGTTGGCTGACGGCGCGGAGCCCATCGGAGAACATTTACAAGCCGATGTTCAGCGAGAATTTTCCGACCCGGTTTGATCGTACGGTGGGCGATGGCCAGCCGATTCGCGAGAAATTCCCGGCGTTTCATCATGGGATTGGTTGCCATTCCTATTCAAAGCTGGTGTACGACCTCAACGGCAACGGACCGGGTGGAGGCACGGGATATGCGGGTTTCCGCACGCAGTTCGCGATTGATTCTGATTCTCCGCTGGCGGATGTGACGGTGCGGATATTGCTGGATGATAAGGTGACGGTCGAGCAAAAAAACGTGAAAGCCGGAATGATTTATCCGGTCGTTATTGTCGGGTTGGGGGCGGCAAAACAACTGGCGCTGGAAGTTGATTACGGCAAGAACTACGCAACCGAAGATCGTTTCGTCTGGCTCGATCCAGCCCTGATCCGGACAGTTGCGTTGTCAGATTTGCGGAATGTCCCGCCGACAACCGCGCCGAGTTCGAACTGAATTGAGTTTCAAACCATTCTGGAAAAATCTTTAATGAGCGATCAACCTCTGGAGCTTCCCGAACCGCTGCAATCCTTTAGCACTTTGGCGGTTCCACTGGGCGCCTTGCTTAATGATGCGGATGCTTGCGCGGCGCGCTTTAGGCAATCTCGTACGTCCGGCAAAATTCTCCCAAATACTCTTGAAGCGCTTCGCATCGAGTTGACATACCATTCAAATGCCATTGAAGGCAGTACCCTTTCATTGCGAGAGACCCAGTTGGTAATTGAGGGAAAAGCACCCGCCGGCGAGAAGTCGCTCCGCGAAATTTACGAAGCCCGTAACCATGATCGAGCGTTGCGAATAATTGAGCGATGGGCCGCTGAAAAACCCGCCACTCCGATCACGGACCAGGATTTACTTGACGTGCACGCCCAGGTACTTGCCGAAATTGACAACGGTATGGCGGGGCAATTTCGATCCGAGCGTGTCCGAATCGCCGGCAGCGGATTTATTCCGCCGGGCAGTCATAAGTTTGTCGCGCTTATCCCCAAGATGATTGAGCTGGCCAATCGCGCTCGGATTCATCCGGTGCTGCAGGCTGCTGAACTGCACTACAACCTCGTTGCAATTCACCCCTTCAACGATGGCAACGGACGGACGGCCCGCCTAATGATGAACCATCACTTACTGCGGCACGGATATCCCTATGCGATTATTGAGATCGGCGAGCGCGGGCGCTATTTAGCCGCCTTGGATGAAGCGAACGCGACAAAGCCACGGGCTTTCGCCGAACTGGTTATTTCCGGCATCATGCGGACTTGCGGGAAACTCCTGATGGAATGAATTCATTTCGTGTTAGTCGATTCTTGCATCAAAAACTTGGTCAAATGTGGGCGCAAAAAAAGAGGCCGGTGCTCGCCGTTACACCGGCCTCCTCAATCAGGCTGCCCGACCATTAAGGTCGGAGACCCACAGCCTCAACTAGAATATCGGCGCGGTTTGGGGCCGACCTTAATAAATTCATGATCCATGAGCTTTCCAACCGGGGCTTCGCATCTGGCACGGCGCCGCGTATAATCCGCCACCCATGAATTCAGCCAGTTCTCAAGACCAAATCTGGATTGCCAAGCTTGCCTTGGAGGATGGGGCCGTTTTTACGGGACGTGGGTTTGGAGCAATGGGGACTTCCGAGGGCGAAGTAGTGTTCAATACCTCGATGACGGGGTATCAGGAGATCCTCACCGATCCGTCCTATAAGGGGCAGATCGTTACGATGACATATCCGTTGATCGGCAATTATGGGATCAACCGGCAGGACATGGAAAGCAAGCGGCCCCATGTGGCGGGTTTTATCGCGCGCGAGCTGCCGCCGATTTATTCGAACTACCGCGCGGACCTGTCCCTCGATCAGTATCTGAAGGAAAACGGAATCATAGGGATTGAAGGAATCGACACCCGTGCGCTGACGCGCCGGCTGCGAATCACCGGCGCCATGCGCGGCATTCTCAGCACGGAAATTCTGGATGATGCCAGGCTGGTGGAGCGGGCGCGCAAATCTGCTGAGATGGCGGGCGCGGATTGGGTGCAGGCGGTGAAACCAGCCAGCGAGTATTCCTGGGACCAGGGCCAGGGCGAGTGGAATCTGGGCAAGGTCGAGCGGGGGGATGGGCTGCATGTTGTGGCCCTCGATTGTGGAGCAAAGCAGAACATCCTCCGGCATTTTTTTCAGCGAGGGATCAAAGTCACGGTTCTGCCACCTGATGTGACTGCGGAGGATATCCTCGATCGCCGGCCCGACGGTCTTTTTGTGAGTAACGGCCCGGGCGATCCAGCCGTCCTGGATTATGCGGTTCGGCCCATCCAAGGCGCGATGGGAAAGGTGCCTATATTTGGAATTTGCCTGGGGCATCAGCTTCTTGGCCGGGCGCTGGGGGCGGAGACCTACAAGTTGAAATTCGGCCATCGCGGAGGAAATCAGCCGGTCAAGAACCTGGATACGGGCCGTGTTGAAATCACAAGCCAGAATCATGGGTTCGCGGTTGATCGCAAATCATTGGAATCGCACGGTGGCGTGGTAACGCATGTGAACCTCAACGACCAGACGGTCGAAGGCTTCCGCCATAAATCTCTTCCCATTTTCTGCGTGCAATATCATCCTGAGGCGAGCCCCGGACCGCACGATGCAGCTTATTTATTTGATGCATTCGTCGAAATGATGAAAACCCGTAAGCCGCCCACGGGGGATCGGCTAAAGCAGTTGCAGTCGCTTCGGGATGATTTCAAGGCCGCCCAAGTCTGAGTGGCGATCGGTTTTTCGACGATTAAGGCTTGTTGAATCGCGGCTTGATCTCACTGGCGAAGCGGGTTTTAAAAGCTTGCAGCGATTCAATGCCGGCAGGAAGCCTGGCTTCTTCGGCAAGTAGCACAGGCACGCCGTTGCGAACCAGATATCGCAATCCACCCACCTCGGAAACTAGATGATCGTCCTCCAACCGAAGCGGGCTGCCGGTAACCGGGCAACGCAGGATGGCGATGGTTTCAGCGTCAAGCATCTGGATGGGCGTCGCATTAGGCATGAATGGCAGTATAAGCCCGCGCAGGGGACCATCAAGCGGATGAAATGAGAGCGACATTGCGTCGCGGTTTGACACGGGTTGGGTGCCGAATAAACTGCGCGGCCTTGTTGGGCGGGTGATTTCCCGCCCGCCTTTTAAGAAAAATGATCGTTTCGTCCGATAACCTCGAAAGGGCCGAGGACTTGCGCCTCGGCATCCACCATGAACACATGCATTGAATACATTCAGGGCCGTCAGATTTTGGACTCGCGCGGGAACCCCACGATTGAGGTGGATGTAATTCTGGAAGACGGCACCATGGGCCGCGCGGCGGTTCCCAGTGGCGCGAGCACCGGCGAGCATGAGGCTGTCGAGCTGCGTGACGACGACAAGAAAGTGTATGTCGGCAAAGGTGTGCTCAAGGCCGTCGACAACGTGAACAGCAAGATCGCCCCCGAGCTGATCGGCCTGGACCCGCGGGATCAGGAAGCCATCGACCAGTTGATGATTGAACTGGATGGAACGCCGAATAAATCCAAGCTTGGCGCCAACGCGATGCTGGGCGTTTCACTGGCGGTGGCGAAGGCGGCAGCAGAAGTGAGTCAGTTGCCGTTGTATCGCTATCTGGGTGGGCCGGGCGCCAAGACGCTGCCTTGTCCGATGATGAACATTCTCAATGGCGGCAAGCACGCGGACAACAACGTTGATTTTCAGGAATTCATGATTCAGCCCTGGGGGTTTGATTCTTTCTCGGAGGGTTTGCGGGCCGGCGTGGAAATTTATCACGCGCTGAAGAAGGTGCTGCACAAGAACAAGATGTCGACGGCTGTGGGTGATGAAGGCGGCTTCGCGCCGGACCTGAAGGACAATGAAGACGCGCTCAAGGTGATCGGCGAAGCCGTAACGGCGGCTGGTTACAAGTTCGGCGAGCAGGTTTTCGTCGCGCTTGACCCCGCGGCCAGCGAACTCTGGGATGCGCAAAAGAAGGGCTACAAGTTATTTAAGAGCAACCCAGACAAGATTATGTCCAGTGAAGAGATGGTTGATTACTGGTCCAGGTGGGCTGAGAAATACCCCATTCGCTCGATTGAAGACGGCCTTGCGGAAAACGACTGGGCCGGCTGGAAGCTGATGACCGATCGGATGGGAAAGAAGATTCAGATTGTGGGCGATGATCTGTTCGTCACCAACGTGAAGTTCCTGGAAAAAGGAATCAAATCTGAAACTGCCAACGCGATTCTGGTGAAAGTGAACCAGATTGGGACTCTGAGCGAAACGTTTGATGCCGTGAACATGGCCATTCGCAGCGGTTACAGCGCGGTGCTGAGCCACCGCAGCGGTGAAACCGAGGATTCGACGATTTCGGACATTGCGGTCGCGACCAATTGCGGACAGATAAAGACCGGCGCGCCGGCGCGATCGGATCGCGTGGCAAAATACAACCAACTTCTCCGCATTGAAGAGCAGCTTGGCCAGCAGGCGCAATACGGCGGAAAATTCTGGCGAAAGTAGGCGTCGTGACCTGAGCGGAATGCTCCGGGATACGGCGGGAATTAGAACGAGCCAAGGATGGCTGAAATGACCCCATTTCCCGACGAAACCCCCACCTCGCATGGGCCGGCAGTGCCATGGGAGTCGATTGATCCCACGGAGTCACGGGTTCCGTCGCCAGAGGAGATGGCGCTGGTGCGGTCGCAGGACAAGCACGCGTTGGCATTGGCATCTTCCGATCCTGAAGTTTCCACCATTTCCATTCCTGCGTCTGATTCCGTGACAGAATCGGCAACCGATGAACCCATTTTTGAGGGCGCTGCCACCGTTATTTTGGAGGCCCAGGATGGCGGGGATTATGCGGTTGTCGGTGAGGAAGATGGTGACGATACTGATGATTCGCCAGAGGACTGGGATGAAACCGGGGACGGGGAGCTTTCCGGTCTTGAAACCGCCACACTTGGCTATGCGACTGAATCACCCAAGCGGGACGGCGGCGGCTGGACGATTTCCGTGCTTTGCCTGGGACTGGCGATTATTGCAGCCTGCGTGATTATTCCCCAGGCCGACGCCAACCGGCGATTGGCATACGAACGCGAAAAGCTGCAGCGCGATCTGGATCAGATTCAAAAACAGACGGCGCTGAATCAACAATTCATCGGTAAGATTCAGAATGATCCTCAATTGGCCGAGCGTCTTGCCCAGCGGCAAATGAGAATGGTGCGGGATGGGGAAACGGTCCTGGATTTGCGTTCCGCGGCCACCACCGCGAAGGACGACAGTGAATCCGGCGCGGCTGCCGCTTCGTCGGGGGCTGAGAAGATGTCGCCCTTTATGATCGTGCATGTGCCAGCCCCGGCGCCCTTGCCGGAATATAAACCGGTGGGAGGCGCGCTGGCGAACCTATGCCGACAGCCGCGAACCGATCTCTACCTGCTTGGCGCGGGGATGTTTATGGTCGCGACGGGGCTGGTGCTGGGAGATGCATCCAGGGCTTAATAGCCCCTGGGCTCTGAAGCATGTTTCGCCTATGAATTTTTTTCGAATTCCCTGAGCTTTTCAATTCGTTTGGCATGCCGGCCATCGCTGGTCGCGGTGGAAAGAAAAATTTCGACGATCTGGCGGATCTGATCTTCGCTCAGCAAATCCGTGCCCAGGCAGAGCATATTGCAGTGGTTATGCTCACGAGCGCGGCGGGCGGTAATTTCATCGTGAACAAGCCCGGCGCGGACTCCGCGAACTTTGTTTGCGGCGATAGTCATTCCAATTCCGCTGCCGTCCAGCAGAATACCGACTTCCTGCTTGCCTTCGGCAACCGCGCGAGCAGTGGGGATAGCGAAGTCCGGGTAATCCACGCTGTTGGTGCCCTCGCAGCCGAAGTCCTCGACCTCATGGCCGAGTTTCTTGAGCAGGGGAATCAATTTCTTCTTAGCTTCATACCCGCGATGATCGCAGGCGATGGCGACTTTCATTTACGGTACTCCAGCGTCAGGGCACTACCTCGTCTTTGAGTCGCTGCTCAATCAGGCTCTTCAATTGATCGGCCACTTGTTTGTAAAGCGCCAGATCGCCTCCAATGGGGTCTTCTATATCGTGCTCGGGGTCCAGCGTCGAAATCTTTCGTGCTGCTGATGGAACCATTGCCGCCACGTCTGAGGCATGACGCCGGGTCATCGTATAAATCGCATCCGCCTGATTAATCATCTCCACGCTTAAAGGTCGCGAGCGGTGCTTATTCAGATCGATTCCAATTTCGCTAGCGACTTCTATTGCCGGCTGCGCCGCCCGCGCGCCGGGCGTTGCGAAGCTTCCGGCGGACAGCACGTTGATTCCGTGTAGTTCCAGGTCATCGGGTGATAACGCAAGCTTGTCAGCTAGATAGCGTTTGGCGATCGCCTCTGCCATGGGCGATCGGCACGTGTTACCGCTGCAGACAAAGAGGATCGTGGTTTTCAGCATTCGGTCGATAATCCGCTCATCATATACACCGGCGCGAACCACCTCATAGGAATTTTCTTTAATCCGCAGAAGAGTGGAAGGTTTAGAAAACCGCGTTTCCCCCGCATCGAAGATCATCTCCACCTGTCCCAATACTTCTTCGGGCAAATCCGCGACGCGCGGGGATATGCCCCTGGGCACCGTCATCGCTAGTGGTTCCTCGATCAAACTTATGAGATCGTAAAACACCGGATGATCTGGGCAGCGGATGGCGATGGCGGCGTCGCCGTATAAATTGTTGGGCGCAAGTGACCACCGGGCAGCAACTTCCTCGCGGCGGGCGGCTGGAACATCGAACATTAAGCCGACCGGGCCCGGCCAGAGCTTTCGCATCACTCTTCGGCCAAATTCGTTGACCGGCCCGAGATAATCCATCGCCTTCTTCGGCTGTGCCAGATGCACTGTAAATGGTTTGTTTGCCGGGGATTGTCGCAGTTCAGTCAGAGCGGCACGGGCGTCTGGGTGGGAAAGCAAGCCGGCGACTCCGTACACCGTTTCGGTCGGCAATAGCAGCAACTTGCCCGCGGCGAGCAACTCCGCTCCGCGCGCGATTTGCTGCGCATAGTCCGGAGCCTTGAGAATTTGAAGGATTTGGGCCTGCATGAGCTTCTATTCGATTATCCGGGGGTTCGAGCAGGAGTTCAAGTTGGGCTCGTGGGCTGCTTCACTGGCCTGATCCGTGACATAAAATAATGCCGGCCGCAATTGCTTGCGGCCGGCATCGCCAGAAAGTGGGAAGGGGAGCGTCGCGTCAGGCTCCGTCATGTCGCCCCACGCGGGCCAGTCATGCGGTGCGTGTGCCTGACAACCAGGATGTACGATTCGCCGGGGCGGCGAGCAAATCAGCGCAAAGATTTTTGATTAGATGAAGCTAGTCTAGGCTTTTGGGGGCATTACGATTTCATGTGGTCCAATAAATACGCGGTTAGCGGACCGAAAATAAGGATGGGTAGCCACGCCATAAGCGCGGGCCAAATGTTGATCCAAGACGCGTTGGGAGGAGTGGCGGCAAGCTGGTAGGCGATGAACACGCTGGCGGTGCAAAGCGTTGTTAAAACCATGCATTTGGCGGCCCCAGTCTTGAAGGTGCCGGGTTCCCTGGAGAGAACCGTGGAAATGGTTAGCAGAAGCAGGATGACATTGGCAATCGGCTGGGTGAATCGCAGATGCTTAGTGCGGAGAAGATCAATGGTCCCATAACTCTTAGCGCGCGAGGGATCAAGCAATTGGTCGATCTTCAAGGTCGGGAGCAGTTGAATGTAATCCTTGCCGAGATCATTCAGCGCAATTTCTTCGGGTGTAATATTGCTCTTGTAGAAAGCGACGGTTTTCGGGCCTGGGGTCCGGGATTGTGACGGGGGTGTGATTGGAGTTTCATGGCCATCGGTCAGATCCCAACGCTGCTTACTGGAGTTCCAAAAGGCAGCGGCGGCGTAGAGATGACCGCTGGGGCGGAGGTCGGCATCGCGTTCAATGACATCAAGGTAATCAATATGCGCTGGCGCGGTGGCCGACGGAGGTGAGTATTGCGCCGCATTAAACAGCCCATTAAAATCATCCTGCATCATCCGCACCGCGAAGGCTTTGATCGTCGTCTCATGCACGTCCCCATGCTCGCGCATCAGCTTGGGAATCATGCGGGGAATAATAATTTCCTGGTCGATGGGCAGAAGCACAAGGTTCAGCACTACGCCGGCCAAAACCACCGAAAGCGCGACGCGCAACAGCGGTGTGCCGGCGGCGAGCAGGGCAGTCATTTCGTTGAAACGGCTTAAGCGCATCACCGTAAAGCCAGCGGCCAAAACCGCGATCATTCCAGAGAGCTGCACGAAATAGAGGAAGGACTGGTAAAAATAAAAGTCCACGATGTCATACAGAATGTGCCAGATCGATAGCGCGCTACCGATGGATGTGTTGTGGTTTTGGGTGAGATTGGAGAAATTGAAGACCATGTCAAGCGCAATATACATCCCAATCAGCACCATGAAGCTGATGAGGTAGTTCTTCGCGAACATGGACAGGACATAGCGGTCGATGATCTTCAAAAATCGTTGGCCTCTGTCTGGCGGTTTCCTCAGGGAACTTTACTGGCAACGGATATCGTCGTCTCTCGAATCATCCGTTGATGCTCGATGGTTTCAAAGTGAATGCGCTGAAATTCCTGAAAATAGGGTCGAAGAGAATCTGGCATGCCGAGGTTTCCACGCCGGACGATCAGCATTCGCAATAAGGAACCGATGTCAGGGGGCGTTCCTATAAAATCAAACACCGTCGGTCGGCTCGGTTCGCGCAGAGGCCAGACGCTGGGGTGGCCCGGGAGATAAAAGCTAAGTTCCGAAGCAAATTCGTAGTCGGTCGTGAAAACTGGCGAATCCTGTTTTTCTTTTTCTACTTCCGTCGCCAGCGTGCGCCAGCCGAACAATTCATCCCACAGCGGTGTTCCCAGGGAGGGTCGAACCGCCCATGTGGCCTCGGGAAAATGAATTAAAATGGTGCCGACCAAGGCAACCTTCATTGCCACCTCGGCCCAGAAAATTCGCCTTCGGCTCCAGTTTTCGCTGAGGTAATGGCCGATGAGCAGCGCGCCGGGCAGGTAAGCCATCAACGGCCAGTTGGCTTCAACATGCTTGTGTAAAGCTGACCAGGCGAAGAATACGATGGGCAGCGTGCTGGCAGCCAGAAGGATGCGAATGTGCATCGGGTTATTTTGGCGGTAAAAATAAACCGCCAGCACGATCAGGAGGAAAACAAAAAACACGGGCGTGGCCAGGGCCAACTGTCCTCCAAAATATTCGAGCAGATTCTTCCATGGCGAAGAGGCGCTGCTGCCCAGTCCGTGGTGGAGCTGAAATCTGAACGAAGCCCAGTTGTGTTGAGCATTCCACATGATCACGGGGGAAAAAACCGCCAGCGCGAACACCGCGCCGAGCCAGGGCCAGGGCATGAAAAAATGGCGACGGCCATCGGCGCTAGATAGCATCGCTCCCGCTACGGCGATGCCGAGCAGTATGGCCGTGTATTTCGAGAGCATCGCAAGTCCAAGAAAAACGCCGAACGCCAGCCAGAGCTTTCCTCGCGACAGATCTTCACCAAGTGAATTCGGCGCAAAAATCAGAAGTACGCAGCCAAGCGCGCATGCCGTGAAAAAGCAAAGTGGCGTATCAGGCGTGACAATCAGGCCGATGACGTTGATCATCGGACTAAGAAGCAGCATCATCGCAACGAAGACGGCGGCGCGAACATCGCCGGTCAGTCGTTTGGCGGTGAGCGCTAAAATCGCCATCGTTGCCGCGGTCATCAATCCCGCCCACCAGCGCACGCCTAGCTCATTTTCGCCTGCCAGTATCGTTCCCAGGCGAATTAGGTAAGCCACCATTGGCGGATGATCGAAATACGACAGGGCCAGGTGCCGCGACCAGACCCAGTAGTAGGCTTCATCCGGAACCAACTCGCGCGCGGCGGCGAAGATCCATCGAATTGCAACCCACAGCACGAGCGCCACGATCACCCCGCGCTGTGAAAGCCACAACCAGGAATCGCGGCCTCCCCTTGGTCTGCTTGGATGCTCCTTGCTAGGCGGAATAATGGGCGTCATCGCCTTTGCAGCCTACCCGTCAGAAAAATTGCTGCCGATAACACCACGATATTTCCAGCCCAAATGAACCACAACGATGTGGAAAGTGGGTTGTGAAAGTTAGTATCGAACGGAACGTGCGTGGCAATTTGTTGGCCGCAGACAATAAGGGTTATGCACAGCAGCGCTGGAAGAAAGCTGGCGGCAAATGCGGTAAGGAAATTCCCACTCTTGAACATTGCTCCCAGCGCGCAGCCAACCATGACGAGAATAAGGCAACTGACCGCGAAGCTAGCCCGGCCGTGCAATTCACTCCGAACGGCGTTGTTCACAACCACCTGTTCGTGCCGAAGATTGAATGCATCCGTGGGCGTGACGTGGGGATCATGGCGGTAATCGTCCAAACTTTTGGACGCCACCTGTTGAATTTCGGCTGGCATGGGAACCGAAAGCGCAACGGGATAGCTGAGACGTTCGCTGGTCACATCCTGGGTATGGAGTTCCGTATCGTAGAGTTCAATACTGACGGCCATTCGCAGATTGATCGGATCGGGCTTGGCTCGGATGCGAATTTCTTTTGCCTTGGCGGATAGGGTTTCCTGTGAGCCATGGTTTTGAT
Organism: Planctomycetota bacterium; assembly: GCA_030775485.1. Lineage (GTDB taxonomy): Bacteria > Planctomycetota > Phycisphaerae > Tepidisphaerales > Tepidisphaeraceae > JALYJB01. The sequence goes on along the minus strand of JALYJB010000001.1, from coordinate 184,223 downwards.
GCAACCAGACGCTGCGCGCGTCATCGCCCACGGGTGGGGCGTCAATCACCAATTCAGAGCCGGAATAACCGACGGCGGCGTTGGCGCCCCCGATGGTGATGTGGTCACTGCCGGTGTCATCAAGCTTAAAGCCATAGCTGGCCATTTTCGGCGTATTGGAGTCGCGGGATTTATTAATCTCGCCGGCGATGGAATTCAAATATTTTCGTTCCTGCTCGCGAAGAATCAGACTGCGGACAATTACCTTCACTTTTTCACTGCGCCCGGGATCGCCGGCCAGTTCGGCAAGGTGGCCCACATCCATGAACTTCACGTTTTCAGTGATCGGAGAGGGAATTTGTATGGGTCCGAAAGTCGTTGCGGCCACGCCTGCCTGCACGCTGCCGGTGAACTGGCGCGGGAATTTGATTCCATCGTTCAGCTGAACGAAGAGCGAAGCGCTGGTGGAGGCCGCCGGGTTGGGGTCGCGCTCGATAGAGACCGTCGCGGTCTTGGCCATCCAGAACTCGCGCGGAACCTTGATATCAGCACCACCGGGGAGAGGCTCATCAAAATTGATCATTGCCGGCCCGACCAGCAGCACGCGCTGCGAGGCATCACCAGCTTCCGGCCGCGGAAGGCTGGCAGCTTGCGCGAAAATATTCAGCGAACGGCCGCTGCTCTCGTCGGGAAACTGAACCTCGTGGTTCTTCTGGATCTTGCTGGCCACCACCTTGGCGATGTTGGAATACAACACCTCTTCCACTTTCAGCGTGTAAATCGGGACGATGAAGCAAAGCATGAGCAAGCTGATGACGGCAACCAGCAAACCCAGCACGAGCGCGGGCAGCGCGATGGAGAACCGCCGCAGAGAAATGAACCCGATGCCGCCGGCGCGCATGGCGGTCAGCTCGTTGTCGGCGGAGAAGCGACCGTAGACCATGGTCGATGCAAACAACGCGGAAACGGGCAGGGAATAGGTGCACATCGCCGGCAGCATGTAAAGGACCATTCGGTTGACCTGACCCAAGTCCAGGCCATTTTCCGTGAGAGGCCGCAGCAATCCGCCGAGGCACATAATGACGGCCAGGCCGCCCGTGGTGAGCGTGAAGACGCGCAGCAGATTCCAAAAAATGTACCAGAAGAGCGTCTTGCTCATGCGTGCATCACTTCTCCGACCTTGGAGTCATCATTGAACCGCGCCGCCCGCCATCGCGGCGGTTTCCAGAACTCCACCCAGCGCCTTGGCGAGCCGTTGTATCCCCGGTTCGATTTGCTGGGGCGCGACCTGTCCGAAGCTTAGCCGCAGATAGTTTTTGGGAATCGCTCCTGATTCATCCGGCTGGAAGCAATAGTCGCCCGGAACATACAAAACGCCGGTGGCCACCGCGGCGCGGAAGAGCGCGCTGTCGCGCGACGTGCTGATCGGCGCAGGAAGAGACATCCAGACATAAAGGCCGCCCGCCGGCTTCGTCCAGGTGATGCCCGCATCTGCTGGAATATGTTTCGTCAGGGCGTCCAGCATCGCGTCGCGCTTGTGGCTGTAGCCGGCGCGAAGAACTTCGACCTGCTGATCAAAAAGCCCGCTTTCCATGGCTTCCAACGCGATGTGCTGAGTTAGGCTGGACGAACCAAAATCATGGTTTCCCTTCTGGTGCAGAACAGCTTCCAGAAGGTCGGGTGGCATAGCTGTGTAGCCGGTCTTCAGGCCAGGCGCGAAGGGTTTGCTGAACGTTTGGGTGAGGATTGTATATTGATTCTCCGGGTCCATGGATTTCATGGAGGGAAGGCTGGGTCCGTCGTAGCGCAGTTCGCGGTAGGCTGCATCTTCAAGAATGAGAAGCCGATGTTGGCGGCTAAATCTTTTTGCAATCTCCAGTAATCGGCGCCTTCCGGCTTCGCTCAGCGATAAACCGGTCGGATTCTGAAAATAGCTGGTCGTGTAAATCAATTTGACGCGATTGAGGATTCCCTGCGTTTCCAGGCGTTCAAGCAATTGCTCGACGGCATCAACATCCATCCCATCCTCGCGCATCGGTACGGTAAGCACCCGCGCCCCCAGCGAAGCCAGTGTTCCTGTGTAGACGAAGTAGCAGGGGTTGGCCGCGATCACGATATCACCAGGGTCGATTAGCACGTCGCCAAGAAGATAAAGCGCCTGCTGTGAGCCGGTTGTGATGAGAATATCGCGGTCGGTAAGACCAAAATCACCAGCTGATTTGTTTTCGCAACGCTCCAGATGCTTCAGCACTGCTTTGCGAAGCGGGGCCAGACCCAGCGTGGTGTCGTATTGCAGGGCAGCCCGAGCGCGGGTCTGATCCTTGAAGATTCTGCGGGTGATCTCGCCGACTGCATCGACCGGCAATGTCAGGGGATCAACCAGACCCGCTGCCAGGTTAATCAGGCTGGGATTCGCCATGGCAGCAGAAACGAGGAAGCTGATGGGCTGCTCCCCCGTTCGCCGGGCCTTGGCAGAAAATGGCAACGCAAGCTTGAAATTGCGGGTTGGCATACGACTTATCAATGCTACCGCTCTGCGACAAGAGCGGCAAACGCCTTTGTGAGTGGCTGGCTGTCAATTGCGTAGTGTTTAACCTAAAAAGGTGTCAACGAGTTCCGGCCTCCTGTGTCATGAGCTTGTGCATCCTGCATCAAGGCATCATTAATCCCGGCCAAACAATGCTTCGTCCATAGACATTTCGAGCAGTGCATGATGGATTCTGTGTTCAAACCCGTTGCCAGTCTGGTTGTGCCGTGCAAATGCTGCAACGGTCAGGCCAAGCTTTACGGCGTGGTGGACTTCAACCAATACTGCGGCGAAGTCCGCCAGCCGCTTCTGGAACGCTGCGGGATACCGATCTACTATCACCGTTGCGAAAAATGCGGATTCATCTTCACGGTTGCATTTGATTCCTTCAGCCGTGAAGACTTCACCCGGTGGATTTATAACGACCAATACAGTCAGGTTGATCCCGAATATAAGGAAGTCCGCCCGCGCGCCATGGCTGAACGCCTGATCAGAATGTTCAGCGGTTCCACTGGCATTCGCATCCTGGATTACGGTGGTGGCAACGGAAAATTGGCTGAGCTCATGCACGCCAGCGGTTTTAAATCTGTCGATACATATGATCCATTCGTTCCCCAATTCTCCGCCCGGCCTGTTGGCCACTACGATCTCATCGTCAGCTTTGAAGTCGCCGAGCACGCGCCTCAGCCGGTAGAGACATTTGGTGATATGAAAGGACTGCTTGCTGGCAAAGGAATGCTTGTCTTCGCCACTCAGGTGCAACCCCCTGATATTGAATTTATGCGCACCCAGTGGTGGTATATTGCGCCGCGCAACGGCCACGTTTCCATCTACACGCCCGCAGCCCTTAACGGCGTTGCAGTTGCGTTGGATCTGCGATTCATGTCGTTCGATACCTGCTGGCATACAATGTTCCAGCAAGTCCCTTTCTTCGCGCAACATTTATTTCAGACGCCACCAGCTTAATCCGGGTGAGGCTCCTAGATTGCCTGGAAATCCTGGCGCCGCGGATCGGCGGCCGCAACGACGATTGCGCTGATGCTCGCTGGTTCGCCCTGAGCGATCGCCCGAGCGATTGACTTCAACGTGGAAGCCGTGGTCATCACGTCATCCACAATTGTTACGCGCTGTCCGCGGATTGCTTTGGCGTTGATCAGTCCAAACGCATAGCGAAGATTATCCGCGCGCAAAGCCCGTGAATGGGTAGTCGTTTGCCTGTCGGTGTTCTTCAGACGGACAACAGGGTGCGATAGACGAATCTTCACCTTTCGCGACAGATAGCCAGCGATCGCCTCCGCCTGATTGTAGCCACGAGCAATCTGCCGCGACCAATGAAGTGGCACGGCCACCAGCCGGTCGGTTTGCGTCAGCAGTGCTTGAACCCGGTCCTGAGCCAGGAGTCGATCCGCCAGCACTTCAGCCACCGGCCAGCGGTGGTGATATTTCATGTGATGCACGAGTTGCCGCAGCGGATCACGAAAGGCGCCCAGCGCCACGATCCGTTCAAAAGGATGCAAGCCCTTCCCCCCGCATTGAGGGCAGGCACCGCCTTCACCAAGCGGAATCGCACAAAATGGGCAAGATGGCGCGTCGCATAATTCGTTCATCGCGTTTGAACACTTGCTGCAAAATAGATCTCGCGATTCGATTTCGCCCTGTCCGCAAATCGCGCAGTGTGGCGGGTAGATCAAATCCATCACATCGTGCAGGATTTGTGCGCTATTCACCCGCATATTGTAATGGGGATACGGCGCATCCAATAGACAGATTGCCGCCTGTACCAAGCGATTTCAAATCTGCCCGACCCGTGCCGCGGGGATTCTGAGAAGTGCCTTCACGGTCCTACCACGACGACCACTGCGAATTTCGTGCAACCAGAAGCCGATGTAGTCCGGCAGTGATCAAAAGTTGCCTCTAAGGCCGCTCGGCAACAACGGTATAGCCCGGCGTCGGATTTGGCGCGCGAAAGAATTGCAGTGCATTCTCCACGACACCAATTTGCGTGAATCCCACAACTTGGAGCATGGTGGCGACTGTCTCGGGCGGAATTGTCCACCAACAGTCTGTCGTGGCATTTTGGGGGTTTGGCCGCAGTACCATTACCGGGAATTGGGCATTGATCTTTACATTTATGGATTCAGCGACCACAACCCGTTTGGTGGTCAGCTCGGCACACCGACACAGAATTCCCATTGGGTCGCGGGTATGGATGAGTACAGACGCAATCACGGAGATATCAAATTTCCCAATGGAATCCGGCAGATCCTGTACACGGCTATAGATCATCTTCGACTTCAAACCCAGCTTAGAGTGGGCGAACCAGAACCCATTTTGCAGCCGTTCCATATGGCCCCGCCACTTCTCCCTGTCGAGATTGGGTCGTGGAACAAAATCCCATCCGTAAGCCACTGGCAAATCCACAGACACCACTTCCGCGCCGGCGCGTTCCATGTGGGCGGTCAGGAACCCTGAAGCCGGGCCAATTTCCAAGACGCGCTTGCCCGCAAAATTGGTGTGGCCGAGATAGCCGTCCACGCTGGGACGAAGATCCCACTCTTCTCCGACGTCACCCACTTCCGGGAGCGTCATCCGGTGGTAGAAATAGCAGTCGGATATTAATGGAAATCTGGGCGTGGCATATTCGACCTTTACTTCAGGCATCTCACGATCCTTTCACGATTTAGCAAAAGAGAAAAAAGGTGGGGTGAAATAAAAACCAATTAAGCCAACTGTGGTGTCGATCGCGCTGCCGCAGAGACAACAGCGGCATACCATGTCGCCCAAATTCATGGATGGTTATCAAAATGTAAAAATACCTTTTGCACAGGGGCGGGTCAAGTTGTCGCAGATTGGCGCAGATTCGGCCGCCGCACGGGCGCGCCCTCTTATAGCCGAAATGGAATTATTCAACTGAGAAGATACGTTAGCCGTGGTCAAGTTAGAAGTTAAACAGTTTCATAAGCATTTCTTGACATCTGGCCCACCTTCATCGTATCTTCGCCCCACAGTTCTTAGTTGACCCCGCAAGGCTTTATTGAGGCTCGACTTTGGCTGCGGTCGCGATCATTCCGGCGCGGTTTGGGTCAACCCGTTTCCCCGGCAAAATCGTCGCCTCTTCCACCGGCAAACCGCTGGTTCAGCATGTTGTTGAACGCGCGCGGCGAGCCAAACGCTTACGTGATGTGATAGTGGCTACCGACGATCAAAGGATCGTTGATGCCCTGCGCCCATTTAAAACCCGTTGCGTGATGACCTCGACGGCTCACGTAAGTGGAACAGACCGAATTGCGGAAGTCGCGAAAGGGCTTTCAGATGCAATTCTTGTGAACGTGCAGGGCGATGAACCCGAAATTGACGCCGAAACGATTGATGCCTTAATCGATCGTCTGGAATCCACTGGCGATGATATGGCAACGGCAGCAACGCCGTTTCCAGACGACGCTGATGCGAACGATCCGAATCTCGTAAAAGTCGTCATCGGACTGGACGACAAGGCCCTCTACTTTTCGCGGTCGCCAATTCCTTTCCAGAGGGATTCGACCCAGGGGGCGCGGGCAACCTATTATTTACATCAGGGGATCTACGCTTACCGGCGTCAATTTCTGCTGATGGTTGCCTCCTGGCCGCCGACGCCGCTGGAACAGTCAGAAAAACTTGAGCAGCTTCGTGTGCTGGAGCACGGGCGGCCGATTCATATCGTTAAGACGAATCGAGTCGTCCATGGCATCGATACGCCCCAGCAATATGACGCCTTTGTTAAACGATTTAAGGAAGTGGCCGCTCGTTAACGGTCGCTGATGATCATGAGCAACGAAGAATTGTTGTACAAAATCGGTCAATCGACAGATGAAACCGAATTTTATACGCCGATGCCCAAGGGGTATCGTATGGGGCACCACAAATATGTGGTGATCGTCGGGACGGTCATGAGCGGGCTGGGAAAAGGGATTTTCTCTTCCTCCCTCGCCAAATTGCTGCAGGACAAAGGTCTTCGCGTCGCCCCCATAAAGATGGAGGGGTACTACAACATCGATAGCGGCACCCTCAATCCCTATCGCCACGGCGAAGTCTTCGTGCTGGATGATGGCATGGAAACCGACATGGACCTTGGTACATACGAGCGATTGCTCGACCAGGACCTTAGCGCTGCCAACTTCACCACCAATGGCCAGATTCTTTCCGCCGTGCTCAAGAAGGAACGTGACGGCGGCTATCTGGGAAGAGACGTGCAGTTTATTCCCCACGTCACTGGGGAAGTGAAGCTACGCATGCGTGAATTGGCAGCCAAGACCAATGCGGATGTGGTGTTCGTCGAAGTGGGAGGAACCGTCGGCGATTTCGAGAATCAGGCCTATCTGGAAGCCTGCCGGCAGCTCGCGTATGAAGAAGGGGAAGGCTCGGTTGTATTTGTCGTGCTGACGTACGTCCTTGAGCCAGGCGCGCTCGGCGAACAAAAATCTAAAGCTGCCCAGCTCGGCATCAAGCGCTTGATGGAAGTGGGCATCATGCCCCACATCATTGCGTGCCGGGCATCGAATCCCGTCAAAGAGAAGGTTCGCGAAAAAATCTCAATGTACACCAACGTGCCCATGCGCCGCGTGGTCACGATGCACGATGTGGAAAGCATCTACACTATTCCCGAAGCGTTGCGCACCGCTGGTATTGATCGTGAAGTGCTCGGCCTGCTGGCGTTGCATGACCGCGTCGATCAGGGCAAGGAAGACCAGGCCCGCATGCGCTGGCGAGGGTTTGTAGAGCGCATCGGCCGTCCGCGTAAGGATGTGACCATTGCCGTCACCGGCAAATATACTTCGCTGCGTGATGCGTATGCTTCGATCATCAAATCGGGCGAGCACTGCGGCGTCCATCTGGGTGTGAACGTCAACTTCAAGTGGATCGATACAACCACCATTGACGCCTCCAACGTTGCCAAGCGTTTGTCCGATTGCCACGGGATCATCGTCCCCGGCGGATTTGGAGTACGGGGCACCGAAGGCAAAATCGAATGCATTCGCTATGCACGGGAGAACAAGGTTCCGTATCTCGGGTTGTGTTTGGGCTTCCAGATGGCGGTGATTGAATTTGCCCGAAATGTGTGTGGCATCGAGAACGCCAACAGCACTGAATTTGAAAAGAACTGCCGCAATGCTGTGATCGACATTCTGCCGGAACAAAAGAAAATCGAAGGCCTAGGCGGGAACATGCGGCTGGGCGGTAAGGATGTCGAGCTAAGGCCGGGCACAATGGCGGCGAAGCTGTTCGATAATGCCCGCACCATCCGACTCCGTTTCCGCCATCGCTATGAAGTCGACCCCAAGTTTGTCCCCACCCTTGAAGAACACGGCATGATTTTCAGTGGCAAGCATCCGACTCAGCCCATTATGCAGATATTGGAATTGCCGCAGGATGTTCACCCCTATTTCCTGGGCACGCAGGCGCACCCGGAATTGACGAGCCGGCCACTCAGGCCTCAGCCGCTGTTCATGGGATTCTGCCAGGCAGTGCTGGCGTATTCCGAGGGAAAAACGCTCCAGCCGCAAGCGGTCTAAGTTATGTGGATATGAGCGTTCCTGGTTGAATACGGGGCAAGAAGGCCTCCGTCCAGCTGGCCAATTACCCTTGCTGCGCGGAAGTTTACGGTGATAATCGCGCCTACCATCACCGGGTAAATTATGGCGGCTGAGTCAGTCTCGCAGATCACACAACTCCTGGCGAATCTGAAGAGTGGCGATCGTTCAAACGCCGCTTCCAAGCTCATGCCGCTGGTTTACGATGAATTTCGCGCCCTGGCGGCTCGCCAGTTGCGCCGCGAGCGTCCCGATCACACCCTTCAGCCAACGGCCCTTGTTCACGAGGCCTACCTCAAACTAATTGATCAGACCCGCGTTGATTGGCAGGGCAGAACGCATTTTTTCGCGGTCGGCGCGCAAGCAATCCGTCGAATATTGGTGGATCACGCCCGCCAGCGCAAACGGCAGAAGCGCGGCGGCGGGGCGGGGCGCGTCGCGCTGGATGAACAAGTCGCACTGGCGCCGGAGCGCTCAGAAGAGATCCTCGCGCTTGATGAGGCGTTGCAAAAACTGGCCGCGCTGGATCCGCGCCAGGAAGAAATCGTCGAAATGCGCTTCTTCGGCGGTATGAGCGTCGAGGAAGTCGCCGAGGTTCTGGGTGTTTCCAAGCGCACCGTAGAAGGGGATTGGACCATGGCGCGGGCCTGGCTGATGCGCGAGTTAAGCAGATGAATCCTGGATCACGTCTTGTCCTGAACTAAATTCCACATGTCGCCCGAACGTTACCAGCGCATCAAAGAAGTGTTCCTCGCCGTCTGCGAAAGGCCGCTAGAGGACCAGGATGCCGCCGTGGGCGAAATCAGTGCTGATGACACCGATCTGGCAGCAGAGGTGCGCTCTCTTTTGGAATCGCATCGCAAAGCGGAAGGCGCTCCGCGTGCTGCGGTATTGTCAGAATCAGAACAAGTTGCGAACCCAACCCAGGCGACGGGCAGCTTTCTGCGGCAGCGCGAGAACGCCGGTCCTGCCGCGGGACTGGGGCCTTCTTCAAAGTCAGAAATAGCAAGGATTGCCGACAGCATCGCATCCGGCACATCGCCACGCTCTGTTGCGCGCGCCACACGATTTTCAAGCCAGGGCAGGTTTGCTTCAGGAACGGTTCTGGCAGAGCGCTATCGCATTGTGAGCTTGCTGGGATCGGGCGGCATGGGCGAGGTTTACCGCGCCGATGATTTGACTCTTGATCAGCCGGTGGCGTTAAAGTTCCTGCCCCAGTCCGTCAATTCCGATCCCGCCTGGCTGCAGCGGTTTCACACCGAAGTGCGTCTTTCCCGGCAGGTCACCCATCCCAACGTTTGCCGCGTGTTTGATATCGGTGAGGTCGAGGGTGAGCAGTTTATCTCCATGGAATTTGTCGATGGGGAAGATCTCGCGTGCCTGCTGCGCCGCATCGGTCGCTTGCCGCGCGACAAGGCGCTGCAAATCTCCCGGCAGATATGCGCCGGGCTTGCCGCCGCCCATGACCGCGGCGTGCTGCATCGCGATCTGAAGCCCGCCAACGTGATGCTCGATGGCCGCGGCCAGGTGCGCATTACCGACTTTGGAATTTCCGCCCCCATGGAAGGCCGCCAGGACCCTGCTGCCGGAACGCCTGCGTACATGGCCCCCGAGCAATTCGCCCGCGGGGAGGCCAGCATCCGCAGCGACATCTATTCACTGGGCCTGGTGCTATACGAAGTTTTCTCGGGGCGCCCCGCGTTTTCTGCTAATTCAATGCTCGAATATGCGAGAATGCATCGCCAGACCTTGCCCACGCATCTTTCAACCTATATTGCAGACATGGACCCGCTGGCCGAGCGGGTCATCCTGCGCTGTCTCGAAAAAGATCCCGCCAAACGGCCGGCGACGGCCTTGATGGTCTCAGGCGCATTGCCCGGGGGTGATCCTCTTGCCGCTGCGCTGGCGGCTGGAGAAACGCCCAGCCCGGAGATGGTTGCCGCCGCCGGCGAAAACGCGGTGATGAGCATTCCTTATGCCTCCGCTGTCCTTGCGTTTGTTCTGATCTCGCTGGCTTTTTCGTGGATCATTTCACACTCAACCTATCTGATTCCGCGAATGCCGCTGGACAAACCTCCGGCTGTGCTGGCCGACGACGCGCGGGAAATATTGGCTTCTATCGGTCAGGGGAAAAGCCTGCTTAGCAGCGCCCAGGGGTTCTGGGTGGATGAACAATACGTTGCGCTGGTGCGGCAGGAAGACCGATCCAATACGCGGTGGGATCGTCTAGCCGGTCCGCGGCCGGGGTCCGTATTTTTCTGGTACCGGGAAAGTCCGGAATACATGATTTCGCGCGACAACATTGGCATGGTCACCCTGGATGAACCGGCCCGCAATGTACCGGGGATGCGCACCATCGTGCTCGGGCCGCAAGGCAGACTCAAGCGACTTGAAATTCTGCCAAGCGTCCGATCGTCAACCCAGTCGGCAAACGAACCGGTGTCGAAATCACCTCTTCCCATGGATGCGCCGTCGATCGCCGCGCTGTTCAACTCTGCCGACCTGAACCAGGCTGATTTTGTGCCCATTCGCGCCAACTTCACGCCCCCTATGTTTGCTGAAACAAGACTGGCCTGGCAGGGGCACTTTCCGGAAAACCCCGATGAAATCGTCCAGGTTCAGATCGCCGGTCTGGCCGGGAGCCCGGTTTATTTTTCCATTGTCGAAGGCTGGCAGGAACGAGCCGATCGACTTCACATTACGGGCCACGCTGACCTCCGCACCGGGAACGTCTCACTCCAGGCAATTCTAATTCTCGTGTCATTGTTCAGCGGTGTGCTTCTGGCCTGGCAGAACGTCCGCGCCGGGCGCGGTGATTCCACAGCCGCGCACAAACTTTCCGCGATGTTTCTTTTATTGGGCCTCCTCATCTGGGTGCTGTGCGCCAATCATGCACCAGATCTTTTCTCGGAAATGCAGATGTTCTTCCGATCGCTCGGGTTCGTGCTGGTGCCTGCGGGCATTGTGTGGATGTTTTACCTTGCGCTTGAGCCGTACATTCGCCGCATCTGGCCGGAAACGGTGATCTCCTGGACGCGCCTGCTGGCTGGAAGATTGGGCGATCCGCTGGTTGCGTCGCACGCGTTGATTGGCCTGGCCGTCGGATCGGTAGCCACGCTGTTGACGCAACTAGGCAACCTCATTCCGATGGCTCTTGGTCATGCGGCCAGCACTCCGAACCTCGCCATCCTCATGCGCTTCCTGGCACGGGATAACCCCATAGCCGTCACACTTTGGGCCTATCTTGAGGCCCTTTACATCGCGCTGCTGTACCTGCTTTCGCTGGTTTTGTTTCGCCTCATCCTCAAACGGCGCTGGCTGGCGTCGATGGCGTTTGTGCTGATGGCAACCGTCCTGGCCGTTCCCTGGGGCGATTCGGGCTGGGTGGAGTGGGTGGTGTGCGCGCTGATCGCCATGCTGATTCTATTCGTGCTCGTACGGTTCGGTCTGGTCGCGACCATCGCAGCTTTGTGGGCGATATATCTGATGCGATTTGTGCCGATCACTTCTGATTGGCGCATCTGGTATTCCGCCCAGTCGCGGTTTGCGATCTTCTTCCTGATGCTCGGCGCGATCGCGGCCGCCACACTGGCCACCGGAGGCTGGACCCCGCAGGCTGAACGCGCGCTGCCCTTGCGGCCCGATTCCCGATTATAATCTACATTTATGCCGCGCTTCATCGCCGCCATCGATCAGGGCACCACCAGCACCCGTTGTATGATCTTCGATCAAAACGCGCCGGTGGCTATCGCGCAGAAAGAACACAATCAGATTTTCCCCCGCCCCGGCTGGGTTGAGCATGATCCCTTGGAAATATGGAAAAATACCCAGGAGGTCGTCGCGCAGGCAATCGCCAGCGCCAATGCGCGGCCAGGCGACATCGGCGCGGTCGGCATTGCCAATCAACGTGAAACCACCGTCGTCTGGGACAAAAGTACGGGCCAGCCGCTGTGCAACGCCATTGTCTGGCAGGACACGCGCAGCAAAGCGATTTGCGACAGTCTCGCAAAAGAAGGCGGCATAAATCGGTTCCGCGCCGCGACGGGGCTGCCCCTGGCAACTTATTTCTCAGGCCCCAAACTCAGGTGGATTCTGGAAAATATCCCCGCAGTCCGGGAAGCCGCCCGACGCGGCGACGCGAAATTTGGAACGATCGATTCCTGGCTCATCTGGAACCTGACCGGCGGCGCCCGCGGTGGCCGCCACGTAACGGATGCGACCAACGCCAGTCGCACGCAGCTGATGAACCTTGCCACACTCGCCTGGGATCCTGACTTAATCGCCGGTATCGGTGTTGAAGCAGGGATGCTGCCGGAGATCACGCCTTCAATCGAACCCGCCGGCTGGGGGAAGACGCTGAACGAGGGTCCATTCCGCCACGCAATTCCGGTCTGCGGCAACCTGGGCGATCAGCAGGCCGCCCTCGTCGGCCAATGCTGTTTTAACCCAGGTGAATCTAAAAACACCTACGGCACCGGCTGCTTTCTCCTGATGAACACAGGAACATCTCCCGTAACTTCATCCCATGGCCTGCTCACTACCGTCGCCTACCAACGGGCTGGCCAGCCCGCCCATTATGCCCTCGAAGGCTCGGTCGCCGTCGCAGGCTCATTAGTTCAGTGGATGCGCGACAATCTCGGCATGATCCAAACCTCAGCGGATATCGAATCGCTCGCCGCCGGCGCGCAAGACAACGGCGGCGTCTACATCGTCCCCGCATTCTCTGGTCTCTTCGCTCCGCACTGGCGCTCCGACGCGCGCGGCGTCTTCGCGGGGTTAACCGGGTTCACCAATCGCCATCACATCGCCCGCGCGGTGCTGGAATCCGTCGCCTTTCAAACACACGATGTTGCCGAAGCGATGGTCCACGACAGCCAGACCCATCTTTCCCAAATGAAGGTGGACGGCGGCATGACCGTCAATTCGATGCTCATGCAGTTCCAGGCCGACATCCTGGGTATCCCCGTCACGCGAAGCAAAGTCCGCGAAACCACAGCGCTCGGGGCCGCGTATGCTGCCGGCTTGGCGACGGGGTTCTGGGCCAATGAGGAAGAGCTGCGATCGCACTGGCAGCAAGATCAAACCTGGAAGCCCGCGATGTCTTCCGCAGATCGCGAGGATCGCATCAGGCATTGGCGCAAGGCAGTCCAGCAGTCTATGGGATGGGTGGATTAAGCGATTGCGGACGGTCGCTTTGGCTTGCAAACATCCCACGGCATTTGACCCCCTGTGCATCTTCTTTATCCTGCTCCATATGGCCGCGATTAAACTCCCTGATGGCAGCGTTCGAGAAATCCCCGACGGCAGCACCGTCATGCAGCTTGCGGAATCCATCGGCAAGGGGCTTGCCCGCGCGGCCATCGTCGGAAAAGTCGATGGCAAGCTGGTTGATCTTTCATCAAAGCTGACCGGTTCGCACGAAGTCTCCATCATTACCGACCGCGATGCCGATGGGCTCTACGTCCTGCGGCACAGCACCGCCCACGTGCTTGCCCAGGCGCTCCGCCGCCTCTACGGCAAAGAGGTGCAGTACACGATCGGCCCCGTAATCGAAAATGGATTCTTCTACGACTTCGAACTCCCCAAGGGTTTTTCCGTCGACCACCTGCCAAAAGTCGAGGCGGAAATGCAGAAGATCATCGAAGCGAATCTGGCCTTTTCCCGCGAAGACGTAGCGCCCGAGAATGCCAAGCAGCTTCTGCATCAGGAAAACCAGCGGTTCAAGGATGAGATCATTGATGAGCTGGCAAAGGCCGGCGAAAAAAGTGTCTCCATCTACCGGCAGGGCGATTTCACCGACCTGTGCCGCGGACCGCATATTCCCTCGACGGGCAAAATCAAGTCCTTCAAGCTGATGACACTCGCGGGCGCTTACTGGCGCGGCGACAGCAATCGCGAACAACTCACCCGTATCTACGGCACCGCCTTCTTCGATAAAAAGGAACTGGAAAACCACCTGAAGCTTCAGGAAGAATCCAAGAAGCGCGATCACCGTGTCCTGGGCAAACAGCTAAGCCTGTTCACCATCAGCCAGCTCGTCGGTAGCGGATTAATCCTCTGGATGCCGAAAGGCGCGATTGTGCGGTACCAGCTGGAACTCTTCATCCGCGAAGAACTCGCCCGCCGGGGTTATCAGCAGGTCTATACGCCTCACATCGGCAACATCGAGCTATATAAACGCAGCGGACATTATCCCTATTACCGCGAAAGCCAGTTTCCCCCGATCCACATGGCCGAGCGCACCGCGCCACTCGCGGGCCAGCCAGCCGCCGAGCCACTCCCAGCCGGTGAGCACGCGCCGACAGCCGACATGGAAGAGTACCTGCTCAAGCCCATGAACTGCCCGCACCACATTCAAATTTTCGCTGCGGAGCCGAAGAGCTATCGCGATCTCCCGGTCCGTCTGGCGGAGTTCGGCACCGTCTATCGATACGAAGAAAGCGGTGAACTCAACGGCCTTACCCGCGTGCGCGGCTTCACCCAGGATGATGCCCACCTCTTCTGCACCCCCGAGCAGGTGGAAGCGGAATTCCGCAACACGATCGACCTGGTCCAATTTGTCTTCAAATCGCTGGAATTCCGTGATGTCGAAGTGCGTCTAAGCCTGCGCGACCCTGCCAGCCCAAAATTTGCAGGCGATCCTAAGTTGTGGGATTTGGCCGAAGAGCAGTTGGCGCGCGTGCTGACCGAAATGAAACTGCCCTACGTCGCCGCCAAGGGCGAAGCCGCATTCTACGGCCCCAAGGTGGACTTCATGGTCCGCGATGTCCTGGGCCGCAAATGGCAGCTGGGTACGGTACAGCTTGATTACGTCCTGCCCGAGCGATTCGGCCTGGAATATGTTGGCGCTGATGGACAAAAGCACAGGCCAGTGATGATCCACCGCGCCCCCTTCGGCTCCATGGAGCGATTTACCGGAATTCTCATCGAGCACTTCGCCGGGGCATTTCCCCTCTGGCTGGCACCGGTGCAGGTCGCGGTGTTGCCCATCAGCGAGAAATTCACCGCCTATGCCGCCGAGGTGTTGGAATTGCTAAAAGCCGCCGACATCAGGGCGGAGATCAACATCAGTGCCGACAAAATCGGGGCGAAGATTCGCGACGCGACGATGCAAAAAGTGCCCTATATGCTCATCGTAGGCGACAAAGAAGTCCAGGCTAAGCTGGTGGCAGTCCGCACCCGCGCCGGTGTCGATCAGGGCCAGATGCCGCTGGCTCAATTCATGGAGCGAAGTCAGACAGAGATTAAAACGCGCGGCGCCGACCTCCCCAGCGCGGTCGGGACGACCCCATCGCCACAAAAGGCCGCATCAGGACCAGCCTAAAACGCCTCAAAAATGGTCAACGTTGCAAACACCAGAAGAAACCGCTACTTTTTCGCCCGCCCTGCAAGGCGATCCCGGGCGCGTACCGAAGTGGACAAACGGGTCAGACTGTAAATCTGATGGCTCTGCCTTCGTAGGTTCGAATCCTACCGCGCCCATTTATCGTTCCGTAGGCCATCGTCTGGTGGCGCGCCAACCCCACCACCGAATCCCTGCTTCATCCCACGTTTGCTCCCCACCCAAAATCCGTTAAAACGGAAACCCTATGGACCGCGAAAAACTCTTCTCACTGTTGGATGCATTCAAAATCGAAACCCCCAGCTGGGGATTTGCTGATACCGGCACGCGCTTTGGCAAGTTCCTTCAGCCTGCCGCCGCCTCGACTATCGAAGAAAAGCTGGCCGATGCCGGTGTAGTCCATCGCTACACTGGCTGTTGCCCCACCGTCGCCGTTCATGTGCTGTGGGACTTTTCCATGGGCGTGGATGCCACCGCCACGGCCGCTGTGGCCGCCAAGCACGGCATCAAAATCGGCGCGATCAATCCCAATCTGTTCCAGGATCAGGCCTACAAGTTCGGCTCGATCTGCAACCCGGATGAATCCGTCCGCGTCCATGCCCATCGCCACATGATGGATAGCATTGCAATTGCCAAGGCCGTCAAAAGCGACACCATCAGCCTCTGGTTCGCCGACGGCACCAACTACCCGGGCCAGGACGATATCGTCGAGCGCAAGCAGCGCATGCACGGCGCCCTCCGCCAGTGGCACGATGCCCTTGGCCCCAATATGAAAATGCTGGTCGAATACAAACCCTTCGAGCCCGCGTTTTATCACACCGATATTGCCGACTGGGGCATGGCTTACGTCTTCGCAAAAGATGCTGGCCCCAATGCCAAGGTGCTTGTCGATACGGGACATCACCTGCCCGGCGCCAATATCGAGCACATCGTCGCCTACCTCATCGATGAAGACATGCTGGGCGGCTTCCACTTCAATGACCGGAAATACGCCGATGATGATCTCACCCTCGGCAGCATCGATCCCTACGCCGTCTTCCGCATCTTCCACGAGATTCGCAACGCCGCGGATTACCGCCAGATCGATGTTTCGGAAATCTCCTACATGATCGATCAAAGCCACAACCTCAAACCCAAGGTTGAAGCCATGATTCAGACGGTCGTCACCGCGCAAGAGCTGTATGCCAAGGCTTGTCTGGTCGATCGCCAGAAGCTGCGCGACGCCCAGACAGCCATGAACATTGTCGATGCCGAGGAATGCCTGCGATCGGCCTTCTTTACGGATGTCCGCCCGATGCTCGCCGACTGGCGGAAGAAAAATAACCTTGACCCCAATCCCATGCAGGCCTACCGCGCCAGCGGTTATGAAGCCAAAGCCGCGGTAGAGAGAGAAGCCAGCAGAGCAGCCCGCGGCGCAAAATCGGGTGGGGGATACGCCTGATTTCTTGCATTCGCCGGAATACAGCACTCCAGCAGTTACAATTCCTCGCGTGAAGCGCTGCCTGTTTAATCTGCTCGCCGGGATTTCATTAGCACTATTTGTGGTGAGCGCAATCGGATGGCGAGAAAGCAATGTCGCCAACAGCTTCCTGGCGCGCAAATCCTGGGATGGCTTCCGACGCATCGATTACGGCTGGCAGTTCAATCTTTACGATGGCCGCTTCTACGTGGACCGCATGATCCGTTTCGTCGCCCCGCATGGCCCCCACGGCCCCAACGGCTGGGAATATCACCGCCATCCCGCCAAAGCAGTGTCGCCAGGCCAGCCTGATTTTTTCCACTGTTTCAGATTTGACTGGCATCGATACGGAAAAGGAACGCCGTGGCAATCGCCGGCTGACAGTTGGAGTTTTGGCATTCGCTTGTGGCCCCTCTGCGCGATCACAGTCATTCCGCCAATATTATGGATCGTGCTGCAACGGCGCCGACATCGCGCCCCCCGCAACATGCTATGCCCCATCTGCTCCTACGACCTCCGCGCCACGCCTGATCGCTGCCCGGAGTGCGGTACTATTGCAGTCAAACGAATGTGATCAATCTCGCAGACGCAGCAACATGATTTGCTCAACAAGCTTAACGCTTCATCGAAACAGCAGCGTAAACACGATAATCTCCGGCCCGATCTTTCCCGTCCGTGGATTCTTCTTCGGCTCAAACCACCAGGTTTGTGCTGCCCGCTCGCAGGCCAAATCAACGTTGTCGCTTCCGCTGGAGTGAATCGTTTTTACATCCGTCACGTTGCCCGATTCGTCGATGTTGATTTGCAGCACAACTATCGGCCCGTTGAGTGTTTCAACGTCCACCCAGGCGGCCGGGCCAAGGTCCGGCAGCCTGCGGGTCAGCAACTTGCGGCCTTCGCGCGCCTCAATTTTGCCCCCGACAAATCGGGCTGCGAACGACGACACCGGGACCGATTCAAATTCCCCGCTGGGCATCGGCTTGCCGGCGACTTCATCGGCGGAGCCCGTCTTCTCGCCCGTACCGCTTTGAGAAGCATCCGCCGGTTGTTGTTCGCTCAATTTTGGCTGCGGCTGGGCGCTCGGCTGCTGGGTCTCTTTTTTCTCCAGTTGCGCCGGTGGCACAGACGCTTCCCGCGAGTCCCTCGGTTCTTTACCCGCCTGCGAAGGCGGCGGTATGATCGCCAGCGGCCCCGCGGACATCACGTCAACGGCGTTTGATTGCACCGGCTTCGCTGCTGATGCCAGCACCGTTGCCTTCCCCGCGGCAACTTGTGCCGCCGCGTTCGTTGGTTTTTTCGCCAGTATTTGGAGCGGCTGTGGCGCGCTCGAACGGGGTGCCGGGGGCGATGCCAGCGCCGCCTCGGCATTGGAAAAAACCTTTGCCGTGCTCTGCTGACGGTCCGGCGCGCGCGGATGTCCATCCCCATTTTCCCCGCTCAGCCCGCGTGGCACCGCTTTTCCCGAAGCCGTCCCGCCCAAGCCGACCGGGTCGCGGCTCATCATTGCCTGTTCCTGGTCCGCTTCGGCAACTTCTGATTGCATCGGTTGATCCCCCGGCGCGCTATTGATCGATTTCCCCAGGTCCGTCTTCTCCCCAATCACATCGTCCGCCGGTGGGGGAGCAGGCTTGGGCGCGACCAGATCAGCCGGTGTTTTCGGCGGCGCCAGCCCCGGAGCCGCCTGCCACCACCCCAGATCGCGCCGCGCAATCGCCACCCCAACGCGCAGCACCGCCAGGTGCGCGACCAGGGCCACGCAAAGAATCACCAGAAATGTGGGGTCGCGACGCGTCATTGCAGCCCAGAATCTTAATCACAAAAGCCTGTTCAACGTCGGCAATAGAGCTTCACGGGCTTGCTTAATGAAATGATACGTCAATTGAGAGAAGGAGGGCAGTGATTACATCCAAAGCCGACCCGGCCATGCCACCGTCGCTTAACGCTTGCCACGCCCATTTTTTACGCGTTTTGGCTTATCGGACGGCATCGGTCGCGCCAGCGCGGGTAAAACCGGTTCCGGCAAACCGCGCGTTGCAGCGGCGATCTCCTCGATCGGAAATTTCGGTGTCCGATCCATGTAGACCAGCCCGTTGGCTTCCTGATAGGTGTCGGTGAACTGCGTGTAACAGAAACCCGAAAACACCGGGCAGGAATGAATCGCCCCCAGGAGACTTCGATATTGCTGAGCAAACTGCTGCGATGAACCGGCCCGGCTATACCCCCAGGTGCCATTTGTTTCAGGACTAAACGCGATGCCGCCAAATTCCGTCAGCATGATGGGCTTGTCTATATAAGTTGCATTTTCCAGAAGCAGGGTCCGCCCGCCCGGCCGCACGCACTTGAACAGGTATTCCAGATTCCGCGGATCAGAATGATAGCGCGCTGCTATTTTCTCCGGATCGCGATCGTAATCGTGAATCGCAATAATGTCCGTCTCCAGCAACTCCCAACCATCATTGCCAATCACGGAGCGGGTTGGGTCCAGCGATTTGGTGAGATGATAAATCGCATTCACAAAATGCCGCTGTTGTGCCGAATGGGGCAGATCAGGCACCGACCACGATTCATTCATCGGCACCCAGGCCACGATGCATGGGTGACTGTAATCGCGCTCAATCGCCGCAGCCCATTCGCGCGTGACGCGCTGCGCGGTCGTCGCGCTGAACGCATAAGCGCTGGGCATCTCGCCCCAGACTAAAAGCCCCAGCTGATCGCACCAGTGCAGAAATTGCGGGCTTTCGATCTTCTGATGCATGCGAACGCCGTTAAAGCCCATTGCTTTAATCAGCTCAACATCGCGCCGATAAGCAGCGTCATCCGGCGCCGTCAGCCCGCTTTCCAGCCAATATCCCTGGTTCAGCACTAGTTCAAGGCGATAGGGCGTTTGATTCAGCAAAAAGCGGTCGCCGTGCACGCCCGCGGAGCGCATCGCGGTGTAGCTTCGCACCTGATCCAGAATATTGCCGTCGCTGTCGGTGAGCGTCAGCACCGCGTCAATGAGCGTAGGCCTATGCGGCCACCACAGTAGAAATTCCCGGCCGTCACCGATGCCCGGATCGTTCAGTTCAATCCGCCTCTGAAGGTGACCGGCGCTGACGTTGTATTCATCGTCCACAAGAATCTTGTCGCGAGCTGTCAGCCGAATCCGCAGCCGCAAATCATTCCGTACACGGCCGTGTGTTTCGGCTTCCAATCCCAGTTCCCAGTTTTCGACATCAGGCGTCCAGCGGATGGATGTAATGCGATCAGCCGGCACAATTTCCATCCACACTGTCTGCCAGATACCAGTTGTGCGCTGGTACCAGATGCTATGTGCTTCGCGCAGCCAATCCTGTTTCCCGCGCGGCTTGTGCATGTCGTGCGGATCATCAATTGCCCGAACCACAATCTTTTGCGGCCCGTCCTCGGTCAACAAATCGGTAATGTCCGCTTCAAAAGGCGTATAACCCCCCTCATGCGTCACCGCGAGGCGATCATTCACCCAGACTGAAGCCGAATAATCCACCGCGCCAAAATGAAGAATCAACCGCTGCGTTTCACTCATCGCGGGGCGATCAAATTCCCGACGGTACCAGCAGGTGTGGATGAAATCAGCGTGGCCAATCCCGCTGGCGGGCGTTTCCGGCGCAAAGGGAACCAGGATATTGAGCTTCCAGGCGACCTGATCCATGGAGCCAGCATCGTCGATGGCAAATTCCCATTGTCCGTCCAGCGGAATCCACGATTCGCGGCGCAACTGTGGCCTTGGATATTCCTTAACAGGCGGCACGGAGGATTTACGGGAAACATTGGCGGGGCGATTTTGAAGCTTATTTGGCATGGACTCCTGTCTCGTACTGACGTCGTAACAATGTATCCCCTTTCTCCGCCAGCGCCAGCTATTGTTTCCACCATCGACCAGGTTTCTCGCGCCTTTTGTTTCTCCAAAGCCTTGCTATCCTGTCGCGCAACAAGGTTCCAGAGGTTGAAAACAGTGCAAAATGTCCGTACAATGCCCTAACTTGCATGTGAAACGCAGGCATGTGCCGATAATCCATTTGGTTTCGAAGCGATCTCACGGAGGAATTCGCATATGGGCAAGAAAAGCCCCCCATCCCAAAAGTTGTCCCAGCAGACGGATAGTGATCTTTTCTCAGAAGCTGATGACGGACCGGCCCCAGCCCCCCGCAAATCGAGTCCGGCTAGCGCCAAGCGCGAAACAGCGGAATCGATGGCTGGCAAGCAGAAGGAAATCGCGGTCAGCGAATTCTTCGCCAAGAACCGCCATCTGCTGGGGTTTGATAATCCCCGCAAGGCGCTGCTCACCACGGTGAAGGAAGCTGTCGACAATTCGCTGGACGCCTGCGAAGAAGCCCAGATTCTCCCCGAAGTCTGGATCAAGATTGATGCCATCAACGGTGGGCCCAAGACCCTGGCCCACGATACCAAATCAAAAAAGGAAAAGCAGGAAGACAAGGCCCAGCCGTCGTTGATCGAAGCAACCAATCCTGAACTGGCCCAGCCGGTTTCTCCCTCCATCGCCAACGCAACCCGCTTCCGCGTTACCGTGCGCGATAACGGGCCAGGCATTGTGCGGGCACAGATTCCCAACGTCTTCGGCCGCCTGCTCTATGGCAGCAAATTTCACCGCCTTCGCATGAGCCGCGGCCAGCAGGGCATCGGCATCAGCGCCGCCGGCATGTATGGGCTGCTCACCACCGGGCAATCGGTGGAGATCATCAGCCGCACCGGCAAAAAAAAGCCCGTCCATCGCTTTGAGCTGCAGATGGACACGATGAAGAATCGTCCGGAAATTATTTCCGATGAGGAAAAAGAAACGTGGATCGTCGACGGCAACGAAATGGAGCATGGCACCGAAGTCAGCATCACCCTCGAAGCCCGCTTTCAGCGCGGGCGGGCGAGTGTCGATGAATATCTCGAGCAGACCGCCATCGCCAACCCCCACACGCTCATTCACTGGACCGCGCCCGATGGTTTGCACCGCGATTTTCCGCGCGAAGTGAATGTCGTTCCGGAATCCCCCGAAGCAATCAAGCCGCACCCCTATGGCGTCGAGCTTGGCGTGCTCATTCGCATGCTTAAGGAAACCACCCACAAGCATCTGGGCGCTTTCCTTCAGGAGGAATTCAGCCGCGTAACCCACAAGGTGGCCACCGAGATATGCAAGAAGGCCAGCCTCACCACCAACACCTGGTGCGCGCAGGTTGCCCGCGAGGAAGCGGATCGATTGCATCACGCGATTCAGGAGACCAAGATCATCGCGCCGCCCACCGATTGCCTGGTCCCCATCGGCCCCCAGCAGATTCTCAAGGGCCTTCTCAAGGAAATAAGCGCCGAGTTTTATACCGCTGAAACGCGCGAGCCTTCCGTCTACCGCGGCAACCCGTTCCAGATTGAAGTGGGCCTGGCCTACGGCGGCAAGCTCCCCATCGAAGACACCGCGCGGGTCATTCGCTTCGCCAATCGCGTGCCGCTTCTGTATCAGCCCTCAGCCTGCTGCATCACCAAGAGCGTGCTGGATACGAACTGGCGCAATTATGCCATCAGCCAGCCCCGCAACGGCCTGCCCGAGGGGCCGCTGGTGATATTCGTGCACATGGCTTCGGTATGGGTGCCATTCACCAGCGAATCCAAGGAAGCGATCGCCGATTACGACGAAATCCGCAAGGAGATCAAACTTGCCATTCAGGAATGCGGCCGCAAGCTAATGACTTATGTACGCAAGCGCCAGCGCATCGCACGCGAACAGGCCCGCCGGGGCGTGTTCGAAAAATATGTCGGTGAAGTGGTCAACGCAGTGAGCAAAATCACCGGACTGGCGGAGAAGAAGCAAAAAGAGCTGTACGACGCGATGCTGGAGACCGCTAAGAAGCGCACCTTCCAGGCGGATGTCGAGCTGGACGAAGACGGCAACCCCATCGACCCCGGCGGCGCTCCCGCCAAGGCCGGCAAGCTAGATGGCGACGAAAATGTTGTGATCATCGAGCCGCCGCAGAGTGCTGTCACCACGGATAACGCTGCGACCGGCCCCGCGGAATCAGAGTCCAAAAACACCGAAGCAAGCCAGCCCAAGCTCTTTAATTCCGATGCGGCCTAAGCTTCAAACGAGGACCTTGTAAACCGAGAACACCAATGGCCAAGAAAAGCACAAAACCCGTTAACGGCCGCACCGACACTGGTGGCCGAGCCGTCACCCGCGGTAAAGCCACCGCTAAAAAGATTGAGGCAGTGGCCGATTCCGTCATCAGCGTTGCTTCCAAGTGGGAGGACCCTTCGCTGGATATTCCCATTCGCGCGCTTTCGAATGTCAGCTTCGACGCCAAGCGTCGCATTTTGAGAATGGGCGACAACAAGCAAGTCCGCAATTTCTTCAACCTGAGCCAGGCCAAGAAATTCATGCAGACGATGATCATCGCTTCGGGCGCGAAGGATTTGATCGATGAAGGGAAGACGACCACGCTCCGAGGACTCTTCTACAAATCGCTGCATACCATTCCCGGCACCAGCGAAAAAACCTTTGCTAGCCAGGATGAATCTGACACGATTGTCGAAGACCTCGAAGTGGCCCTCGGCTCCCTGCGCGAAGAGCTGCATACCTTCGCCAAGAAAGCCGGAACGATGGTGGGAAACCTTACGATTGAGGACAACGGCGATACCATTGATCTTCGCAGAATGGGCTCCGGTGGTTATGCCATTCCCAGCATCGTTGAGCCCGACATCATCAAGTTTGGCAAATGCGAAGCGAAGTTTGTCCTGCACGTCGAAAAAAACACGGTCTGGTCGCGATTCAATGAGGACCGCTTCTGGGAAAAGCACAACTGCATCCTCACAGAAGGCGGCGGCCAGCCACCCCGCGGCGTGCGGAGGCTCCTTTACCGTCTGCATAACGAACTAAAGCTGCCCATTTACTGCCTGCTCGATAATGACCCTTGGGGGTATTACATCTATAGCGTCATCAAGCAGGGGTCGATCAACCTGGCGTTCGAAAGCCAGCGAATGGCCATCCCCGATGCAAAATATCTCGGCCTGCGTAGCATGGATTATCAGCGCTGCGGTCTTTCGGAGGACGTGAAAATCGAGGTCAACGAAGGCGACATCACCCGCGCCAAGCAAATCGCCAATTACGAATGGTTCCGCGAGAAAAAGGAGTGGCAAAAAGAGATCAGCCTGCTACTCAAAAACGGCTTCAAGATGGAAGTCGAATCTCTCATCAGCAAAAGCATTTCCTACGTAACCGAAGAATACGTCCCCGAGCGATTGAAGAAGAAAGATTGGCTGGATTAAATCGCAAAGATTTTGAACCGCAATGACACAAAGACGCGAAGGTCAGAAAGTGGAATTTCGATCGATCTGTATTGAGCGACCTGAAATTGAAACCAGGTAATCGACCAAAATTCGCGATTTTCCAACTCTAACCTTGGCGTTCCTGGTGTCATGGCGGTTCACCCTCTTCTCCCCTAAAATCCCAGTCCCGATGCGTGTTCGCCTCAGCAAATCCTTTCACTTTGAAGCAGCCCACGATCTGCCCACCTTCCCCGCGGACCACAAATGCCGCCGGCTGCATGGGCATTCATTTAAATTCGATGTGGTGGTGGAAGGCGATGTTGATGCTGCAAAGGGCTATCTGATCGACTACGGCGATATCAAAGCCGCCACCGATCCCATTGTCCGCGAGCTGGATCACTACTATCTCAACAAGATTCCGGGTCTGGCCAACCCCACCAGCGAAAATATCTCTCGATGGCTGTTCGACCGCCTCAAACCGCTGCTGCCGCAACTGGCGGTGATTGTTGTCCATGAAACCTGCACGTCCTCCTGCGAATACCGTGGGCAGGCATAACTCATACGCTCATTACAGGAAACGAAATGGCCAAGGCAAAGACGAAAGCTAAATCAACGAAAAAGAAAACATTGCTGGCGAAACGGTTAACCAGCGAACCAAGTGAATCCGCGCTGAAAAAGCAGATGTGCGAAATCGGTCACCGCATGTGGCTGCGCGGATTCTGCGGCGGCAACGAAGGGAACATTTCCACCCGCATGCCGGGCGATCGCATCCTCTGTACACCCACCGCCATGAGCAAAGGCTTCATGACGCCTGGTGATCTTTGCATCGTCGATATCGAAGGCAAACAACTTTCCGGCACCCGGCGCACGACCACTGAAATCCTCATGCACCTGTTTATCTATCGCAATCGCCCGGATGTGATGGCGGTCATCCACACGCACCCGCCGCACGCAACAGCTTTCGCAATTGCCGGAATCGATCTTCCTACATGCATCCACCCCGAGGCGGAAGTGTTTCTGGGTCCGGTAAAAACCGCGCCGTATGTAACCCCCGGCGATACGCGCCTGGGCGAATCCCTCGCCCCGTACGTCGCCGATTCCAGCACCATTCTGCTGGGCAACCACGGCACCGTCTCCTTCGACAAGGATCTGGAGATCGCTTTCTACAAATTGGAAATTATCGACGCCTACGCCAGGATGCTCATTCTGGCCCGCCAACTCGGCCGCATCCAACCCATTTCCGAGGAATACATGCGCGAACTCATCAGCATCAAACCCCGCTACGGCCAGAACGACCCGCGCGTCGCGCCCGATGGCACCATTACCGGTCTAACCCCCGACGGCGATTACGTCCCATCCTTCGAAGCAGATTTCGCTTCATCAAAGCGCACTTCACGTTCGGAGTAAGGCAAGTTATTTGTGCGGTTCGCTGGTCACCAGGGCATTGTATTTCCCGACCAGATCATTCAGCTTTTGCACCGCATCGTTCCGGTCACTGATTAATTTCTGGTTTTGATCCGCAGCCTGTTTTATCGCCTGGTCACGCTCAGCCACCGCGGCAGTCCACTTATCCAGGTTCGATTTGAGCTGATCTCGCTCCGCCGTTAGCTGGTTCTGCAGTGCCGTTTCCGCCGTCAGCTTCGTCCTGGCATCGGCCAGGGCCGATTCAGACGCTGAAAGCCGTTGGTGATTGTCATCAAGAGCAGCACGATCATCCTTCATCGTCTTTTCCTGCTCCGCGATTTTGGCGGTCTGATCCTGAGCGGTTTGATCCAGGTGTTCGACCCGCTTATTCAGGTCACTGTTAACTTTCCACTGCGCAGTCAGTAAAACAGCCAGAATAACCACACCAAGAAAATTGAATGCTTGAATGAATCGATTCATGGGTTCACCGCCTTTGGGGATCGGCCGATTTCGAAAGCCACCTTCTCGATACCCGCGGCCCGCACAAGATCGAGGGCATGGATCACATCGCCATGCCGTGCGTCACGGTCGCCGCTGATAAGCACGCGCAGGTTCGCATTCGCCCGCTGCAATGCAGCCAGTCTTCCTGAAAGCTGGTCATCACCAACCGGGCTCTTATCAAGAAAAAGTGAACCAGCCTTGTCGATCGAAATATCTACAATGTCTTTTTTGCTGTCAGCCCCCGCGGTGGTTGCTGTCGGAAGGTTCACCTTCACGCTCTTCAAATTCACCATGCTCAGGCTGACGAGCATGAATGCTGCCAGCAGAAAGAACATGATGTCGATGAGCGGGATAATCTCGATGCGGGCTTCAAGGCTTTCGGTCGGAAGTTTTGAATTGAGTTTGACGGGCATGATGCTGACTCCTTTTGGTTGTTAATGGTGGAATGCTGGCGCTGCTGCGCGGGTTTCGTTGCCATCACCTACCGCGCGCCGCCTGGCAAATTCTTCCAGGTTGTGTCCATGATGCCTGGCGGATTCAACCAGAAGCTCGACATGATTGATGGTGCGCTCCAGTCGCGATCGAAAGTGACTCAGCTGGCGGTTGAAATAGTTGTAAGGAAGCAAACAAAGAATCGCGATTCCCAGCCCGCATGCCGTGGCAATCAGCGCCTCGGCAATGCCTCCGCTCACTTTGGTGGGGGCAAGCTGCTCTTCACCCACAAAGCTGAAGGACCGCATGATGCCGGTAATCGTCCCAAGAAGCCCCAGCAGTGGGGCCAGGGTAATCAGCGTTCCCAAAACCCATTGGCGGCGCTCGCCATGCTCCAGTTCGTCACTGGCGCGCAACTGCATGGCGCCGAGCAGGGAGCTATGTGCGTGAAGCAGCCCATCATGCACCGTTCGAAGATAGGGGTCGCTCGATCGGTCGGTCAGCTCAATTGCCTTATCGAACTGTCCTTCCCCAATCGCACTGAAGCTTTGTTGCAAAATGTTGGCGTGTGACCGTGACCGAAGCTGCCACCACCAAAAGGCCCGCTCCAGAACGACCGTTAGTGCCGCCAAAAGCGCGAGTAGGATGGGCCACATAATCGGCCCGCCCTGGAGAAAATAATCGACAATGATATTCGCTAGAAAAAGATGCATGGGTTGCTCCTTCTTTCATCGTTTTTTCAAAACAAAATCAATGGCAATTTCGTAAGTGCGCGGAGGGCCGATCGGAAATCGCCATGCTTCGCGCACCTTACGCAACGCGGATTGATTGAGCAGTGGCCATGGGCATGGCGAGATCGCCTCAGCAGAGGTAACGCGGCCGTTTTCCCCCACGGCAAAACGAATCACGACAGTGCCAGTCTGGCGGGAAAGCTGCGATTCAATCGGATATTCGGGACTAGGTTGCTGGCCTTCCCCCTGCCCGAACGTCAGCTGCCGCACCGCGTTTTGTGAGACGACCGGCTCTGCGGCCACTGGAGTCGCCTGCTTTGCCGGAACCCGCCGGCTTGGGCCGTCAATGGGCTGTACGAACGCAATCGCCGGGATGGGCGCCGCCAGCGCCAGCCACTGCGGCTCTGGCGAAAGCGCTGGGGATGCAGCGGCCGCCGGTGGAATTTCGGATGACGGCGGGGGTGCCATATCAGGAGGTGCCGAGAGAACCGCCAGCGGTTGAGGCTCATTGATCATATCCACGGTCAACACTTGAACTCCCAGCGCCGTCGGCTGGGTAGCCGGCGGCGCGGGAGATGAGGGTTGCAGGAATAAACCTGCGATTCCCACCGCTGCACATAAGAGCCACAACATCAGCGTGAAGGCGGTGAGCAATCCGATTTCTTGAGGATCTTTTTCATTCATCATCGCACCTCGGATGCTCAAAAGTCATAGGCAAGACCGAAAAGAAACGCCCGGCGTTGGCCATATTGCGGAGCGCCAACGCCAATGCCCGTGCCATTGCGGAGCTGATACGACTGATCAAATAAATTGACGATGTCGAAGCGGAACTTCACGAGGTTGTCGTGCTGCCCGCCACTATGAAAGATGTGCTCAAAGCCAACGTTAACCGGATAGTAGTAAGGCTCCTGCAACTGGTTGGCAAAGCCCGCCCGCAGCCCAGAGCCATAAAGAATGTCCGCATAAACCAGATCGTTTCTTGTCACCTTGTAAGACGTGCCGGCCGATGCGGTGAATTCAGATTCGTGGTCGAGCTTAATGAAGTGATTTTGGATAAATGCCAGTCGATCGCTGCCGATCAGGAACTGCTGGGAATCGATATCGCGACCGCCGGTGAGCACCCATCCGAAATTTCCAAACGCCGAGAAGTCACCCTGCGTATAGGTCGAGCCGATGTCGGCTCCATAAACATGGCCCTGCCGATAATTAAAGGGGGAGAGTATGACGGCAGCGCCGAATTGTCCCAGGTCAACCAGGTTCCTGGCTTCTTTGTAATACCCATCGATGTTCACCCCCAGCGCTTTGCTGAATTGATGGGAGACGCCGACATCAAAATAATTAGATCGCTCAACCTTCGGCGGATCATCCAGCGTATTCGCCGGTGCGTTCGTGGTGTTAGCGAACCTGGCAATCGTTCCCGGTGAAACGTATTGAACTGGGGGAGGCACAAAATAACGCGCATAGCCGACATGCGCCGTTGTCGCATCGTCAACCTTCCAGACGAGATTGGCGCGTGGACTGAACTGGCTTTCGTGGTCGAAATTGGCACTGAAGTCGTCAAATCGAGCACCGTAATTCAGCGTAAGCGCCGGATTTATCCGCCATTCATCCTGCAGGTAGATCCCCGCGCTGAGGGCGTGGTTGCGCGAATCATCGACAATCGAAAACGGAACATCTGAAGTCTGCGCTCCGGTGGCATCCACCGGAAAAACAGCGGTGTTGGTATTCGCCCGCTCGACCGTGTAGCTGGCGATCATCCCGCCGCGAAGCGTGTGCTGGTCATTAAGAATATAGGAACTGTCGAGCTGCACGCCTTCAACGGTGAAACTATTAAGAACATCGCCGGCAACACCCTGAAAGATCAGGTCGCCAACAGGGTCAGGCGTGAAATGAATCTGGCCGTAATTGAAGAAGGCCGACGCCTGCATTGAAAAATTATCGAGGCTTTTCTGATAGGAAAGCACGCTGTAATAATTCTGCTCGTTCTGGTTTTCGTTGATGTTCTGCGAATCCGCGTTGGGCACGCCGTTCAACGCAAATGCCTGGGCAGCACCCGGTGTATTGGGAATTTGAAAATTGGCATACGATCCATTGAGCAATAGGCTGATTCGACTGGTTTGGTCGAGGTGGTATGACATGTAGCCGAACAGTTTCGATTGCTCGGTATTGTCATGGAACGCGGTGCGGCTCGGGGTTGGGTTTTCAATGCCCAGATTGTTCTGTGTGTACGACCCAGTGAAAAAGTAATCCCACTTTCCACGCGCGCCGCCGGTTTCAAACGACGGTTGCAGCGTGCTGTTGCTGCCGCCGTAGATCGAAAGCTCACTGCCCTGGAGACTTAGCCCCGATTTAGTGGTGACATCGACGATTCCAGCCGTGCGGAATCCAAACTGCGCTGGCAGGCTGCCGTCGATCAGCGAGACCGAATCGATCAATCGGGTATCCAACTCCTGCCCGAACCCGTTCAACGGCTCCGGAAGAATGACTCCGTTCACCCGATAGGTAAGGTTCGCATGCTCCCCGCGCACGTGAACCTGCCCGAAGGAATCCTCCACGACCCCGGGAGCGCGTAGCAGAACCTGCTGAAATGGTGCATTTTCCCCTTGGGGCACGCGTTGAATTTGATCCGGGCCAATGGTGTAAACCGTTGCGCCCAGCGGGGGTGATATCTGATCGCGCGCCACATCAAGATCCGAAGTAACTTCCACCCTGCTGAGGGTGCCGGTGGGAATTCCGCCGCCGGATGGTGCCACTTGCGTGGTCGTCGGTAGATCAGCAACCGTCGGTTCCGGGACTAAATTCGAAGGCTGGGTGGTGGGATTGGTGGTTGGCGCGGCATGCGCGGCGCCTCCGAGGGCGATGCTCGATGCGAGCACCGCCAAGGCCGCAAGGCCATGGGTAAGCTTCATGATCGCTGCTCCTCTTGCAAAAATGAGGGATTTCATCGGGCGGGCAAAGCACATCGGCGGGGGCGGCGCGAAATTTCGCGACGCATCCGGGGTGCGATTTCGCCTGCATGTAATGTGGACAGGATGGGAGGACGGATCAGACGATCGGTGGGCCGCGGCAATCAATCCGAACGGGCAGAAGCCGCGCAATCAGCGGCTGATCGAGGAGGGTTAAAAACGCAATGAAAAGGCCAAGACAGATGAGGATCTGCACCCAACCACCGGCGACCAACTGCATGTGCAGTTGGGCGCAAGTGGGGCAGTTTGATTCATCATGATGGTGCTGCTGGATTGGCTGCCCCGCTGCCCTGGCGACGGCGTCTTCGCGGGCGTCTTCGGCATCGTGCTGCAAATCGTGAAAATACTCCGCAGCGCCCGAGCCCAGGCATGTGAAGCAGAAAAGCAGAGCAATAGTTGCCAGCCGATTCAAGACAGGGATTCTCCGTTGCAACTTCATCAATATCAACCGCAACCCATCTCAGAGTTGCAAGGGGATTATACTTTTGATGCTGCTTCGTCGGAATTCGCGTTGTTGATAGACTATTCCCATAACCCAAAACCGCACCCTGTTACCGGACCCCTTATGCCAAAGATGCAGACAATCATCCGCGCCGGCCGATGTGTCATGCGGTCACATCAAAGGAGACTGCATGCCATGTTGGGTGGCGCCGATGATTGCGGCGGAAATTTGGGGGATGAGCGTCGATCAAGTGATGGCCGGCATTGCCGACGGCACCATCCCTTCGCGGATGGATGGGCAGTTTCTTTTCGTGTGGGTCCATGCCGCTGATGAGGCCCTCACGCCGCCGCCCGCATTCGGTCAACCCGTGGCTCAAAAATCCGAACCGCGGGCGATCGAGACCGCGGTTATAACCCCCCAGGAACGCGAAGCGCTGTCGGATGGATTCGAAGCCGAGGAAGAAGCAAGCGGCAAGATCGATTTATCTTCGCTGATAGATGCCGCCACGCCCGAGCCGCCATTTCAGGGCATGGATATTTCGCAATGGCGGCTCGCCCGCTGCCAGGCATCCCGCCTTCGCCAGGGGCCGCGCCAGCCGGTGGCCATCAGCGCGTAGGCAGTCTATTTGATTTTGATCTTGTCCAAGCCTTCAGGGGCTGGCGGATATTTCATATCCAGACTGGACAGCGTTCGCACGATCGCGTCGGAAATCACCCAGTTGCGGAACCACTTGTGGTCCGCCGGCACGATATACCACGGTGCTTTTTCGGTGGAGCAAAAGCGCAACGCATCTTCAAACGCAGCCATGTAATCGTCCCAGCGCTTGCGCTCGGCAAGATCGTTCGGATCAAGCTTCCAATTTTTGGTCTTGTCTTCCAGACGCGATTCTAAACGCTTCTTCTGTTCTTCTTTGGAGATGTGCAGAAAGAATTTAATGACGACTGTCTTTTCAGCAATCAATGTCTGTTCCCAATCGTTGATCTGTTGATAGCGTTTGGACCAGATATCCTTGTTCACAATATCATGCACGCGCTCCACTAATACGCTTTCGTAATGCGAGCGATTGAAGATGCCGATCTGTCCCCGCTTGGGCACGGCCATGTGATACCGCCAGAGATAATCATGGGCCAGCTCAAGTTGGGTGGGAATCTTAAAGCTGGTGACCGAGCAACCCTGCGGGTTGACACCGCTGAACACATGATCGATCGCCCCATCCTTGCCCCCAGCATCCATCGCCTGCAGAACAATCAGAAGGGCATGTGTATTTGACGCGTAGAGCAGTTCCTGCAATTCGATCAGCTTTTCAAGGTTTTTCTTGATGATCGGCCGCGCATCGGCTTTGTCTTCGAATTGGCCGGTGTCATCGGTGGGCCATTTACGCAGATCAACTTTTTTGCCCGGTTCAACGCGGTAGGGGGAATCAAACATGAAGGGGTGGGTCCTCGGTTTTAGGTTGAATAAAGGGCAATGCTGTAACCGTGCCCTGGTGAATTCCTCCCTCAGCCGCCACGGAAACCACCGCGCCTGGCGCGGTAAATTGCTTCTTCATCATCGCCAGACAGATGGCCGCATTGGAAAGCACGGGCGACATCGTGCTGCTGGTGATCTGGCCAACCTGGTTCTTCTGCTCGTCATATACGGGCGCACCCGCAATTGGCAGGGCGTCATTGTTCATTCGGATTCCCACAATTAGCCGGGGTGTCTGGTTCCGGGCGTGCATGCGCGCCACGATTTCCTGGCCCAAGTAACACCCCTTTGTGAAGCTGACGGCGCGATCGAGCTGGCCGGTTTCAGCGGGAAGAACCGTTTCGTCAAAATCGATGCCGAACATCGCCCGGCCCGCTTCAATACGGGTGGCGTTAAACGCCGCCCAGCCCAGTGGCCACACCTGGCGCTTGCTGCTTTGGGTCTGGGTTGGATCACCCGAGCCGAAGCGGGAAGTAATTCTCTCCCACACCAGATGGGCGAATTCGACAGGCATCAGGAGAAAGTATCCCGGCACTCCGCACGGATCATCCCGCCAGATAATAACATCGGGGATGTCAAACAGTGCCGCGCACGTTGATTCCCCCGGCCTAAGCAACGGGGGCGCGCCGGCGATTTGACCCAGAATCTCCGCGCTCTTGGGGCCATGCAGCGCCATCTGGTGCCATTTCCCAACCAGGGAGGCAAATTCGACTTTTTCGGAAAACACATACTTCCCCAGGGTCGTCTGCAAATTTTCCACGTTGCGGGCGTCGGTTTCCAGTAGGGTGCGATCGCCACGCTCGATTACATTCATCTCCGCGACAATCCGCCCCTTGTTGTTAAGCAGAAATGCATAGCATCCCTGGCCGCCCACGATGACGGTTTTATCTTTCTGCAGCAGATCGTTGGTTAAAAAGCGGTTGAGGAATTCCAGCCGATCTTTCCCCCCAACCTCCAGCAACCCGCGCTGGGGAAAATCCATCAAACCGCAACCTTTGCGAATTGCCGAGTATTCCGCCTGCGGCTCGCCAAAGGTGCAGACAATCTCCACATCGGCGTAGGGCTGAAACTCAGCCTCCGCATGCTGATGGATTGGATGCAGTGGATTTGCGGGGGCGACAGACATCATTCAACAGTCTATGCGAGGCCGCGCCGGATGTGTCAAACGTTTCACGGCAGCCTCAAAAGGCGGGCATGGCGATCAATGGCTCTTCTCGTCGCAACCGGCATGCACGCAAACGCAGGTTGTTGGCGTGCAATCATAAGCGCAGGTACGGCTGCAATAAGCCTTTCCATCACGGACGACACCTTTTCCAGGCAGTACCGGGCAGCGGCAACTTGGGCAAGCACATTTGATGTCTTGGGGCACGAGGCACCTCCACCACCATCTTCGCCCGTAAAGGCCGGATCGTCAAAGCACAAATGCATTGTTGACACACTTTTGAACCATCTTCAAGCGCATCACCAACGGCTGACTTTGCCAAGCTTGCCACGCCGATCCGTTTTAGCTGTTGAAGCAAAGCCCATGAGGCGAAAAAGTGGTAGATGCCGTGCTATACTTAGACGCAGTCCGCTTGATGGCCTTTTGACCCCGCGCCGGGCGGATTGTGTTCGTTCGGAGTTGTTCTATGAACCGTGAAAGCGGCATGCCTCGAGAAGAGGGAAAGCTGTCAAATAAAGATATCGCACCCGTCCTCAAAGGCTGGGATTACGAGCCCGGTACGATCAATGTCCGCAAGATTTCGGGAATGGATGGAATGCCCAAGCTGCAAATGCGCCTGGATCTGGGCCTTTTACAGATGGAAGTGACCGGCCGCCCCGACGGGTTCCGCCCCCACGGCTGTGAATCACTTCTCGAATACTACGAAACCGAGCTGAACGCCCACCGTGCTCGCAACGGGACCGACCTTGGCTTCCATCTGACAGCCGAACAATGCCAGTCGCTTCGCGAGGAAGCGATTATGTACTATCATCGCTATTTGGGCCTTTTCGTTCTGGAAGATTTCCCCGGCGTGGTGCGCGACACCGCGCGAAACCTGCGCGTTCTCGATCTTTGCGGAAAATTTGCCTCTGATGAGCAAGACCGCCTCGTGCTGGAACAATATCGCCCCTACATCATCATGATGAACTCGCGCGCTCGCGCCTCAATACAATTCAAGCGCGATGAATATCAGGCCGCGCTGGACACGGTAAAAAAGGGTCTCAAAGCGCTCAAGCGATTTTTTGTCCGCTTCGGCCAGGAAGAAGCCTACAGTGAAGCCCATGAGGTGCATGTCTTGAAAAAGTTCGCAAGAGAAATCCGCGCGAAGCTGCCGGTCGACCCGATGGCCAAACTGAGTCAGCAGTTGAATAAAGCGGTGAAGGCCGAGCGATACGAGGATGCCGCAAGGCTTCGTGATGAAATCAAGCGCAGAATGCCCTGAGCACGAACGACTGGCTCGAATTAACGAAGCAGGCGACACCGTTTAATTCAACCGCGCGAATCGGTCATAACTTGACACTTTTTCCCTGCCCAATAGGATGATTCCCATTCCATTGGGGAATGGTGTAACGGTAGCACAGCAGTCTCTGAATCTGCTTGTCTAGGTTCGAATCCTAGTTCCCCAGTTGCCTTTTTCATGCCGAATCAGTAATATTTCCCGAAGAAAAACTGATATTTCAAGTTTTGCCCCCCCCAATGTCCTTAAAGGCGTTTTGGGGCAAATTGGGAGCAGTTTTGCAAGGGCATTCTTCAGAATGCTCAGCTACCCTCAGGCGAGGAGGGAGCACATTCCCGAGTTGTAACGTCAATGTTGTAAAACCCCCAGTTATCCAACGCGATCGCGGCATCGTCCTAATCCTCGACCGGTTTCTAATGCAAGATTGCGCCATACGGAGGCCGAATGCAGAGTTCAACCCCTGAGGACCAGAACCCCAAGAACTCTAGAGGAAAACGCAAGCGGCGCACCAAAAAGCAGCCCACTAAGCAAGCTTCCAACAACAATCATTCTGTCAGCCCCCGCGCTCTTGCTGCGCTGGGGCTTGCCGGATTAACCGCTTACAACCAGCGGGCCAGCGCCACCCCAACCGTGCAGACCGCCTCCGACGGTGGCGGTAGCTATTACCTCGTCAACAATGGACCGTTGCAGTTCAAACTTTACAACGGTGGAAACACCGCTGGAAAAATCACGTCGATTAACTTTGACGGCCAGCAAATGGTCGGCTCGAAGGGAATCTATTATGACATCCAGGGCACCCCAGGAATTTTCCTGGGTGGTGGCGAAGCCTATTCCGTTAAAACCGGTGCAAATTTCGTCGATATCGCCGCCGAACACCCCGCCACGGCGACCGAACCGCTGGATGTAACCTGGCACTGGATCTTGCAGGATGGAGCTGCCGGCTACAGCACCTACCTCACCTACCATCACACCACCGCGATGGCAGACTATTCCAGCAATGAAAACCGCGTTGGCGCGGAATTCTTTAACGGATCGCTTTTCCATTATTCTTCAATCACCGACAATTTCTGGGGATACCAGGCCGCTGGCGATCCCGCGCGCAGTCAGGGTCGCTTCATCACCGGCGAAACCGCCGACATGCGCGGAATCCCGTCTGAATACATCAAAAACTATGAGACCAAGTATGACTGGAGATCAAACTACAATCAGTCGGGCGGGTTGACCGGAATCTTCGGAGCCCCCAACACGTCAAACGCCACCGGCGTCCCCCTGGCCAATGACTACGGCGTCTGGAACGTCGACGATCACCGCAGCTTCGAATCATGGAACTCCGGCCCGACCCACCCCCAAACGCCCGTTGCGGACGGAGCGTCAATCATCCCGTCCCCCGCAGCCGCTCACTTCGGGGGCCCCGGCCTTCTCTACACCGGCAACATGGATAAGGCATTTGGTCCGATCTTCACCTACTTTAATAAAGGCACGGGTATCAATTCCCTGCGATCAGATGCCTCGACCTATGCCACGGGAACCACGCTCGATAATTTCTATGACACGCTGAATCTCCCCTATTACGCCAGCACAAGCCAGCGCGGCGCAGTGACCGGCAAGATACGAATCGCGGATGGCCAATCGCTGACCGGTGCAACCGTCATCCTTTCGACGTTCAATCCCACTACCTATGCTGCCGACCCGATTTCCCAGGAATACCAGCGTCGCGCCGCGGGATACGACTATTGGGGCTCGGCCAACAACGACGGCACGTTCTCTCTGGCGGATGTCCGCCCCGGCACATACCGAGTCACGGTCATCAAGCCCGGCGTGTACCGCGAGACCACATATGACAACATCACCGTCACAGCAGGAACTACCACCAACACCGGAAACCTGACCTGGTCCCCTGATGTAAATGGCAAGGGCGTTTTTCAGATAGGCACCTTCGACCGCACTGCCGGCGAATTCAGGGATGGGAAAAATTACAACAACTGGATTGACACATTTAACATCTCCAAAGAGTTCCCCGCTGGCGTTAATTACACCGTTAACCCTTCCAACCCATTCAACGACACCAAGAATTGGGCGCAGAATTGGCCGCTCGATCAAATCAACGGCTCCTCCGACTTTTACAAAGTTAATTTCAATCTGCCCTCCGCCCCGGCTGCCAATGCAATGGTGACCGTGACCGTCGCAATCGCTGCCCAACAGTTCATGAATGACCTGGCTGTACTGGTAGGCGGACACCGGGTCGACGCCAGTGTCGATCACACCGCGGATACCGCTCCATCAGTCGTTCGCAGCGGCGATACCAGCAGTAAAGTGCTCTATCGAAAACTGACATTCCCCGCCTCCTGGCTCACCGCGGGCTCAAACTCCCTGCAGTTCCATATCACCGGCGGCGAAATGCAGTGGGATGCTGTTCGGATGGATATCACCAATCCCGGTACGTTCTCCGCGTCACAGTGGGATGGCAGCAGCGGCAATTGGTCCGATCCCTCCCATTGGCAGACGCAGCATTACGGGTTCACGGCCATCAACAAGGGTACGTTGAATCTTACCAACGACACGTCCACCACTTTTGCCGACGGGGCGACGCAAACCGCGCCCATCAACAATAATGCTGGCCAACTGTTTTACGACGCGGTCATCAACGGCGGCGCGATCAACCTGGACACCAGCGCGCAGGTTCAAAAGCTCAGCATTCTTCAGGGAAATCTCAACGCAGGTGCCGGCTCGCCTACTCTCACTGCCAACGACATCTTCGCCTGGGCGGGCGGCAATGTCAGCGGCAATATGACCCTCAGCGCCCTGACCGATACGACCGTGAACTTCAATAACGTTGTCTCGGGCGGCGCCAAAATCAATTCAATTGGCCCAGTCACCTGGACCGACGGCGCAACCGTCACCGTCAGCGGCGCGGGCACTCAGTGGAACACCACCGGCTTGTCTTTCGGACAGGGCGGCCCCAGCGCATTGACCATCGACACCGGCGGCCTCGTCTCCACCGGCAGCGGAACTTTCACGGTTGGAACCCAGGGAATCGTAAATATCGCCAACGGAACGCTGAACACCTCCGGCATCGACAATTCCGGCACGTTCACCAGCGCCGGCAACGTCTCTGTCGGCCCCGCTGGTACTTTCAATAACTCCGGCAATGCGACGATCAACGGCGGGCTATCGGGCAAGTCAGTCACCAATACGGCTGGCGCTATGATTATCAATGGCACGAATACTTACACCGGCGCTACATCCATCACGGGCGGCGTTGTCCAGTTTGGCTCAGCTTCCTCCATCGGAGGGGTTGGCGCGAGTGTAATCGTCGGACCGGGCGGCGCAGTTGCCTTTACGCCGGGCGTCACCAACCCGACCTTTCTTTCCAGAATCAATCTCACGTCAACAGGCGCGCTGGCACTCACACCCATTGATGCTGGCACACCGCTCGACTTCACGTCATCGCCTCTCGCCCCGCTGTCTAACATGGCAATCGGAGCAGTTGGAAATGTGAATTATACAGGCGCTTACGCGCCGGCGGGCGGAATCTATCGCCTGGGCGGCGGCGGTGGAACGCTTACATACACGCCTGCCATCACCGGTATTGCCAACCTCGCGCTCGGAAACGTCGGATCCAGTGGAGCCGTGGTTCTGAACAACGCGAACAGCTTTACCGGCCCCACCACGATCAAGGGCGTGACACTCTACGCAGCCACGCTGGCAAACGGAGGATTGAACAGCCCCATCGGCAGCTCATCCAATTCCGCGGCCAATCTGGTCATCGATGGCGCGACACTCGCTGCCACCAGTAACGTTACGACTGATCGTCTCTTCACCCTCGGCGCAGGCGGCGCCACTTTAGACGGCAGCGGCGGCGCTATGAACTTCACGAATCCCGGCGCGCTTGCTGCTTCCGGCATCGGCGATCGCATCTTCACACTTACCGGATCGAAAACGAACACGTTCTCGCCTGGCATCGTGGATCCATCCTCGGGCGTTACCTCGCTCATTAAGGACGGCGCCGGTACCTGGAACCTGGGCGCTGGGTCTTCCACCTACAGCGGCGGCGCGACCGTGCTTAACGGCATCCTCCAATTTGGAGCAGGAGCCGCGGTTCCATTCGGACCGGGTAAAGGGAATTTCGCCGTCGGCACCACCGGCACGTTTGAAATGAACGGGCACGACCTCAGCATCAACGGGCTTAACGACGGCCCTGCCGGACCCATCACCCCATCGAACACCAATGGATGGTCTTCCCCCAATGGCCCTGGCGGTGGCGTGCTCGACAATGCCGGCGCGACCCACACCCTCTCGCTTGGGAATGGTGACGCGTCCGGTCTGTTTTCCGGTGTGATTTCGGGAGGAATCAACCTCGTAAAGGTCGGTGGCGGAACGCAGACCCTTTCGGGCGACAACACTTTCAGCGGCACAACCACCATTAATGCTGGTACGCTTAAGATCGGCATTGGTGGGACGCCCGGCTCCTTCGGCCCCGGCGATGGCGGCTTCCGTGGCAAGCTTGGCGCGGGAAATATCATCAACAACAGCACGCTGGCGTTTGATCGCGGATACCTCACCACCGTGCCCAACACAATCAGTGGCAGCGGCAACCTTAAACAGATCGCCAACGCGGAGTTGGTCCTGGGCGGGGCCAATACCTATACCGGCACAACACTCGTCGGACAGGGCATCGCCAACATCGGGCTGGGCGGCCCCAACGACGGCACCGGCCTGGCCTACACCGGCGATAGCTCCATCAACGTATCAGTGCTCGTCAACGGCGGCCTCGCCAGCAGTATCGGAGCTTCTTCCAACGCCGCATCCAACTTAATCCTGGACGGCGGAACTCTCTATTACACCGGACCCGCGACCAGCACCGATCGCCTCTTCACCGTGACCCAGAATGGAGGAGCCATTTACGCCGGCGGAGCGATCGACTTCACCAACACCGGCCCAATCGCCATGACCGGTGTCGGGAATCGCACGCTTTCTCTCGGTGGCAGCACCGCCTCCCAAAACACCTTCAATGCTGCCGTTGGTGATCCCGCCGGCGGAGGCCTCACAAGCCTTACCAAAGACCGCGGCGCGCCGTGGACCATCGGCTCCGGCAGCGCCCTGACCTACAGCGGCGACACGCTGATGCTCATGGGCACCCTGACCCTCGGACCCGGCGCAGCACTCCCCTTTGGCGCCGGCAAAGGCAACCTCGTTTTCGGAACCAGCACCGATTTCAGCAGCGCATTCCCGGCTAAGCTGGAGATGAATGGCAACAACCTGAACATCAACGCATTAATCGGCGGTCTCGCGAACTATTCATCCGTCGATAACAATTCCGGCACCAAAAATATGACGCTGGGTAACGGCAACGCCACCGGAAGTTTCGAAGGCAAACTCACCGGCGGAATTAACGTCGTGAAGGTCGGAACGGGGATGCAGACGTTTTCCGGAGATTCGTCCACCTTTTCAGGGTCGGTTACCGTTTCACAAGGCATTCTCGACATCACCGGAAGTCTTCCAAAAAATAGCTCGGCCAACGTTTTCATCGCGCCCGACCCCTCCGGTACATTCGGAAACGCCGATGACGTTAAGCTCGTGCGATCAACGCCGGCCGCGGCCACGATCGATAATTGGGGTTCTCAGGAAACCGCTTCAAGCTTTACCGCGCCCTATCTTTCCGCCGCCAACATTCGCATCGGCGCGAACACGACCAACAATCCCACTGTCGCTGGCGGCGAAACCGTCACCATGCAATGGCGCGCCCGCGCGGCATCCGAAACCCCCGGCACTCAGAAATATCCCCCCAGCGACATCACATCGTACGGATTGATCAGTGATCCGATCAACCTTACCGGCATGGCCAATGCAGGTGCCTCTGGAGGCGGCCAGTCCGACCCCTTCGCCCTTCAGCTAACGTATGACGACCGCAATTTCGGCGCAGCCGGATCCACCAGCGAAATCGTCAATGCCGCGGCAGGCAACATCCGAATCGATTGGTTCAATCCGGCACTGCACGGCGGCCAATGGGAGCAGGCCACCAATGGTGATTTCAACGGCGGCACCACCGTCTTGCAGGACTTTCAAGGCTCGTGGGATTCTTTTTCCAGTGCCGAAGGCGGCATCACCGACGCGAATATCGCTAATTTCCTCGGGAGCTGGGGCGTCGACCCCGCCACCAACACCGTCTGGGCCGTGGTCGATCACACCGGCCAATTCGCGGTGGTGCCCGAGCCTTCCACGCTCGCCGTGATTGTCTCGATCGGCTCGTTGCCACTGCTTCGCAGAAAAAAGAAATCCGGCACCAAGCGCGCCTGAATCAATCGCGATCATGAGTTATCCGAGCCACGTACCGCTGATTCCGACGCTAATCGCATCGAAGGCGCCGCCGGTCTTTCCATTTGCGCTTTGTTGCAATGCGCTCTGTGTTGTAACAGCGTCTAAGCATTTAACTGCGGATAAAATGCAGAAAGAAGTCTTCAAAAGTGCCTTCTAACCCGACGTATATTCCCACCGGCGATGGCTGTTGCCTTGCAAAGACAGTTTGGGAATCGAGGATTTAGGCACGATCCTACGCTCAAGCGAGATTTTGAAATCTGAAATAGGCTGCTGCAAAGCAGCGATCAATGAGTGCGACGATTTCCTGATCGGCCCGGCATTCAGGTGAACCGAAATTGATGGTTGCCGCCAACGGTCGCTCGGCCAATTCAAGCAATGAGAACGCCGGCTCTATGCCCGTGTCATGAAGCTGACGAAGCAAGTGGGACTGAAACGCTCTTAATGTTGCGATGTCCGATGCCGGATCACAGCCGCATACGAGAAGTGTTAAGGAAAGCAACTGATCCCCATGGCGGACGCTGGCAATTCCCGCAGTCTCAGCGCACGCCACCCAGCGCAGCGTCAGTCCTGTTGACGTTGAGGAAAGGGGAATTTCGAAATGATGCGGATCGCTCCACACTGCCGCGGAACACCGCCCGATTAAGTCACTTGAACCCGGCACCTGTTCCAGCAGGGGGTACGAATACGGCTGCTGGAACTGAAGCTCTCCCTTGGTGTTCAGATCGGCCATCAGGAAACCACCCATGCACTCCCTCATTTATCGAAATAACTTTAAACAAGTTTGAATGTGCGCGGCAAGATAAATTTTAGGCTTTTTGGCACGATTTTAGTGGGGTAAAATCAGGTCCCGGAATAATTCACAAATGGCAATAATGCCTGTTGGCAACTGTAACAATTTTGATTAATTTTATGTGTCCATTGAGGCAGGCATAAGTTTTGGCGTGGCAATGAACACGCGCCGGAAACGGATTTTCGGCAGTGCGGTAATTGTATAGTCCTCCAATCCGGTTTCTCTTTGCTTTTGGAGTTTTTAATGAAGACCAAGCTCGCTGCGCAGCGGAATCTGAAGGACCAGACATCCAGCAACAAAAAGGTGCTCAATCGATTGGCCGCCAATGGAAATGGTTCGAACAAGAAGACATCGAACGGCTCCTCGAATGGGGGTCGATTTGACGAAAATGCCCCAATATCTCGCCCGGGAAACGGAGCCTTTGCTGATGGCTCCCGCGATCATAGCGCTGCTAAGCGCGCTAGCGACACCCGCGAGCTGGACAAAACCACGTTGCTAACCGCGTTACTGGCGTTCAAAAAGGGGGATTTTTCGGTTCGGCTGCCCATCGATCTGGAGGGAATGGACGGCAAAATCGTGGATGCGTTTAACGATGTCATCGACCGCAATGAACGCATGAGCGAAGAGCTTGAACGACTCAGCCGAGTGGTTGGTAAAGAGGGAAAAATCTCACAGCGCGCCGAAATCGGTGAAGTCACGGGCGCATGGAAAGAATCGGTGGAATCGGTCAACGCTCTGATCGGTGATCTGGTTCACCCCACCAGTGAAACCGCGCGCGTGCTGGGTGCTGTGGCCAAGGGAGATCTGTCGCAGACGATGGCTTTGGAAATTGAAGGCCGGCCGCTGGCTGGTGAATTCCTGCGCACCGCCAAGACCGTGAATACAATGGTCGAGCAGTTGGGCAGCTTTGCCGCGGAAGTAACCCGCGTGGCGCGCGAGGTGGGCACCGAAGGAAAGCTCGGTGGGCAGGCCAAGGTGAAGGGCGTTGCCGGCACGTGGAAGGATCTGACCGACTCAGTGAACTTCATGGCCGCAAATCTCACGTCGCAGGTGCGAAATATCGCCACCGTGACCACTGCCGTCGCCAATGGTGACTTATCTAAGAAAATCACCGTCGACGTGAAGGGGGAAATTCTCGAACTTAAGGACACCATTAACACGATGGTGGACCAGCTCCGATCGTTCGCATCGGAAGTTACCCGCGTAGCCCGCGAAGTGGGAACGGAAGGAAAACTGGGCGGTCAGGCGGACGTGAAAGGCGTGGCAGGTACATGGAAGGATCTGACTGATTCTGTAAATCTGATGGCTGGTAACCTCACCGGGCAGGTGAGAAATATCGCTGCCGTTACCACCGCCGTCGCCAACGGCGACTTGTCCAAGAAGATCACGGTGGATGTGAAAGGGGAAATTCTGGAGCTGAAAAACACCATCAACACGATGGTGGCTCAGTTGAACAACTTTGCTTCTGAAGTAACTCGCGTGGCCCGCGAGGTGGGGACGGAAGGAAAGCTCGGCGGCCAGGCCGAAGTGCAGGGCGTGGCAGGTACATGGAAGGATCTGACCGACTCGGTGAATTCGATGGCTGGTAACCTTACCGGCCAGGTGCGAAACATCGCCGCGGTGACAACCGCCGTGGCGCGCGGAGATCTGTCGAAGAAGATCACCGTCGACGTGAAGGGGGAGATTCTCGAACTGAAAAACACCATCAACACCATGGTGGATCAGCTATCTTCGTTTGCTGCCGAAGTTACCCGCGTGGCCCGTGAAGTGGGCACCGAGGGAAAACTCGGCGGTCAGGCCGATGTGCGCGGCGTGGCGGGGACGTGGAAGGATCTGACCGACTCCGTGAATTTGATGGCCGGCAACCTGACATCCCAGGTGCGCAACATCGCGGACGTGACCAAGGCCGTCGCCAACGGCGACCTCACCAAGAAGATTACGGTGGATGTAAAGGGTGAGATTCTCGAACTGAAATCCACCGTCAACATCATGGTGGATCAGTTGTCCTCCTTTGCCGCCGAAGTGACTCGCGTGGCCCGTGAAGTGGGCACCGAAGGGAAACTCGGTGGCCAGGCAGAGGTACGCGGGGTTGCGGGTGTGTGGAAGGATCTGACCGACTCCGTGAATCTGATGGCCGGTAATCTGACCGTGCAGCTGCGCGATATGTCCAAAGTGGCAACCGCCATCGCCAATGGCGACCTTG
This sequence comes from Planctomycetota bacterium, assembly GCA_030775485.1. Lineage (GTDB taxonomy): Bacteria > Planctomycetota > Phycisphaerae > Tepidisphaerales > Tepidisphaeraceae > JALYJB01. Next base: position 140,373 of record JALYJB010000001.1, on the reverse strand, counting down.
CTCAGAAGATCACGGTAGACGTGCGCGGTGAAATTCTACAGATTAAAAACGTGATCAATACCATGGTCGACCAGCTTTCATCGTTCGCCTCCGAAGTAACCCGCGTGGCTCGCGAGGTCGGTACCGAAGGTGAATTGGGCGGTCAGGCGGACGTGAAAGGAGTGGCAGGCACATGGAAGGATCTGACCGATTCCGTGAATTCAATGGCGGGTAATCTTACGGCCCAGGTGCGCAATATCGCCGCCGTCACGACCGCTGTCGCCAACGGCGACTTGTCGAAGAAGATCACCGTGCCGGTGAAGGGAGAAATCCTGGAACTGAAAAACACCATCAACACCATGGTGGACCAGCTGAACTCGTTCGCTTCTGAAGTAACCCGCGTGGCCCGCGAGGTGGGCACCGAAGGAAAATTGGGTGGGCAGGCCGAAGTAAAAGGTGTTGCAGGTACATGGAAGGATCTGACCGACAACGTGAACTTCATGGCTGGTAACCTCACGTCGCAGGTGCGCAACATAGCAGCCGTCACCACCGCCGTCGCCAACGGTGACTTGTCCAAGAAGATTACGGTGGACGTGAAAGGGGAAATCCTCGAGCTGAAAAATACCATCAACACCATGGTGGATCAGCTATCCTCATTTGCCGCCGAAGTTACCCGCGTCGCCCGCGAGGTAGGCACCGAAGGAAAGCTGGGCGGACAGGCCGATGTGCGTGGAGTGGCGGGCACTTGGAAGGATCTAACCGACTCGGTGAACTCCATGGCCGGCAACCTGACGTCGCAGGTGCGCAATATTGCTGACGTGACCAAGGCCGTGGCCGCCGGGGATCTGTCGAAGAAAATTACGGTGGACGTGAAGGGTGAAATTCTGGAACTGAAATCCACCGTTAATATCATGGTGGATCAGCTGCGATCATTCGCATCAGAAGTAACTCGCGTGGCGCGTGAAGTGGGCACCGAAGGAAAGCTCGGCGGCCAGGCCAATGTGCCGGGCGTCGCCGGCACGTGGAAGGACTTGACCGACAACGTGAATTTCATGGCATCGAACCTCACCTCCCAGGTGCGCAACATCGCCGCCGTCACGACCGCCGTCGCCAACGGCGACTTGTCGAAGAAGATTACCGTGGACGTGAAGGGAGAAATCCTCGAGCTGAAAAACACCATTAACACCATGGTGGACCAGCTGAACTCATTTGCTTCTGAAGTAACCCGCGTGGCCCGCGAGGTGGGCACCGAAGGAAAATTAGGCGGGCAGGCCGAAGTAAAGGGTGTAGCCGGTACGTGGAAGGATCTGACCGACAACGTGAACTTCATGGCGGGTAACCTCACTAACCAGGTGCGCGGTATCGCCAAGGTGGTGACCTCCGTGGCCAATGGCGACCTGAAGCGCAAGCTCACCGTGGACGCCAAGGGCGAAATCGCCGAATTGGCCGACACGATCAATGGCATGATCGATACGCTGGCAACGTTCGCCGATCAGGTCACCACGGTGGCCCGCGAAGTGGGTGTCGAAGGGAAGCTCGGCGGGCAGGCAAATGTGCCCGGCGCTGCCGGTACATGGAAAGACCTGACTGACAACGTGAATCAGCTCGCTGCGAATCTGACGACCCAGGTGCGTGCCATCGCCGAAGTGGCCACCGCCGTAACCAAGGGCGATCTGACACGGTCCATCGCCGTTGCTGCCCAGGGTGAAGTGGCCGCGCTGAAGGACAACATCAACGAAATGATCCGCAATCTAAAGGACACTACGCTTAAGAACGCGGAACAGGACTGGCTGAAAACCAACCTGGCGAAATTCAGCCGAATGTTGCAGGGACAGAAAGATCTCCTCACCGTGGGCCGCCTCATCCTTTCCGAGCTTGCCCCGGTCGTCAGCGCGCAGCAGGGTGTCTTCTACATCATGGATGCGATGAAGCAGGACGACCCTTACCTGCGATTGCTTGCCAGCCATGCGTACAAGGAACGAAAGAACATCGACAACAAATTCAAACTGGGTGAAGGTCTTGTCGGTCAGTGTGCCCTGGAAAAGGAAAAAATTCTGCTGACCGAAGTGCCATCCGATTACGTCAAAATCACTTCCGGGCTGGGTGAAGCCAAACCGGCCAATATCATCGTGCTTCCGATCGTGTTCGAAGGTCAAGTGAAAGCCGTGATGGAACTGGCAAGTTTTGATCGGTTCAGCGCGACACACGAAACCTTTCTGGATCAGCTCACCGAATCCATCGGCATCGTGCTGAATACTATCGAAGCCAATATGCGTACCGAAGATCTGCTGAAACAATCGCAGTCATTGGCTCGCGAACTGCAAAGCCAGCAAGAAGAATTGCAGCAGACCAACGCGGAACTGGAAGACAAGGCCAAGCTGCTGGCTGATCAGAACGTGGAAGTGGAGCGCAAAAACAGCGAAGTGGAACAGGCCCGCCAGGCCCTGGAAGAAAAGGCCAAGCAGCTTGCTCTTACCTCCAAGTACAAGAGCGAATTCCTGGCCAACATGTCGCACGAGTTGCGAACGCCGCTCAATTCGCTGCTCATTCTATCCGATCAACTTTCCAGGAACGGCGAGGGCAACCTCACCGGTCGCCAGGTGGAATTTGCCAAGACGATTCATTCCTCCGGCAATGATTTGCTCACGCTCATTAACGATATTCTGGATCTGTCGAAGATCGAATCCGGAACCGTCATCGTTGACGTTGGCGAAGTTCCCTTCCGCGATCTGCACGATTATGTCGAGCGTTCCTTCCGTCACGTGGCGGAAAACAAGAAGCTTGATTTTGCGGTCGACGTTGCCCCCAATCTGCCCCGGTCGCTGCACACGGATGCTAAGCGATTGCAGCAAATCCTCAAGAACCTTCTCTCCAATGCGTTCAAATTTACCGATCATGGCCGCGTTGCGCTCGATATCAAGCCGATCTCGTCCGGCTGGAACCCCGAAAATCAGACCTTGAACCGCGCTCGCACCGTGGTTGCGTTGACCGTGTCGGACACGGGCATCGGCATCCCGTCGGAGAAACAGCAGATCATCTTCGAGGCCTTCCAGCAAGCGGATGGCTCGACCAGCCGGAAGTATGGTGGCACTGGATTGGGCCTGGCCATCAGCCGCGAAATTGCCGGAATGCTGGGTGGTGAAATCAAGCTCGTCAGCAGCCCAGGCCAGGGCAGTACGTTTACTCTCTTCCTCCCGCAAACGTATGTGCCAAAGATGACCCGTCGCAATGCCAGCGGAACCGCCGAGCCCGTAGCAATGCTCATCCCCAACGAGCCGCAGAGCCCGGTTTCCACTGCACTCCTTGCTGAATCCAACACAGCAAACGGATCTTTCCAGAGCGGGACTGCCTCTGGCATGATGGATGACTCGACCAATATCCTGCCCGGCGATCGGGTTCTGTTGATTGTTGAGAATGATGCGAGCTTCGCGCGATATCTGCTGGAGACAGCCCGCGAAAGCGGATTCAAAGCGGTCGTTGCCTCGCGCGGGTCGGCCGCTCTAACCCTGGCGCACGAAGTTAAACCGCACGCCATCACACTCGACATCAACCTGCCGGATATCGACGGTTGGCGCGTGCTGGATCGTTTGAAGGATGATGTGGCTACCCGCCATATTCCCGTGCAACTGATTACCACTGAAGAAGAGCGGGAACGTGGTCTGCGAATGGGCGCCATGGGTGTGGTCAACAAACCACTTAAGACGCGCGAAGCGCTGGATCAGGCACTGGCGTCCATCAAAGCCTGTATCGACAGAAAGACCCACAGGGTGCTGCTTGTGCAGCCCGATGCCGAACTTCGCAGCGCCTCCGCCCAGCTCATCGCCAGCGACAGTACCGAAGTGGTCGCTGTCGCTCTGGCGGCCGAGGCGGTGGTCGCCGCGGGCGAGAAACCGTTCGACCTTGTCATCATGGCGGCGGATATACCCGACAAGCGTGGGTTCGATCTGGCGGACGACCTGCGCGAACTGCCCAGCTTCGGTGATACGCCCATCATCGTTCACACCAATCGGGAGCTGACGAAGAAGGAAGAAACGCATCTCAAGCGATTGAGTCAGACGCTGGTTTTAAAGGATGTCCGTTCATATGAGCGGTTGCTGGATGAAGTGGTATTGTTCCTGCATCGCCCCGTAAGCGCCATGGCAGAACCGAATCGGCAGATGATTGAGCAACTGCATCAGGCCGGTGCGGTGCTGGCAAATAAGAACGTGCTGATCGTTGACGATGATATTCGCAACATCTTCGCGATGACCAGCCTGCTGGAGCCGCATACCATGAACATTCTTACTGCCGAAACTGGTCGGGGCGCCATTGAGAACCTCCAGGCACATCCCGAAATTGATGTCGTGCTGATGGATATCATGATGCCCGACATGGATGGTTACGATACCATGCGCGCCATTCGTAAACTGGCCAAGTTCCGATCGCTGCCGATCATCGCCTTGACTGCAAAGGCAATGAAGGGAGATCGCGAAAAGTGTATCGAGGCTGGCGCATCGGATTACATCAGCAAACCAGTGGATTCCGAGCAACTTCTGGCGCTGCTTCGGGTCTGGCTGTACCGCTAACCCGTGGTTTTGAGCCAGGGTGAGTTTTGATGTCGCGGATTTGAGATTAACAGCAGGCAATTAAATGCTGGAAACCAAGGCAAGTATCCTGATCGTCGATGACCGCACGGATAAACTGCTTGCTTTGGAAGCTGTTTTGGAGGATTTGCAGCAGAAGATTTTCGTCGCCCATTCCGGCCGGGAAGCGCTGCGCCATGTCCTGAATCATGATTTCGCCGTGATTCTGCTCGATGTGAATATGCCAGGCATGGACGGTTTTGAAACTGCCAGTTTGATCCGTCAGCGATCAAACTCACGGCATACTCCCATCATCTTTATCACTGCATACGGTGATGAGATGCACGCGACCAGAGGCTACTCCCTGGGCGCGGTGGATTATATATTGGCCCCGGTAATCCCGGATGTGCTGCGGGCCAAAGTGGCGGTCTTCGTCGAACTTTTCTTTAAGACCGAACAGATAAAACGCCAGGCTGAATCACTGCAGCGGCGCGCATCGCAACTACAAAAACTCGCTGCCGCCTCGCTCGCAATCAACAGTGCTGTCTCCACGGACCGCATGCTGCGGACCATCGCGGATACGGCCCGCGATATTGTGGGCGCGCACCAGGCCATTCTGCTTTATCTGATCGAACGACGAGTAGGCCAGGACGCGAAATCAAGGGCCGTGACCAGCTTTACGGATAAATATGCCGAGTGGCGCGACCGCCCGATGCAGCTCGATGTCATTGCGCGTACCATCGTATTTCAAAGTCGCCCAGCGACGCGGATGACCGAAGCAGAGCTTTCCCAACATCCCGATTGGGCGATTGTCGGCAGCACGGACATTCCGCCAATCCGCGGGGGTATCCTGGCGGCGCCACTGACCGGTCGCGATGGGAGCACGCTCGGCCTCATCTATCTCTCCGATCGTTATGAAGGAGATTTTACCGACGATGACGAAGCCGTCCTCGTCCAACTTGCACAGATGGGATCCATTGCTCTGGAAAACACGCTTTACGCACACGAGCGCCATGTCAATCAAGTCAAGGATGAGTTTCTGGCTACTTTGAGCCATGAGTTGCGCACGCCGCTCAATGCAATTCTCGGCTGGACGCAACTGCTAAAGATCGAGAGCCCAACGGGCGAGATTGGTCATGGATTGGATGTCATCGAACGCAACGCTCGAGCTCAGACCAAACTAATTGAAGACCTGCTCGATATCTCGCGCATCGCGACCGGAAAGATGCAATTGCAGCTCACTCGTTCCTTGCTGGGTCCCATCGTTCAGGCGGCGATCGACGCTGCTCGGCCGAGCGCGGATGCCAAAAAGATTGCGCTCGATGCAAACCTTATCGCCGGTAATGTCGAAGTATCGATGGACCCTGATCGGATACAGCAGGTCATCTGGAACCTGCTGTCCAACGCGATTAAGTTCACCCCGTCAGGCGGAAATGTTTCCATTCTTCTGACCGAATCGTTCCAGCCGATGCAGGCTGTCAAATTTGAGATCAAAGATACGGGCCAGGGAATCGATCCCAAGTTTATCCCATATGTTTTTGATCGTTTTCGCCAGGCCGACAGCTCAAGCACCCGGAGTCACGGCGGACTGGGAATTGGGCTTGCGATTGTCCAGCACATTGTCGAACAACACGGTGGCTGCGTGAGCGCCCACAGCGAAGGTGTTGGCTGTGGAGCGACATTTACTGTCGAGCTCCCAGTTAGCAGGCCCAAAGCCGTTTCCGTTCCGGCATTGGCTCCGCGATGGGCCGACACTGAATCCGGCAATGGAGACGCAGGCGGTCAAATAGTCGGGTTGCGCGTGTTAGTTGTTGATGACGAGCCCGATGCGTGCGAGGTGATCGCCGCCACGCTGCGGCACGCCGGTGCCATCGTAACAACGGCCGATTCCGTGGCTAAGGCGCTCGATGCCCTGCACGAATTCAAGCCGGATGTTTTGCTAAGCGATATCGCGATGCCCGACCAGGACGGTTACATGCTGGTCCGACTAATCCGCCAGCGAAACGCCGACGACTATCGCGACCTGCCCGCTATCGCGCTCACCGCATATGCCCGTGCCGAAGACCGCGCCAACGCGCTCTCGGCTGGCTTTCAGGCGCATCTGGTCAAGCCGATAAATCCGACCGAAATGCTGAATTGCATCGCGCATCTTTCGCCGCGCCCCAACCGTAGCGACCGTCTGCTTAAGTCGTGTGGATAATCTCTGGTTTTTGGAGCGGACGAACTGAAAGAGATTTTTCCGACTTGCTCCGCAATCCCTCGCCGAATTTAGCTTTCCCAGCTTCGAAATTGGCATTCCGAGCATTGTGAGGTAATCGCCTCCAATTCAGCAGTTTTGAGGAATGCCTGACCGCTTCTGGCTGGACTTGGTAGTCGGCAGAGGTACAATTTTCGATTCGTTATGCATTCCGTCCGATATAGGACGTGGAATGCTGCGGCCTGGCCGGCCCTGAACTCCCGGCCAGGCCAAGAGTCTCTTAAGCTGCGGTGTTCAAGGGCGTCTCCTGTCCCGATGCTGTTTTCGGGATAAGCCACGCCAAGGCTGACTGTTTGCCAGCCCCCGCGGAAGGACAGACTAATTATGGCTATCGATCCCCGTTTTGTGGCCGATTCCGGTCACGAAGTCTTTACTGGCAATGAACTTCTGGTCAAGGGTGCCCTCGAAACCGAGGGTGGTGTACACCTCTGGACCGGCTATCCCGGCTCACCGGTAGCTGGCTTCTTCGACATCATGGGCGATCTCCGCCAGCTCTTCATGGAAAAGGGCGTCCGCGCCTTTCAGGCCAACAATGAAGCCCTCGCGGTGGCTGCCGTCAACGGCAGCCAGATGGTCGCCAACCGCGCCATCGCCGCGTTCAAAAGCGTTGGCGTCCACGTCGCCGCCGATGCCCTGGCCCTGGGAAACCTCGGCGGCGCCCACCCCGCGGGTGGCTCGCTGATGATCATGGGCGATGATCCATGGTGCGATAGCACGCAAGTCCCTGCTGATAGCCGGTTTATCTGTGAACATCTCCGCATGCCGGTGATCGAACCGGGAAGCGCGCAGGAACTCAAGGACTGGATTAATCTGGGTTTCAAGCTCAGCCAGGTTGCCGGGCTTTACATTGGATATGTTGTCACCGTCGCTCAGGCGGACGGCGGCGGAACGGTCATCTGCCGGCCCAATCAATATCCGGTTGCCAACACCAACACCAAAGTCGAACTTAAAACACAATCGATCGATCTTACCCGCGTGCTGCTTCCCCCCCGAACTTGGCAGCGCGAGCTGCTCTTCCCCCAGCGATTTGCAACCACCATGGTAGCGGCGCGCGGCCTGGGAATTAATCGCATCATTCGCGCGCGGGATGGGCAATTCGCCGGCGCGCCTGCGCCCATTGGTTTCATCGTCACCGGAATGGGTGGGCCTTACCTCAAGCACGTTCTGGCTGATCTCGAGCTCAGCGGCATGTTCCCCATTCTGCAAATGGGCATGAGCTATCCCGCCGATGTGGTTTTGGTCAAAGAGTTTGCCTCGCAGTGCAAATCGATGATCGTCATCGAAGAGCGCCGCAGCTTCCTCGAAAAGAATATTCGCGACACACTTTTCCATACCTTCCCGCAACAGGAAGCGGCCGACCTTGCAAGCCGACTTTTCGGTAAGACATTTCCCGGCGGTGGTGAGGGCATTTCCGAAACTCGCGGCCTGAACTATTCCGTGCTGGCTCAAAAGCTGATCCCGCTCATCCAGGGCACCGAACAAATTCCCGCCCCGCGCCGCAACGGGCGACTCACCAGCGTGATGGATCGCCTGCGCGCCGCCAGCAAACCCAAGCTGGCGATATTCAACGAAAAAGTGGTTTCCCGAACCCCCACGTTCTGCCCGGGCTGCCCGCACCGCGATAGCTCAGCAACGCTGCTTGAGCTGCGCAAAAATCTTGCTGATCCGGAATATATGTCTCGCCATCACGGCAAGGGCCCGGTTGATCTGGTCGCTCATGGCGATACCGGTTGCTACACCATGCTCATGTTCGCGCCCACCGAACAACTGATGCACAACTACAGCGGCATGGGTCTGGGCGGTGGAACCGGATCGGGAATCGATCCGTTTATCTCCAACAAGCAGATCGTTTTCATGGGGGATGGCACCTTCTTCCATTCGGGACAGATTGCCATCAGTAATTCGATAAAGTCCGGACAGGACATCACTTATATTATTCTTGAAAACAAAACGACCGCGATGACCGGCCACCAGGAACATGCTGGCACCGAATTGGATGTGCTGGGCAATCGCTCGTACATCCAGGATATCGAAGCAATCGTTCGCGGCATGGCCGGCACCAGCCCCCTGACTGTCGTGAAACTCACCCCGGCCGAGCGACCAAGCTACAAGGCCGAGCTTGAACGCGCGATTCTCGCCGACGGAGTAAAGGTCGTCATCGCCGACAAAGAATGCGGCATCACCTATCACCGCAAGCAGTTCAAGGAAGAGCGCAAGCTGATCAAAAAGCATGGCTATCTTCCTGAAAAAACCCACATGAACATCACGCCGGAGGTGTGCGAAAACTGCCTGGAATGCACCAAGGCCACCGCATGCCCCGGCCTGACGACGCTGGAAACAGATTACGGGCGGAAGATCGATACCGATCTCACCTGGTGCGTGAACGATGGCGCCTGCGAACGCGTTCGCGTCAGCAATGAAGTGGCTGAATCGGTCAAACCCTGCCCCAGCTTCGAGCAGGTGACGGTCATCCGCAGCAAGCGCCGCCGGTATACATTGCCCAATATGGATCTGGCCCGCCTGCCCGAACCGCAGCGCCATCACGAAATGGACGCGGTCGGCAACACTTGGCGCGTTCATATGAGCGGCGTTGGCGGAATGGGCATCGGCGTCGTCGGTTCCATCCTCGTGCGCGCCGGCCACAAAGAGGGTTATCACGTCGTCTTCCAGGACAAGAAGGGCCTGGCCATCCGCAACGGCGGAGTGTTCGCGCAGATAACCTTTGTAAAGAAAGAGAAGGACGACGAAACAACAAGCCGGCATGAAGAAGACGCGGACCTTGCGCCATCCATCACCGGTTCTATTCCCTACGGCAAGGCTGACCTGCTTTTGGGAATCGATATTCTCGAAGCAGCCCGAGCCATCGATCCCCGCGAACAGTTCCGCATCGCCACACCCCAGAACACAGTTGCGGTATTGAATCTCCATAAGCAGCCAACGGTTTACACGCTGCTCGGCAAGGATGATTTCGATCCGGAGAAATTGCGCGAGGAAATCTACGCCCATTGCGATGCGGAACACAGTTACTCCGCGAACCTTTCGCAAATCTGCGAAAGGCGCTTGGGCAGCAAGCAGTTCGCCAACATCATGATGCTGGGCGTCGCCTTCCAGCGCGGGTTAATCCCAGTGAGCGCCCGCAGCATTGCGTGGGCGATCAAGGACACGATCCGCCGCGATCACCGCCGCAATTTGAAGGCATTCAGCATCGGCAGAAAGCTGGCGCTGGAACCCAAGGCGTTGCCCAACAAACCCCACCCCGAGACGTGGGAACAGTTGGTCACTAACAAAGTTCGCATTCTTCGCAAAACGCGTTTCCGCGGCGCAATTCTTTCCGAGCGATATGAAAAGCTCGTGCGTTTTGCGATGAAGCAGATGCGCGATCTCCCCGAGCACACCAAATACGACCTGGCGGTGCGCATCTACGATCTGTTGCAATACGAGGATTTTGCTTTCGCCCGCAAATACATGGAAAGCGTGCGGCAGGTACAACGGCGCGACTCGGCAGCCCATGGGTTTGCTGCCACCCATGCGGTCATCTGGAACCTGGCGAAGGTCATGCTCATTAAGGATGAGCCTTATGTTGCCTACCTGCTCACGCGCTACGAAAAGAAGCAGCGCGATCTTGCAAAGTATAATATCGATCTCCAAAACGGTGATCGGTTGCAATATCGCCACCACACCAGCCCCGAATTCAACATTGGAAAATTTCGATTTCGCATGAAACTGACCACCAGCGACTGGCAGCTAAAGCTTGTCAGCAACATGAGATGGTGGCGAAAGCTCCCCCGCTGGCACGAACGCGAAGTGGCCTTCAGAGACTGGTACCAGGACCTGCTGGAGCGCGTAAGTCTCGCCACAGTAGATGAATACAACAAGGCATTACGAATCCTGAAGGCGCCTGAGGAAGTTAGCGGCTATCGCGAAGTGCGTTATCCGAAGATGGACCAGGCGCGCAAGGTCGTTGAAGCGGAGTTTAAAACGCAGCCACCCATCGATCACATCGATCGAGGAAGCGCGATCGGAAGTCAATCAACCGTATCGCTCGTCGGTTGAAGCTTCATTGATGGCGTGCCCGTCCCCTTGGTGGCAAGCATTCGATCCAGCGCCACCAAGGCCCATTTTCTGGTCTTTTCATCGACACTAATCGGGTTGACCACTTTCCCCTGCACCAGGTTTTCAATTACCCAGCAAAGGTGAGGGCGATCGATGCGGTACATCGTCGTGCAAAGGCACTGGCAATCGCTGAGCACGATGATTTTCTGCTCGGGGTGGCGCTTGGCCAGCCGGTGGATCATATGTACTTCGGTGCCCACCGCCCATTGGCTTCCGGGCGGGGCCTTGTCGATTTGCTGGCAGATGTAGGCCGTGCTGCCGACCAGGTCGGCCTTCTGGACAACTTCCCACCGGCACTCGGGGTGCACGATGACCTGCATTCCTGGATAGGTCGCCCGCACGGCATCGACGTGCTCGGCTCTGAACAGTTGATGCACGGAGCAATGACCCTTCCAAAGAACGAAATCAGCTTGCTGAATCTGTTTTGCATCGTTGCCGCCTAAATCCTGTCTTGGGTCCCAGACAATCATCGATTCGAGTGGATATCCCATGGAATAAGCTGTATTGCGTCCCAGGTGTTGATCGGGGAAGAAAAGGATCTTGGTCTTCCCGCCGCGCTTTGGAGCGGCCCCGCCTTTAAGTCCCCATTCCAGAATGCTGCGGCAATTGCTGCTTGTGCAGACGGCGCCGCCGTGCTCGCCGACAAAAGCCTTAATGGCTGCGGAACTATTCATGTAGGTGATGGGGACAATCGTCTGGTCGAGGCATTGTTCCTGGAGTTGTTCCCAACACTCAAGTGTCTGATCGAGATTGGCCATGTCCGCCATCGAGCAGCCAGCGCCTAAATCCGGCAGGATGACTTTCACATGGGGAGCGGTAAGAATGTCAGCCGACTCGGCCATAAAATGCACGCCGCAGAAGATCACATAATCGAGGCCGCGCTGTTGCGAAGCTTTAAGGGATAGTTCGAAGCTGTCACCTGTGAAGTCGGCGAATTCAATCACGCCGTCCTGTTGGTAGTGGTGGCCGAGGATCAGAAGTCGCGCGCCGAGAGTTTCCCGCGCGGCTTGAATGCGAACTTTCAGTTCCGCATCGGAGAGCTGCGTGTAAATACTGGGAAGGGGGTTTTGCCAGACCATTGCCACAATCACCTCATGTGCCACCCCATTGTATGCTTCGCGGCCCTCAAGCGTGAGCGGGGTCACACTATCGTACTTGGTAAGCGATTAGCGGCAGAATTTCGTTAGGCGGCCTTTTTTTGCGCGTCCCATAAATACTGTGATGGCCATTGTTTGCAGACATTTCCCTGTCGCGAGGCCCAGAAAATATTGTGTTACAGTTAGTAACCGGTTATTACGGTTTGTTGAACGCGCCTTAATTCATCATCAAAAGTGCGTGTAACCGATAGTTGCCTAAGCAATGCGCGATTTTGGGTGTAGCGCTTGTGACGTTCGTACCGGATTTGCTGTTCAAAGCACATCCGCGCAATGTTAACCTATGGGCCGGCGCGGCACAGGACTCGTACTGTTCCGCCGGGTTTTCTATCTGCTTCAGTCAGACGTATCCCTCATTGAAGGGAAGGAGTCAACATGATGGTTCGGAAAGGTTTGGTCACTGCGGCTGCAGCCGTATTGGCCCTTGGGTCCGCTGCATGGGCAGACGACTCGAACGCGGTTTCGGCGCAATCTGCGACCGATGCCAAGCAAGTAACGAGCGCCCTGGTGGCGACTCATACGGGTGGTCAGCCGATTATGGCTGACGACGCGGCCGCGACACCGGCGCCCCTGATGAACGGATTGGGAAAGACGCCCATTGGCAAGCCGCTGAACGATGCCGGTTTGAACGTTTATGGCTATGTCGAAGGCGGCTACATGTACGACTTCACGGTCCCGCGCGACGTGAGTCCCCCCAAGACGGCTCCCAGCAACGGCATTCTATTCATCGGGCCGTATAAGAACTCTCCCAAGCTGGACCAGGTCGATCTGACGATCGAGCGCCTGGTTGATCCAACCAAGGGTAAGTTCGATGTCGGCGGACGAATCGAAGGCATCTTCGGCACCGATGCGACCTTCGTTCACTCCAACGGCATTCTTGACAATTCGGTCAAGCATGGCGCGGGTGGTTTCTCACAGCTCGATCTCGAGCAGGCCTACATCACCGTGGCAATCCCGACCAGCAATGGTCAGGGCCTGCTGCTTAAGGCTGGCAAATTTGTGACCTTGATGGGTTATGAATCGATTAACCCCACCGCCAACCCCCTGTTCACGCACGCCTACTCCTTCAGCTACGCTATTCCGTTCACCCAGACGGGCGTTTTGGCGCAATACATATTCAACAGCAACCTGAATGTCATCGGCGGGTTCACCCGCGGCTGGAATCAGTCGACGCTGGACAATAACGGCGCCATCGATTTCCTGGGCCAGGTGAATTACACGATCAATGACAAATGGAGCATCACCGGCAATCTGTCGGTTGGGCCGGAAGCCACCAAGGATAATGGGGACTACTGGTTCGTTCCCGAAGGCATCCTCACTTATAAGATGTCAGATCAGCTGACCCTCACCGCTGACACAGTGTATGGCTTTGCCAACGCCCTGGCACAATGGTATGGCGTTGCTGCTTATGCCAACTACAAGCTGAATAATATGTTCGCCTTCAACGGTCGCGGTGAGTACTACCACGACGGCAAGGGTTTCACGACCGGTTTTGGCGGAACTGACCTCAACTTCTACGAAGTGACGGCAGGCGTGGCGATTACGCCGCTGCCCGACAATGAGTGGTTCAAGACGCTCACGATTCGCCCCGAAGTTCGTTATGACTGGGCGGAGCACGGCGTATTCGATACCGGCAAGTTCAGCCAGCTGACCGCCGCTGTCGATGCGTACTGGCAGTTCTAAGAAGAGCTGACTGGAAAAAAGTTTATATCCGGGCGTTGCGGCGAACTGCTGCGACGCCCGGTTTGTTTTTGGTTCTCGGTCAGTTTGAATCGAGTGGCAATTCGAATCCAGAAAGATTCCCAGTCTTTGCTGCTCACAAGACAAGTTTTCGCAATCGCAGGGCATTGGCAATCACGGAAACTGAGCTCAAACTCATGGCTGCCGCGGCAATCATCGGACTTAGCAGCAATCCAGTGAGTGGATAGAGCACACCTGCAGCAATTGGAATACCCACTATATTGTAGACAAATGCAAAGAATAAATTTTGACGGATGTTGCTCATGACCCCGAGGCTGAGGAGACGTGCTTTGGCGATTCCGCGCAGATCGCCTTTGATGAGGGTGACACCGGCGCTCTCCATGGCGATGTCAGTTCCCGTACCCATTGCGATGCCGACATCAGCCAGGGCAAGCGCCGGTGCATCATTCACGCCATCTCCAGCCATTGCCACCACATGACCCTGCGCTTTAAGCCTGCCGACAACTTCCTTCTTCTGGTCTGGTAATACTTCGGCCTCAATCTGATCAATGCCGAGCTTTCGACCAACGGCTTGTGCCGTGATGCGATTGTCCCCGGTGAGCATCACAATCCTGATTCCATCGGCGCGCAAAAGCTGGATCGCCTCGGCGGTGGATTCCTTGATCGGGTCGGTCACGCCGATCAGCCCCGCGGGGTTCCCGTCCACAGCGAGTAACAAGACCGTCTGGCCGTCCTGACGCAGCGCGTCTGCTCGGGTATTTAAGGACACGGCGTCGATGCTGAGTTGATCAAACAACGCCATGTTTCCCAGCGCGATTTGACGGCCCTCCATCGAACCTGTGATTCCTTTGCCGGTAAAAGTTTGGAAATCAGCGGCATTGCCCGTTTTGATACCGCGATCATCCGCGCCGCGAACGATGGCGCTGCCCAGCGGGTGCTCGCTTCCCCGTTCGATGGTGGCGGCAAAACGAAGCATCTCCTTTTCCGTGAGGTTGCCAATCGCAACCACCGAGACTAAACGTGGTTTGCCCTCAGTGAGCGTGCCTGTCTTATCAACCACCAGCGTATCCACCCTTTCCAGTCGCTCGAGCGCTTCGGCATTCTTGATCAGCACTCCAATCGTCGCGCCCTTGCCCGTTCCCACCATGATTGACATTGGCGTGGCCAGACCCAGCGCGCAGGGGCACGCGATAATCAAAACCGCCACTGAGTTGAGGAGGGCGTATGCCAATGCGGGCGGAGGACCCACCAGCGCCCATACGATAAACGTGACGGCAGCCACTAAAAGGACCGCAGGCACGAAGTAAAACGCGACCGTGTCGGCTACGCGCTGGATCGGGGCGCGACTTCTCTGGGCGTCGCTCACCATGCGAACGATCTGACTTAAGAGGGTTTCACTCCCGACCCGCTCAGCTTTCATTACGAGCGAACCGGCGCCGTTGATTGTGCCACCGATTACCTTATCGCCAGACTGCTTCCATACCGGAATCGATTCGCCGGTAACTAAAGATTCATCCACCGGACTTTTCCCCTCAATAACGCTGCCATCAACCGGTAACTTCTCCCCGGGTCGCACGCGCAGCAGGTCTCCTGCCATTACACTCTCCACCGGCACATCTTTCTCAACTCCATCCGGGAGGAGGATGCGCGCGTACTTGGGCGCCAGATTAAGGAGTGCCCTGATTGCACTTCCCGTGTGGCTTCTGGCGCGAAGCTCAAGAACTTGCCCAGCGAGGACGAGTGAAGTGATGACGGCGGCCGCCTCAAAATAGACCGGAACCATTCCATCGGACAATCGAATTGATTTAGGAAAAATGCTCGGTGCGAGCGTGGCAAGCACACTGAAGGCATAGGCAACGCCGGTGCCGATCGCAATAAGTGTGAACATGTTCGGACTGCGATTGAGGATCGATCGCCAGCCGCGGACGAAGAAGGGCCAGCCGCCCCACAGAACAACCGGCGTTGCCAGTGCCAATTGCAGCCACTGAGCAAACTGCATCGAAATTACCCGTCCCAGCGGTTGGCCGGGAATCAGGTCAGCCATTCCCATGAGCAGCACGGGCGCGCTTAGCACCACGCTGACCCACAATCGCCGGCTCATGTCGCGAAGTTCCGGATTTTTTTCTTCGATCGAAGCGATCGTTCGCGCCTCCAGCGCCATGCCGCAAATCGGACACAAACCAGGTTCATTCCGGACGATCTCCGGGTGCATTGGGCAGGTGTATTCAGGCTTGGTGACGGGCGCCAGTGGAATCATCGGCTCCAGGGCCATCCCGCATTTTGGGCAATCGCCGGGGGCGTTCTGTACGACTTCAGGGTGCATCGGGCAGGTGTAAGTCGCGCCCGCGCGTTTTGACGGTTCGATAATCCCTATCTTTGCGTTGGGGATGGCTTGGCAGTGCGAACAGCTTGGCGCGGCTGTCCGCGGTTTGGTGGAATATAATTCGGGGTCCGCATCAAACTTTGCCTTGCATGATTTTGAGCAGAAAAAGAAGGTGGTTCCTCGGTACTCACTCTTTCCGGAGGCGGTCGCGGAATCGATCTCCATTCCGCATACGGGATCTTTTATTGCTGTCGCATTCCGCATGGCAGTTTTCCCACATTCGCGGTCAATCTTTACCGCGAGTTCTTGTGAAACAGCTCCACGAGTTCGTCGTACATCGCCTCCGCCTCCGAGCCTCCGGCAGAGATTGCCCTTGTCGCGCAGTGGCGAACATGATTGCGAATGAGCTCACGCCCGACAGCCCGCAGCGCCTGCTGAACGGCTGACAGCTGTCCGAGCACGTCAGCGCAATAGCGGTCTTCGTCCACCATGTCGTGGATGCCACGGACCTGCCCCTCGATGCGCTTCAGTCTCGCAAGGTTGGCTGCCTTGATTTCCGGGTTAACCGCGATCGCTTTGCGATCACATAAATCCATTTGCGGTGACACGAGCTTTTTGCCGTTTTTTTGCGCCATAACATTTCCCACTGGAGCATTAAGAAAATGCCCGCGCAGCCGCCGTCGGCTGCGCGGGTGGACGATGGAGCAAGAGATTATTTCATGTCCATCGGCATCGTCGCAGGCATTGTGGCGGGTGGCGAGCTTGTTGAACTGTCGCCACTCATTTTCGCAGGACCCATTGAATCGCTGTCGCCTTTATTGCTACAGGCGGCAACGGCGAACAATAACGCCACACCAAGGCACGGAATCACGATCGTACGCATGAAACACAATCCTTCCTAAAATGAGAAAGCGGGAGGCGATTGGGTCATTCCAGGTTGCAGATACTATACCCGTTGGGGTATACTTTCAAATACCCAGACGGGTATTCGAGAAATGTTCTTTTTTATAGACGGCTATTGGGATGAAGAGGCAGAAATAATCGTGGCAAGGCAACACATACAACAGGCGGTCGTGGCCGCTACAAATAGCGACTGCCGCGGCCGCCTGTTTAATTGTCCAGCTCAGTGTGAATTAACGACCAGTCGCATTCACCCAGTCAGGGTGATAGTGGCCTTTCTGGTCTTGAAATCGGGGGTTCGCCCAGGGTTTTCCCTCATAATCGGGGTGGTATACACCGAATTTGTCGTACGCGGCGCGGTCCTGACCCGAGCCCGTCAGCTGAGCGGGCTGATTGGAGCTATTGTCCGACGCACAGCCTCCGGCGACCAAAGGAATTGCAGTGGCTACTGCCAGCACTGTGATCCTAACGAAATTTTGAAGCATAAAAGTCTCCAGCTAGAAGGTTCTCAAAGGGACCCGCGAGGCACCTCGCGACGGTCTCCGCCATCTTTCTTAACGAGATGCATGGGGTAAAAGGTTCAATCGTGAATAGCAGGTCTCCAAAGGGGTCCGGATGAGATTTCAAAATTGTTTGGACTTTGAACCTTTTTAGGTGCAGCCCTCGTTTATAAACCAGATGCATCGCGGCTATCGTGGAGTGGATTGGGAACGTCCGAAGCAACGCAGCGATTTAATGAGGTTGTATGGCCGCATCGGGCAGCTGTACTTCGTTGGGCACTGCTGCAAACTCGCCGCACCGCGGAAGCTGAAGATTTAGCGCAGGAGACGCTGCTCAAAGCGTTTCGGGCGATGGGTACATACCGCGACAAGAATCATGTCAAGGCATGGCTCCTTTCGATCCTGCGCAATACCTGGATCGATAATCTCCGCGCTAATGCAGGGGCGTCGCGGCAGGTAAGTCTGGAAGACCTCACCACGGATCCAGCAGCCCGTGAGTCGATCATTGAATCAGACTTGGATGCAATTTGGCAGAATCCGGACGAGATACTCAATGGATTTTCGGATGAAAACGTGATCGACGCACTCCGAAGTATTGCAGAAGAATTGCGCTGGACGTTGATGATCGTCGATGTGGAAGGAATGGATCATGCGCAAGCAGCGAAAATCCTGGGTGTTCCAGTTGGAACGATCAAGTCGCGCGTGCATCGTGGTCGCGCATTGTTGCGTCAAGCTTTGTTGCCAATAGCGCGTGACCGACGTTTGATTTGAGGATTGACTGCAATATTACGTTCCCAGAAATAATGTTATGGACAATATTGAATTTGAAATAAAAACACAGCCATTGGAGAGAGCGACGGCCAATCGTCTTTCCAAACTGCAATCTATGGCGGTTGACACTTCGCGTTTGGAACAAATGATTGCGTCGGAAATCTCGGCGCCGTTGCGGCGGCATGCTTACCCATTTCCGCAATGGGGCCGCCCCCTCAGCGCAGTTGCCGCAAGCTTTTTAACTATCGTGGCGCTTGCCGCATTATTTATCGGGATGTCTGAAAGGCCCGTGGTGGCTGCACCAACCGAGATGGCGCGGTTTCATGAAGATATTGTATCGGGTCTCGTCAAGACGCCGGAAATAGATTCGGTTGAGATTGCAAACAGGGCGCTGGCTGTTCAATGGGCACAGCCGCTTCAAGCGCCAAATTTGCCTGCCGATCATTTTATGGCCTGCTGCATGCGTTCGATGAAGAATAGGAAGGTTGCCTGTGTTTTACTGAAAGATAGTAATGAGCCGGTGACCATTACTGTGGCCAATGCTTCGGACATGGGATTGCCGACATCGGCTATACAAACACGAAACAATATTGCTTATCACGTCCAATCGGTTGGGACGCTGCACATGGTAATGACCGAACGAAACGGGCAGTGGATTTGTCTGATCGCAAATTTGCCGGTTGATCACATGATGGATCTGGCATCGAGCATTAAGTTTTGAAGATCATGGCGAAATGGACGCGCGTGCATTGGTTTGGGACCTTATTCGCGACGAGATTAGTTCAATTCGATGTTCCATCGCGAGATGGCATTGTGGCGTGAGGGAACCGCAGTTTGAAACCTTTTTCAGCATTGTCACCATTGCCGATGGCGGCAACCCCTGGGCACGCAGTAATTCCACCCCCACCGCATCCGCGCGAACCTCGCGGTCAGGATCGACACAGCAACCACGGAGGCTTGCAACGGTGCGCATACGTCCATCGCTAAGCAAATGGCCCAACTCATGGGCTACAGCAGCAGCCAGCTCCTGATCATCGAGGCGATCCACCAACCCACGGGTGAAATATAAACGGCCATCTGGCCAGCAAAATGCAGTAACCGTGTTTGTTGCCAAAACCTGAATGGAAACATCGCGTCCCGTGCAACAAGCTATCACCTGCCGGGCAACAGTTGCGGTCCTCATCTGGGCAGAGCTGGCCGCAAGCCCGCCTTGATTCGAAACCCAACGGGTTATCATTTCCGATTTGGTTGCGCACCCCGCAAATAACGGAAGTGTTGCAAAAAGCAAACAACAAGCCAAGCGCATGAGCGGTCCTGAAACAAGACCGATGCCAGGCGCGAAAATTGGGTCTATGGGTGATCGGCTTGCCTATTTCTCATCATTGTGGCGGGCGGCGCGCCTATTTGTTACGCACAGCGGATTGATTCAGAGTAGATTTTGACGAACTTTTTACTGCTGGAACGCGTTGGGTTTTTTGCAGCCCGCGCATTTTTCTGGCATATATTCAAACCGTGGCCAATCCAACCGTTAGCCAACCCGCGCAGATTCGGATCGATCAACTGCTGGGGCAGGGGAAGTCGGCGGTTTCCTTCGAATTCTTCCCTCCTAAGACAGAAGCGGGCTTTTCGCAGCTTTTTGCGACGATTGATGAGCTTTCACCCCTTCAGCCCAGCTATGTTTCGGTGACGTATGGCGCGGGCGGCAGCACGCGACAGAAGACGGTGGCGCTGGTTGAACGGATTCAACGGGAACTGGGGATTCGGTCGATGGCTCACCTCACCTGCGTGGGCCATACCGCAGATGAAATCGGCGGGATTCTGGATGAGCTTTGGAATGGTGGGATTCGCAATGTGCTGGCGCTGCGGGGCGATCCGCAGGTCGGGCAAAGCCAGTTTGTGCCGACGGGCGGCGGGTTTGCGTATGCGAGCGATCTGGCGAAATACATCCGAAGCCGACATGACTTTTGTATTGGCGTCGCGGGATATCCGGAAGGGCACCCGCAGTGCCTGAATCGCACACGGGACCTGGAAATGCTGAAGCTGAAGGTGGACAACGGTGGGTGTTTTGTAGTTACCCAGCTCTTTTTCGACAACGCGGATTTCTACAGGTTTCGCGATCAGGCGCGGGCGATGGGCATTTCGGTCCCCATCGTCGCGGGGATCATGCCGATTTCGAACGTTGGACAAATTAAGCGGTTCGTCAGCATGTGCGGCGCAAAGATCCCGCAAGCCCTGCTCGTGCAGTTGGAGGCGCTGGAAAGCGATCCGGAAGCGGTGCATGCTGCCGGCGTGGATTATGCGATCGGGCAGTGCCAGGATTTACTTGCTAACGGTGCGGATGGGCTGCACTTCTATACGTTGAACAAGAGCAAGGCGAGCGTTCAGATCGTCCGGGCGCTGGATTAGGCTCGCGCATAAAAACCCCCCGCCGAGTGGCGAGGGTTTAAATGTGGATAATTTAAGAGCGCGTATCGGCTAGAAACGATCGCGGCCACCGCCACCACCCCCGCGTTCACCACGTCCGCCACCGCCACCATAGCCGCGGCCTCCACTACCGCCTCCGCCTCCACCAAATCCACGGCCACCACCGCCTCCGAAGCTGCGGCCGCCACCACCACTACCACCGGTGCGTTCTTCGCGCGGGCGGGCTTCGTTGACGGTGAGGGCGCGACCCTCCTTTTCCTGACCATTGAGGGCGGCAATTGCGGCCAGTGCTTCCTGATCGGAAGACATTTCTACAAACCCAAAGCCCTTGCTACGGCCGGTGTCCCGATCATTGATGATCTGAGCGGAAACAACGGTACCGTGCGGTGCAAACATTTGCTCGAGTTCCGAGCTATCGGTTTGATAGCTAAGGTTCCCGACGTACAACTTCTTACCCATTTGGAATCTCCTTACATGGGTAGACCTGGCCCGAGGTCCGAGGGTTCTTTCCGGGCCAATTCGAAAGAGGTTGCGCAAGCAACCGATGCGGGAGGAATAAAACGGACACGGAGGAAGGGAAGTACACGAGACAATTTTCCTGAGGCCGATCGACGCAAACCCGCTACCTTACACGCTAATAAATTATAAATTTGAACTGACCAAATCAAGAAAAAAATGCAGTCGATGGCACCGGTTTACCGTCGGGCGCGCCTATGCCCGGCCAGGGCCATTTATTACATTTTGGCGATGGAAGTTGGTGAGTTTTATAGCTGTCCGTATTGTGGGGAAGGCGTCCTCGCCGCTGCAGCGCAGGGCAATCCGTTCGTCCGATGCCGGCGCTGTAGTCAGGAATTCGTTTTCGGGGCGCTTTCACAAGAATCTGCGCAGCTGGAGTTGAATAGCCTGCAGCCTGGCCATCCGAAGGATGATGAGCTGGATGGTTCGCGGATACGGCAAATTGCCAGTCTGCGGCGCGCGGCTTATCGGAGTCGATCTTACTGCGTGATTGCGACAGGCGGCTGCATCGTGGGGGCGGCTGAATTGTTGTACGATGCGGCACCCTTGTTTCATGCCGGCCGTGGTATCGTGCAACCGGTTCTTTATCTATTGGGTGGCGTGGCGCTGCTGGGTTTAGGGGGATATTTTGCGCGCTGGGTGATGGTGTTCCATCGCGAATCCAAGGCCGTACCGGCTAATGAGCTGCTGGCGCCCCCGGATTTTTCCAATCTGAATGACGGCAGGCAAATCGCGAAGAATCTGGAAAATCTACATCACTAACGCTTCACGTTCCGCTGCCTGACGGGGCCGTCGTGGCCCGCGCCAGCTGCGCGAATCGCGGACCCAGCTCCGTTTGTTCATCGGGGGAAAGAATCGCGGCAACGCAATCGTGGACCTCGGCGAAGATCTCATTCATCTGGGCGCGGGCTTTGTCGTATTCAGTTCCCTGGACATCGGTGGCGGGCAGCTGCTCGACGGAGGCATCGGTGGTTGACAGCACATTGCTTAATCGATGCTGCTGATCGTTGGTGAGTTTCAGGTCCTGAAGCATGAGACGGAGCTCACCAATTTTAAGACGAGCCTGGCCACGGAGGGATTGCATTCTTTCATCGAGCAACTTGCTTTGGTCGGGGCCGAGGAAGTCGTAGAGCTTGGCGCGGGATTCCCGGAGTTTGCCGGGCACGGCCATGACGCTGGAATTGGACGGCAGGTTGCCACTCTTTAGCTGGGTGATGACCCTATTGAGGTCGGAGATGCACTGATCGACCATTGCATCGGCTGTAGTGCCGGTGGGGGCGGGTAATTTTAAATCGTCTACGGTCTGGCGGACTAGCCGCAATTGCAACGCGAGGCCTTTGCCGATGGAGAGATAAGAAGGGACTGCCGCGGCAGGAATGAGTGGATCGTCGCCGGTGGGTTGAGTAGCAGGAGCATCGGCCGCAATATTATGAAGTGGCAATGTGAGGCTGAAGAGCAGGGCGAACAGTATTCGCAGACGAACGGTAAGTTGAAACTGCATGACACGACTATACTTGTTGAAGGAATGCGGCTGCAAGAACGGAAGCGTGTACTCGGTTTCTATGCGGGTGAGAGTCGAGCGTGCTCAAGAATCAGGGTTTTGCGGCCCGCGGATTGAAATTCAACGATGGCGCGGGTGTTGGCGCCTGTGTTGGAGACCTCGACGATTTTTCCGACTCCGAACGCTGGGTGACGGACTCTCTGGCCTAACTTGAATTTGATGTTGGCCATGTCGGGTTCTTCCCAGGTGTTGGCGCGGCGGGTGTCGGATGGGTGTTGCCAGGTGGTCTGGTTGCCGGCGCGGTCGTTGATGTCGAGAAGTTCCAGGGGCATCTGCGAGAGAAACTGGCTGGCGGCGGTGCGTTCGCGCAGGCCGCGAATGGTGCGATAGGCGGCTTTGCTCATGATGAGGCGTTCCTGCGCCCTGGTGATTCCGACGTAACAGAGACGGCGTTCTTCCTCCATTTCATCCATATTTTCCTGGGCGCGGGAATGGGGGAGGCAGCCTTCTTCCAGGCCTACCATCGCGACGACGGGAAATTCCAGGCCCTTGGCAGCATGCAACGTCATCAGCGTGACTGCGCCTCCGGCGCCTTTGAGGTGATCGGCGTCGCTGACAAGGCTGACGCGGGAGAGATAATCATCGAGTGAGCCTTCGGGGTTTTCCAGATCATATTCGGCGGCGGCGGAGATTAATTCGTTGACGTTGGCCAGCTCGTTTTCGCCCTGGGGATCTTCCTTGCGGAGCAGGGCATCAAGCCCGCTGCGCTGGATGACTTCTTCCATGATCGATTGCACGCGACCTTTGTTATCTGTGAACATTTGGCCGGCGTTTTTTTTTGCAGCAGAGATGCGCAGGGAATTGATTAATTGCACCAGCTGACAGATTGAGTTTTTCGCTCGCGCGGAAAGGGCCTGGATCTGATCGCATTGCTGCATCATTTGCCAGGGGGAAACGCCCGCGCCGACGGCGTGGGCCTGGAGGAGCTTGATGCTGTTGTCGGAGATTCCACGGGTGGGGACGTTGGCGATGCGGGTAAAGCTGACTTCATCCGCGGGGTTGGCGACGGTGCGCAGATAGGCGAGGACGTCCTTGATTTCCTTGCGGTTGTAGAACTCGACGCCTCGCGCGATCTGGTAGGGGATGGATGCGCGGCGCAGGGACTCTTCCACGACGCGGGAGAGGGCGTTCATGCGGTAGAAAATCGCCATCTTGCCCCAGGGAATGCCTTTGATGCTGAGGGCGGCAAGCTCGCTGGCGACGGCGCGGGCTTCATCGTGCTCATCTGCGCAGAACAGGACGGTGGCCTTTTCGCCGTCGGCGTTTTCGGTCCAGAGGCGTTTTTCTTTTCGCTGGGTGTTGTGGGATATCAACTTCTCAGCGATGGCCAGAATGGTCTTGGTGGAGCGATAGTTCTGTTCCAGGCGGACGATGGCGGCATCGGGGTAATCTTTTTCGAAGTTGAGGATGTTGCTGATGTCCCCGCCGCGCCAGGCATAGATGGATTGGTCGGGATCACCGACGACGCAGATATTTCGATGCTTGAGGGCGATGGCGTGGGCGAGGACGTATTGGGCGTGGTTGGTGTCCTGGTATTCGTCGATGAGGATGTAGCGGAAGCGCTCTTGAAGTTGATGGAGAATAGCCGGATGGTCCCGCAGGGCCTGCACGGCGCGGAGGAGCAGATCATCGAAATCCAGCGCGTTGTTGCTGGTTAGAAGCTGCTGATATTTGGTGTAAATCCGGGCGATGACGCGCGATTGAAAATCGTCGGCGGACTGGGCGTAGGCTTGGGCATCGATCAATTTGTTCTTTGCTTTGCTGATCGCCCCATGAACCTTGGCGGGGCTGAAATTATCGGTGGAAAGCTCCAGAAGCTTGATGGCTTCCTTCATGAGTTTGGACTGATCGGCAGAATCAAACACACTGAAATTCGGAGGGAGGCCGATCTGAGGGGCGTAGTGCTTGAGAATGCGCAGGCAAAGGGAATGGAACGTACAAATGGTGGGCCAGGGCTGGTCGAGCCGGCCCCAATCGCGGATGGGGCGGGGGCTTCCCGCGGAAATTCGATGCTTCATCTCACCGGCGGCCTTGTTGGTGAAGGTAATGGCCAATAGCGCTTCGGGGGGAATGCCCTGACTGATGAGATAGGCGACGCGCCGGGTGATGACGCGCGTTTTTCCACTGCCGGCGGCGGCAATGACAAGAAGGGGGCCTTCGGTATGGGTTACCGCCTGCCGCTGGGCGTCGGTTAGATCGCGAAAGAGTTCGGATTCGGTTGCTGCGGGATTCACTCCACAACTATATCCATGCGGCGAGGAGGAAAGTAGGGGGAACACGCGGCCGGTGGTGAGTAGTCTGGGACCGATTCGGGAGGACGGGCCACAGACTGCTAGCCACCGGCCAGCGGTCTTCATCCATTTATTGCTCTGGAGGACAATAGGCTCCCAGTTCGCTTAAGAATTCGTAGAGCGCGGTGGCGGAATTATGGGCTGGGTCATCCCCTTCATGCAGCAGGGTAATGTTTTCGCGGACCGCGGCACACGCCAGTTGCTGGAGGGCGGGCTTGTAGGGGGTCTGGTCGAGCCATTGGTGGTAACGAGCGCGGAACAATTCGTAGGCCTGGGGATGGGCGTCGAACCACTCCCTTAAGCCGGCCGGCGGGGCAACATGGGAAAGGACGTTATCGACTTTGCACCACTGGCGAAGATCCGTGGTCAACCCGAGGGGCTCGACCCAGATTCGCTGGCCGTCATCAGACTCGGTGTTTTCGAGGAAGTGCTTGATCTTGATCATGGCCTCTGCTCCTTCAACCGCCTATTCGAGCCGCAGGACGACGCCAATCGTTTCACGGCCCTTCTACTAATAAGAGGCGCGAAACATTGTGAAGTTATTAACAGGTACGAATTTTTCCAATTTTCATTATTGATGCGAGGTTGGCGGAAAGGCTGGTAGCGCCTTGGGAGGCAAATCGCTTCCTGATTCAGGGTTCTTTGCTGATGGGAAGGCGGTTGTAAACGATCATCACCGCAAGCGTGACGAAGATTAGCAGGACCACCGCTGGAACCAGTCCTTTCGGGTTGAGGTCCTCAAATTCATCGTAGACGAAGATGGGAAGGGTGCGCGTTCTATCGCGCACGCCCAGGACCATCACGGTGGCGCCAAATTCGCCTAGCGCGCGGGCGAATGCCAATAAAACGCCACTGGCGATTCCGCGAAGAGCCAGGGGGATACTGACATGCCAGAAGACCTGAAGGCGGTTTGCGCCCATCAGGCGAGAGACTTCTTCGAGTTCTCGGTCTACTGATGCAAACGCGGCACGGGTGGGTAATAGGAGAAGGGGGAAGGCTACCACACCGGCGGCGATGGCCGCGCCGTACCAGGTCCAGACGACGCTGAAGTGAAAGGGGCGGCTTAACCATCCGTTGTGGCCGAGCAGAACGAGGAGTAGATATCCGACGACCGTCGGTGGAAGCACCAGAGGCAGGGTGAGAAAGGTTTCCAGGATTGCCTTGCCCACGAATTTTTTGCGGGCGAGGAAGTAGCCCAGGGGCACAGCGATGAGCATTGCGCCCAGCGTCGCAACGGTGGCGATTCGCAGGGACTGAATAAGGGGTTGCCAGAGAGTTTCCATGGGAGCGGCCCCGACTGGGATTGACGGTTTAAGGCGATTGCACATTCGTGGCGGGCGCGGTGGTGGGCGGTGAGGGGAGAGTAAAGCCGTGAACTTTGAAGATTTCTCGTGCTTTGCGGCTCTGCAGAAATTGGATCAGCTTTTGGGCGGCGGTACGATTACCGGTTTTGATTTGAACTGCTGGATACACGATGGGGTCGTGGGTCGAATCATCAGCCGTCGCGACGATTTTTATGGAGTCATTCGCCGCGGCTGCGTCGGTGGCATAGACGATGCCGGCATCGGCTTCACCGCGACCGACGTAGGCAAGCACCTGCCTGACATTTTCTCCCATGACCAGTCTATCTGATAAGGCGGAATCAAGATGAAGAGTTTTGAAGAGCTGCATTGCGTATTGGCCGGCGGGAACGACCTTGGGCTCGCCGATGGCGATGTGACGGAAGCGCAAATTGGCCAGTTCTCCAAATCTCCTTGGGGGATTTTGCTGATCTTTGGGAACGATCAGGACCAGTTGATTGCCCGCGATGGAGGTGCGGCTGGAATTGTCGGCAAGGCCGGCGGCGACAAGTTCATCGACAGGCTTCATGCTGGCGGAGATGAAGACGTCTACCGGAGCGCCTTGCACGATTTGAACGGCGAGCGTTCCGGAAGCGCCAAAATTCAGGTCAACTTTACCGCCGGTTTCTGTTTCGTATAGCGTGGCGATTTCGGTAAGTGCTTCCTTCAGGCTGACGGCCGCGGAAACGGTGATGTTTTGGGCCGCGGCGACCGCCGGGGCAAGCAGGCCCAGAATCAGCATGACGGTTTTGGAAACGCGCATGATGGAGTCATTCCCTCGTCGTCGCGGTTTCTTTGAACATAGCGTTCCACTGGTTGTCGTCGGCGACCTCGACGGCGCCATTCTTTTTTGCCCAGGCAATAAATCCGTCAGGAGCATTTTTGACACCCAGAATATTTGCCAGGTTGATCGAACGGATCAATTGCCAATCGGCCACGGCGGTGAGGTCGGCCTCGCGAAGATCGACGCCGGACAGATCGGCATTGCTGAGGATGGCGCGGCTGAGGTCCGCGCCGTGCAGGTCGGTATTTCGAAACCGGGCGAATTCCAGCCCGGCGCCGCGCAGGTTGGCGTTTCTCAGGTTGGCGTAAATGAAGGCGGCGTCGTCCAGGCTGGCGCCATGCAGGTCGGCCCCTTTCATATCGGCGCTGCTCATGTCCGCGCGCCGAAGATCGGCGCTGGGCAATTGCAGGCCCTGGAGGAAGGCATCATGGACATCCACGCCGACGAGGGGGACACCGTCGGCGTTTAATTCCTGGAGGGCATCGATCCTTCCACCGCTGCCCCCTTTGCCCTGGGCGGTGTTGATGACCTGCCAGGCCTGGTAATGCTTTTGCTCGAGGCGATCCTTGGCGCCGGCAAAGTAAAAGATGACACCGATCAAAATTGAAAGGCTGCCGCTGTATTCGAGAACTTCCAGGAAGGACCATTTCCCGAGTAAATAGGAGGTCCACTGTGCCAGCCATTCCATGTAGTAGAGAGGCAGGAGTGGCTTCCATGGTATGCGCGTGCGATATTGCCGCCAGGCAAGCGGTCGGGGGCGCTCCTTAAGAACATATGGCATCGATTGCTCCGATTTCGCATCCGTGGCGGGTGACGATGACCCGCGGCCTATGATTGTTCTTTTGGGTTCGCCGGTTCGATTCCCTGGCCGCGGCACCACAGAGCGTATTCGATCGGGGAGATTTCGCTGGGTTTAATTTCGCTGCGCCCGCCCCAGAAGACGTTGGTGTAGCTGACGGGTATACCGATGGAGTTCAGATGCTGGTCAATGGCAGCTTTGTGGGCGAGCACGACGTCCTTCTCGGTTCCGTGTGCGACGCCCATGATATTGACGTTGTTAAATTCGGGTCCACCCTCGCGCCAATAGGCGTGGGTCATGATATGAAAGCGGCCGACCTGCTGGCCGGTTTCGATTTCGCGGCCGGGGGGCACGGCCCAGTGGAAGAGGGCGTTGAACTTGGTGACGCGATTGCCGTCGCTGAGGGGTTTTACATGCTCCAGGAAAGTGGAGAAGCGCCCGACCACGCCGCGCCGGTTCAGCTCTTCAGCGACCTGACAGAATTGCTCGAGGGGAACGCCGGCTTCGGTAGCACGCTGGCTCCAGAGATCCTGTTTGATTTCGTGCGGCTCGAATTCGCGTTTGAGCGGCATGAGGACGCGCCATTCAATATCGCTTAGCTGGACGATGGTGGTATCGACGACTTCAGCGAGGGCGTCGGATTTGCTTCCCGGTTCCATGCCACGGCGGCGCATGTGCCCGACTCCCAGGGCGAACAGCCGCTTGGCGGGCATCAGCTTGAAAGCCCCAGCGCCGGTTTGCCGGCAGAGATGCTCGCAATGGCGCGTCATGGAAAAGCCTTGCGGGACTTTCAGGGTCGTCCAGAGGCGATATTTGCTTCCGGGAGCGGAGCCATCCGTACTGCGGATGACAACATGGCCGGAAAATGGATCATTTTGAAACATCCATTCGAATGCTGGATTAAGTTTATCAGGTGGTACCAGCCAGGCGACCAGCGAACCAGGGGCGAGGTTGGTGGCCATCATGGTTTGGCGGACGCGGCGAATGGTTCCCGCCTGCAGCATGGCGCGGATGCGATCGATCACCAACGCAGGTTCAATACCGCTAAGCTCGGCGATCTGAGCGAAGGGATCGCGCGAGAAACCCTTGATGCGATCTTCCGAGACGGCAAGAATGCGGGCATTGATTGGCTCCGCGACATCGACGGGTATTGCGACGGTGTTCATGAATGACTTAAGCGTGTTGATCGCTACGCGAGCTTATGTAATCATAGCAGGTTCAAATGTCACGCCGAGGGAGCAGTCCCCAGAACGAGGAAAGTGATGAGCGAAGAGGAACAGCCGAATTCCCACGCAGATGCTTCGTCTCCTGACGCAGCGATGAGTCCAACCGGTGGAAATGGCGCAAATAGCAACATTGTTACCGAAGGAGACGCTAAGCCGTTCGTCATTACATTGCCGGACGATCCATCGTCAGGGAATGACTGGTATCTTTGGGCTGGTGTTTTGGCGCTGCTGACGCTGGTGGCCTTTTGGCCGGCGATTCAGGGAGCATATCTCTGGGATGATGATCATCACATTACTTTGAACCTTACCGTGAGCGGTTTGCTGCATATCTGGCTGCCACCCATTGGAACGGTGCAGTATTACCCACTGAGCTATACGTTGTTCTGGATTCAGGATCACTTGTGGGGTGGCTCTGCCAGTGCGACTGCGGGCTTTCATGTCGTCAACCTGTTGCTGCACGCGGGTGGAGCCGTTGTGCTCTGGAGAGCGTTTCGGAGGCTGGGATTGCCGGCAGCCTGGGTAGCGGCGGCAGCCTGGGCAGTTCATCCGTTGCAGGCGGAATCCGTCTGCTGGATCAGTGAACTGAAGAACGTGCTGAGCGGGGTTCTTGTTTTTTCGTCGCTTTTATTTTTCCTGGAATTTATCGATCTGCCTGATCCTGATTCCGGAAAATTAATCGGGAAGTTAACCAGCCCGTGGCAAGCGTATGCCATCAGTCTGGGTTTCTTCGTGCTGGCCATGTTTGCCAAGACGGTGGCCTGCGCGCTTGCGCCCGCGTTGCTGGTGGTGTTGTGGTGGAAGCGTAAATGGAATTCCCACCGTGGGGTGGCGCTCGTCCCTTATTTTGTGATTGGCGCGGTGCTCTCTCTCTTTACCGCGCATCGGGAGACTGATCCGCAGGGGACTGTGGAAGCGACGGGACCGGAGTGGCATCTGAAAATCGTGCAGCGGTTCTTGGTGGCGGGGCGGGGGTTCTGGTTTTACATCGCTAAAATCTTCCTGCCGACGCATCTGTCATTTAATTATCCGCGCATCGTGCCCAATTTATCGGATATAACTCAGTGGTTGCTGCTGTTGGCGGCCGTTCTGCTATTTGCCGTTCTTTTTGCGCTGCGGGAGAAGATCGGGCGAGGGCCACTGGCGGCGGCGCTCTGTTACGCATTGGCGCTGTTTCCATCACTGGGGTTCGTGAATGTCTATCCGTTTCGGTACTCATTTGTAGCTGACCATTTTCAGTACCTGGCGGGAGTCCCGGTGATAGCGCTGGTGGTTGTGGGTGTGGCGCGGCTTGTTCACCGAATTGCCGGCAATGCTGACAGTTCCAAGCCAGCCATGTGGCAGGCGGTGTTGCCGGCGGTTCTGATGGTCGTTCTTGCCGGGGCAAGCTGGACGCGCGCGCAGATGTTTTTTGACGGGGACACGCTTTGGGCGGATGTGCTGGCGAAGAATCCGATGAGTTGGATGGCTGCATACAACCTGGGAGTGGCGCAGACCGGTGAAAGCCAGCCATACATTGACGGCGCCAATCAAGCCGCCAAGGCAAATGATCGAGCCACCTGGCAGGAGCAAGAGACGGCAGCGCTGGATTTCCTCGATAGCGCCCAGCAGAATCTTAAGAAGGTGCTGGATAACCCCGCAGCACCCGAAGCAACGCATTATCTGAGCCATAATCAGCTTGGGAATGCGGGGCTTTTGCGGGCCGAGCTGCCCGGGGCTGATGCCGTTTCGATATTAAGCCAGGCGGAGTCGGAGGCGCGACAAGCGATTGCGGGGGAGCAAAAGAATCAGGCCGTTCGGGCAGACCCAGGGCCATTTTATACCATGGGAGTGATCAAGCTATCGGAAGCAGATTATTTGCAAAAGTGGCTTCGGGATGACGGGACGACACGGCCGGTTGTGCAGACCGAACCATCGGAGGACGCTCAAACTCAGCCGGCGGAGACGACCGATGCCACATCGGCGGCGACGACCCATCCAACGCTGGCGATGCCCGTAGCCACGCAATCGGCAACGACCCGGATGGCGACCACCCGGCCTGCGACACCCGCGGAGCAGCAGGTCATCCACTTGCTCGAGCAGGCCGGAGACTATTTCAGCCAGGCGATCGATCTGGCGGTGAAAGCCGCTCAAAGGCCGAATCTTCAGGCCGTCTCTCGAAAGACGCTGGCCATGTCCGCGTATCAACACGGCAATGCCGACTTCAGCCTTGCCGGTATTTCGCAGCATCGGCGTGATGTGAAATCCATGCTGCAACACAACCGTGATGCAATCAGCTATTACCTGGCTTCGCTTCAGTTGAACGATCGCAATTCCATGGCTCATTTTCGCGTTGCAAAATGCCTCGAACAGGTGGGGCATATTGACGAAGCTATTTATCATCTGCGGGCGGCGGTGGAATATGCGCCTAATCATCGGATGGCGGGGGCCTATGATGAAATTGGCTTCATCATCGCCAGCTCGCATCCCACGCTAAATCAGATGCTTATCGCCAGGCAATGCTTTGTTGATGCCCTGAAAATTGATCCCAATGACCAGGAAGCTGCAAAATATCTGGAAATGGCCGAGATTGCCCTGAAGAACGCCAAGCCTGCTACTGAGCCGTCCACACAATCTACGACACAGCCAGGCACGGAACCATCGACAGCGCCCGCCACGGCGACGACGCAACCGTGAAATAATCATTGCCGTTACGATTCATTTCGGCTAAACCCAGACGCTTTGCTGTTTAGCGTGGGAGCTTTTGAATGCGTCGGAATGCAACCTGCTGCCTGAACCTGCTTTTGCTTATGATGTTGGCCGCGTGCAGCCAATCGCGGGTGATCACCATTACGACCCGCCCCCCTGATGCCCAGCTTTCGATTGACGGAATTGATCGGGGTCCCGCGCCCGTGACGGATAAGCTTGTTTTCAAGAACTCCCAATCGATTCACGTAATTACCGCGACACGCTCTGGATATCAGGATCAGACCTTGACGCTGACGCGCGACGATGCGTCCGGAAATGTTGAGATCGATCTCAAGCCGTTTTCTCGCCGCTTTACGTTTATAACCAGTCCGGTCCCGGCGGTGATCAGCATTAATGGTGTGCCACTTACCTCGGAGGCAGTGGCACGAATCGGTCGCGATTTGGATTTCACCAAAGATGAGCACGATGCCTGGACGCAATATACCGTGACGGCAGCGCGGCCGGGGTTTCAGACCGTTCAGCAAACCCTGACGTGGGTTGCGAACTCTCCAACCGCTGACATCCTGCTGCAGCTTTTACCGATGCGCAAGGATTTGTCGATCGATACGACGCCAAGCGGAGCGACAATCACAATTGACGGGGATCTTGCGGGGATTACACCGTTTGTTGATAAGGGTCGGGAGTTCAATTTCGACCCGCAAACCAATCAGTTTATTCCTCACAGGCTGCGGATCGTGAAACCGGGGTACGATCCGATCGAGCAAACGATTTCCTGGGACGGCGGCAAGACCGATTACCGGATTAATCTGCTCGCGAAGATCAAGACGATTCACATTGCGACAGATCCGGCGGGCGCGAGCGTGATGATCGACAACAACCCCGCCGCTCCGGGGCCGGATGGCGTTCCGACGGCGCAATTGACGTTTACCCCAATTAATGAAAAAGGTGATCTGCCGATTTTTACCGCCACGATTTCCAAGCGGACGGCTGAAACAGAATGGTATCCGACGACGATGCCCATCACCTGGGAAGACGGGCGGACGGATTATTCAGCGACGCTGAAGGAAGTAAAATCGCGCTTGATTCCGCTGCTTGGGGTTGCAATGACGCGAAATTCGGATGGAGTGTGGGAGGTCAACCCGCGAGAATCGGACACCCTGGCGATGAAGGACGTCAGCGAAGGGCCGGGCAAGGAGCCGCCGGCACTCATTTATAGCGCGCCACTGGGGGCAAGTATTGGAACTATCGCCGTTTCACCGACAGGCTTGAAGGTTCTTTTCACACTTCTTAGCGGCAAGACCAGGGCGGATTTGCGTTCGCAGGTTTATTCGATCGGCGCGGATGGAACGGGTGGAGTCGAGCAAATTACCGACGGCAAAGCGTTGGATATCATGCCGGCTTTTACACCTGATGGCGATCAGATTGTTTTCTCGTCCAACCGGGCGGGCAGGCGTCTGAATATCTGGAGAAAATCGATCCTTGGAGGCGCGGGGATCGAGCAACTGACCAACACGGAAGAGCAAGACCTCTGGCCCATGATCGACGCGGGTCCGCATCCGCGGCTTTTTTACGAAGCGCTTTCAGACAGTCAGCCCGATGCCCAGCTTTACGAAGCGCCGGTGGAGGGGGGGCCACGACTGGATCTGACAACAATTTCAGTGGGTCAACCGCGAATCAGTCCCAAGGCTGACAGCATTGCCTTTACCAGTGTGAACAGCAGAACAAGCAATCGCGAAATTTATCGCATCCCAGACAAGGGCGGGCCACCGGTGAATCTGACGAATGATCCGGATTCTGATTGCTATGATCCGGTCTGGTCGAAGGAAGGAAGCCAGATTGCGTATGTTTCCGATCGGGGTGTGGCATATATTTCCGATCGCGGGCTGGACGAAGACCGCAGGCGCAACGCTGATATTTGGATTATGGACCTGGCCAACGCGGACAAACCAATCCAGGTAACCACCAACGGCAGCGTGGATGATTCCCCGGCCTGGGATCCAACCGGCAGCGCGATCTATTTCCGCTCCAACCGCGGCGGGCGATGGGGAATTTGGAGAATCGCAGTGAAGTAGTCGCCAAGCTATTTCCCGTCAGTATTCGCGACGATCCGAATCGGCCCTAACAGCCCCGCGGGTAGCGTCTGGATATCCTGCATATCCTGCGGCTGGAAGCGATCGCCAAACTGCTGGCGGATGGCTGTCAGATCGTAGTTGGGGAATTTGTGCGCGGCCATGTAATTTAGCGCCAAGTTGCCGACTTCAATGCGAACGTCATTCTCCCCGGTTTTGAGCGTGCCAGTAACATCCAATGTGAACGGCGGATGCCAGACCGATCCAACGCGCTTGCCGTTGATATAGACTACGGCGGCATCGCGCACGGGTGGCTCCAGAAACGTCCGGTAGCCATTGGAACGGCCACCACCGGCTTCGATCGGTTTGCCTTCGCCAAAGGTCATGGTCAGGGCAATCCCATCCTTGGCCATTTCCGCAGGTACGGTGATTTTCTTCTGGTAAGTGGCAACGCCGGAAAAATTTCTGGTGGCTGAATCGTCGGTCCAGGATCGCAGTGTATCCATGCTTATCGGCTGGGCGTCTTTGCCAAAAGTGACGGTCCAGTTGGTGCTCAGATCGAGTGGTTGGGTCGAATTTGACACTACGAGAGATGCCTTGGCAGGCAGCGTGCGGCTGGTGAAGACGATAATGGTTGAGCCGTACGGCGCGAGATTGAGGGCAACAGTTTCGCCGCCCTGGGGCTTATCGAGAATTGCCAGGGGACTGACCTTGCCGGTCATTGGATCCCACTGCTCTGCCTGCAGGCCTTCAATGCGGAAGGTAGCTTTCAGGTCTTTGGGCAGGTTGCTGGTGTTCGCAACAAAATAAACTTCACCGCCATCAGTATGGCGGTGGACGGCTGCCACCTGGGGCGATGCGGGTGACAGCGCGACATCAGGAGCAAGCCGCTTGCCGAGCGCCGCCGCGAATTCACTGTCGTCCTTGATGAAGATGCCGGTGGCATCGGGGTCGGTGAACAAGCGCTTGGCAATGTCGCGTACTTCCTGGGTTTGCTGCTCGGTTGCCTGAAAGCCCGGAGCCATGCTCGGCATCGATCGTGTGGCGACAACAATGCCGCCGCCTTTTGCGAAGGATTCCAGCTTTTCCATGGTGGATACCGGAATGCGATCCACGCCGGCCAGAACCACTACCTTATATTTCACATCGCCAAACGTCAGCGCGCCACCATCGACCTTGCCGCGGAGATCGAGAAGTCCGTCATCGAAGAAATCCAGGTCGTAGCCCCCATCCAGAATGTCGGCGACGATTTCATGGCCCAGGCGTTCGCCCACGGCGTCGGTGAGGCTGATGTGTGTTGGAGTAAAATTCGCCCACGCATCGTCATTAGCCAGATAAAGGGCGACATCGTTAGCGGGTTGTCCCTGCCGCATGATGTGGCTCACGCGCTGCAAGTATTTGGCAATATCCGGCATCGCAATCCACCAGGGGTTATTCTGGTTGAAGACCGCCGATGCATAAAAGCTCCAGCCCGGATAGCTCACGCCCGGCGGCGTGGATGGCCAGCCGTGGCAGACGATCTGGTTGATGCCCTGTAGAAAATGCAGGTCAGCTTCCGCTTTCATATCCACGGGGGTGGCGCGAAACACCGGAGAATGAAGCCAGGTGAATGTTTCGGAGGATGAGACGGGGACACCCAGCAAATGGCACGCGGAGGATGCATAGCGTGAAGCGCGGTAGCCGTGCCACTGGTATCCTTCGCCCTCAGGCAGATCGACATCGGCATAACTAAATTCCCCGGCTGATGGGGAGCCGTACGCCTGCTCGCGGAAGAGCGTGCCGTGTTCCTTGGCAAATGCATGAAGGGTTTGGTTGAAGCTGGCGTTGTAAACTTCGGTAAGTGTCTTGCCCCAATCGTGGCGGATTTCCATGGTTTTTGGGCCAACATTGGCAAAGAGCGCGGGCAGCAGGGGGCGCAGGTCATAGCCGCGTTGTTTCTGAAATTCCGTGAGGAGATCATCCGTCCAATCTTCGCCGTACACTTCAAGGCTGTCGCAGAAGATGGAATGGGGCAAGTTTGGCCCACAGGC
Organism: Planctomycetota bacterium; assembly: GCA_030775485.1. Lineage (GTDB taxonomy): Bacteria > Planctomycetota > Phycisphaerae > Tepidisphaerales > Tepidisphaeraceae > JALYJB01. Next base: position 104,388 of record JALYJB010000001.1, on the reverse strand, counting down.
GGCCACTTCCGGTTCAGCGATTTCTTTGATGAACTTATTAACCACGGTTTTGCTGAGATGATCAATGACAAATCCTTCGGCGCCGTAAGCCGGACGCTTCACCTTCATTCCGGTGCGGCCCGAAATGAAGAATTCAACTTCGGTGGCCCCCGACATTTCTGGCGGAAGCTGTGCGGCTCCGTCAGCGATGGGGATTTCCTTCATCAGAGAGGCATCTACCGGACCGTTGCGCGCGGGGGCGGCATAGGCGGCAATGTAGGTTTGCCCATCATTTAGCCTTGGAGCTGGAATACTGCGCGTGTTGCCATTCGCGCGGACGACCTGCCGGAGGATTCTTCCCGCGCCTTCGGAAGCTGAAAACATGGGTCCGCCATAGGGCCAGCCGCTTCCGAGGGTTAAATCAAACGTCAGACCCAATTCTTTGGCCTTAGCCGCAGTGAAGCCCATATCATCGAAGAATTCAGGCGATAAGAATTTGGCATTATGCACGCCGGGCAATTCACCATCGACCGAGAGGGGATAGGTTGGTTGCACTTCAAACCCACCGACACCGCTGGCGGCCATAGTTTTCATTTCCTGTTCGAGCATGGGCTTGGTGACAGCAGGGCCATACCACCACCAGCGGACGCGGATACGCGCATCGGCCGGTGGTTGATCGAATGATTTTTGCATCTGAGAGACATCGGCCTGGGCTGATGTTGCGACAAACAGAATTGCAATGAGCGCCGACAGAAGCGCGGTGGGTCGAACGATCATCTCAGAGTCCTCCAAAATTGTTTCCTTCGCTCATCAAACAGGCCCGACGATGTAAATGCAAGAAAGCCATGCAGCTATTTAAGAAAGGCATTTGTACCCAAAAAAGAATCAGGCGGCTGGAATATTGTTCCAGCCGCCTGACGAATTCATTGCACGTTAAGGTAGGAAATTTCGAACTTAGACGATTGACTTGCGGGCACGGCGGACGAAGCCCACGAGGCCCAGACCGGCGAGCATTGCCAGGGCCGTATTGGCCGCGGCTGGAAGAGGAACGGCGGCGGTGGCCGAAGCGCCGGTTAGGTTCTTGTTGATGCTGGCCTGGAAGCTTCCATTGGCCTGAATGGTTGGATCCCACTGGAACGCGAAGTCGACATTGCCGGTAACAGGCGCGCCAGAATCATTCAACGTTACGGGGGCTCCGCCGTTAAGCAGCGAAGTGATCGTGCCGAACTTGCCCGCCTGGAATTCATCGGGATTGGTGACCGAAACTTCCGCGGAGGAACCAAGCGGATCGGTCTGGTCGGCGGTATTCACGGGGGTGCCGCTCATGGTCAGCGAGTCGTTGCCGCTGGTGCCGGCGAGGTTCAGATCGACATAGTGATAGAGGTGAAAGCTCAGTGGAGAAACGCCAGAGTTGTCGACGGTGACTACTTCTGAGATGGCTGACGAGCCATCACCGATGCTGCCACCAACGAGCGTTTCCTTCAGGTTCAGCGTGAAGCCGTTGCCTGAATAGGTCGTGTTCATTGTATTGGCGTTGCTGAACAGGAAAGTATTGGTGAGGGTATCGATCGAAGCAGGAGCGCTATTGCCGATGCTGTACCAGAACCATTGCTGGCCCGCGCGGCCGCCGGCATACTGATCGACGCCATCGACCACCCAACTGTTGTTGCCAGCTTGTGAAGTCAGATTGATCGTGGTTGAGGAGTTGCCGTCGGTCAGCACCACCGGCGTTGACGCTAATTGCAATGCTGTTGCTCTCGCGTTCGAGGCCATCACTGGGATAGCGATGCAAGCCGCTGCCAAAAGACCAATCGCGCGCGTACGGATACCCGTGAAGGACGTCAACATTATGTTTCTCCAGGTGCAATTAGGAGCCGTGAGCCCCTACAACCACTAACGTCGGTGGAGCGAAGACGAAAGCCACGCCCCTAACACCGACTCTGCGAACATCGTACTCGATAGGAGTTGGCTGGCAAACGAAAACTTACTCTGTGGACAGGGTTCCGTTAACAGATCGGTGTAAGCTGGAGGGTCTTTCCGGGCCGATTGGTTAGGTGTGTTTAATCCGGTGCAGCAACCTTATTGCTTCATCCCAGGTGTGTTAAGGTCGCGCAAATACAGTAAGCCCATAAAGCTATCGTCCTGATCGAAATCAATAGGACCGGCCCAACTGTCGCTTTCGCCGTTACTCGCCATGTGCTGAATGAAGTTGAACCGCATCAGTTGTGGTCGTGGATGAGCCTGGTTGCCGTCGAGGATCAGATCCCAGGGAATCCACATCTCGCCGGTCCAGTTTTCATGCTGAGGATCGGCTGCGTAGCGAACGGCTGTTCCATCGATTTCTCGCCATGGCGAGGTTGCGGCGCCATCAACGCGTCGGCGCACCATGCATACGCCATTGGGTTTACAAGCCAGATAGGTTATCGGACCCAGGGTGTTGTCATCATAGATGGGTTGGATCATGACTTCGCAGAGATCTTCGTCCCATGCGCGGCGAAATTGAAAATCAACAAAGTTACGGTGCGGCTGCTCCGATTTGCTCAGCCCAGCAAGGTTGAATGCGACATAGAAATTGTCGTCTGACCAGCCGGAATAAACCTTGGACGATGTCGAGGCTGGCTCGATGCGCCATTGCTGGATGGAAGGACGATCAAGCATTTTGGTCAGCTTTCCGTTATGGATGAGGTCTTCGTCCGTCCAGTCATTGAGCTTTCCATCCATGGTCAGGCCGCCCTCGCGTCGCTGGCTGATTGCCGCGGGCAGCATGGCCTGCATGCGATATTCATTGCGCGTGTAGCCATCGACGAATGAAATCTCCATGGGTTTGCGCGCGTCGGGCGTGATGTGGTCAAGATCGAGTCGGGCATCGAGCAAAAAGCGTTTTACCCAATAGGTTTGCAGCGATCCGATGACATCGGGCTGAGGCCGATATTCCCAGCCTTCGCCCGCGCTGCTCCACTGCAGACGATTTTGGTCCGGCCGGTTGTCTCCGGCGTTGTAAATATCGATGCCAAGTTGAACAGCAGCCCATTTGCCACCATCGGGTGGAACGGATTTATCCCATAGCCACTGCGCCGTGCGCGGCAGAATGTACGGTCGCTCTTTGGGTTGCTGCCAGCGGATCGTGTCAAGGTTGAGGGCGATTTCGCGAGATTTTGCGCCGGTGTCATCGGGAGGCTGGCCTGGTTGTCGCAAAAGAATTGTCCGCGCCAAAAGCGATTGCGCCTGATCCCAGGTCTTTTGTTCAACAGTTCCTGTCAATAAGGCGTATACCGGGTCTGGAACCTGGCCTGGTTGGATTTGCACTTGCTTGGTCATCAAGCGCGCGAGCATCAGGGCGTTGGCGGGCATGCCCCGCTGCGCGGCCAGATGGAGGTATTCATAATCCTGTTGCGCTCGGCGAAGCCACTTCAATTGGATACTGGGAATAGGTTCATTTACGCCGAACCAATGCCCCGGGTAGAACCAGACCATTTCATTGGGATCGGCCTCCTGGGTGGGTTGGTCTTGCCGGGGCAGCGCATCGCTCCAGAGAATGGCGTCGGCATGTTTGAGGAACGCCAACCAGGCCCAAAGTCGCACGTCGCGCTCATCTCCACCTGCTCCGGCATAAGGAACGAGGCCCGGTGTTTCAGTCCTCAACCAGTGTTGCGACGGTTGGTGCTCAATCGATTGTGTGGGAGCCGCGAAGACCAGGCCGGTGGAAGACGAAATAATCCGATCGGTCGTGGAGGGGTCTAACAAATCGGGGTGATCGCTGCTGGCGAATTGCAACTGTGTGTCTTCCAGTGGCAATGCCACCCGCAATAACGGATGGGCCTGAAGAATGCGCGTGGCCAGCAGCGAAATGCCAAGACTCTCGCTGGCGGAGACAGCATCGCGCGAACTTCCTTCTAAAAACACCGCCGAGCGAGCCAGCCAATCCTGGCGATTAAAATGCACTGCTGCGTTGGACCAGTAATCCTGCTGGCTTTTGGGATCGTAATTGTTCAGATAATCAACCCACGGCACCGGCCAGTAGCCCAGGGCGGTTTTGTCCGGAAATGCATCGCCATTAAGCCAGGGTGCAACCACCGAATCAAAATCAGACCAGTCCACCTGTGGCAGCTCGCCCGAGGGCCATTTCACCGTCGGCTGCAATCGCGGAAACACAACCTCCGCGCGGTTGCTCTGCGCCAGCGTGATGAGCTGGTCAAGCGCATGAATCGGTGGCGCGTAGGTTTGATCTTTACGACTCATCAGCCGGGGCGTAATGGCCTCGAATCGATCGGAATACAGTCGCTGGAGACTCTTCCAATCAATCTGGCTAACCATGAGCAAATGCCGCTGATCGGGAACCACGAAATCCAATACGCGTAACGACGTTTGCACCTGCGAGATGGGCAATGACCTTCCCGAGGCCATTAAATCGCAAGTAGCGGAATAGTTCCCCGGTTTTGCCGCCATTGGGACATGGATATCAATCCACAAAAATATAGGCGCTTTGCCCTGGCTGGGATGGCTCATGGGATCGAACGGTCGTTCCGAATCACGCAGGCCCGAGACATTGATCGCTGTGCCATCCATCGGCACCGGCAGCAGCGCGCGAGGAAGTTGCTTGGCCCCGGTTGCTAAACCTGTGTGGCGTACATAACCGGCCTTGTCGGTATTAACCGGCATCGACAAGACCTGATATACCGATACATCTTCCGGCCCAATTGGTGTATTTGATCCCAGCCGTAAAGGCTGGATGCGTAGCAGCAACACTGATTTTGCGTCTGCCTTGGGAAAGTTGTTGACCCGAAGCGCAAAACTGGTCCATTCGTTTCGCGCGGCTGCCAGCTCCAGAGGCCCATCGATTGCCGCAGGCCTCGCGGGATCGTTTATATCGACAGCCTGCAAATCGAAGGTCATCGGCTGAACGCTGGGCGTATCCGCCAACTGTTGAGGCTGATTGGCAATTGACGACGGCGCAAGATCCTGTTGCACGCTTGGACCCGAGCCGTGACATCCCAATAGGCAGCTAATGCCGCCTATTGAAAGCATTGCGATGATTGCGCGCACCCAGCCTTTGAACTTCAAATGAAGTGCACGAGCGCCCCCCGCACAATCACCATCATCCTGACAGATTGAATTAAATCTCATTGGGACCAGCACGCATCACCTGCGTAATTGGTAAGCACCCAGTGGTCGTTTGCCAAAACTTTGGCCGCACTGCAATCAACTTTATCAGATAACAACAGCACCGCGCGGCATCTGCTCAAGAAATTTCAATTCGCAGCGACTTCATGTATTTTCGCAAAATACCGCCCATTCTCGCAGTATGTTCCAAGGTACGCAGTTTCTTATTACAGACGATTCATGCTTTGGCACATCATTTGTTCTAGTCATTTCATCGAAGGAATGAAAGATGACAAGCATTAGGGATGATGGAACGGTTGAGTTTAAGTTTTTCCGGCCATCGGCGACCGTTGTGAAACTTGCAGGCGATTTTTGCGCATGGGCTTCGGGTGCGATCTCCATGCAATCTCAAGGGGACGGGTGGTGGATCGCACGGATGAAGCTGGTGAGCGGCGAATACCGCTTCCGCTATATTGCCGATGGGATGTGGTTTACGGATTTTGCATCGCATGGAATTGAAGTGACCAAGGTAGCGTGGAATAGCGTTTTGCTGGTTCCATCAGCGGTGCAAGAATATTTAGAACCTGGAGAAAAATTTAAGGCGAAGTTCGCTGCATAATTGATTCTGCGCGGTTCGCCAAATGGTCCTCGTTTCCTCCTCCGCCAGGCTGCACGGCACTAACCCTCCGCCGTGCAGCCTTTATTTTGCGCCCACCTAAAAAGATAAATGGCGGAATGATGGCGGATCGTTAAATGTCAGCACCCAGTCAAAGCATTTAGCGTGCAATCAATCACGGGGTCTGCACAAGACCAGACCAGAAGGAACATCGCCTCTCGCGACAATCGCTGGGCCGGGTGGCCGGCGAGAAGTGCAGTGCCTTTGTAAATCGCGACCGATGCCTGCGTGATTTTCACCGCCAGCGCGCCACATTCTCCGCGCAGCCCGGGACCTGCCGCTGCGGTTTCCGCGGTTTGCGCTTGCTGGCAAAAGGCGATGACGCGCTCGCGTAAATCGGCGAGTTGCGTGTCGAGCTGGTGATGTAACGACCGAGCGCGGTCGGAGTCGTGCCGAGCGATCAAATCCAATCCGCCACGCGATAAACCCAAAGCGAGGAACGCCTGACCGATGGGCAATCCGCGCGAACGGCCAGCGAGCACCTTAGCGATCGGGCCACGCAGGAGCCATTTGCGATCGAGCTGAACATCCTTGCAATCAATCTGGGTGGTGAAACTTGAGCGCAAAGCGACCAGGGGCATTGGCTGGCCGATTTGAACACCGGCAAGTTCTGTTGGCAGCACAAAGAGGATTTCCTGTGCATCCTCCGTTGCCGCGCCCGCAACGACAATAGCTGATTTTGCGGCGCCGCTGGACCAGGGGATGAAGCCGTTGAGGCGATATCCGGATTCATTTGCGACGGCGCGCAGGGCGGGGACGCCGCCCTGACGGCTTGTCGTCAATTGCGCGATTCCCACAGTGCAAAACGATTCCCCGCGCGCCATTCGTGGCAGCAACTGCGCGGGCAGGGTTGGAGCATCTGCACCGGCGATGAGCGCCGCCGCAGAATCCCGCTGGGTCAGAAGCAGGGCGGTCGCCAGGGAGCCGGAGGCGATCGATTCGTAACGAAAATGCAAATCCAGCGCCTCGGTTTCATCGCCTCCATATGCGGTTGGAATCGCCCATCGCCATGCGCCCAGAGCGGTAAGATCGGCCAGGTCTTCGGCAGGCCAGGCGCCTTGCCCTTCAATATCCGCTCGATTCGCGCGTTCGTGGAGCAAAGGTATCAACGTATCAAAGTTTGGCGTCAAAGATGAATTCATTCAGTTCTCTGCCGGCTTGGTTGTGCGAGGTTTTCCCAGGGGATTGACCAGAAAAAGCGGTTGGCACCGGGTGCAAATTCGATATTCGAAATGCCGATGGACCTGATCCTCCATTTCATCGGTGGATAGTCCGGCCATTTGCTCGATTAGATCTGAAATAGTGCTGTCGAAATCTGTTGCCTGGATTTGGCTGGTCGTCGTCGCGGGCATCGAGGGATCGGCGAATACGTCCACGCGAACAATGTAACTGGCGTGCAATTCCACCAGGGTCCCGCAAATCTCGCAAACGACACGTTCCATTCGATTTTATTATAGATACGGCATCGTACTTTTGTGATGAAAAAGGAATCGGACTTCGCTGAAGGGGCCTGTGAATGTTTTTGGCGCATTGCCCGGCAAGCTATGATTGGCGCGATGACTGCTGGCTTAAATCCTTCATCCACTCGTTTGCGCGGTGCAACTCCGGGAGATATTCCCGCGATCATGGAGATTGAAAATGCCAGCTTTCTCCACGCGGGCGAACGATTTGGCGAACGCCGGGTGAACTATCTCATCAGGAGCGCGCGGGCGATTGTTACCGTTGCCGAGGCGGGCGAAACGCAGGATGCCGGGCCGAACGTATTGGGCTGGGTTGTCGGGTTCACATGGACGCGAACCTCGCAACCCTGGGGACGGATTTACGCGCTGGCCATCCACCCCGGCGCTCGCGGCAGGAGGCTTGGGCCGCTTCTACTTGAGCATATGATCCAGACGCTGCGGCAGCAGGGGAGCAAGCGAATTTTTTTAGAAGTGCGGCCGGACAATGAAGTCGCGGTTCGGCTGTACGAGAAGCTTGGCTTCTTCCTGTGCCGCGTTCTTCCTGACTATTATGGCGCTGGGCAGCCCGCTCAGCGGATGGAGCGCGCGGTTTGATCGTTGAGCGTGATCTGAACGAAGCTTCTAGCGTTATTTGACCATCGCCTTTTGCATGACCTTGATCAGATCACCGTCTTTTTCATCCAGATATGGGGTGAGATCCAGATCGATGGGGACTTTGGTGAGTTTCCCGGAATCGGCGCGTTTGATCCATTGCTGCATGAACCGATCGTAGTCGCGCCACTCGATCCCAGCGGCGCGGACGGCAGCCTCCTCTGCGCGGAGCGCGATCTGGTGCGCGTGCTGGTAGCACAATCCCCAGCAATCGATCATCGCCTTCTCGGTGGCTTCGTGAAGAATGAGGAATTGATCGACGCCGTGAACGTGCCCGAGGTGATCGGTAAATCTTTTCTCCAGATGCCGATCAATATAAATCTTGGATCGGTTGACACTGTACCCCGCCAGGTAGGGAATGTCGTGATCGCAATCCAGGTGAACTCTTTTAAGAATGTCCGCAACTGCTTCGCAAAGCATTTTTGCATTGACCAGCGTATCGTTGGTTTCCTGATGATGTCCACTCATATTTTCACCTCATGCATCATGATGGATAAGCCCGTACGAAATCCGAGGCTGGCAGTATATCGACCCGCGTTCGACATGCATCGCCTTTCACCATTTTCTTGATTCTTACCACCGGCAAGTCGATAATTCCCTGATGGACCACCGTTCCGCCCGACTGATGATGCGACTGGGATAGCCTTACTTCCCCGGGAAGCAGTCTATTCCCATGCGCAGCGTCTTTCAGTCTGGAAGAACGGTGGTTTTTTATTGTCTGCCGGGAGCGAGCGATGAACAAGAAATTTTATATCACGACGCCCATCTATTATCCCAATGGCGAGCCCCACCTTGGACATGTTTATACGACCCTGGTGGCGGACGTGGTTGCCCGGTTTCATCGACTGCGTGGCGACGATACCTACTTTCTCACCGGCACCGACGAGCACGGCATCAAGATGGTGAAGACAGCAGCGGCACAAAATATCGAGCCCCGCCAGCTGGCCGATCAAATGGCAAAAGTCTTCCAGGAGCTCTGGAAGGAAATTGGCGTCACTAACGATGATTTCATTCGCACCTCCGACGACCGGCACAAGCTGGCCGTGCAGGAGATTGTGCGACGTCTTGTTGCGAAGGACGACATTTATCTGGGCAGTTATGAGGGCTGGTACGACGAGGGACAGGAAGAATTTGTAACGGAGACCGAGGCGAAGAATCAGGAATTCAAATCGATCATCAGCGGCCGGCCGCTCACCCGTTTTTCGGAAAAGAGTTATTTTTTCCGACTGACCAAATATGCGCCGCGCGTGCTGGAGTTTATCGAAAGTCATCCCGATTTCATTCAGCCCGATTCCCGGCGGAATGAGGTGCTCAGCAAACTGAAGGCGGGCGTCGAGGATTTGTCCATCAGCCGGGCGACGCTGAAGTGGGGCATTCCGCTGCCGCATGATCCGGATCATGTTGTGTACGTCTGGATTGATGCGCTCAGTAATTACATCACCGCACTGGGTTATGGAACCAAAGATCAATCACTGTTCGAGCGCTTCTGGCCGGCGGATGTGCATGTGATTGGTAAGGAGATTCTCTGGTTTCACGCTGTGTATTGGCCGGCGATGTTGTTCTCACTGGGGCTGGAATTGCCGGTAAAAGTCTACGCCCATGGCTGGTGGACCAGTGGCGGCCGCAAGATGAGCAAATCGATGGGGAATTTCATCGACCTGCGCAAGCTGCGGGACGTCTCGGCGAATTATTCGCTGGATGCATTGCGATATTATCTGATACGGGCGGCGCCCTTCGGCGCTGATCTGGACTGGACGGATAACGACTTCATCAAATGCTTCAATGAGCTGAAGAACGTGGTGGGCAATTGCTTGAATCGGACGGTCAAGATGATTGGCCGTTACCGCGGCGGTGTGCTGCGGGCGACCGGGGAGATGGAAGAAATCGACCGCAATTTGCTGGCGCGCGTCGCGTCTTTACCCGCACAAATCGATCAGGCCTATGCAAAGCTGGAGCTTCAGCAGTGCGCGCTGCTTCCGGTGGAACTAGCGCGGGCGACCAACGGCTACATCGATGCGACTGAACCCTTCAAGCTTGCCAAGGATCCCGCGCAAGCCAAGCGGCTGGATACGGTATTGAACGTAGCCGCGCAGGCAATTCACGGCGTGCTGATTGCGTTGTTGCCGGTCCTGCCCGAAAAAGCACTTGCGGGGCTTGAGCAGCTGAAGGTGACGGTGGCGGGAAAGACCATGGTGGAACTTTTCGGCAAGCCTCTGGTGGCGGGGGAGACCCTGGGCGAAGGCCAACCGTTATTTCCCAATGTTCTGCCCCCGGCGCCACCGGCATCAACTTAACGGCGGCGCGAAAATCAGGCCTCAATTTCTTCCATGATCTCGACGGGAGAGACAATTTCGGTTGCCGCTGCCGCTGGTTCTTCGCTTTGGAAGAGCTGTTGTTGCAGGATTCGGCGTGTACGCCGCGTTCCGTCACCAGCCAGTTCGACCCGGCCATTTCCGCCGAGGGCCAATTCCAGTTCTTCTTTGAGAGAAGGCGTTGGTTTAACAAACCAAGTACGGTCTAGCCGAATCATCACCTTCTTAAGTCCGGCGGCGGGCACTTGCAGGAAGGTGTCGCAGTTGCCTTTATGGCGGGTGAAGATCGGTTTGAGCTGAGCCAGCAGTTCGTCGCCCGCGGGCGCATGATCGATTTCGATCTTAATGCCCCGCGTGAGGCGCGATACCGCTTCAGATATCGGAATCACCTCGTTGACGACGATCCCAGGCGTTTCGCGGCGTTTATCGATCTTGCCGCGCAGGAAGATGATTTGCTCCGCGCCAATGGCATCTGGATAACGCTTGACGATGTCTGCAAGCGTTTCGGCAAAGATGGTTCCGTCGATCTGTCCTTCAAGGTCTTCCAGGGTGACAATCGCCATGGGCTGACCTGCCGAGCGGCCATTCTTCGTAACCGTTCGTTTTACACGGCTGATCAACCCGCCGATTGTTACCTCGGTGCCTTCTGAAAGGGTAATGACATCCTTGGTGGAAGCTGTCGAATAGTTACCCAGGGCAATCTGGTGCTCGGTGAGGGGATGGCTGGTGATATAAAATCCGAGCAATTCCTTTTCAAATTTGAGCAGCTCGGCACTGGTAAATTCCTCGATATTTGGAAGGGCTGCGCCGATCGATTTGGACGTGACTGACGACGTCCCGCCAGCAGCAGCGAACATATTCATCTGGCCCATGCGCTTGTCGAGCTGGGATTGCTGGCCCATCTCCACCGCGCGATCGAGGACTTCAAGAAGTTGGGAGCGCTTTGCGCGCGTGGATGCAAATGCGCCACATTTAATCAGCGCATCGACGGTCCCCCGCGGCACGTTGCGCGATTCCACCCGATCACAGAAATCGTAAAGATTGGCGAATTCTCCGCGCTTCTGGCGTTCGGCAATGATTGCTTCCACCGCTTTTTCTCCCACGCCACGAACAGCCATCATGCCGAACCGGATGACGCCCGATTTTGTCGCTGCCTTCCGCTTCGTCCCCGGCTCGGTCACATAAATGGGTGTGAAATCCTTGTCGGATGTATTCACATCCGGTGCAAGAACTTTAATTCCCCGCGTTCCATCTGGGAGAGACATACGCCGACATTCTTCGATATATTCAACAACTTTATCGGTCGACCCCATTTCAAACGTCAAAACCGCAGCCATGTATTCAACTGGGTAATACGTTTTCATGAACGCGGTTTGGAACGCGACGATCGCATAACGCGTCGAGTGGCTCTTGTTAAAGCCATAACCGCCGAACTTCAGGATCAGATCAAAAACTTCCTCCGCCTGTTCTTTGCTCACTCCGTTCGATTGCGAGCCCTTGAGGAAATCGGGCTTATATTTGGCGATCACATCCGATTGTTTCTTGCTGATGGCTTTAATCAGCTTATAGGCGGCGCTGAGCTCGATGCCGCCGAGCTGATTGAAGATTTGCATGACCTGTTCCTGGTAGACCATGATGCCGTAGGTCTCTTCCAGAATCCGGTCCATGATCGGGTGCACCTGCGGCACCTTTTCCCTTCCGTGCTTGCGGTTGCAGTAAAGCGGAATCAGCTCCATTGGCCCCGGACGATAGAGCGCATTGGCTGCAATCAGATCCTCCAGCCGGTCCGGCTGCATCTTCATCAGCAAATCCTGCATTCCGCCCGATTCAAATTGGAAAATTCCCTTGGTTTCGCCGCGGCCAAAGAGAGCAAGAACCGTTTTGTCCGCGAAATCAATTTTTTCGATGTCGACTTCAACTCCCTGGGTCTGTTTGACCAGATCAATCGATCTTTGCAGCGAGCTCAGGGTGCGAAGTCCGAGGAAATCCATCTTCAACAGGCCTACTTTTTCGACAATCGGTCCTTCAAATTGCGTGAGAATATCGTCGCCCGATTTGTAAAGTGGCACGAAGTTCTCCAGCGGTTGATCGGCAATCACCACGCCCGCAGCGTGCATGCCCGCATTGCGGCAAAGGCCTTCAAGGCGCTTGCCGATGTCAATAATCTGCTTCACCTGTGGATCGTCGTTGTAGAGCTTTTTGAGATCGGGCGACTGAGCCAAAGCCTTATCCAGGTTCATGCCTGGCGTTGGGGGTATTAATTTGGTGACCTTATCAGTGAGGGCCAGTGGGACGCCCATGACGCGACCCACATCCTTGCAAACCGCGCGAGCCGCAAGCGTTCCGAACGTGATGATCTGCGCCACATGGCCATATTTCTGGCGCACGTATTCGATGACTTTCCCGCGACCGTTCTGGCAAATATCAATATCAATATCAGGCATCTCGTTTCGGCTCGGGTCCATGAACCGTTCAAATAGCAGCCCATATTTCATCGGATCGACATTGCAAAGGCCCAGTAGATAACCAGCCATCGTTCCCACGCCCGAACCTCTGGCGCCAACCGGAATTCCCTGCTGCCGAGCGAAATTGCAAAAATCCCAGACGATCAGAAAGTAAGAGCAGAAGTTCTTGCTGATGATCGTTTTAAGTTCGTATTCCAACCGCTTGCGAATATTGGCAGGCACATCGCGTGTGCCATAGCGCCATTCAAGGCCTGTTTCGCAAAGCTGCCGCAGGTAGCGCTCGTCATCAGCCATCGCGGGCGCGTCCGAAGTTTCCAGCAATTCCTTCGGAACCTTGTAAACAGGCGCGTAGCGCTTGCTGAAATCCAGTGTCACATCGCACATTGCGGCGATGCGGCCGGTGTTTTCAATTGCCTGGTCAAAGCTGCCCAGTGCGGTCGCCATTTCCTCCGGGCTTTTGAGGTAAAGCTGCTCTGGGTATTTCAATCTCGATTCATCATTCTGGAGCCGCCCCATACTGATGCAGCACAAAACATCGTGGGCGAAGTGGTCTTCCTTGTTCAAAAAGTGCACATCGTTAGTTGCCACCAGCCCAACGCCCACCTTCTTGGCAAGCTCGGCAAGTTCAGGGTTCACTGTGTCCTGCTCGGCGATGCCCTGCTTTTGCACTTCGATGAAGAAGCGGTCGGACCCGAAGATTTCCAAATAGGTTTCGGCCACGGCACGCGCCTTCTTCATGTCGCGCTTGAGAAAGGCATTTGGAATTTCCCCACCGAGGCACGCGCTGGTGGCGATCAGCCCCCGGTTGAATTCCTGAAGTATCTGCTTGTCAATGCGGGGTTTATAGTAAAACCCCTCGCGATACGCGGAGGTTGAAAGCTTGAGCAGGTTTTTGTACCCCTCAAGATTCTGGCACAGCAGAAGCAGATGGTAAGCCGCTTCCCCGCTGCTCCCGGTGGGGGTCGAGCGATCGCGCCGATCGCCCGGAGCCATATAGGCTTCCATCCCAATGATGGGTTTAATCCCTTCCTTCTTGCATTCGTTGAAGAACTCAATCACCCCGAACATGCAACCATGGTCGGTGATCGCAATGCTGTCCATGCCCAGCGCTTTCACGCGCTTTACCAGATCAGGAATTCGGCACGCGCCATCCAGCAACGAATAGTGGGTGTGACAATGCAGGTGTGCGAACAGGGCGGTTGGCATTTCGTCGATTGTGCAGTTCGACCAGCCCCCTAACAAGCCCCATTATCGGAATTGACACGATTTCCACCGAACCAGGTTAAGCGCCTGCTTCGATCGGCGGATAAACCCTGTGGGGGTATGGGTTACGGCAATTTGCCTCCCGGCGGAGCCATGAATGGGAAAATTACAACTCGCCGGTCGCGTCAGAGATGCATTGCGATCTCTGCTGCCCGCGGGTCTGAATATCAGCCGCTCGAGCGGCCAGTCGTTTCCGCCCATCGAGCGAGAAGGCTTGACCGCGCGCTGTCACACCAATTGGCCCGATGACCCTGAGTTTGTTCCACAGTGGGGGGCGCTGCTGAAACGCAATCCCTGGCACACCGCGTTTAGCTCGCCGGTGTGGCAGTCGGCGGTTGTCGACGAATTTGTGCCGGGCGGGGAATTTCGGCTTGTCACCGTACACCGTGGGAAGGAATTGCTTGCGGTGCTTCCGCTGGCGCTTAATACCTCATCAATGCTGGAAACGCCGGGGCGATGGGTAACGGATTATCTCGATCCTCTGGTCGATTCAGAATTTGCCGGCGCTTGCTGGTCGATAATGCTCGACCTTCTTTCGAAGCTGTGGGATTGGTCCGTCGGTGGGATTGTGCTGCACCACATCCGGGGCGATTCTCCCATTCGCCGGCTTTTGCCGAGCCTGGTTGGACAATACAAATTCGTATACGAAGAGTCCGACGTTCAACAAGCGCCGTACATCGATCTCCCGGCCACCTGGGGAGCATATCTTTCAACACTCAACGGCCGCGAGCGCAAGGAGCTCAAACGCAAAATTCGAAACGCCCAAACGCGTTTCGGCGCGAAATGGCAAACCTTCACGACTTCCGATGACTGCACTCCGGCCCTGGAGCGCGCGATTTGCGCGATGCGGCAAGCGCGGTCGCTTAAGGCGGATTTTGCCGAGGAAATTCTGATCGGGTTCTTGCGCCGAACCTGCCCGGACATGATCGCCAAAGGGGACTTTTACATCCAGGAACTAAGCCTGGAAGGCCGGCCGGCAGCTTGGATGCTGGTCATTCCTTCACCCGTAGGGCCGATGATTTACAACACGTCCTTCGAGCACGCCCAGCGGCATCTGAGCCCCGGCGCCGTTGCATTCGGGTTGGCAATTCAAGACGCAATTGCCGCCGGATGCCCGTGCTTCAATTTCCTCCGAGGCGCCGAAGCATACAAAGCGAGGTTCGGCGCCGTCGACCTGAATCTGATAAAGGTCACAATACGACCAGCCTAGGCGTGAACCAAAGTCTTCGAGCCGTTGTTCTTGCTACAGGATGAATTGGCTCAGATCTTCATCTTTCACCAGATCGCCAAGACGTTGCCGCACATAATCCGCGGTGATTTTAACTCCCTTTTCATTCATTTCCGGCGCTTCGAAGCTGATGGTCTCCAAAACGCGCTCCAGGATTGTATATAGCCGTCTCGCGCCAATGTTCTGCGTCTTGCGGTTGAAATCGAACGCCATTTGGGCCATCTGGTCGATGGCGTCTTCGGCGAACTCCAGCTTAATTCCCTCAGCGCCGAGCAGTTCAATCTGCTGCTTGGTGAGCGAATTTTTCGGCTCGCGCAAAATCCGGGCGAAATCATCCTTCGTCAGATCAGTCAGCTCAACGCGGATGGGAAAACGCCCCTGCAACTCCGGCATAAGATCGCTTGGCTTGCTGCTATGAAAGGCGCCGGCGGCGATGAAAAGAATATGATCGGTCTTCACCGGCCCATATTTGGTGACGACCGTGGACCCTTCAACAATGGGCAATAAATCCCGCTGGACCCCCTGGCGCGAGACATCCGGGCCCGGTTTGGAATCGGTGCCGCAGATTTTGTCGATTTCGTCGAGGAAGACAATCCCGCTCTGCTCGACCCGTTCGATGGCCTGGCGGTGGATCTTATCCCGGTCGATGAGTTTTTCCGCCTCCTGGGAGATGAGCACTTTGCGGGCGTCGCCAACGCTCATCTTGCGCGTTTCGCGGCGGGCGGGGAGCATTTTTTCAAGCATGCTCTGAAATTCAATATCCAACTCCATGCCTTGTTGGCCCAGTACGCCGATTGCGCCGGTCCGTTGCTCAACCTGTAATTCGATCTGACGCTCTTCCAATTCGCCGGCATCGAGTTGATGACGCAGCTTGTCGCGCGTTCGCTGGCGGCTCGCTTTCGTTTCATCGTCTTCGTAGGCGGTCCCACGTTCCGCGGGAAGAAGGTGATCCAGCAATCGCTCATTCGCCGCGACCTTGGCCGGTTCATGCACGGTTTCGGACATTTCTTCCCGCACCAGGGAAATAGCTGAATCAAGCAAATCTCGGATGATGGAATCCACATCGCGCCCGTGGTAACCAACTTCAGTGAATTTCGTCGCCTCCACCTTAATGAAAGGCGCCCCGGTAAGCCCCGCCAATCGACGCGCGATTTCCGTTTTGCCCACCCCGGTTGGGCCGATCATGATGATGTTCTTGGGCGATATGTCGTGGCGCATCGATTCAGGAAGCTGTTGGCGCCGCCAGCGATTTCGCATCGCAACGGCAACAGCGCGCTTGGCATCCGGCTGCCCGATGATGTGCTTGTCGAGCTCGGCGACGATCTGGCGAGGAGTTAGCTGATCCATGTTCCAGCGATTATAGATTGAATTCGTTGCCAGTTACGGAATCGTTTCAACTTTGATGTTTGTGTTGGTGTAGATGCACATCTGCCCGGCGATTTTCAGGGATTCTTCAACCAACTGGCGAACGGGCATTTGGGTTTGGGCCAGCAGTGCCTTGGCCGCAGCGGCCGCGAAGGGTCCACCGCTGCCAATGCCGATGATTCCATCGCTGGGCTCGATGACGTCACCCGCCCCGCTGACGATAAGGCTGACGCTGTGGTCCGCGACGGCCAGCATCGCCTCCAGCCGCCTCAGCACGCGATCGGTCCGCCAGTCCTTGGCCAACTCAATAACAGCACGCCGCATATTATCGGGATATTCCGAGAGCTTTTTTTCAAATCGTTCAAGAAGTGAAAACGCATCCGCCGCGGAACCGGCAAATCCGCATAAAACTTTTCCCCCGCCGATTCTGCGGATTTTAATCGCATCACTTTTCGCGACCGTGTTGCCGAGGGTCACCTGACCATCGCCACCAAGAGCCACCTGCCCATCGCGTCTGACGCTGAGAATTGTTGTACTGCGAGCCGCTTTCATCATCCTTGGATTATAATGCGCTTCAATGCAGTTTGGCGCGCCGGTTACTCTTGCTTCTCCAATTCTTTTTGCGATTGCAATGGGGTTGTTGCTGACCACCGTCGCCATCGGCGCCTGGCGAGGAGTGAAAATCGCGCGCTCTGCCCTTGCCCTTGTGCTCATGGGCATGCTATGCCTGTCATTTGCCGCGGGGCAGCCAATCTTAAGGCGGCGCGATCCACGGAGCGTGGCCGTGATGGTCGATTTATCGCCCAGCACACGCGGCGCAAGTTTTCGCGACGTTGCAGCGCTATCCCGCCGAATTCGGGAACTATTGGGCGCAACGCCATTCCAATGCTTTGGATTTGCGGGGGATGCCCAACCCATTTCGTTAGATCGACCGATCGCGGAGATTCCCGCGGATCGCACGGTTTTTTCGCCACCACCTTCAGACGCAATTCTTCTCTTCAGCGACGCCCGTTTCGAAACATCCAGCGTTCTTCCGCCGACATTCGTTGTTATCGATCCTTTACTTGAAAGCGTTTCGGACAGCTCGGTCGTACAGGCTGAAACGAAAGATAAGAAACTCTCAGCGACCATTTCAAATACTTCCGGAGCGCGCGTTGCGTCACTGATTGGAACGCTGGCTCCAACCACTCAGCTCATTGCTTCTGGCCAAATTGTCGTGTGTCGTCCCCTGCAATCGGGCGCCAACATTGCGGGCGTCGAATTAAACAGTGGTGATCTCTGGCCCGAAAATGACTCACTCCTGCTGCGGGTGATGCCGCCCTACGCCAGCCAGCGCTGGTGGGTGGGAACCAGCGCTCCTTCACTTCCAGGATGGAGGCTGCTCGCGCCCGATCAATTACCGGATGATCCATCGCAATATCTTTCCCCCGCCATCATTGTTCTGAATAACCTGGAGGCGGAGCAAATAGGTCGCGCTCCGATGGATCGGCTGAAGCAATACGTTGGCGATATGGGTGGATCACTGTTAATTCTCGGAGGAGACCGCGCATTTGCCGCCGGAAAATACCTGGGCTCGCCGCTGGAGGCCATCTCGCCGCTGAGTAGCGCGCCGCCAGGCGCTGTGAGGCGGTGGCTTCTGCTGGAAGACGCCAGTGGATCGATGGCGGATGATTCTGGGGGTAAATCCCGGTTTGCGCTTGCAACCGCGGCAATGCTGCAGTTGCTAACCGCGCTTCCGCCCCATGACATGGTTGCCGTCGGGGCCTTCTCGGATCAACTGCAATGGTGGGCGGATGGCAAGTCCGTCCGAGAAACCTTGAGGGTGCCACTCCCTCCCGAGGACGCGATGCCTCACGGACCGACCAATCTCGAACTCGCCTTATTGCAGATTGCAGCCAACGGCGATGGCCAGCTTCCCATTGAGCTTGTCGTCCTCTCCGATTGCGATATGCAAATCAATAAAGCGAAAGAAATCATCAACGCATTTAGAACCAAGAGAATTCGATTGGACGTTGTAGCCTTGGCTCCCGGGAGCGGGATGATTGTGATCCAGCAAATGGTGAAAGCCACCGGCGGAGTGCTGGTAGAGCCGACCGATTCGAAGAATTGGCGGGCTTCTGCCCAAAAACTGGCGAGCGCAGCGATTCCAGACAGATTGGTGAGGTCACCGGTGATTGTCGATTTCGTTGGTGATGCGAAGGGAATTGGCGGTGATATCGCCGGCGTTTCGAATCGTACATGGCTGAAGGAGGGCGCGCAACTTTGGGGAATCGCGCAGCAACCTCCCGATCGCCCGCCCATGGCGGCGGTCTGGCAGGTCGGGCGTGGCCGGGTTGCCGCGACGGCATATGAGCCCCAAAGCACGAACGCCAGTGCGCTGGCGGATTTGATGGCGCGCAAACCACGCGATCCGCGATTTACACTAAAATGGAGGATGGACAGGCGGTTGGGGGTAATTGTTGATGCCGTGGAAAGGGAGAAGTATCTCAACGATCTCAAATTTTCTTTACAAATCACGCCGATAGATTCAGCCGGTGGCAACGCGCTATCGGCCGACATTCCACAAACCGGGCCGGGGCGATATGAGATTTCAGTCGACGCGCCACGCCACCCGGCTATTGCCACGGTTTTGGGGCCGGAAGAGGAAATCATCGATCGGTTAGCCGTCGCTGGAAGATATCCACCGGAATTCGATGTCCTGGGAAACGATCATGAAATGATGCGTCACCTGGCCCAGCAAAGCGGCGGCGCGCTCATCTGGCCCAGCGATCATCACGCGATCCAAATCCCCTGGCCTAAGCGAGAAGAACCAATCACCTCCTGCTTTGCGGGCGGCGGCGCGATGTTACTTATTCTAGGGCTTCTGCGGTGGTGGCGCGCCGCTTGATCGATCTAGCTTTTTGCCACATGCAGCGTGATATGATTGATCTCCGCCGGGGCGTTGACCCGAAGGGGAAACCAGTTGCCCACGCCGTTGGATACCAGAAGCGTGGAATCCTTCCGCCGATAAAGCCCCGACCAATATTTAAACCGCAGCGGCCCGCCGCCTATATTGTCGGTAAGCATGATCTGCCCACCGTGCGTATGTCCTGCAATAACCAGCGGCAGCCCATGCGCGGCCGCGGGATCCCAGGTGTGCGGGTGATGGGCCAGCACGATGGGGAATGCGCCGGGGTCGCGCTGGGCCACAATATGAGCAATGTCCGCATGGCGACCTTCGTCCGAGTCGCCCCATTTCATCCCAAGGATTTGCAGCGGAATACCGCGTGGCCGCAATGTCGCGATTTCATTGACCAGCAAGTTCACACCCGCTGCGCGGCATATCGCGTTGAACGGACCAGGCCCCATGACGACATCGTGGTTCCCCTGCACCATGTACATGCCGTTGGGAGAATCCAGGCGATTGGCCATATCCAGGGCACTTGGAAGATCCGCATGGGAAATATTGATCAGGTCACCCCCCATGAGAATCAGTTCGGCGCGCAAATCATTCGTGCGGGCAACAATGTCGCGAAGCATTTTCGGCGTTGAAAAAACGCCCGTATGCACATCCGCCACAAGCGCAATGGTGAAATTGTCCAGCTCTTGAGGCAGACCCCGAACCGCGATGTCATGGCGGTTGATTCGGAAAATCCCGATCTGCGACGTCGCAATTGTGGCCAGCGAAAATGTGGCAACAGGCGGTATCGATATTGCCGCAGCAAGAAATTGCCTGCGGTGGACGAGGGGCAGCTGCGGTGGAGGAGTCGCTTGCGTCTCCGGCTCTGTCGACTTCAACTCCAGCCCCCTTCGCGAGCGATATTTCCGAATCTGGCGGTCAACGCTGCCAACCATTTTATGAATCAGCAACGCAAGAAATGTGACCGGAAGAATCAAAAAATGCCAGATGTAGATTGATGCTGGTATCCACTGGGGAATGATCTGATGCTCGCGCCCGATGAAATGGTTCGCGAACATGCTGATGATCGCAAAGCCAATCGCGCAAAGAATGAGAAAAGCCAGCGCGGCGCGCCACAACCGTGCGCCAAGGGGGCGCAGCAGGCGATCCAGACGGACCCACACCCACAGGTCAAGTGAAACAAACGCGCCAAGAACGGAAACAAATAGCTTCACGGTCATTCCAGTTTAGCGTGGCTTGAATTGTTGGGATATGCGCGCCGGATTTTGTGATCGCCGGCGAGAACCCTATACTTCGCCCCCGGCATGAAAGTGCGCCGCATAAAATCCCCCGTCATCAACCCGCGATCGGGTGTGGTCAGTTGCACCCTCATCATTTTGCTGGCCTCTTGCGGGTGTGTCGAGCGGACACTGACCGTCACATCCAATCCACCGGGCGCCCTGGTTTATCTAAACGACCAGGAGATCGGCCGCACGCCTTTGAAGCGTGATTTCGTCTGGTACGGCACCTACGACGTCGTCTTACGCAAGGAAGGCTTTCGCACGGTCAAGGCCGCGGCATCCGTTATCGCTCCGTTTTATGAATGGGTTCCTTTTGATCTGGTCGCAGAAATACTGCCTATTCCGCTTAAAGTTCATCGCAATCTGAATTATGTGCTGACACCTGAAGCACCCACCACGCAAAGCAATGCCGAGCTCTTGGATAGAGCCACCGAGTTTCGCGGGCAGCTTCAGTCGTCCCATTACCCACCCACTCAGCCGGCGAGCCAACCAGTAAAAAC
This sequence comes from Planctomycetota bacterium, assembly GCA_030775485.1. Classification (GTDB taxonomy): domain Bacteria; phylum Planctomycetota; class Phycisphaerae; order Tepidisphaerales; family Tepidisphaeraceae; genus JALYJB01. Next base: position 83,210 of record JALYJB010000001.1, on the reverse strand, counting down.
GGAAACAAAATGAGCCGCACGTATCGTTTAACAAGCGTGTATGATGTATGCGGCATTTTGGGATTGGAGAAATCATGGCCGATTCTGAACTCCAGCGGCGTGTTCTGACCCAACTCAACCTGCGGATCGAAAAAAACATGACCAACTATCTCGGAAAAAAACTCGCGGAAGGCGGTCGTCCGTTTACAATCATCGGGGGTGACGCGCGCACCGGTGTCCCGCGCCGGCAAGTCATCGAACCGCAATCGTTTCTAAGCCCTTTCGATCCGCCTCTGTCGTAGTTGGCCACGTATGATTTACACCGCACATGCCTACGCGCGCGCCGGTTTGGTGGGAAATCCATCTGACGGATATTTCGGCAAAACAATTTCGTTCATCATCCGCAATTTCAAAGCCACCGTGCAACTTTGGGAAAGCCCGCATTTTGAAATTGTTCCCACCCACGGCGACCTCACAAAATTCAACACCGTTGATGATTTCGTTTTAGATCTCAAGTTGCACGGCTACTACGGTGGCATGCGGCTGATCAAGGCCTCCATCAAGCGATTTCACGACTACTGCCATCTGAACAATATCGAGCTGAATAGAAATAGTTTTACGATCAGTTTTGACACCGATATTCCGCGCATGGTCGGCCTGTCCGGCAGCAGCGCAATCGTCACCGCCACCATGCGCGCCCTCATGCAGTTTTATCGCGTGGAAATTCCCCGGCATTTCCTGCCCAGTCTGAGTCTCTCAGTGGAAAAGGAAGAGCTGGGGATTTCCGCCGGACTGCAGGATCGCGTGATTCAGGCTTATCAAGGCATCGTTTATATGGATTTTGATCGCACTCTGGTCGAAGGCCGCGGCTTTGGCGACTACGAAGAGCTGCGCCCAAAAAAAATGCCGCCGCTTTATGTCGGCTATGCCCCCGATCGGGCCGAGGTCAGCGATGTCCCGCACCGCAATCTCCGCGCGCTCTTCAACAGCGGCGACAAAACAGTCGTCGGCGCCATGCAGAAATATCGCGATCTGACCGATCGCGGCCGGGTCGCGCTCCTGGACGGCGATTGGCAGGAGCTGCACGCAATCATGAACGCCAATTTTGATCTGCGTAAAACAATCATGAACATCGCGCCGGAGAATCTGCGCATGGTGGATGTGGCCCGGAAAGTCGGCGCCAGCGCCAAATTCGCCGGCAGTGGCGGGGCGATTGTCGGGCTTTATCACAGCAGCCGGCAATATCTTGAACTCGTCGATGCCCTGGGCGCAATCCGCTGCACCGTTCTCCGGCCCATGATTTATGAAAATTAACGACAACGCGTGTCATTCATCTTTCGGAATTCATTCGTGAAAGTGCATAAGGCTGTTATTCCCGTCGCCGGATTTGGAACGCGCATGCTTCCCGCGGCCAAGGCGTTGCCCAAGGAACTTCTCCCTATTTTGGACCGTCCGACCATTCAGTATGTCGCGCAAGAAGCAGCAGATGCCGGCCTCGATGATCTGCTTTTGGTTACCAGCCGCGACAAGCGGGCCATCGAAGATCATTTCGATCGCAGCGCCGAGCTGGAGTCCCGCCTGGCCGCTTCCGGCAAGCAGGCACTGCTGAGATCGTTGCGCGAGCTGATGAACAAAATAAAAATTCACTCCGTCCGTCAGCCCGAGCAGCACGGCCTGGGAGACGCCGTGAACCAAGCCCGCCGATTTGCCGGCGACCAGCCATTCCTCTGCATGCTCGGCGACACGCTCTTCAGCGGCGACCTCCTCCCCGCAACGCAAATGGTGCGCGCCGCCGAGGCGCTGGGCACCGCCGTCATCGGCCTGGAAGAAGTGGCGCCGGATAAGGTCAATCGCTATGGAATCGTCGCCGGAGAACTCATCGGCGACGGGCTTTTGAAGATCACCGGCCTGGTCGAAAAACCCACGCCCGCCAGCGCCCCCAGCCGGTTGGCCATTGCCGCGCGATACATCCTCACGCCGGATATTTTCGACTGCCTCGATCAAACACCGCGCGGCACCGGCAATGAAATCCAGCTCACCGACGCGCTGCGCATTCTGCTGCAGCGCCGGCCCATTCACGGCGTGATCCTCAAAGCGCGCCGCCACGACATCGGCAATCTGCAGGACTGGCTGGCCACCAATTTAATCTTCGCCGCGCGCGATCCAGCCCTCTGGAAAGAGTTGCGGCCGCTGCTCGATTCACTGCCGCGATGAAATGGCGAAGTCGATTTTCTTACTCATCGCATATTGACGCATCGCCAAGGCGCGTTATCTTTTGCATATAGAAATTTCTTTAAGCGGACCGAAGGTGGTGGCTCCCCTTCGGTCCGTTTCCTTTTTTACAATTTGATTTTTTGATTTTTCACCTGTGGTCGTAAATAGATGCGTTGGCCTAGTCACACATTTTTAAAAATCGCCGGAGCGGTGTTAATAGTTGACACGCTTCTCTTGGCCTTGGCCAATTATCTGGCGTCAGTAGAGATAAGATCCTGGTGGATTGCCCTGCCGGCTGCGTTTGCTCTTGTCGTCGCGAAACAGTTGCTCGATGGTCATCCGCCGGCCATACAACCCGCAGAGCTGATGGGCGGTGCCCGCAAGGTCAGTCATGAGGAACCAGCACTCATCGCGTTTGACCGGCAGGTTCGTCTTCCAGCGCACCACAATGTTCTGGGGAATGGCCCCATCCGGACGCCCCGCATGGCATCGGAGGTTTCAATGCGATCATTGGCACAAAATCGCCAGGGGCGTTTGATGTGGTGCTTGACCGCGCCGTTCATCTGCCGGCCCAGATTGGCCAGGGAGATGCGTTGATTGCGCATGGGCGAGGCCACGAGAATTCCCAGGGTTTTGGCTTGCGAGAGTCGGACGTATGCTGCGCAGACCGAGATTGCCCACGAAATCGTCTCCGTACGATTCATGGCGGCTCCAATCGTGTTAAGGATGAAGCCAGTCCGGACTGGCGGTAATTCATCTACTAGCGCGCCAGGAGCCGCCTTTGTTCGCGCTATTCAAAAACTAAAAAGAAACTGGGGATGACTCAGCAAACTCAACAGCCTCAAACGGTCGAGCTTGTTCAGATTGTGGATGTAAGATACCATAAGCCCTTCAATTCACCTGAAGTACGCTGTTGGAGATTGTTTGTGGCCAAATCTGAACCGATCGAAGTCGAAGCGACCGTAATGACCGCATTGCCCAATGCGCAGTTCAAACTGCGGCTGGAGCAGGGGGGCACCACCAAGGAGATTCTCGGTCATGTCTCTGGAAAAATGCGCAAGCACTTCATTAGAATTTTGCCGGGGGACAAGGTGAAAGTTGAACTTTCGCCGTACGATCTGACCAGGGGCCGAATTGTCTTCCGCCAGAAGTAATCCGCGCCGCTTTTCTTAATACAAGCGTTGAATTGAAGGCGTGGCGAAATACTCGCGCACTGGTGGTAATAGCAAAGTTGCCAGCAAAATTGCCGGGTAAATCGCGCCCGCCGCGCCGAATATCAGCGCCATCGCCAAACCCGCATTGCTGAAAGCGCCCGAGCCGGCGTTCATTTCTGAATACAGGCGGAAAATCAAAAAGCACGCGGCTCCCGCCAGCAGAATCCTCGCCACGCAATAAATCATATGCAGACCCCAGACATGGCGGGCATTGCAAAAAAGAAGGATCGCGATCGTCAGCAGATACGCGGACAGCGCGAGATTAAACAAGGTGATTACAAAATAGGCCGCTGCAACCGGGCGAACCGCTCGGCTGGCCGAACGTGATTGGCCGGCGGAGTTCAATGACTGTGGGTCGCTACGATCCCAATTCCCATTCAGTCCAATGGTAATCGATCCATTGCTGGTTGTTATTGCAATCGAGCCATCCGATAACGCCTGCGCGGATTGCACTTGTCCGACAGCCTCGGCGATTGAATGCCCCGCTGTAATCAATGGCGGATCAGAGGCCCGCAATATCGATTGCAACGCCGAAAGCTGGTTGGGATTGATGGCGTTGCCGCACAAGCTGGAAATTCGCCTAATCACGGCGCTCATTTGCGGTGCCGCCGGATACGTTCCGGTGGCATCCGAAAAACTATTGCCGTCCGTGCGGAATTCCTCGGGGCTGGAAGAACTGAAGAATACCGCGATCTTGTCGGTGAGCTGCAACCGCCCTGTGGCCAGGGTGAAAAGATCAGCGGGGGATTCATTGGTGGCGGGCATCTGCGCTACATCGGTAATCATCGCGGCAATCCGATCGGGGGTAACGTCCTCCGGCAGGCTGTGCCCAATGACGTTCTTCCCCGCATCCGCCAGCAGCGAGTCAAGCAACACCCGCCGGATTTCTGAAAGAGGCCGGAACTGTGCAAACCCCTGTATGACAATGGCGCGCTGATTGGCGGAAAACCCGCGCGACCCAAAGTATTCGCCGGCGGGCACGCTTGAGGCCTGCGCGGCAACGTAGGCAACGCGAACTGGCGGCGCCGCTGTCCGCCCGGAAATCGCATAGATATTGCTGCTGACTAAAACGGCGCCAAGATTGATTACGAGGCCCAGGCTTGCGATGATGACACCGAAAATACCGATGGCGGTGATGGTCGATGGCCTTCCCGGCCAAGCCGCCCGCTCGGGGACATAGGGCAATGCCCTCTTGGGATTATCGGGTTTTTGGCGCGGATCATTGGACATGGACGGGATATTATCCGCCCAGGGATTTTGGCGTACATTTTTTATGAAATGAAAGCGCGGCGATGACCTAATTAGGGAGCTGCTTATCGCCGATCAACCGGCGGATGCGGTCAAGCATTTGCTCGACGGTGAATTTGGCTTTCACCATGTAATCACTCGCGCCAAGTTGGGTGGCGCGGCGCTGGTTCTCATCATCCGAAAGCGCGGTCATCATGATCACCGGCGTCGATTTCCATTTAGGATCACTGCGAAGTTGTTCAAGACACTCCATGCCGTCCATTTCCGGCATCATGATGTCGAGCAGAACGAGATCAGGCTCTGAGCGCGTGAGCGCATGAAGGGCTTCCTTGCCATTGGCGGCACAGATGGTTTGGAACCCTTCGCGCCTTAGCAGTTTTGCAACCGCTTCACGGATCACAGCGGTATCATCAACAACCATAACGGTCGGCATACGGATGGGCCTTTAAGACCCCTTTTATAACCGTGTTTGGCGGCCGTTGGCAATGTGCGAAAATAAAGAGGAAAATTGGAGGGGAAATGTGATCGCCGTTTCGACGAGCTATCGCACGACGTTTAGACTGCGCGAAGCCTTGCGGGCAACCTGGGCTATGGAATCGTAGCCGTCAGCCCCCACAATCTTAACTGTCAGCAATTGCCCGGCATGCAAGCCGTTGCCGCTGATGAGGGTAGTCGAATCGATGTCCGGCGCCTGGGCGGTAGATCGGGCAACCCATCCGTCTTCTTCATCCGCAGAGGCGGGGCGATCGATCAAAACCGCGAACTCTTCTCCGATTTTGGCTTTCGCCTTCTGGAATGCGATTTCCTGCTGGACGAGCATAAGCTCTTCCACGCGCTCTTTTTTCACCGGGTCGGGAATCTGATCTTCCAGCCGCCCCATTGGGGTGCCCGGCTCGGCGCTGTAAGGGAATACGCCCATCATTTCGAAGCCGAAGTCTTTGACGAATTGCACAAGCTCTTTGTGCTCAGCCTGGGTTTCGCCGGGTGAGCCGGCGATGAATGTAGTGCGGAGCGATATACCTGGAATCCAATCGCGCAGCTTGCCGAGCAGGGTTTCAATCTGCCTTCGCGTTACCCGCCGGCGCATCATGGTCAGTAAACGATCATTGATATGCTGAAGGGGCATGTCGATGTATTTCACAACGCGGTCGCAATCGGCCAGTGTTTTGATCATCTCGTCGGAGAAGCATGACGGATAGGCATACATGAGCCGCAACCAGTGGACATCCTTCATCTCTCGATCGAGTTTTTTGAGTAGCCCGCTGAGGCCCGGCGCATAATTGATATCGGTTCCATAGCTTGTGGTGTCCTGGCCGATCAGATTCAGCTCCACCGCGCCGTCGGCGGCAAGCTCGCGGCCTTCCGCGAGAATCTGTTCAATCGGCTTGGAGCGCATTGGCCCACGAATGGAAGGAATAGTGCAGAACGCGCAGCCCTGGTTGCATCCTTCGCTGACGCGAAGGTAAGCATAATGCCGGGGGGTGAGGCGCAGCCTGGCACGGTCATCTTCAAAAACGGGAAGGCGCGATGTTTTGGTTTGCTTCTCGCTGGTGACCATTTGCGATTGAGCGGCAAGGTCGCGCGAAAGGTCGTGATATTTTCCAAGGAAATGGCCGTGGTCTTGCTTAGGATTTGTTTCACCGCGAACGGCCTGCACGATATGTTCGCGGTCAAAGACGCCCACAAGACGATCAATGCCCGGTGCGTCAGCTAATAATCGAGTTTTGTGACGTTGAACCAGGCAGCCGGCGACGATAACGCGTTGGCACTGCCCGTCCTGCTTCATCTGGATGGCCTGACGAATTTCTTCCAGGGATTCGGTTTTGGAGGCTTCGAGAAATCCACAGGTATTGATGACGATCGCATCGGCCTTTGCGGCATCGGGTGTAATCACCAGGCCATCGCCGGCGAGAAGCCCAAGCATTCGCTCGCTATCCACCAGATTTTTGGGGCAACCCAAGCTGACGAAAGCAATTGAATGAATTTCTGACTGCTTTGCCGCCATAGCCAAACTCCCAGCGCAAGGTGCCCAGCATAGTGTCTTTAACGATGAATGGATAGAGGCACGTCACTTGCCGACCCAGTTGGCGCGAGTTAATAGTGCCTAACTTTTAATTGCCGTGACAGAAAGTTATCCACAATGTAAATGATTGTTCGACATATATTTGCATCGAAAGTTGAAAGGATGAAATTAAATTGATACAATCAGCCGATCATGCGAACCCGAGAGAAAGTCCGGCCGACCGCGCGGGCCAAAGCGATCAAGAGCCGCCCCAAGCTTGCCGTGCGCAAACCAATGCACGTCGAGGTGAAAAAGCGGCCAGCGGTTGAAGCTGACCGGAACGATCCTTCTTCTATCACCAGCTACGCCAAGGCGTTACGATTTCTGGCGACGCTAAGCGATTTCGAACGCCTTCGAATTGTTCGCTATAACAACGATAATTTCAACCTGGACCGGATGCGGGCGTTGCTTAAGAAACTCAGCAACCCCCAGGACCAATTCCGCTCCGTTCATATTGCCGGAACTAAAGGAAAGGGAAGCACTTGCGCGATGGTCGCAGCGATGCTGCAGGCCACCGGCTACAAAGTGGGTCAATACACCAGCCCCCATCTGGTGGATGTGCGTGAACGCATCTGCATCAATGGGCAGATGATTTCTCAGGCGGATTTTGCTCGTCTGGTGCGGGTGATCGCGCCCATTGTCGCCAAGAGCAAGCCCATGCCCACCTATTTTGATGTGCTGACCGCCATCGCATTTAAGTATTTTGCGGAACAAAAGGTCGAGCTAGCGGTTGTGGAAACCGGGCTGGGCGGCCGGCTGGATAGCACCAATGTTATTAAGCCGGAAGTCACGGCCATTACAAGCATTAGCCGTGATCACACCGCGCAGCTCGGAACTACACTTGGCCAGATTGCCACCGAAAAGGCCGGGATCCTGAAGCATGGGGTGCCGGCGATCACCGTGACGCAGGATCCCGAAGCCGAGGCGGCGATGTTGAAAGTCGCTGAGAAGGTCGGCGTAACGCTGGACATTACCGGGAAGACAATTGAGTTCAGCTATCGGTTTGAATCTAGCCGGATGCTTGGGCCTCACAACCGGATTTGCCTAACGACTCCCAACAGCAAGTTTGAACACCTGGCAGTTCCCTTAATTGGCGAGCATCAGGCGATTAACTGTGGCTTGGCACTGGCAGTGATCGACCGCCTGAAATCGCGTGGCATTGCCATTAACGATACGCGGGCGATGGAAGGCCTTTCCAAGGTCACGATTGCCGGCCGCATGGAGATGCTGAGCCAGACCCCGCGCGTGCTGGTTGATGGCGCCCATAATGCCGCTAGTCTGGATGCCCTGATGAAGGCGATTGGCCAGCACATTCCCTACGATTCGATGGTGGTAATCTTCGGTTGCTGCGGCGACAAAGATGTGCCGGGCATGCTCGAACGAATCACCAGCGGCGCTGACAAGGTTATCTTCACCAAGGTGGATAACATTCGCACGGCTGATCCTGAAGAGCTGGCGGCGCAATACGTCGAGCTTTATGGAAAGATGGCCCAGGTTGCCCCAACGCTGGAAGAGGCGCTGGCGATTGCGAATCGAGCCGTGACCAAGGAAGACCTGATTTGCATCACGGGCAGTTTTTATCTGGTTGGTGAGGCGAAAAAGTATTTTTCCGCCAAGGCCGCGGCGGCCGCGGCAGCTTTCGCCGCTGCCAACGAATAAGCATTATCCAAACCAAATCTGACAAATTAAGCGCATGGTAATCGCGTGCTTTTCGTCAGATTTTATTCGCGTTTCAGTGGCAACCCGAGATGTGCCAGGACGCGATCGGCCATCACCTCCGCGCTGAAGGTTCGGGCAATTTCCCGTGTGTTTGATGCCAGCGAAGAATAAAGCACGTCATCCGTGAGGATGCGCTGAATCTGATCAGCTAAATCCCGGGTATCCCAAACGTTGAACATGAGCCCGCCGATCTTTCCGTTGGCGCGAATCGCTTCGGTGATGCCGCCAAGGTTGGGGACGATGACGGGCGTGCCGTGGCTCATGGTTTCGGCAGCGACCATGCCAAACGGTTCACGGTGGATCGAGGGGTAGACGATGCATCGGCTATAGGCGTAGATGGCGGTTCGCACTTCATGGGTGACGCGGCGCTTCCAGAAGATTTGCAGGCGAAGGTGATCGGCGATTTGCCGGCAGATTTCCTGATAGGCCCAGCCGAAGCTTGATCCACCGCTGATAAGCAGTTGAAAGGGGACACCGCGATCGCGCAGGAGGCGGACGGAATAGAGCAGTAGATCCAGGCCCTTTTCCGTATCCTGCCGCCCGAAATAGGAGACGATTGGAATCTTGGGGTTCAGTCCGGGGAACCGCTCGGTGAGAACATCGAAACTGGGTTTGGTCTGTTCGGTGGGCAATTCAATGCCAGGGTAGATTGTGACGAGCTGCTCGGGTTTGAGCGCTATTTCTTCCTGAAGGCGAACGGCGTAATCATCGCTGACGGCCACGGCCGGCCAGGGGCTCGCCGCGACGCAACGGCGCAGCTGGGCGTGGAAATCATCCAGCCGGCCAATGTCCTGCGCGTAGTTGGAGAAGATTTCTTCTCCTTGAAACGTGGGCAGGTATTCGAAAGTGTGGCGTCCGCGTTCCTTGACGGCCAGGGCGATCGGGCAGGTCATGGTGAAGGTGGGAAGCAAATGCGTGACACCATCGCGCATCATGAAGTTTTCGAGCTTGCTGACGATGCCCGGATCATCCGAAATATCGCACATGCTGCGGGCGAAATTGCGCAGAAGCGTGGGGACGAATGCAGGGTGCTGCTGGGCGAATCGGCGGCGGCGCGTGGCGTTAAAGATGTTGAGCGCGCCTCCAAGGGTATCCAGCAAACCGCTGGGTTTGCGACGCCAATAGCGAATAAATCGGGCGAGTGTGTGCTGCGGGATTTCCTTATCCACAAGCTCGGAATTGGTCTCCATCAGCCAGTAGATGTGGACTTTGAAACCCCGGCGATGCAGCACGTTGGCAAGACGCATGTCGCGAACGATCGCGCCTTCGTACGAGCCGCTGGTGAAGGCCAGAAAGCCGAAGACCGGGGAGGGGGCGCTGGCGCGAGTGGATATCGCTGGATGGGCAGTTGAGGGCGATTGCATCGCGATTTTGTCGGCTTCCTGAACTTGCTCGCTCATGCCGGTGCGCCTTTAAATCGTTAAGCGCGTTGCTGATTGGCTTCCAACGGCAACTTTCGCGCGAGCGACTGGAATGATTCGTAATTGGCCCGCAGTTCGGTGACGGAATCCCCACCGAATTTTTCCAGGAATGCCCGGGCGATTTCAAACGCCACGACGTTTTCCATGATGACCGAGGCGGCGCTGATGGCGGAAATATCCGATCGTTCCCAGCCAGCTTCTGAGGGCTGCTTGGTATTGAGGTCGATGCTTCGCAGCGGCTTGCCCAGCGTGCTGATGGGCTTCATCGCGCCGCGGACGACGACGGGCTGGCCGTTGGTCATGCCGCCTTCCAGGCCGCCGGCGTTGTTGGTGGAGCGAATGAAACCGAGGCTAGCGGTATGGCGCTGGGCTGGGTCAAAGGCGATTTCGTCGTGGACTTTGGAGCCGGGCCTTCGGGCGGTTTCAAATCCCAGGCCGAACTCGACCCCTTTGAACGCCTGTATGCAGGCGACCGCGCCGGCAATGCGCCCATCGAGCCTTCCTTCGGGCGTCATGCAGCTTCCCAATCCGATCGGGCAGCCGAAGACATGCGCCTCGACAATCCCACCCGCGGTGTTCTTGGCCATTTTCTGGTCGTTGATGAATTGCCGCATGGCATCGTCGGCGGATGGGTCAGGGCAGTAAACCTCCGAGGCATCGCGTGCTTGCAGGAGCTGTTTCCAATTGTCGGGTGTGACATCCAGCGTGGCCGTCGCTGGTCCGACAGCGCGAACGAATCCAAAGACTTCGATGCTAAATTCAGAAAGCAGGCACCGCGCCAGTGCGCCGGCTGCGACGCGGGCGGCGGTTTCGCGAGCGCTGGCGCGCTCCAGCGTTGTCCGACAATCGGTGGTGAGCCACTTGATGGAGCCGGCCAGATCCGCATGGCCCGGCCGGGGGCGATACAACGGCGGGGTGGCGGAAAGATCATCCAGGCGGGAATCCTTGTTGGGGACCAGCATGGCGATGGGTGAGCCGATGGTCATCCCCAGGCGAACGCCGGTGAGAAATTCGGCATGATCGGTTTCAATTTTTTGCCGGCCGCCCCGACCATATCCGCCCTGGCGGCGCACCAGTTCGCGGTCAATCATGGCGGCGTCAACCCGCACACCAGCGGGCATGCCCTCGACGAGGGCAATCAACCCTTTTCCATGAGATTCACCGGCGGTTTGATACGACAGCGCCATATTTCCGCATATTAGCAAAGCGGGGGGCGGATGTCTCAGGTGTGACGTTAGTAACCGCGCTTGTCGGGTTGAGCGAGGTAGGCTGTGAAAAGTTGGGCAGCTTCGTCACGGAGAAAGTGAGGGACGATTTCGATTTTGCTATTGCCGAGGCGTTTCATATCGAGGTTGCTGATCGGAAGCTCACTGAACCCGGCGGCGCGGGCGTCGTCGATGGCCGCGCCGTAGACGATTCGATCGAGCCGGGCCCAATGGCAGGCGCTGAAGCACATCGGGCACGGCTCGGTGGTTGAATAGATTGTGCAGCCGGTGAGATCGATGGTGTTGAGCAGGCCGCACGCCTTGCGGATGGCGGTGACCTCAGCGTGGGCGGTGATGTCGGTGGTCGACCAAACGACATTGTGCTCGCAAACGACGACTTCCCCATTTCGAACGATGACCGCTCCGAACGGCATCTGGCCAAGAAGCAGACCATCGCGGGCTTTCTCGATCGCCAGGCGCATGAAATGTTCATCTGACATAGCCAGACCATTGTAATCTAACATCTTCGCCGACGGCATCATCTTTCACTGGGGGGATCAGCTTCAGCGATGTCAACGTGTTAATCCACGTTTTCATTTTCCGTCGGCCGCGATACGCTTCGGTACGCAAAGTGGAACGAATTCAACTAATCCAAGGAGAATGCGATGCCTCGTTTGAAGAAGCTTGAAAAGTCGCAGGGCGCCGAGAAGGCACAGCAAATTATGGCGGATCTGGAAGGCAAAAAGATGCTGCTTAACATTTTTCGCAGCATGGCCAACAGTCCGGCGGCGCTGGATGGATTTCTGAAATTCAGCGGCGCGCTCCGCGAAGGCAAGTTGGACGGCAAGGCACGGGAGGCGATTGCCCTGGCCGTCGGTCAGGTGAACAAGTGCGAATATTGTCTGTCGGCCCACACCATGCTGGGCAAGAACGCCGGGCTGGACGAAACGGCTGTGCGCGACGCCCGGCTGGGCAAATCATCAGATAAGAAGCTTCATGCCATGGTCACGTTGGCCAAGAAGCTGGCAGCGGAGCAGGGGCGGATTTCCGATGCGGAAATCAGTGCCGCGCGCGCCGCCGGTCTTGATGACGCGGAGATTACCGAAGTTGTGGCCAACGTTGCTCTGAACATCTACACCAACTACTTCAACAATATGAATCAAACGGAAGTGGATTTGCCCAAGGTGCCGGTGGAGGTCGGTTAAACTCGCGGCAGGCCGGAAAAGAAGCTGTGCGCGGGCTATGTGGCTTGCGGGAAACCGCGTGTTTCTTGGACGCGCGACCGATTTTTCGTTAATGTTTGCCCAGTCTAACCGATGCGATGGCATCGGTAATTTCTTGTGTTGAACCTGTTTGGCGGCGGGAAATGCGGCGAGCGGTGTTTTGATCGATCATGTCACGAATCGCCAACAGCAATTCCACGCCTCCTGATCCGCCGGCTGTCCTGGCGAACCTGGGGATAGCGGCAAAGCACGTTTGCCCGTTTTGTGGCACCATTACCGACAAGCCCGAAGCGCCCTGCAAGCGCTGCACCATGGAAAACACGCCGCTGACCCGGCAAGCCACGCGAGCGCGAATTGGGCCGTGGTATGTAATGCAATCGCGGAACCCTTCAGCGCCGGGGATGAAGTTCAATACGTTGCTGGCTTTGATAAGGCGGGGACAGGTGGCGGCGCGTTCGGTCATCAGGGGTCCAACAACCCATCAGCTCTGGCGCTTTGCGATTCGCGTGAAGGGAATCAGCCGGGAATTCGGTCACTGCTATTCGTGCGGCGGCGAGATTCAAAGGACTGCTTCGGTCTGCCCGCGCTGCTCGAAATCCCAGGAACTGCCGGCCAATCCGGATGTGTTGCTGGAGATGGAGCCGCATTCGGGGAAGACCGTGTTCATGGAAGTGAAGCCCAGGCCGGGTGGAATGGAAGAGGTTGGGCGGGTCGATTCAGTTCAATCTTCAATTCCACCGGCTCCTGAAGCAGTTTTGCGATCAACGCGGATCAACGAACCGGCTCGCGGTACCGATAGCGAAGCGCTGCCCCCGGCCCACATGCCGCCCAGCCCAACGGCAACAATGGCGGCCCTTGCGGGAATTGAATCTCCCGAGTCCGCGCCGCGCGAATTGCAATCTCGGCCCCGGCATTTACAGATGGAACGCATCCTTTCCCCTAAGGAATTGGCAGCCGCCTTCAGCCTGCAGTTCAATCCCAATGCGGATATGCCACAGGGCCGGGCACCGGAAATTCCCCTGTTGAGCCGGCGCGCGGTCATCGGACTCGTCGTGATGTTTCTCCTCTTGCTACTGGCGGGAGTTGTCTTTTTCGTCCCCCAATTTCGGAACCCCGCGCAGGCGTGGATACGGAATGCGTATCGACATTTGGATTCGATGACGGATACATCTTCGCCCCCGGCCGTTCCCGAGCGGACTGTGCAGATTAACCCAGGGGATCGTCCTGATTGGGCCATGCATCCGCCAACAACTTCTCCACCGGTAGGCGCGCCGGCGGTAAACACCAAGGGTGATCAAACCGATTTGCCTTCTCCGCCGAACCAAAGCACACCTCCCATGATCCCGGTTGACCGGCCGAAATCTGCTGCCGGAACCGGCGCGGCTCAGAAATCGGCGGCCCAGACGCCGCCTTCGGATCAGGATTTGGATTCATTGGCAATGCAGCTTCGGCGGGATGGGCTGGATGCCGAATCGCGTCATGACTACATGACGGCGGCTTCCTATTACGAACAAGTCGAGCGGCTTCCACGCGAACATTGGCCAACGGATACCGATCAATTGCTTCAGGCCGCAAGGAATCGCATTAAGGGCCAGTAGGGAGGGGCACCGGTTTTTTCCGGGCCGACGGCGGCCAGAGCATTCCCACCAGTAACGCGCCAACGGGGCTGGCGTGCAGCAGCAGGCGGTAACTCGTGGTCATTATGAGATGATCCACATCCAAGGGTGTCACGAGGTACGCAACAACATACGAGGTAGTTTGAAGGGCCAGCAGCGCGATCAGCGTGAGAACAGGGCGGGTCTGGAGTTGTTTCCATTCCAAGATCGCCAGGGGCAGAAGAATTACCCAGAAGATTCCCCATCGAGCGAGGTTGAATGTTTCCATCAGCATCGCCCATAAAATTTGCGGCAGCCGGTCAATGTTGGCCACAATCCGAGTGACATTAAGGTGGCCCGCATAGTCTTCATCAGTCCTGGGCAGCTCATGGGTATAGAGAAACCATGGCAGGTAAAGCATTGCGATGATCGCGCCAAAAAGAGCGGCGGACGTGAGATGCCGACGAAGAAGCGGGCGGGGCGTGGCGAACAGAATGATTACCAAATTGACCACAGCCAGGGCCAATCCTTCATTCTTGGTCCATGCTAAGCAGGCGGAAAAAAACGCGGCCAGCAAAAGGTCGGCTATTTTCTGTTGCTCTTGCCAGCGCAAGATGGCGGCAATGCTGCAAGCGTAAAATGCGGCGATGGCGAGTTCGGCGGTTCCTGATCCGGCGAACTTCAGCAGGGTGGGGGTGGTGAGAAGCAGGGCGGTGGCTGTTAGCGCCGCCCCTGAACCTCGCCGGCGAAAAATCGCGCCGTAGACACAAGCGCACAGGCCGACGAGGAGCAGAATTGCCGGGACTTTTTCCAGCCCGTCATTCAGTGTGCCGGTCATCACATGCACGCTCGCGGAAATCATCGACATCAAAATTGGGTAGCGGAGATGGCTGTAACTCAGACTAACGTCCGTGAAATACGCGGGCCGGGGCGTTAGGGCGGTCGTGGCCAACAGCTTGGCCTTCAGTTGCCAGATCGCATAGGCGTCCCACTCGATGGTTTGCTGAAAAACCGCCTGGAATCCAACCCGGGAGATCGCGAAGAGAATTGCCGCGAGGCCAAGAATTCGCCAGAGGGCATTTACGGGGGATGCTGGGATTGGTATGAGTGCGGCGGGCCGGGTGAAGCATTGAAATGTCATCAATCCGAACGAGCTGATCAAGATCAAAATAACGGACCGAGACGGCGGGTATCCCAGCATGGAAATGCCAATAAGGCACAAACCGATGGCCCCCGGACCAAGACAGGCGGCGAAACCCAATCGCTCGAGACGCGAGAGATTTTTGAATGGCGTCATCAGGCCGTAGCCGGCCAGAAGCAGGCCTGGCAAATAGAGGGCGCCGGCCAAATTGCTTTCGATCATCGGTTGGCCTGGTCGGGAGCCATAATGGCGGGTCGATCACCAACGGAACGAACATCGCGGGAAAGATGATCGGTCATGGAATAGGAGAGGACTACATCGACGTGGTGGCTATTTAGCCAGGCATTATCGCGCGGCGTGTTGGCCTCCCATACTTGTCTGTAGTCGTTAACAAAATGCGCGGGGTTTCCCAGCAGGACGGGCACAGGGTAAAGCAGATAAACAGACCGAAAATAAAGGGTGGCAACAAATTGCTGATACGTTGGGTCGAAATCGCTGAACCGCAGCAGCAAAGCCTTCCGGGGATTGGATGCCAGGATCCCTCGATCAAGATTGGCGTAGCTTTCCTGGTTGTATTCCGCATTTCCGGATGTGAAACGCTGATTGATATCGAGGTAGACAGAAGCTGTGATGGACGCGATGACCGAAAGCATTAAGAGTGCCGAGGCGATGCCGCGCCATTGCGCGGAAGACGGAGCATTGGATAGGGTAATGGGCAGGGCCAAGCAGGCAAACATCGTAGGGGCTGGGCGATGCGCGTCAACGAGGGGTCTTTTCGCTTTTGGGAGCGGAGGTCGGAGGATTCCGTGGCCAATCCTCGGCATCGCGCAGGGATTCCATTTCCGGCTGGCTGAATAACCGGCCGCGATCCATGCCATGGCAGTTGCGGGAAGCGAGTTTCCAGGATTCGGGACTTTTCAGATTTGATTCCCAGAAGGGCCATGTTCGGCATTGAAGGGGGCGCACGGGGTAAATCGAGCAGCCGCGCTTAGCGCCATCCTCGCGGAGGAAAATGCAGTCGTAAGCGCCGTCACGGGAATTGCGTGATTCCTTGAGGCTCCATCGGCCGGCCACCTTGCGGCAATATTGCTCGACAACTTCCTCCGGTGAAATTTTCAGAAATTCGCCGAGCCTGACGATTTCTTCCTTGCTGATCCAAACGAACCCCGGTCCACCGGTGCAGCAGTTGCCGCATTGGGTGCAGGTGAACTTCAACCCCTTGGCGTACCAGGGATTGTTTTGCTCGTCGTTGAGAACACTTAGCTTCATAACCGGACGGAATTATAGGGAGAAAAGCCGGTGGGAAGCGAATCAGGCGAGCAGATGCCAAACGGAAGCAAGGATCGCGAGTTCGACGGCAACCGCGGCAATCCACGGCGCGGCGAGCGAACCAATCGACGCAGCCTTATAAGTTCGGGCCGCTGGTGGGATTTTCCGATTTCGCCTGTGATGCTGGACTGCGGCAATGATGAGGTTGGCTTCGAACCGGCCTATCCCCCGCGCGCCGGCGGCGACCAGCAAATCATGGCGAGCCGTCCAGGTGAGCAATGATCCGATAAGACGAGAGGCGACAAGATCGGCGAAGTCGCGGGATGTGGGGCTGCGATGGCCCAGGATGGCGGAGTCGGACCAATCCATACGCGAAATTTTGGTTGAGAATTCGGGTGAGCCCCAATTCGTGGCCCTAGGATCGTCGGTTGTGGATTTCGGCGGAGTGGAGCACGATCGGGTGTACTCGGACGCGAGCTTTCTAAGGGCAGCGTGCAACTGACGTGGCTGGCCTCTCCAGCGCGCGCGGATGCGTCGGGCTCGTCGCTGATAATCCATGCAACCACAATGTACCGGGCTTGGGTCCGGGGTCCGTTAAATTGCCGGGTTTTCAACAGTTGGGCGGGGTCTAAGCGCCGTTTTATGGCGCATTTTCGGTTTGTGCGGCTTACCCGATACACTGACGATGGGCATTCGTAATGAAGTGGCTTAAAAGGATTCTCCTGTGTGTTGCCGTTCTGCTGACGGTAGTCATCGTCGCGGCCAGCATTGGGGTCTACATGTATCGGGGGAGGCCGGGCTGGTATCGCCCTCGGACCATGACGGCCAGTCAACGGAAACAAACGGTTAACAGCGCGGATCAAAAATTCGCGGATATCTTCAGCTGGGCGGCGCAGGTACAGGCCCAGCAATTGAGAATCAGCCATGCCAAGCGACCCATACGGGAAGCGCCAATCGGGCCGAAAACCGTGACGATTACCGAAGATGAGTTGAATACCTTTGCCGACAACTGGCAGGGGCCGGATAAGTCGAATTTGCAGAGCTGGTTTAAGGGGTACTTCACGGACGTTCGACTGGTGCTTGACGATGGGGCGATGATCCTGGCTGGTCAATCGCGGGACCTGGGAACGCTGGTCAGTGTAGAATTCGACCCAAGCGTTGACGTCCAGGGGCGGCTCCATTTTGATTTGGAGGGTATTCGGGCGGGAATGCTGCCGGTTCCGCGCGGGGTCCTTGGGGATCGGCTGGATCGATTGCATTCGTGGCTGGTTAGCCGCTTATCCAAGAATCAGCAGTGGTCGGAGGTGGATCCGACCATGGTGGCTGATACATGCGCGGTCGGGGCGGTAACCACGCAATTGCTTTTGGATGCGATGGATGGAAATACATCTGAGCCGCTGATGTTTGTTCCATTCAATCTCAGTGATCGCCGGCAATCGCTGACGGTTCGGATATCTGCGATTAAAGCTTCTCAAGGATCGATCACACTTACACTTTTGCCAATTCCCGTTACGGAGCGTACGGCTGTGCTCACGACCATTAAAAAGCCATATGGCCAGCCCGCGGCGGCCGCGCAATAGCATTTCGATAACGGGCAAAAGCAGCCTGCGCTGTTGCAGCTTTTGCGCGAGTTTTTCTAACCGTGGACTCCGGGCTACGTTAAATTAAGAATCTCGCCTGAATTCTGCATCGGATCATAACCATCTTCTCACGCGACGCTTCGATCAATCCACAATCAAAGTCGAACCCCAGCGATACAATTGAAATTGGCGTTGGCACGCGGCTTGATATGGCCGGTTGGGAATGGATTCCCGTTGGAGCAGGTGCGTATGCATGATGTCCCGAAGGATTTGGGGCGGCGAATACTGGAAGCAGCAGGCCTGGCCGTGCAGCTTCATCTTCAATCGATCGGTGCGCTCGATGGAGTCGATTGCACGCTCGGCGGAACCGAAAGCGTATTCGGCGCGTCAGCGGTTGCAGAAGCTGAGCGCAGCAGCGCCATCGATTTCAGCCCGATGACCCGAGTGAACCGTGGCTGCGAAAGCGAGGCCGCATGATTTACGGCCTATGGCAATCGGCGACCGGCATCTTGACGAACTCCTATCGCCAGGACGTCATCTCCAACAACATTGCGAACTCTGAGACCGTCGGTTTCAAGAAAGACCTGGCCATGCTCCGCCAGCGCGCCACCGCGGCCGAAGAGCGGGGGCTTACTGGCAATAACCCGGGCAACTCGCAACTGGAGAACCTTGGCGGCGGAATGCTGGTTGAGCCAACGGAAGTGGATAACTCCCAGGGTGAGCTGGAGCTCACGGGCAACAATCTCGACCTGGCGCTCCACGGCCACGGCTATTTCGGCGTGACCTCGGGCGGACAACTTCATCTGACGCGAGCTGGGCAATTCCTGGTGAATCGCGATGGGAACCTTGTGCTTTCAAACGATGTGGGACAATCGGTTTTGGACATTAACCAGCAACCCATTCATTTGAGCACAATGGCGCCGGTAACCGTCGACAGTAAGGGCGCTGTCACCCAGAACGGAAAAACTATTGCAAAAATTGGCATGTTTGATGTGAGCGACCCCAAACAGCTTCAGAAAGAGGGCGGCACACTCATGTCGATCAAGGATGGGGCCGCGGTCATGCCGGCATCGGCGGAGATCCGCAGCCAATATATAGAGCGCTCCAATGTTGAGCCTGCCACGGAGCTGAGTTCGCTTATGGACGCCCAGCGGCAACTACAGGCGAACGCAAACATGATCCAATACCAGGACCAGACACTCGATAAGTTAATCAACGACGCCGGCAAGATCAGCTAATGGCAGGGTTTCTCTGACAAGTAGAGATAACCCCGAACGGCAATGGAATTGTTCTCATCTGAATACGGGAATTAAATGGCGATTACCGCGCTTTACTCAGCCGCTTCCGGACTCAGGGCCCTTTCCTCTGAAATTGACGTTGTTTCCAATAATCTTGCCAACGCGGAAACCGGCGCCTTCAAGGGCAGCCGCGTTAACTTCGAAGACCTTTTTTACCAGATGCTCAAACAGCCAGGCACCACAAGCAGTAATGGCGAGGTTTCGCCCAGCGGCATCTTCGTGGGACTCGGCACTCGAATCAGCAATACGCAGCTGGATATGACTCAGGGCAGTCTTGAGAATACATCGCGGCAACTTGATGTGGGCATCTCCGGTACTGGCTTTTTCCGCGTCAAGGTGCTGGATAGCGTGGGAAACGGCACCGCATATACCCGCAACGGAAATTTCTTCATCAACAATAAAGGTGAATTGGTCGTTGGGATGGGCGATGGGTATAAGCTGATTCCGCCGATTGTCGTTCCAACGGGTGTAACCAATATCACAATCAGCCAGGACGGGAATGTCACGGGGCTGAAACCAAATGCCAACGCGCCATCGCAAATAGGGCAGATCAAAATCACGCAGTTTGTCAATCCACAGGGCTTAAACCTCCTAGGCGGAAGTCTGTTCCAGGAAACCCAGTCTTCGGGTCCGCCCATTGACAGCAAGCCGGGTGACCAGGGATCGGGCCAGCTACTCCAGAATTTTCTGGAGGCGAGCAATGTCGATCCCGTGAAGGAGCTTGTTACGCTGATCAAAACCCAGCGCGCCTTTGAATTGAACAGTGAATCGATCAAGACCGCGGACCAGGCGCTCCAAACGATCACAAACCTGCGGCGCTGATGAACCTTTGATGGCCTAGCGACAGGGAGGTCGCTTATGAATAACCAAAGACCGCTGAGCAAGCGGAAGACCGTTCAGTTGATGGTGATTCTCACAATCCTGGCATGGGCGACACAGACGTTGTTCCATCAGTGGGGGTTTGGAGATGAGGTGCCGGCCGACGCCTCCGCAACTCCTGCTGCCTCCGCGCCGCAGCCTACGCCTGATTCGATCGGCGCGGAAAAGTTTGTGTCCGGATCGAGCAGCATCGGAGGAACGTTGGAACTGCGCGGTGAAGCCACCGTGCTTGGCGCCGAAGTGAAGCTGAAGCAGATTTGCCGCTGGTCGGATGCGGATGCGGCGGTGTTTTCGACGCTGGGCGATCTGACCATTTTGCGAATGTCGCCCGGCTCGCCGTTCCGGTCGATCAATATTTCGGACATCAAGCAGTCCCTTCAGGATGCGGGCGTTAACGTTGCCATGATCAATTTTGCGGGTCCGGCCGGATGCACGATTACCCGCAGCGATGCAACGGCTGATGAGCATGAGGCGCTGAAGCAATGGATCGATGAACAGCAAAAATCCGCCGGCCAGATATCTGAGGTCCCGGCAACGCAGCCTGCCCCTATGCTGGTGGCACAGACAACCGCGGTTACGGAAGAGAAATCGGTTGTTCAGTCGCTTCGCGCTATTCTAACGGCTGATGTTGCCCAGCGGCTGGGAATTCCGCTGGAAACCATACAAATGATCTTCAATGCCGAGGACGAGAAGATTCTTTCGCTTTCTCAGCCGCTTTTCAAATTCGATATCACGCCGACGCGGCTAAGTAATCTGGGCAATGTTTCGTGGGATGTGGCGATTGTTACCGGCGCTGAAACCAAGAAGGTGAGCCTGACGGCAACCGCTCGGGCGTGGGTAACTCAGGTAACAGTGCTTAAGCCGCTGGCTTTCAGACAGGTTTTGGAAGCGTCGGATTTCACGGAGCAGCGCGTGCTTGTGGATTTAATGCCGGATCAGACGCTTTTGTCGCGTGACCAATGCGTCGGGCAGCAGGCCTCGGCTGATCTTAAACCAGGCATGATCATGACAGCCCGGCTGGTGGACCCGGTTCCGCTGGTTCAGCCGGGCCAACTCGTGACCATCACCCTGACGCAGGGAACCGTGCAGATCAAAGCCGTTGGCGTGGCCATGGAACAGGGGGCGATGGGGCAAACCATCAAGGTCCGCAACGAGGTAACGCGTGACGTGTTTGATGCCACGGTCACGGGTCCGCAGGAGGCACGTCTGGGCAATGCGGCCGTTGGCGGCGTGGCCAGCACAACCGGTGGATGAACCGAAGAATTAAAGCAATAAAGGGAAGTTTATGGGAATTACGGCGGTGTCCCGTGGTTTGGCGGCAATAGTTGTTGGATTAACGGTCGGTATTGGGGCGGCGAAAGGACAAAATGCGCCTTCCGCGCCGGTGGGCGCGCCCGCATCAAATTCGGAAACACCGGGGGTTTCGGCGCTGACGGCGGGGGATAGGCCCGCCGTGCCGATTGGTGTGCTGGTGCAGCGCAGCGGAGGGTCGCTGGCCCGGGCGGAAATAAATAACCAAACGGATCCCGCGGCGGCGGGGCCGTCGTCGGTCAGCTTCCTGGCTGTTCCCACGCCGACGCCGAAGCTCGTTCACAAGCACGATCTGGTTACGATTATTGTCAATGAGCAGAGCACGTTTTCCGTCAATGGGCTTACGGATCTAAAGCACAGCAGTGATCTTGATGCTCAGATTGACGCGTACATCCAGTTTCGGCTTGCCAATTTGAGCGTCTCCCAGTTTAACCCGGCCACTCCGATTGAGTTAAAAGGCAGCGCCACCCACAATTTCAAGGGGGAGGCGACGGTTAATCGCACGGATTCCCTGATCACCCAGGTGACTGCTGAAGTAGTTGATGTAAAACCCAACGGGACCGTGGTGTTGGAAGCCTCCACGAAAGTAAAGACCGATGAAGAAGAGCAAAAAATAGTGCTGACGGGTGTTTGCCGGGTGGAGGATATCACGGCCGATAATTCAGTGCTTAGCACCCAACTGCACAACCTTGATGTAAAGAAGACGCATACGGGCGCCGTCCGCGACACAACCGAACGCGGATGGGTCCCAAGATTATTGGACACGATCAACCCATTCTGACGATTGGTTATGGGTCCGGTAATCGTGATGCGTAGATACCTTCCCATCCTTGTCGCAGTGGTCGTCCTTGTAACGGCAGCACCGCTCTGGGCGGTGAAGATTGCAGATATAACGCGAATTGGTGGGGAGCGGACCAACATTCTGACCGGCCTTGGCCTGGTCTACGGGCTTAAGGGAACTGGAGATGGCGGGGACTTTGCGGCAGCCATTAATCCACTTCGGGCGATGCTCTCGAAGTTTGCTGATCCGGTTACGGTGCTGCAGCTTGGCAATGCCCAGAACGTCGCTGTGGTGATGGTAACAGCCACAGTGCCCGGCTCGGGGGTTCGTGACGGAGATCATCTTGATGTTCACGTTTCGAGCGTAGGCGCCTCGCCGAGCCTGCGGGGCGGAAGGCTATGTGTGACACCGATGCAGGGACCCGTTCCCGGAGGGCCGTTGTTGGCATTTGCTGAAGGTCCGGTCGATCTGGAAGATCCCAGCACCCCAACAGTTGGAACGATCAAAGCCGCGGCTGGCGGGGCAGTGATGGAAGCGGATCTTCCCTCGCGGGTTATCGACGCCACCGGTCATTTCAGTTTGATTCTGGACGATCCAGCCGCCAGTTGGGCCACCGCAAGCCGAATTGCGAAAATCATCAATGATTCCGAAGGCGCCAACGGGGAGACGCTTTCCGTTGCCATCGATTCCAAGAATGTGGTGGTGACAATTCCTCCGAATGAACGCGAACATCCGGACAGCTTCATTGGTCGCGTCCAGCAGTTGCCGGTGCAATTGCTGTCGACGGAGGCTCGCGTCACGATCAACGAGAAAACCGGAACCATTATTATGACGGGGGATGTAGAGATCAGTCCGGTGGTAATCAGTCATAACGGGCTCTCGATCTCGACAATTGCTCCTCCGCAGCAGGGAACGCCCCGAAACCCACTGATCACCAATCACGATGCAATTGCCATCGGCACGATGCCTCCGGTGAACGGGAATCTGCAGGACCTGGTAAATGCGATGGAGCAATTGAAAGTGCCGGCGCAGGACCGGATAGACATTATTAAAGAGCTCTACAAGACCGGGAAGCTGCACGCCAAGCTCCTTGAGGAATAAGGTATGAACGTTCAAGCATTCCAGCCCAGCGTCGCAGCGGTTGAGTCAAGAAAGGCCTTGCCGGCCACACCCGATCATAAGCGTCTGGTCGATCAGACCCGCAAATGGATCGGCCTGACTCTTTTTGCCCCGCTGCTGAAGCAAATGCATGACGATCCCTTTAAGAGCAATTTGCTGGATGGAGGCCGGGGCGGGCAGGCGTTTGGATCGCTTTATGACCAGCAGATGGCGGAGCGCATGTCGCGCGGGGCCGGGAGCAAAATAGTGAATGGAATTGTGCGTCGAATCGAGGCGCACGCGGCTTACGCAAAACAAGGAAAGAATATGTCGAACACAGATCATGAAGGCGCGGATCGGATTCCGGGCACGCGCACGCGAGGTATTCAAATCAACCCGGCCCTGTTGAACAATCGATCAATTGACACGGGAACCGCGGATGTCGCGACAGATCTCTGATTTGATAGGTGTGCTGACTCAGCTAACGGCCGACAACCGCAAGCTGCTGGTACAGATGGAATCCCAGCACAACGCCATGAAGGCGATGGATCTGGACGCCATGGCTGCGCTGATCAGCCAGCAGGAGGCCACGCGCCTTCGCATCACCGCGCTGGATAACCGCAGGAAAATGCTCGCCGGCCAGATTGCGACAACCCTGCGAATTGCCGGTGACCCCACCATATCAAAACTCGCGGAGCATTTGCCGCAGCAGGCGCCAATGCTGCGGAAGACGCGCGATGAGCTTCGCGCCATTATCGAGGAAATCAATCGGCGAACCCATCTCTCGGGGAAATTGTCCGCGGCGGTTCTCGGCCATTTGAACACCGTGTCCCGGCTTGTAGCGGGCGCAGTGGAACGCGCGGGCGTTTACACAAAGCAGGGTGTGCGACGGGTTGGCCGGCGAATCGGCGTGATGGACGCGGTGGGATAAGGCGACTATGTCTCTACTTGGT
This sequence comes from Planctomycetota bacterium, assembly GCA_030775485.1. GTDB lineage: Bacteria > Planctomycetota > Phycisphaerae > Tepidisphaerales > Tepidisphaeraceae > JALYJB01. The sequence goes on along the minus strand of JALYJB010000001.1, from coordinate 59,020 downwards.
GCATTGAATACCGGACAGTCTGCCCTGGCGGTCAGCCAGGCGGCGCTGCAGGTAACAGGCAACAACATCGCCAATTCGGGTAACGCAAATTATGCCCGCGAGGTCGCCAATACCACGCCTTCGCTTGATCAACAGATTTCACCGGGAATATTCGTCGGCACCGGCGTTGATCTTACTTCAGTCCAGCGGCAGATCGATCAATCACTAACGGACCGCCTGAACGCGAGCATCAGCGACAACGAAGCAGCCAACACAACGCAGACTTGGAGCGGACAGGTTGAGGGGATCTTCAACTCACTGGGAACCAACAGCCTGCAGGCGCAGGTCAGCTCATTTCTCCAGAATTGGTCAGGACTCGCCAATGCGCCAGGCAACGCGGCGCAAAGACGAATTGTCGTGCAGGACGGCCAATCACTGGCCCAGCAATTCAATACTTATTCGAACCAACTTGGCGCGCTGCAGAGCAGCGCCGGCGATCAGTTGACCGGTCTCGCGAAGAGCGCGACGCAACTGGCTCAGCAGGTCGCGGAGCTTAACGCACAGATCCCCACATCGCGGTCAGGACCCGCGGGTATCAACAATGGGTTGCTGGATCAGCGCGATGCCGCGCTGAAACAGTTGTCGACACTGGTGAACGTCAAATCGGTGGATCAGGGGAACGGAACGATAAATGTTTATATCGGCTCTGAGCCGCTGGTGCTGGGGACGGTAAATCGCGGATTGAAGGTGCAGCAATCAGGTATTAACGGCCAGCCGTCGTTCAAGCTGCTATTTGCCGCGGACAACGGGAACGTGTCAGCGACCAGCGGTCAGCTTGGCGCGGTGCTGAATGCCCAGACGCAGATCACCGCAGTTTTGGCGCAGGTGAATAATCTCGCAGCGGGCGTGATCTATGGACTCAACGTGCTTCATTCCAGCGGACAGGGTCTTGGCGGGTTTACGAGTGTGACTGCAACCAATCAGGTGCTGGATTCCACGGTTGCCCTGGACTCAACCGCTGCCGGGCTCAAATTCCCGCCCGTGAATGGCAGCTTTGTCGTGCATGTGAAGAATGCACAATCCGGTCTTAGCACCAGCACGCTGGTGCAAGTAAATCTGACGGGCCAGCCGAGCGATACAACGTTGAACAGCCTGACATCAAGCTTGAACGCCATCCCGAATGTGACGGCGATTATTCAAGGCGGCCAGTTGCAGATTGCCTCAACGAATCCCAACGAGCAAATCACATTCAGCCAGGACAGCAGTCATGTGCTAGCCGGACTCGGCATCAATACGTTTTTTCAGGGGACGGACGCCAGCTCAATGGCAATGAATCCGATCGTGGTGCAAAAACCCGGGTTCGTGGCAGCGGCGCAAAATGGCGATACGGGCGACAATCAAACTGCCCTGGCGATTGCCAACCTGGCGACTGTTGGCCAGCCACCCCTGGGCGGAGGATCGTTTAACTCCGCCTATCGCACCATGATTGATGCCATCGCAACGACTTCCTCGCAGGCAAAGAATGATGCATCGGCGACTTTGGATATTCGCAACACGCTGACGGCCCAGCAAGCGGCAACGAGCGGCGTAAGCCTGGATGAAGAGACGGTCAACCTGATGAAGCAGCAATTGGCTTACCAGGGCGCCGCGCGGGTGATTTCCACCATAGCGACCCTGATGCAGACCCTTTTGGCGATCATGTAGGTAAAGTTATGGCAATTTTGCCTCTGGGCATTGCAAGAGTGAGCAATCTGCTGAGCACGCAGATCGCGACGCAGTCCATCGAAGCAAACCAAGCCCAGCTTCTAACGGTCGAAAACCAGCTTTCGACCGGACTGCGGGTGAGCACGCCTAGTGACGATCCAGCCGCATCGTCGATGATCATGCAGATGCAGCAGACGCTGGCGCGGCGCCAGGCCTATGCCAGCAACATCACCTCGGCGAGCAGCCAACTTGGTGAGACTGATTCGACTTTGGGGGACCTAACGGCCGTGCTGCAACAGGCGCAGCAACTGGCATCAGCCAATGTCGGAACCACCGCCACCCCCGATCAGCGAAAAAGCGCTGCGACGGTTGCGAAAAGCCTTTACAGCCAGGCCCTTTCAATCGCGAATAAATCATTCAACAACGCCTTTTTATTCGGGGGCGATAGTGCAAGCCAGGCCCCCTTCGTTTCCGGCCCCGCGGGATTGCAATATACGGGAACGAGCCAGACTCTTAATAACCTTTACGACGATGGAACCTCGCTGTCGTTCCAGGTGAGCGGTTCGTCGGTCTTTGGCGCCTTGTCTTCGCAGGTGGGTGGCTCAACCAATGTTTCGCCGAGCCTGACGGCGGTGACCCGGCTGAGTGACCTGGGGGGCGCGGTTGGCCATGGCGTGCATCTAGGTCCGATTCAGATCAGCAATGGAGCGGTCACCAAGACGGTGGATTTTTCTTCCGCATCGGGTGTTGGCGATATTGTTAATACGATTAATCAGGCGGCAATTGGCGGAATAACCGCAAGCATTTCGGGCCAGAAGTTGGTGATTAGCGGGGCTCCAACGGATAATATCGCAATTATTGATGTCGGCGGGACAACGGCCGCTGATTTGGGAATCAACACGGCAGTTTCGGGGGCAGGGGCGGGCGTAACTGTCACAGGCGGAAACCTGAATCCACTGGTTACGCCAATCACACCCGTGGCCAATCTGCTAAATGGCGCGGGCCTTGACGGATCGGGCTTGGTCATTACCAATGGAACAATCAGCAAGACAGTTGCCTGGGGGCCGGGCAGCAGTGTCCAGGACATGCTTAATGCCATCAATGGCGCGAATGTGGGTGTGCTTGCGAAGATCAATGGCGCAAACAACGGAATTGTCATTGCGAATGCCACCCAGGGGACAACGCTTACCATAGGTGAGAACGGCGGCCAGACGGCAACGCAGTTGGGGGTGCGAACATTTAGTCCGAGCATGGCGCTGGCACAGTTGAACAATGGCAGCGGCGTTCGCGCCGTGGGTGGGGCGACACCTGATTTTCAAATCAAAGCCCGCGACGGCTCGACCTTTGCAATTTCGATCTCCACGGATCAGACCGTGCAGGATGTGATGAATACCATCAACGCGGCCACGGGTGGGGCAGTGACGGCAAGTTTTGCAAGTACTGGAAATGGGATTGTTTTGACGGATGCAACAGGTGGCGGCGGAACACTTGATGTAACGTCCCTTAATTTCTCAAACGCAGCGGCAGATCTGGGATTGACCGTCCCGGCGACTGGTAACGTCGTCAACGGCGCCGATGTGAGCGGCTTGCAGTCCGGCGGATTGCTGGGAAATCTTAATTCGCTCGTGACAGCGCTACAATCGGGAACGCAAGCCCAAATCACCGCGGCAAGCGAGGGGATTCAGGCGGATCTGGAGCGGGTTACGGGAATCCAGGGCCAAACCGGCGCTGTTGAGCAGGAGCTCCAGAATCGCCAGACCCAGATGGATCAGGAGAACACCGCGACCAAGGCGCTGGTTTCGAAGCTGCAAGACACGGACTTTACCACGGCAATTACACAATTTCAGACGCTTCAAACCGCTTTGCAGGCAAATTATCAAACTGCGGCGAAGCAACTGAATTTATCGCTTTTGGATTTTCTGCATTGAGGATGCGATGGCACGCTTATTGCTTTCGCTTGGATGTAGTGTGGAGCAACGTAGATTGCAAATAGAAAAGAAGCAATCAAACGTGTGAAGCGCGGAAAAATCTGCGTGGAGCGGCAGAAATCGCCGGCTCAGGTGCGAGAAGGCCCGAGCCGCTGGCTTGATGGAATCAGCCGTGGCTGGCAAGCGGGCAGACATCAGAGGAGACGAATTTCGCGCGACAGTGGAACTGTTGTGCGGCGATGCGATGGCAGGCTCGTCTTGCGACGAGTTTCCCATGGGTCGCGCAGTTTATTGGTGGATTGGGCGCGATGTTGCGCCGAACCATCCGAGATCGGCCGCGGCGGAGGCCGCGGGGCGCGCTGCCGGTGTGTTGCCGGTGCGCAAGGAATCGCATGGACGCGACGGTGAATTTTTTCGCCGACGCGCCAAAATTGCGGGATTGGAGCTTTTCATGGAGATCGAGACTTCCAGGTTCGGACTTCTGTCGGTGGACGACGAGCGAATCATGACTTTTCCACGCGGGCTGCTGGGCTTTCCCGGCGAATCGCGCTTCGCGTTGATTCAGGCTGGCCAGGAAAATTATTTTTTCTGGCTCCAGAGCATTGAGGATCCGAATCTGGCGTTCGTTGTGACCGACCCATCGACGTTCTTCAAGGACTACGAAGTTCCGATGCGCGACGAAACGTTGACTGATCTCAAGATGGCAGACGTCAACTTCGCGCAGGTGTTCGTAATCTGCAACCGGGTCGGCGAATGGCTGACGGGAAATCTGCTGGGTCCGATCGTGGTGAACGCGGCCAATCGGTTGGCGCACCAGGTCGTCCTGACGGAAAAGAAATGGACGACTCGGCAGCCCTTGCTGAAGTTGCAGTCCGAAGTGGCGCTTGCCAAGTCGGCGTAATCAAACGCTGGTGTTGCAAGTTGACCCCGTGACACGGATGTCCCGGGCGGCCGATACGCATGATGCGATCTCGGTCGCCAAAGGTCGGCGGTAAGTCCGCGGCCACGCAGGAAGGAGCCTGAATATGTTGGTGCTGTCCCGTCAGCGCGATGAGACGATCATGATTGGCGACGACATCGAAGTAACCGTGGTTGATATCCGCGGTGACAAGGTGCGTCTGGGAATCAATGCTCCCAAGGAAATCAGTGTCCATCGCAAGGAAGTCTACGATGCCATCCGCCGTGAGAACAAAGCTGCGGCCCAGGTGAAGCCCGAGGATCTTTCGGGATTAGGAAAGATCGGTTCCCAGAACCCGCAAAAAGACGAAAAGAAGCAGTAATAATCAATCACGGAGGATTGATATGAGTCGAATCAATACCAATGTCGCGTCACTGATAGCACAAACAAGCCTGGCGACGTCACAAACCCAGTTGGGCCAGACGTTGCGTCGCCTGAGCACCGGGCTGCGCATTAACACCGGAGCGGATGATCCCGCCGGTCTGATTGCAAGCCAGAATCTCAAAAGCGAGATATCGGGCTTGCAGCAGGCCATCAACAACAGCGCTCAGGCGCAGAATGTCATCTCGACAGCGGACGGAGCACTTACTGAAGTGTCCTCATTGCTCAATGACATCAAGGGCCTGGTGGTGCAGTCCGCCAATGCAGGCGCGCTGTCGCCGGAACAACTTACAGCAAACCAGCTGCAGGTCGATTCGGCGGTGCAGAGCATCACACGCATTGCCGACACCACAAGCTTCGCCGGTCTCCATCTGATTGATGGCAGTCTGGATTACGTTACCAGCGGTGTGCACACCAGCGCAATCAGCTCGCTGAATATCTCCCAGGCTGATTTTGCGCAAGCAACCTCAATCCCCGTGAACGTCAACGTGGTCAGCAGCGCCAAACTGGCTGATATTCAGTTCCGCGCTAGCGCCATCACCAAAAGCACAACGCTGGAAATTGCGGGCACCACAGGTGTGCAAACGCTATCGTTCGTGAGCGGAACAACCGCTTCAGCGATATCGTTTGCGGTGAATCGCATATCGGACAGCACCGGCGTCACTGCAAACCTCATCAACCCGGCCAATGCAGCTTCAGGGGTTGATTTCAAGAGCACCACTTTCGGATCGAAAAGCTTCGTGTCTATCCAGGCGCAATCCGGCGCTTTCGCCACGGTCGATTCCACCGGCGCCGCTAAACAGCGGACCGTTGGCGCTGACGCGGTCGCAACGATTAACGGCGCGTTAACCGTGGGCGATGGACTAAACCTGCAATTGAATACGTCTACTCTTGATGTGAACCTCACGTTGAATGCGGCGTTTGGCGCCGGGAAAACAAGTTTCGCAATCACCGGAGGCGGCGCGATGTTTCAACTGGGCGCGCAGGTTGCCAGTGCCCAGCAGATAAATGTCGGTATCGGCTCGGTTGCCGCCAGCAGCCTCGGCAACGGCACGGTGGGTTTTCTGAACAATATCGGAACCGGGGGCTCGGCTTCCCTGGTCGGTGGTAAAGCAGAAAAGGCCAGCGCGATTATTGATGCGGCGATTCAGCAGGTTGCTGAACTGCAAGGCCGACTCGGCGCCTTCGAGAAAAACACGCTGCAGACGAACTCCACAAGTCTGCAGATAACCCTCGAAAACGTTACCTCCAGCGAAAGCACCATTGCGGACGCAAACTTCGCGGTAGAAACGTCAAATCTTACACGGGCGCAAATTCTTGTGCAGGCTGGCACTAGCATATTGGCGACGGCAAACAACACGCCCCAATCCGTATTGACGTTGCTCCAAGGGCACTAGCCGGAGCAATCCTTTAGTAGATAACCAGCCTCGTTGAAGAGCGACCCGAGAAAATCGGGTCGCTCTTTTGTTGCGCGTTGGCGTTGGTTCAGGTCAGATAACCTCGCGGCCATAACACCGGCGGGGGGCATTCGATCGATTTCTTCGTTACACATCGCAAGATTTTCCTGTCTTCACTGATTAAGTGGTCAACCGTCATCGTCGATACGGCCCGTATGCCATGTTCCGGATACCTATAGGCACCGGGGCAAGCCGCTTGTGAGAGAGAGGCCCTGGCATAACGCCTTGTCCGCGCATTGTTCGCGGTCGGGCAAATAAGCGCTGCTGGTTTCCCCTGTCCGGTCAGCGCACGATGTTACAGGGATTGGCTCCGTCACGGAGAGACAACGAATGAGTGTCATTAATACAAACGTCAGCTCGCTGATCGCTCAGCGCTCGCTGTCAAAGAACAACCAGGCTCTTACTACGAGTCTTCAACGGCTCAGCACCGGTCTGAAGATCAACAGCGGCAAGGACGATCCTGCCGGTTTGATCGCCAGCCAAGCCTTGCTTGCTGAGCAGGCCGGAATTCAGACCGCCATCAACAATGCCGGCCGCGCTGGCAACGTGATTGGCACTGCTGAAGGCGGCCTGAATGAAGTCAGCTCATTGCTGACCCAGCTTCAGGGTCTCGTCGGGCAGGCCGCAAACAGCGGTGGGTTGAGCAGCGGCGAAGTTGCCGCTAATCAGCTTCAGGTGGACTCAATTCTTTCCACGATCAACCGTGTTGCGCAAGGCACGACCTTCGAAGGCCGTCAGCTTCTTAACGGCAACCTCAGCTACACAACCAGCAGCCTCGCCACCTCGGCGCTGGGCAACGTGCAAGTCAATAGCGCCCTCGTTCCTTCTGGTGGAACCGTCGCGGTTGCGGTGCAGGTTGTTGCTTCTGGTAAGACGGGTGCAATCACCTACACCGGCGGCACAATCGCCGGCAGCACGGTGACGCTGCAGGTCGCGGGAAACCAGGGCACAACTCAGCTTTCGTTTGCCTCGGGCACAACGGTGAGCTCGATTGCAACCGCCATTAACGGCGTAAAGGCCTCAACCGGCCTGTCCGCGCAGGTCAGTGGCACGGCGTTGCGGGTCAACTCCACTGGATTCGGTTCATCCCAGTTCGTTAGCATTTCCGCTCTAACAGGCACATTCAGCGGTCTTAGCGCGAACAAGACGTTCGGCAAGGACGCGAATGTGACTGTCAATGGCGCCACGGCCCAGACCGATGGCCTCAACGTCAGCTATCGGAACGCGAACCTCGATGTCAGCCTCACGCTTACGCAGGCATTCGATAAACCCGGTACCAAGACTTTTTATGTCACCGGCGGCGGCGCCACGTTTGCCTTGGGTTCCAAGGTGTCCGATGCTTCCAACGCTTCGATCGGAATCGGCTCGGTCTCCACAGGTAGTCTGGGTGACTCGATCAACGGATTCCTGAATTCGCTCGGTAGTGGTGGGGCGAATAACCTCTCCAGCACAACCCTGTCGACCGCTCAAAATATTCTGACCAGCGCGATCTCACAGGTGAGTAGCCTGCGAGGGCGGTTGGGAGCCTTCCAAACTTTCACCATCGGTTCCACGGTGAACAGCCTGGGAGTTGCATTTGAGAACGTTTCGGCTGCACAGTCCTCAATTGCGGACACTAACTTTGCCCAGGAAACATCGAATCTGACGCGAGCCCAAATTCTCTCGCAGTCAGCCCAGACGGTTCTTGCGCAAGCTAACGCAATTCCGCAACAAGCGTTGAATCTTTTGAAGAACGCCTAATCAAGATGACTTGAAGTGGCGGAGCCACAATTGACTCTCACAGGTGAACCCCCTGGCCTTCTCGGCCGGGGGTTTTCTGTTGCGCGTCTTGCAAGTAATTCATCAATGTTGATCAGAAAACATTTGCAACCTGAATAATTCTTGGTATCGTTAAATTAGCCGGTTCATATAGCATTTCTGGAGACACGGCTCATAACGGATTGACGTAAGTTTCTAGAATGACTTTATTTATCGCGCATCGGTGCGAGTGATGTTTCGCATCGCTCGCAACTCATTTCTTTTGTCAGTCGGCACTGCTGGGGTCCGCATTTCTCGTCCCCGTGGCAAGCGCCGATCTAGCGTGGGAGGACGGTTATGACTGTCGGCACCGTCAAGTGGTTCGATTCGAAGAAGGGTTTTGGTTTCATCCTCAACCCGGAAGGCGCGGACGTATTCGTGCATTTCAGCAGCATCGAGGGCGATGGGTTTCGCTCGCTCAAGGATGGGGAACGAGTGGAATTCGATCAGGCGGCGGGAGCCAAGGGGCTTTCGGCGCAGGCCGTCAAACGGCTTGGGGAGCGGGTTAAAGTTAATACTTAGTCGGTAAGTCGCTAGAGTAGGCTGGCGTCATCAGGGCTGGGCTTTGATGGCGTCACTGGTTTGCGTCCGCGCTGTTTCATTTCGGCGCCGGAGAGATTGATTCTCCGGATTGGCCGTCCGTATGGCGCTGATCTTACTCGTCGGTGTTGAATGGCTGGCCAAGTCATTCTCGCGACAACGTTTACTGGTCTTCTTTAGCGACTCGCCCATGGATTCATTTATTCGCGGGCTGCTGCTCGGATGCCTGAGTAGCGGTCTAATCGTCGTTGCAATCGTGCTGATTGCGCGACGCAGGAATTTAGGACGCCGACCGCGTATCGCGCGAACGATTCGGCGCATCCGCGCAATTTCCAGCCGGCGAGCGGCACGGCTGCGCGAGCAGGCCGACCGCGTAGCCAAACTTGCGGAAATCGGTACACTCACGGGCGGTCTGGCCCACGAAATCAAAAATCCCCTCTCCACCATCCAATTGAATCTGCAACTTCTTCAGGAGGAACTTGATCCTCGCGACCCGGCCCATACCCGCCTGATTCATCGGCTTGGAACGGTGGGGCGCGAAGCCTCCCGTTTGCGAGATATTCTGGATGATTTTCTTCGCTTTGCCGGCAAGATTGAGTTGCGCCGCGAACCGGTTGATCTCAACAAGATCCTGGAAGAACTCGGAGATTTTTTCGAGCCTCAGGCGCAGATCAATCAAATCCGTCTTCGCTTGCGGCCCAATCCCGCTCCGCTGGTCGCATTGGTTGATCCACGACTGATCAAGCAGGCGGTGCTTAATCTCATGCTCAACGGCTGTCAGGCGATGAACCGGGGCGGCGAGCTGATTCTCACGGCGTCGGCCTCCAATGGCGCTGCGACAATTGATGTCATCGATACCGGGCCGGGAATTCCCCGCGCGGAAAGTGAGAAGATATTCGATGCTTATTATTCCACAAAAAAAGGGGGCACCGGGCTCGGCCTGGCGATGTCACGCCGCATCGTTGAGGAGCACGGCGGTGAAATTGGCGTGCGGAGTGAAGTGGGCAAGGGATCCGACTTTTTCATCCGCCTGCCGACCGATGGGGCTGCTCCATCGCGTCTCGCGTAATCCCTTGGTACATTGCCCCGCGATATGTCCGAACAGATTCCAAGGGCTCTGGTGCTGATTGTGGAGGATGAGCAAGACCACGCGCAAGTCATGTGCGAGGCACTCCAGCGCCAGGGGCATCGTTGCGATATGGCTTACAACCTGTCCGAAGCCGAAGCCCGCATCGCCAAGAGGACTTACGACGTAATCGTTACCGACCTGATGATGGAAGGAAAACGCGAAGGATTGGACGTTCTTCGCAAAGCCAAAACTCTTCATCCACCGCCCGCGGTTATCCTTGTTTCAGCACATGGGGATATTCCAATTGCTGTCCAGGCGATGAACGAAGGGGCATTCAGCTTTATTGAAAAACCGCTGGATTTGAATCATTTTAGGGCTCAGGTGAACCGCGCCGCCGAGCGGGCTTCACTGCAAAAGCAGAACGAGGTGCTACGGGAACAGATCGACGAAAAAAACGGATTTGAAGCAATAGTCGGCAAGAGCGCGGTGATGCAGCAAGTGCTCACCACCGCGCGTCAGGTGGCTGCCAGCGATATTCCCGTGCTCATTATGGGAGAAAGCGGAACCGGCAAGGAGCTGATTGCCCGGGCGATTCACCACAACAGCCGCCGACGGAAGTTTCGCATGGTGGCGCTCAATTGCGCGGGCCTCAGCGAAAGCATCCTGGAAGATGAGCTTTTCGGGCATGTGAAGGGCGCATTCACGGGAGCGCAGAACGATCGCGAGGGCCGCTTTGAGCACGCCGACGATGGTACCTTGTTCATGGATGAAATCGGGGATATGCCGGCAACCATGCAGGCCAAGCTCCTTCGCGTTCTTGAGAACGGCGAGGTCGTTCGCCTGGGCAGCAATGAGCCGATCAGGGTTGATGTTCGACTTATCAGTGCCACAAACCGCAAGCTGGATGAAATGGTGGCCGATCGCCAGTTCCGCGAAGACCTATTTTTCCGAATTAAGGGAGTCACGTTATATCTGCCGCCGTTGCGCGAGCGGCGTGACGACATTCCGCTGCTGATACACTATTTCATTCAGGAATTTGCGGAAAAATACCACAAGGACCTGGAAGGCGTTGCGCCGGAGGCCAAGCAGATTCTAATGTCCTATGGGTGGCCCGGCAATGTGCGCCAACTGCGGACAGCGATTGAAAATATGGTCGTATTATCGCCGGGCAATGTTTTGACGCCCGAATCACTCCCCGCCGAAATTCGACCGGCGGGAATCGGGCTCGAAGGCGCGGCAGTGAATAACAATCTTGTGGGTATTAGCATTGAGCAGGCCAATAAAGAACTGATACAGAACACGCTTAAGATGGTGAACGGAAACCGCGAGCAGGCCGCTAAAATTCTCGGGATCGGCGAGCGCACGCTTTATCGGAAAATACGGGAGTACGGCCTTTGAGCGACCAAATCCTAAAAGTTCCAGATCTTCCCGCCATTCGAGTGGGGCATGGTTATGATATTCATCGCCTTCGGGAAAGCGGGAAGCTCGTATTAGCCGGTGTAAATGTTGCTGACGATTTATCACCCATTGCGCACTCGGACGGCGATGTTGTTCTCCACGCATTGGTTGACGCGCTGCTGGGCGCGATTGGCGGCGGTGATATCGGGGAGATGTTTCCCAACAATGATCCGCGTTGGAAAGGTGCTGCCAGCAGTATCTTCGTCGAGGCGGCACTTCATGAGGCAAAGAAGCGCGGGTTTGCAGTCGTTAATGTTGATGTGACAATTATGGCAGAGCGACCGCGTCTGAAGCCGCACAAAAGCGCAATGGTTGAAGCGCTCCTGCGGCTGGTTGGCGGCGCTGTGAACGTCAAGGCCGGCACCAACGAAGGGTGCGATGCGGTGGGGCGGGGAGAAGCCATTGCCGCGCATGTGGTCGTGTTATTGGCTGGCACTCATTTGACTTAATGGTGATATCGATGACTCTTCGCGTCTACAATACGCTAACCCGACAAAAGGAAATGTTTTCCACGGTGCGTCCGGGGAAGGTCGGCATGTATCTCTGCGGGCCGACAGTTTACAAGCCTTCGCACATCGGCCACATGGTCGGCCCGGTTATTTTCGACGCCATCAAACGATATCTGAAATACAAGGGATACGACGTTACGCTGGTGGTCAACATCACGGACGTTGATGACAAACTCATCGATGCCGCGGCCCAAAGCGGAGTTACTGTGCAGGAACTCGCGGACCGCTTCACCGCGGAATATCTGGATTGCCTGAATCAATTCGGCATCGATTCAGTTGATCGGTTTCCCAAGGCATCAGAGCACATTCCTGAAATTCTCAGTATGTGCCAGAATCTGATCACCGGCGGTTTTGCGTATGCGGTCGACGGGAATGTATGGTTTGATGTGTCGAAAGATGTTGATTATGGCAAGCTTTCTAATCGAAAGGTCGAGGAGCAGGAAAGCGGCCTGCGGGCGCTGGAAGGCCAAGGCAAGAAGAACCCATCCGACTTTTCCCTTTGGAAAGCTGCCAAAGCTGGGGAACCCGCCTGGGATTCTCCCTGGGGCAGGGGCCGACCAGGGTGGCATATCGAATGCTCGGCCATGAGCATCAAATATCTGGGGGAAACGTTCGATATTCACGGCGGTGGAATGGACCTGATGTTTCCCCATCATGAAAATGAGCTGGCGCAGGCGGAATGCGCGACCGGAAAGCCCTTCGCCAAATTCTGGCTCCACAACGGTTTGACGCGTATAAAAACCAAACTGGCCGGCGGCGAATGGGCCGACGAAAAAATGAGCGGCAGCCTTGGGAATGTGGTGTCCGCGCAGGCACTTGTGGATGCCTGGGGAGCGGAATTGCTGCGATATATGCTGCTATCCACTCAATACCGGCGACCGATTGAATTCAATGATGAGGTGCTGGTCGGGGCGCGCAAGGGGATGTCCGTTTTTTCGCGCTTGATTGAGCGCATCGAACGTCTGACTGGAAAGCCGCTTGCTGAGGATGCCCAGGAGATGGATCAGGCAGCTTCGGGGCTGCTTGAATCGGAGGTTGGAGGTTTTGTGCGCCAAACGTTGGGCGACAAAATGCGTTTTCTGGAAATGATGGATGACGACTTCAATACCGCCGGCGCCATTGCGGTGATGCACGAACTTGCAGGTGAGACGAACAGTTTCCTGGAGCGAAACCGCGCCGAAGCCAACCGCCAGCCGGACGTCTTGCTGGCGGCGACCGCCGCCGCGCAAACGATTCGCCGTCTGGGCCATATCATTGGGCTGTTCCGGCCTGGTGTCGCCAAGGCTCAGACCAAAGAGCCCGAGGTCATCGATCAATTAATGGCGCTTCTGATTAACCTTCGCAATGAGGCTCGAAAGGCCAAAAACTTTGCAATGTCCGATGCCGTCCGCAACGGCCTCAAGGCGATCGACATCACGCTGGAAGATCGGCCTGAGGGCACGATCTGGCGTCGCGACTAAGTTCTCCGAATTGAAGTATTCATGCGCATTCTCGGCATCGATCCAGGTCTGCGAATTACTGGTTACGGCGTTGTCGACAGCGGTTTGGGCGCGCCAAAACTGGTCGACGCGGGCGTGATTCGTCTAAATGCCAAGGCGCCGCTGGCCGAGCGTTTGCTCGAACTTGAGGCCGAGCTGAATGATCTGCTGAAAGAGCAGAAACCGCGGGTATGCGCGGTCGAGCAGCTCTACTCCAATTATGCCCATCCGCGCACGGCAATCCTGATGGGTCATGCCCGCGGCGTCATTCTGCTGGTGGCCCAGCGCTGCGGCGCTCGCATCGAGCAGTTTGCCTCCAACCGCATCAAGCAATCGGTCGTCGGCCACGGACATGCCGGCAAAACCCAGGTTCAGCGGGCAATTCAACAAATCTTTCGGCTCCCCGAACTGCCCCAGCCGCCGGATGTTGCCGATGCTCTGGCGGTTGCCCTTTGTTGTGGCAGTCACATCGCGGAGAAAAGAATCCTGCTTGCCGCTAAGATACGCGCCTAGATGATTTCCGAAATAACCGGCGAATTACGAGCGGTGGATGAAGATCGGGTGCATCTGGCCTGTGGAAATCTCGTTTACGAGATTCTCATTCCAGCCTCAGACCTGATTACACTGCATGCGACATTGGGCCAGCAGATCACGTTCCACACGATTTTCGATCTGGAGGGTGACGCGACGCGCGGGGGTCTTACGCCGCGCCTAATTGGGTTTCTGCGTCGTGCGGATAAAAGATTTTTCCAATTGTTTATCACCGTCAAGGGCATCGGCCCCAAACGGGCGCTGCGGGCATTGGTTCAACCGACAGGGCAGATTGCCGAGGCTATCGAATCCAAAAACACGCGATTCCTCGTTCAACTTCCGGAGATCGGCAAACGCACTGCGGATCAGATTGTCGCGGAATTGGCGGGCAAAATGCATCCATTTGCCACAGGTCTGGCAGTTCCAGGTTCGCCGGCCGCTTCCACGCGCACGACGATCGAGCAGACCGCGGTTGAAGGAGCGTTGGCGCTGGGAATTCCCCGGCTTGATGCTGAACGTTTGCTCGATCGGGCGAAATTGGCTGAGCCACCTTTGAAATCGACGGAGGCTCTATTGCGGGAAATGTTGCGGCTGCGGGCGGTCCGAACGTAGGCGATTTCCAAGATCAAGAACGTCAGCCGCCACGGCTTTTAGCGGGCGCGTCCAAACCACTGAGGATCGGCAATTGCACTTTCAGGCTGCGATCCTGCCCGTCATCCAGCCCCGGTGCTGCGCCGATGAATTCCTTATCAATTCTCTTTATGTCCCTCATCGGAGGCGATTGAACCGGTAAAAGATCGGGGGAATCAGGCCCATCATGGCGTTTGAGCACGTTGTAATATTGATCGCGCTGAGCGGGAATCCATCCAGCGTCGCGCACCAGCCGGCAGATTTCGCGCTCACTGAGTTTGTAGGTCGTCCCCGCAGCGCTGACCACGTTCTCCTCCATCATGATGCTGCCCATGTCGTTGGCGCCGAAAAACATGGCAAGCTGTCCTATTTTCGGACCCATCGTTACCCAACTGCTCTGCAGCGACGGAACGTTGTCCAGAAATAAGCGAGCAATGCCGAGCATGCGCAGATATTCATGCGAGCCCGCCATCCGCACGACCCGGCCGCGCAGGATGTCTTCGTTGGTTGAGTCGTCAAACGGTCCGTGGATCGCGGGGTCCCATTCCTGCGCCCGTCCGAGGGGAGTATTTTCGCGCTGAAACGGCCAGTGAATAAACGCGCCATAGCTGCCGGAGCTTTCCAGTGGATCGCCGGTGAACGGTGATTTTGCAAAAACGCCCGGCCAGCGCGCCTGCACACGGGCGATCACTTCGTTTGCGTCCTGTCCCCTGGTTCTGCCCCCAATGGCCGCAGCGTAATCCTGCATGTCCCGAATCGCGCCCATGTGCTCGATGCGCTCGCGCACAAATTCGATATGGCCAATCAGCATTGTGGCGCTGGTGTTGAGCCCTTCCTCGTGCGCGACGCGCATCACGCGCATCCAGTCATCGCCAGTACATTTACCCAGACCGATGCGCCGTCGAACGCGCGGCATAAATATCTCACCACCACCGCCGGGGATGGTGTCCAGCCCGGCTTTGTGAAATCGACGGATGATGTCGCGCACATCCATTTGAAAGAATCGCTCGAATTCCACAAATTCCGGCGGTGAAAATGCGTGGATGTGAACCGTGGGGAAATTTGTTTTGATATAGCGAAGCAGATTTTCGTACCACTCTATGGGAAGCTGATCGTTCATCCCGCCCTGCATGAGAATCTGCGTGCCACCAATTGAAACCAGCTCGGCAATCTTGTGGCCGATCTGTTCATATTTCAGCGTATACGCATCCGCATCGTCGTGATCGCGCCGAAACGCGCAGAAGGTGCATTTTGCGGTGCAGACGTTGGTGTAATTGATGTTCCGATCGATGACGTAGGTGCGGTAGTCTTCCGGGTGCATTCGCGCCGTCACGGCTGATGCCCAGGTTCCCAAATCCTGCAGCGAGGAGTCGCGATAAACTTCCATCGCCTGCGCCTCGGTCATGCGCTTCTGGCCGACGATAATCGGGTCGATATCAAACGAAAGTTTGCTCATCTGTTGAAAGTGTATGAGACCAAAGACCCAGCGGGAAGCGCGAACGGAATTTGCCGGGTCATTTCATCAGATTTGAACGAAGATCAACCGGCAATTCGCCCAGCCGATCTTTTCGAATGACCACAAAGACTTGCTCAATGGCATGTCGCCGCCAGATTAGCAAAGGAAGGGTGTGAGAGCCGATGGTCTGGCGAAACTCCCTTAAAACGGTAAACCCCAGCCGGGGAAGATCTTGCAGATTCACATTGAACGCCTCGCCGGTGTGTTGGTCGTCCCAGATTCCGGCTGTGCCGATCGGAGCGTGAAGAAGCTCCGCGCACTCAGCAGCGCGATCCAGCCTAAACGGAATGAAGTTTCCCTCGCCGGGCGCGAGATTCAATTCAATCTGGGCAATGGGGTCCCGCAAGGCAAGCATTGGCGCGCCCGCGAGAATGTCGCGCGATCGCATGAAATCGCAGAGGGCGCGCTCGCCAAAAATGCGGTAGTGGGTGGGATCCTGGGTGTAATAGATAACCGCCGTGATTAGCAGCGCCGCCAGGATTGCGGAATTGATGCTCCATCGCAAAAGATCGGGACAGCGCATTTTATTCAGCCAATCCCAGGCGACGTTCCATCCGCCCAGGCAAATCACAGCGGTGATGGGGGCAACGCACGCGAGAATCCGAATCAGCCCATCCGAGCCAAACCAGCCACGCCACCATAAAACAGTATGGACAGTAAAGATCAACCAGAAGGCCCACCAGGCAATAGTGATCTTTTCCCGCCGGCGCGACCACGCGAGTGCGCCTATTAAGGCCAGTGTCGGCCAGCACAAAATCTCATCACAAAACGCCTGCGAAACAAAAAATTGCGACGCCAGGATCACCACAAGCGACGCACAAAGAATTCGTTGCCTGCCCAATCGCTGCAATCCCAGAAACCAAAGCGGCAGGATGATGGGTCCGCAATAAAGCGGCCAATGGTTGATATAACTGAAGACCGAGCCGTGGCCGTAGATAGTTGTGCTGTCCGCCGGCCAACTCCATCCCCGATGGAAAAAATAAGTGGGATCATGGCAGATAATCGCGCAAGCCGTCGCCCAAAGTATAATTCCCGTGGAAAGGGAAGCTGTCAGCAAAATGCGCTTATGCCAGGAACCGATGCGGTTGGTCCCCAACACCATCAATCCCCACATCGCGCAAAGAAAAAAACCTTCGGGCCGCACCAGAGGCAAATAGGAAATCGCCAAGCAACTGATCAACCATCGCCGTTGCCACCAAAGGCGAATCGCCACCACCAGTCCCAAGGCAAACGGCAATTCCGTCATGGTGTCGCTGGCCAGATTGAAAACCAGCGGCTGAAAGAGTAGCAGCGGGGCGGCAAGAAGGGGCCGGGCAAGGCCAAGGTCCTTGGCCAGTCCGATGGTTTGCCATGCGCACAACACGGAGATGAACGCTGAGGTCCAGCGAGCGGCTAATATGCCAAATTGCGCGGGGATTAGCAGTGGGAGCTTCTGCCCAACGCGCCCCCACGATCCCATCATTATCGAAGGATTCCAAAGCCCCTG
Source organism: Planctomycetota bacterium (assembly GCA_030775485.1). Taxonomy (GTDB): domain Bacteria; phylum Planctomycetota; class Phycisphaerae; order Tepidisphaerales; family Tepidisphaeraceae; genus JALYJB01. The sequence continues at coordinate 41,599 of JALYJB010000001.1, read as the reverse complement.
CCGCGCAAAAAGAAAATGGGTGGCGGCGTCTCCATCGCCGCTTTGGGGCCAGAGGTACGCCCAGACCATTAGCATCGCAAGTAATGTCGCGCATACAGCCAGGCGATTTAGGGCGTCTGATGAGACGGCGCGATTTTGGGGAAGCTCCAGGACAATCCGGGGTGCAAAAAGGGCGGTAGAGGTGTCCGGGTAGTTTTGAATCGACAATTGCCGCCCTTCCCGATAGGCCCGTGTGCTCGGCGGCTAATATGGAGGTGGGGTTCTGTTCTGTCAACCACACCTGCGAAATGGTCGCTTGCAGGCACTACCGCTTCAAATTATTCGCCGACGATATGCCTGTTTGTCGATGTAACCTGAGGCCAGGAAGCGAGTTGTTACGCATGCACCAGTTTGGAATTAAGGTTGACCCTTCGTGGGCATAAGAGGATAATTAAAACGTGGCGAAGTTCCGGATTGATATAATCGGCGATCTGGCCCGGCAGATGTCGTTCACACCGCAAGAGACGCGCGGTGCGCAACTTGCAGCTGCTGAAGTGCTTCTGTTCGAACTTCAACCCTGTAAAGCATATCCGCTGGAATTTATTGTCTTCCGAATCACGGGGTATCGGCCAAAATCGGTTGATGCGCCTCTCCTTACTGGTCTGGCGTTACAGCATGATTTGGGACTTCTGATAGAGCAGGTGAGCCTGACACTGAATTTGCGCGCAGAAGCGGCAACCCAAGCGGTGCTTACCATTGATGAGGTAACCGAGCGATTCAATGTTACCAGCAAGACAATTCAGCGCTGGCGCCGGCGAGGGCTGGCGGCCCGGCATTTTGTGTTTCCCGACGGCAAGCGCCGCGTTGGGTTTTTTGCCGGCACGATCGAACGGTTCCTGGCGAACCATCGCGATCAGGCGCTTGCCTCGGTAAATTTCTCGGAAGTTTCGGACGATGAACGAGCCGCGATATTGCGCAACGCCCGCCGGCTTGTGGTGCGGAGCGGCTGCTGCCAAGCGGAAATTTCAAGGCGCATAGCTCGGCATTTTGACCGCTCGACCCTCACCGTTGACCATGTCATTCGCGATCACGATCTGGCGAACCCGCAGTCGGCAATTCTGCCACTGGCCGCTCTGGCAGTCGGTTCGGAACAGCGCGAGCAGATCATGCGCGAATACCGGCGCGATCTGCCGCTGATCGACATCAGCAAATCAATCGGTCTATCGCGGTCGGCCATTTATCGTGTCATCATTTTGGAGCGCCTTGCGCGGTTCAGCCGGCGCAAGGTTCGGTTCATCGATGATCCCCTCTATCACCAGCATGATGCCGCTGGCGTGATTGACCAGATCGTCGCACAGGAAGAACTGCCGGCGCGGCCAAGGGCGGAAGAATCTCGTGTTCCACGCGATCTGCCCGCTTATCTGCAAGACTTGTATCGCACGCCGCTGCTTTCCCCAACGCGCGAGCGAGCGCTATTTCTCAAGCATAATTTCATCAAATTCCAGTTTGTCACCGCGCGACGCCGGCTCGATCCACAACTGGCGCGGGGACGCGCCCTTGCTGTGCTCGAATCGATTCGCCGCGATTTAGCGGAATCCAAGAATCAAATCGTCCGCGCAAACCTCCGGCTCGTCGTCAGCGTGGCCAGGAAGCATCTGCGCCCGGGACTGCCCCTGATGGAACTTATCAGCGATGGTAATCTCACCCTGATGCGCGCTGTCGATTCGTTCGATTTTCACAAAGGCTATCGCTTCAGCACCTATGCCACCCTGGCCTTGATGAAGGGCTTTGCGCGCAGTGTGCCCCGGATGCAGGCGCAGGTTCATTCATCCAGCCACAACGCCGATATGCTTTCATCGTTATCCGATGGCCGCCAGTCTCAGGCAATGCTGCAGTTGCTTCATCGCGAGCATCTACAAAAGCTGTTGCTTTGCCTCGAACCGCGCGAACGTGACGTCATCCTCGCTCATTTTGGTTTGCGTGAAGACGCGCCCGCCACACTTGAACAAGTCGGTTCAAGACTCGGCCTCACCAAACAGCGTGTGAGGCAAATCGAACAGGTAGCGCTTGCTAAGTTGCGGGCCAACGATTTGGAAATCCAGCCGAACTCCTGAAAATTAGATCGCCAGATTCACCCGCTCGGTGAGCACGCGCTTCAGAACCTTTCCCGTGGGGGACCTGGGGAGATCTATTTCTACAGTGATCTCGCGCGGAATCTTCCATTGTGGAAGCCCTTGTTCGCGACAGAAATCGCGCAGCTGGTCAGTCTTAATTTCCTGCCCCTCGCGAGGAATCACAAATGCAACGACAATCTCCCCGCGGCTGGGATCCTTTTTCCCCACCACCGCCGCCTCTAAAACGGCGGGGTGACGCACCAGCACCTCTTCAATCTCGCGCGGAGACGCCTTTTCTCCCGCGACAATAATCAACTCCTTCTTTCGGCCGGTAATGTAAAGGAAACCATCGGCGTCAATTTTACCCAGGTCGCCCGTCTTAAAGAAATGATCAGCCGTTAAGGCCTCTTCGCTCTCCTTGGGCAGATGGTAATAGCCTTTCATCACCATCGGGCCGCGCAGCCAGACTTCTCCGCTTTGTTCCTGCGAAACGGTGTTCCCATTCTCATCTGTAATCCGTACGTCAACCCGAGGAAGCGGCTTTCCCACGCTGCCAGTGCGATACGATTGCGGCGTGTTCAGGGAGATTACCGGGCTGGTTTCCGTCAGCCCGTAGCCTTCATAAATAGTCAGCCCGAAGCGCTCAAGGAATCTTTCTCTCAGCGCCGCCGGCAGAGGCTCGCCGCCGCTGATCATCGCGTAGATGGATTTAAAATCCTCCGGGCCCGCATTCTTCAAATGCGCGATTGCCGCCAGCATGCTGGGCACGGCAAACAGTAGAGAAACACCGTGCTCGCGAATTGCGTTAAGCGTTCCCACGGCGCTGAATCGCGCCAGGTAGATTACCGTCGCTCCAAGCTGCAGGGGGGCGATCATCATCGCAGTCATTCCGAATGCGTGGAAAAGCGGAATCACGCCCAGGAAACGGTGCCGATGCTCAAGCCGGGCGTGCTCAATCGCAGCGTCCACATCGCTTTGCAAATTGCCATACGTCAGCACAACACCCTTGGGCAATCCGCTGGTGCCACTGGTATACATGACAACCGCGGTGTCGTCAGCAGTCTTCTCGGGTGGTCGCGCCTGTGAAAGCAACATCTTCATCATGAAGGCGGGTGGCTTGGGCAACTGCGTTATATCGATCACATTGATGCGTTCATTCTTAATCTTTCCCGCTAGAAGCGGAATGGTAATGATCGTATCAATCTCACTATCAGTAATAACATGATTGGTTTCCCGCTCGCCCAGTAGAAAATTGATGGGCACCACGCTCTTGCCAGCCAGCAGCGTTCCGTAGAAACTCGCCACAAATCCCGCGCTGGCGGGCAGCAGCAAGCCTACATTGGCGGCCGACGTTTTGGTGGAAAGATATCTTCCAAGACCCGCTGCAGCTCCTGCCACCTGTTGATAGGTATAGGTTCCGGTATCATCAATCACCGCGATGTCATCGGGTGTCTGAGCGGCATGAGCCAATAGCGGTTCTAAGAGCATGGCTCACACTATATCCCCCGGAGGCATGGATGCGAATGGCACTGATGGAAAACCCAGAATCAACTAACGCGGTGCATCGGGCTGGCTTGATTTGGACCAATATCCTGGGCGGAATCTTGTTTGCTCTGGTGGCCGGGTGCGCCACCGAAGCGCGCCCCGCCCAGCTTGATGCGGGTGAAAAAGCGCTGGCTGCCCAGCAGTACGATGTGGCCCTCCGCAACGCCGACAGCGTTCTATCGATGGATGCCCCAGCGTCGCAGGCCGAGGCCCGCTACCTTCGCGGATTGGTGATTGAGGATCGACCCAAGGCCAATCCAATGAGCGCCCAGCATGATCTGGATGCAGCCCGGGGAGAATATTCACTCGCGCTTTCGCAGACCCCAACCATGCCCGTGGAAGCGCGCATCCACGCCCAACTGGGCAACGTGGCCTATTTCTCCGAGGACTATTCGACCGCCTTGCGTGAATGGACGCTGGCCGACGCGCAATTGGATATGCCGATGTGGAAGGCCTGGATACTCTACCGCATGGGAATTTGCCAGCAGCGCCTGGGACGATTCACCGATGCGGATCAAACTTTTTCCCGCGTCCAGCAGCTTTACCCCAACACCGAGCCGGCCACACGCGCGCATTCGCGTGAAGGCGCACACGGCTTTTATGTGCAGCTTGGCGCGTTCGCCCAGGCCGCCGATGCCCAAAGGGCCGCCGCCGCGATTTTAGCGTTGGGATCCGTGCCCATGAAAACCATGCAAGGCAATCTTACCATCATTCAAACCAAGGGGATGCCGACATTTTCACAGGCATCCGCCTTGCGGGCGCGGCTGGTGGGAAGTTATCCAGATGCCAAAATAATGCCTTGAAGCGGCAAGGCGCCTCTTTTCGCAGCGTCTTTATTCAATTTCAGTCATTGGCGGACAAGAGCAAACCAAATTTCGGTCGCCATAAGGATTGTCGATTCGGCCCACCGCCGGCCAGAATTTGTAGTGTCTGGTCCAAGGCGCGGGATAGGCCGCCTTCTCCCGCGAATATTTGTGTGGCCAATGATTCGCGGTCACGGCCATCGCCGGATGGGGTGCATGTTTCAGCACATTATCCACACGGTCCGCCTGGCCCATTTCAATCTCACGGATTTCTTCTCGTATTGAAATCATCGCCAGGCAGAAGCGATCCAGCTCGGCTTTGGATTCGCTCTCCGTCGGCTCGATCATCAGCGTGCCAACTTCCGGCCAGGACATGGTGGGCGCGTGGAAACCATAATCCATCAGGCGCTTGGCGATGTCCTCCACCTTGACACCACTAGTCGCTTCAAACTGCCGGCAATCGATGATGAATTCATGCGCGCAGCGCCCGTTCTTCCCCCTAAACACAACCGGGTAATGCGATTCCAAACGTTTTGCCATGTAGTTTGCATTCAGGATCGCAATTTCCGTCGCCCTTTTCAGCCCCGCATCTCCCATCAAAGCAATGTAAACATAAGAAATAGGCAGAATGCTCGCGCTGCCATAGGGCGCCGCTGAAATCGGCCCGATTGATTTATCACCACCCAGGCCGGTTACCGGATGTCCCGGAAGAAATGGAACCAAATGCTTCGCGACGCCAATCGGCCCCATGCCCGGCCCGCCGCCGCCGTGTGGAATGCAGAATGTTTTATGCAGGTTCAAATGGCAGACGTCAGCGCCAATATCACCTGGTCTGCAAAGGCCCACCAGCGCGTTCATGTTCGCGCCATCCATGTAAACCTGCCCGCCGTTCGCATGGACAATCTGGCAAATGTCCTTGACGCCTTCTTCAAAAACACCGTGGGTCGAAGGATACGTCAGCATCAACACCGCTAAGTCATCCTTGTGCTGCTGTGCCTTGGCGGTGAGATCACCAATGTTAATGTTGCCCATCTCATCGCACGCAATTGGCACCACCTTCAGCCCGGCCACCACCGCGCTAGCCGGATTTGTTCCGTGCGCCGAAACGGGAATCAAACAGATATTTCGCTTACCCTGGCCCCGGCTGTCGTGATAAGCGCGAACGGCAAGCAACCCGGCATATTCACCTTGCGAACCCGCATTGGGCTGCAGCGAAACGCCCGCGAAACCAGTAATATTTGCCAGCCAGTGTTCCAACGATTGAAATAATTCGGCATACCCATGCGATTGATCAGCCGGCGCAAACGGATGCAGCCGCCCAAATTGCGGCCACGTCACCGGCAGCATCTCGCTGGTTCCATTCAGCTTCATCGTGCAAGACCCCAGTGGAATCATCGACTCCGCCAGCGATAAATCCCGGCTCATAAGCCGGAAGATGTAACGCAGCAGTTCCGTCTCGCTGTGATAAAGATTAAACGTTGGATGCGTGAGATACGCGCTGGTCCGTGAAAGCGCGGGCGGATATTCCTCGCCCGCTGCAAGCTGATCGACATTCACGCGGAAGGTGGCGCCGCCACAGAAGGATTCGGCGATCGCCTCAACATCAACGCGCGTGGATGTTTCATCAAGGGAAATGCCGACACTGCCGTCGGCGAACTCCCGCAAATTGTAACCGCGCGATTCTGCCGCCCGCAGCACGGCATCGCCGTTAAGGCCGTGCAGTCGTACCCGAATCGTGTCGAATACCACTGCGTCGGTAACTTCATGCCCCATCCGTCGAATCGCCGCTCCCAGGGCGGTTGTCAGCCCATGGATACGCAATGCAATCTTCCGCAGGCCCGCCGGCCCGTGATATACCGCGTACATGCTCGCCATGACCGCCAACAGCACCTGGGCAGTGCAAATGTTGCTCGTCGCCTTGTCCCGGCGAATATGCTGCTCGCGTGTTTGAATCGCCAGGCGAATGGCGGGATTTCCCGCGGAATCTTTCGAAACCCCAACCAGCCGACCCGGCATTTTCCGGGCAAATTCGGTTCGGGTGGCCATATACGCCGCGTGCGGGCCGCCAAACCCCAGTGGCACGCCAAACCGCTGCGTCGATCCCACGGCAATATCCGCGGCAAATTCACCCGGCGGCTTCAGCAACGTAAGCGAGAGAATGTCAGCAGCCATTACCGCCAGTGCGCCATTGCGATGCGCGGCTTCAATGACGCCGGTGTAATCGTTAACGGCGCCATCGGTCGTCGGATATTGAACGAGAATCCCGCAAAATTTTCCGCCCCCGAAATCCAGCTTGCCAACCGGTCCCACCTGGCACTCGATGCCGCTTGCTTTGGCCCGAGAACTCACCACCGCAATGGTTTGTGGGTGGCAATCATCCGCCACGAAAAATGCGTTCTTCTTTCCATCGGCAACATGCCAGCACATCAGCATCGCTTCAGCGGCAGCGGTTGCCTCGTCCAAAAGCGATGCATTGGCTAGTGGCAGGGCCGTCAAATCGCTGACCATGGTTTGGAAGTTGAGCAGCGCCTCTAGCCGGCCTTGGGCAATCTCCGCCTGATAGGGCGTGTACTGCGTATACCAACCGGGGTTCTCCAGAATATTCCGCTGAATCACCGGCGGCGTAATCGTGTCCGAATACCCCATCCCCATGCAGCTCCGCAACACCTGGTTTTTTGCGGCAATTCCGCGCAAAGTTTCGATCAGCTCGTATTCCCCGCGCTCCGGCCCAATCCCCAGCGTTCCATGAAAACGAATGGACGCCGGCACCGTCTGATCCATCAGGCCGTCAAGCGATGCAACGCCGATCGACGCCAGCATCTGCTGCACATCTTCTTCGCTGGGGCCGATGTGTCGATGCACGAACGTGTCGGATGGACTCAGGTCAACGGCAGGGCGTGGTTGGGCTTGATGCATATTACTCGTGGCCAGTCTTTTTAAGATATTCGTCGGCTGAAAGAAGTGTAGACACATCACCGGCATTTGTCGGCTTAAGCTTCATAATCCAGCCCGCGCCGAACGGATCTGAATTTACGACGCCGGGGTTGGTGTTCAGTTCCGTGTTGACGGCAGTAACAGTCCCGCTCACACCGCTGTAAAGATCGCTGGTTGCCTTCACCGATTCAATTTCACCGAATGCAGCGCCAGCCTGAACCTTATCGCCCACCGCCGGTAGTTTCACATAGGTGATGTCCGTCAGCTCATCCGCGGCAGTCTGCGTGATGCCCAGGGTAATAACATTCCCCTCAAGCTTATGCCATTCGTGCGACTGCAAATAACGACGATCCTGTGGAACTGGCATGACTAATCCTGGGTTGAAATTCTTTTGTAAAACGGTGTCGGCACAATCTTCGCCGGATTCAGCGTACCGCGAAGATCCGCCGCCAGTTTGGTGCCTAAAGCGGCGTGGTTCGCGTCGATATAAGCCAATGCAATGCTCTTCTGCAGGGTGGGGCTAAAGGTTCCGCTGGTCACTTCGCCCACAACCACCGCGCCATTTTGCACGGGTGTACCCTGCCGCGCAATCCGGCGCCCCTCAAGCTCAATTCCCACCAATTTTCTTGCCGGGCCATGTTCTGCAATCACCCGCAGCGGCTCAGCGCCGATGAATTCCTTTTTCAAATCCACTGCCCAGCCCAATCCCGCGGAAATTGGATCGATACTTTCGTTCAGCTCATGTCCGTACAGAGGCATCGCCGCTTCCAACCGCAGGGTGTCGCGCGCGCCTAACCCCGCAGGTTTAATCTCTGTCTCCGCTCGCGACATTTCTCCAGTCATGGATTTCACGGCCGAAGCAGCCGCACGCGCGGATACGATCAGTTCAATCCCGTCCTCGCCCGTATATCCGCTGCGAAACGCGGTGAACCGATTCAACATATAAACGCCGCTCTCAAATCCGTATCGCTTCAATTCTTTTGAATCGATTGAAAGGGTGTCCGTCATCAATTCCAGAGCCCTGGGTCCCTGGATCGCCACCATCGCTGTAGATTCAGTTTGATCGATGATGTCGGCAGCAAATGCGTTTGAATCGCGCACGCTCGTCAGGTGTTTGACGATCTTTTCACGGTTGGATGCGTTGCAGACAATCAGCCAGAATTTGGGATCCTTGCTGACGATAACATCATCCAGCACACCGCCCATCGCATTGCAGACCAGGCTATACCGGCTCTGCCCGATCCGCTGCTCGGCAACGTTCCGTGTCAGCACGGTATTCAGAAACGGCACTGCATCTTTGCCGGTAATATGCAGCCGCCCCATGTGCGATACATCAAACAACGATCCGCTGCTGCGTGTCTGCTGATGCTCATCGAGAATTCCGCGATAATAAATCGGCATCTCCCAGCCCGCGAAGTCGACCATTTTCGCGCCGCAAGAAACATGAAATTCGTAAAGTGGGGTGCGCAACAACATGGGTCGGCGAAAGGTAGTCCCCAGGGCAAAGGCCGTCAAGAAATCATCGAGGCCAGGTCCCAAGCGCTCACAGAATTTCGCGTCCTGCGCCTGATTTCCCGCTGGGCAAATGTGGCCGCAGGTCTATCATTCAAATACAGAGGTGCTCGATGCAGTCGATAAACCCCGCGACCGAACAAATTATCGGTGAATACCCCGATCATTCGCAGGAAACCATCGCCGCCATGCTGGCTCAGGCGTGCCTCGCCTTTGAGTCCTGGCGACGAACCCCCATCAGTGAGCGCGCTGGCTTAATGCGCAACGCTGCAAAAGTGCTTCGCGAGCGCCGCGATGTGCTTGCTCGGCTGATAACCAGCGAAATGGGCAAGCCGATCACGGCGTCCGAAACCGAAGTGGAAAAATGTGCCGCATGCTGCGAGTTCTTCGCCGACAACGCCGCACGCTTCCTCGCCCCGCGCGAAATTAAATCCGATGCCGACCGTAGTTTCGTCAGGTTCGATCCGCTGGGGCCGGTGTTGGCCATCATGCCATGGAATTTTCCCTTCTGGCAGGTCTTCCGTTTCGCCGCCCCCACCCTCATGGCCGGCAACGTTGCGGTCCTCAAGCACGCGCCCAACGTCCCGGGATGCGCGATGGCCATCGAGCGCACCTTTCTCGACAGCGGTTTTCCCCCGGGCGTGTTTTCCTCGCTGCTCATTTCCGACAATCAGATCGCCGAGCAACTCGTCAGCCGGCCTGAAATTGTCGCCGTTACCCTCACCGGTTCAGAACGCGCCGGCGCCGCTGTCGCTTCCGCAGCCGCAACAGCCCTAAAAAAATCGGTCATGGAGCTTGGGGGTTCTGATGCATTTATCGTCCTGGCCGATGCTGATTTGGAATCCGTCGCCCAGCATGCCGCCGAGGCCCGCTGCATTAATAACGGCCAAAGCTGCATTGCGGCAAAGCGATTTATTGTCGAGCTAAGCATCGCCGAGAAATTTGAATCAGCCATGTCCGCCGCGATGGCAGCCATGAAAGTCGGTGACCCAATGGATCCGCAAACCCAGATCGGCCCACTTGCCCGGCCCGATCTCCTGGACGTGCTGATGCGCCAGGTTCAGCGCACCATCGAACAAGGCGCAACCCTCCTCACCGGTGGGCATCGCCTCCCCGGAAAAGGCTATTATTTTGAGCCAACCGTTTTGTCGAATGTCGAGCCGAAGATGATGGCATTCGAGGAAGAAACCTTCGGCCCCGTTGCAGCCATTATCCGCGCTCAAACCGTGGACGATGCTGTCCGGCTTGCCAACCTGTCTCATTACGGGTTAGGCGCAAGCATATGGACCAGCAACATGGATCGTGCCATTGCGTTGGCGGAGGAAATCGAGTCCGGCTCGGTATTTATCAATGGAATGGTGAAGTCCGATCCGCATCTTCCCTTCGGGGGCATCAAAAATAGCGGATGGGGAAGAGAACTCAGTGAATTCGGCATTCACGAATTCGTCAACATCAAAACAGTTTGGGCGAAGTCTGTCCCGTAACCCCGCTTCACTTGGTGGCAATGATTTGCACGGTGGCGGGCTTGACCTTTGTCACGATTTCTTCGCTGTCCATCGCGGTTGGGTTGGCCCCGGCCGCCACCAGCACAATCTTGTTCTTCTTCAGGAACTCTCGGATATGTCCGGCGCTGATGCCGATTCCGTAGCTGTCTTCCGTCGCTGTTGCGATGCTTTTCATGCACACGATCGCAATCACGTTGCCATATTTATCCAGAATCGGCCCACCGCTGTTCCCAGGATTCACTTTCGCATCCGTGAGTACGTCCGCGCCTTCCTGCGCGTCTCCCTTGGAGGAAGAAACGATGCCGCGCGTTACCTTCAGGTCGCTTCCAAGCCGATCGGGCAGCGGATACCCCATCACCATGCAATCCGCCCCTTCATTTGGCATGTCCTCGGGAGCCAGATGAACGAATGGAACCTTCCCCTTCGGTGTAACGCGAATCAGCGCAAGGTCCTGATCGTCATCGATTATCACCACATCGGCGTTCATTTCCGCATTGCTGGTTTGCACCAGAAGCGTCTTGCTTCCCTTCACGACATGGCGATTGGTCAGAATCAGACCTTTGTCGTCGATGAAAAAGCCCGTTCCGCTCCAAAGTGATGTGGGGGCGTCGTCAGTTGACCCCCCGCCGGATTTTGATTTGGCCGGTGGAATCGGCATGAGCAGGAAAACGTCGCTCTTGCCACCGATATCATACTTCGTTGCCAAAAGATGGGAGGCGTCGATCGTGTCTTTCAAACGTCGCAAGGCGCGCACATTGGGCGGCGCATCTTCAATGGCGGTGACCAAATTCTGCGCGATGATCTTCGTGTCGCGAATCTCGGCAGCTTGCTGAAAACTTTCAATCCCCTGGTCCCACCGGTTCTTGAAGCATTGTGCTACCGCCAGGTTATTGATCGCCTCCACCGCGTGAGGCTTCAATTTCACCGAAGCCTGAAAATACTGGAGAGCCAGGTCATAATTATGCTGGGCAAACGCCAGCTCCCCCAGGTAGAACGGCGGCAAATAGGCGTTTGGGTAAACACGCGCCGATTCCTGAAGCTTGTCAACGGCCTTGAGGGACTCGCTGTTGTTGTACATGGCGATGCCCTGGCGTGTCAGTTCATCAGCCTGTTCAATTATTTTCTTGCGGTCCGCGCCGCCAATCCATTTACCATTTATCTTTTCCGCGCTCTGATTGGCCAGTGTCTTCCACCGTTTCAGTTCCTCCTGGGCCAATGGGAGATCGGTGCTATCAGGATTTTTATCGACAAATTCCTGCCAGATGGCCACGGCGGCCAGCGCAGCCTCAACATCGTTGGCGCGGTTTTTAGCCGCTCGGAAGGCCGGAGTGGTTTCAGCCTTTGTGGAATCCGAACTGTCGGTCGAGGAAGAATCACTGGAAGGCGCCGGATCGAATTCAAATGATTTCACGTCACCGGCGGAAACTGTCTGGGTCGTACCATCGGCGGCTTTAACGGTGTAATCGTCCCCCTGGCGGGTAATCGTCCCCTCCACAATGGTTCCATCGTTGAGAACAAGCTTGGCGCCCCAGGTCTGCGTGCAGATAAGCATGGTCAGGGTCAGTACCCCGGCGACAAGGCAATTATGCCGCATATTTTGTTCCCTGCCCGTCTAAGCCCTGCCCCATACGACTGAACGCTTACGTCGACACCCATTATGCCTCAAACATATGAACGTTTCACGCAAATTATATACGCTGTCCACCCCGCCCAATAATTACCCTGAATGACCCACCCGAGCAGGGAGTCGCTCACTTGTGCTCCGACATTCCAGAATATAGCGCGGCATCCGCAAATGTCGGCTCAGCCGATCCTCCAAATGCCTGGAAAGAAGCTGATTAAGGGGATCCGTCTGATGCCGCGTCAGCCTGGGAAGTCGGCGGGATAAATTCGATGCGGGCAACTGCAGCGATTGCAGCAACCGCACGAGCCGTGGGTCGATCGACATTCGATCCGGAACAACCGTCTGGCAGTTTCGGCAAATGACCCCACCCCGCGCCGATGAGAAATAGACGGGGTCCCGATCCCCACTGCTCTGGCCACACGACACGCACATATCCAATTGCGGCGAAAACCCCGCCTCCCGAAGCAAATCAAGCTCAAAAACAAGAAAAAGCTCTTCTTGTCCGGGGCTCGCAAGATCATTTAAAAGCGTCTCCAATTGATCAAATATCCGCGGATGCGGGTCGTGTTCCTCAATGAGTAGAGAAACCAGTTCGACGGCATAAAGACCGAGATAAAGCGACCTTAGCCTACTGCGGAGCTTTAAATGGCCATCGGCCAGCTTCCATTCAGTAAGAGTTCCAAGCTCTCGGTGTGTATCGTCGGTGAAAAGGGCGTTTCCAGCATCCAGCAGGTCGATGCCGCCATCGAATCGCCCCGCGCCGGCCTTCGTAACACGATGGGCGCCCTTGGCAATAACGCGCAACAATCCATGCTCGCGCGACAAAAGTGTCAGGATTTGCGAAGTTTCAGAATACTCGAATTTGCGGACGCAAATGCAGCGGTCCGACGCCAGTGCCATACGGACGATTATAGCTACTGGCGCGGGTCTTTCCGCCTCCGGGCGTCCAATTCGGCCTTGGAGAGCGGTCAGTGCTACAATAACACAACGTTGTTTAAGCAAGGAGCCGGATGCCGCTGAGCGCCATACCTGAAGTTCTGCAAGATTTGCGCGACGGAAAGATGGTCGTTCTGATCGACGACGAAGATCGTGAAAACGAGGGCGATCTGGTCATGGCGGCGGAAAAAGTCACGCCGGCTGCGATTAATTTCATGGTCACCCACGCACGAGGCGTCGTTTGCCTGCCTTTGACCGCCGAACGATGCGATAAGTTGAACCTGCATTCACAGGCGGAAAAAAACACCGCGCAGATGGGAACCGCTTTCACCGTTTCCGTCGATGCCCACCCCCGGTTCGGGGGATCAACAGGGGTTTCCGCAAAGGACCGCTCAACCACCATCCAGGTGGCCATCGCCGAAGACGCTCAGCCGCATGATCTGCTGCGGCCTGGACATATATTTCCGCTCCGGTCGCGGGACGGCGGTGTTCTTGTCCGAGCTGGTCAAACCGAAGGCTCCGTGGACTTGGCACGCATCGCCGGATTAAAGCCAGCAGCGGTCATTTGCGAAATCATGCGAGAAGACGGGGAGATGGCCCGTCGGCCTGAACTGGAAACCTTCTGCCGCCAGCATGGGCTGAAAATGTGTTCCATCGCCGACCTTATCAGCTATCGCCTCAAACGCGAACAGTTCGTGCGTCGCATTCAAAGCGTAACGCTTCCCACCACCTGGGGCGTGTTTCAGCTTCACGCCTATCAAAGCATGGTCGATGCGCAGCCGCATCTCGCCCTTTGCAAGGGAGGCGTTGGCGACCTCGATCCCCAGGGCGTGCCCATTATTCACGAAGAGCCTGTCCTGGTCCGCGTGCACAGCGAATGCCTGACCGGCGATGTCTTTGGAAGCGCCCGCTGCGATTGTGGCGGTCAACTCTCAACAGCAATGCAAATGATCGAGAATGCCGGGAAGGGCGCCCTGGTCTATCTTCGCCAGGAAGGAAGAGGCATCGGCCTGGCCAACAAACTTCACGCCTACGCATTACAGGAAAAGGGGCTGGATACCGTCGAGGCCAACGTGCAGTTGGGCCTTCCAATCGATAAACGTGATTACGGCATCGGCAGCCAGATCCTGCGCGACCTGGGTTTGAGGAAAATCCGCATCATGACCAACAACCCCAAGAAGATTTACGGTATCGAGGGCTATGGCTTAAGCGTGGTCGAGGAAGTGCCCGTGCGGATAGAGCCCGGCGAACATAACCGTAAGTATCTGGAGACCAAGAAAACCAAGATGGGCCATTCGCTCTAAGTAAACCGCAGCTGATATTTCGCCGCCAGCTCACTCCATCTGATATTTCATTTCCACCTGAGGACCAAGAATCCTGACGGTCATATCTTTGGCAATCTGGGCATACATCGGATCAGCAGTTGCGCTGCCCCAAGCCAGTGCAAATTGTTCCAACTGCATCTCAGCATGCATCTTTTCGCTGACGCCCAACACCACCTCATTTGCCTTCAAATCACGGGCTGCGGTCGCAATGGCGTAAAGCGGATTGTTCGTCGGAAGGACGACCGGGTAGACCTGTTTGCCGATCTCCTCCGCAACCGTCACGATCCTGGTCAGCAACTCGCGATCGCTGTCATCGACGGTGGTTTCCTGTTCAGTGACGCCCAGTGTTCGGGCGGGAATAACTTTGCAGGTGACGACGACAATATCGCGTACATCCGTGTCCACCTCGCGCAAAATCTTTTCCAGCACCGGCAAGCTTCGCGGCCCGCGCGCGGCTACCAGAACCGGTTGCGGGTGGCGCAGACCCAGCGATTCAATGGTCACGCCGTCACTGACCCGTTCATTAAACTGTTCGAGATGATTGTGATGGCCTCCATCGCGACGGCGCGAAATTCGTTCGACGATGATGAACACAATTAAAAAGCCAAGCGTAAAGGCCACACCCCAGATCGTGGCGGTTTTTTTGGTCAGCAAATTGATGAGTGCCGTGCTGGCAAGAATCGTGAAGACCGCCATGATGCCGATCGGCAGATCAATCTGTCCCTTGTTGGTTTTGATATGGAAATTCAAGGGCACGCGATATTGCCGCGGCGATCGGTCCTTGAATCGAAGCACCGTCATCGACATGGTCATAAACACGAACGACCAGATCACGCCAAACGCATAGGCCTCGCCCAGCGTATTCACATCGCCCATGCTGGCGACGATCACAATGAGCTGAAGCACCGCGACGAGATTGACCAGCCGATGGGTCGTCCCGAATCGATTGTGCGGATGCTGAAACCAGGGCGTGAGGACTCCATCTTCCGCCAGACGATTGAGGACGCCGTTTGAACCAATAATGCTAGTGTTCACGGCTCCCGCGAGAATCAGAAATCCGACGACGACGACAAAGCATTCCAGGATAATCTTTATCCACGAAGGCCCGGCCAGGAATTGGACGAGGCCGTTGATCAGGTTATCGCGGTAACCCCCGTTATCGCGTTCAACGTGTTGGTATTTGGGATTAACTTCAACCACCGCCGTCGTGGTCAAGGGGATTGATTCACCATTGGTGTTTGAAGTCCGGGTAATCAGGTGCCCCCAGTTGCGCCCTTCATGACCATTGGCGGCGGTTCCCTGTCTCAGGTAATCCACTTCCCACCAGGTCTGGCCGCGCGAAGCATCCACCGTTGCGGTGCCGTTGTTCACCACCTGCGTCATGACCCGTTCACCGTCGGGAATAATCAACACCGCCAGAAAGCTCACAAGGCTGGTCAGCAACATGGAGTAAAGGAAGATCACAAATCCCGCCCGCATCAGATTCTTCAGCTTCGGGGCTTCGATCTCCCGATTCACCTGAGCCAGCGATTCTTCACCGCTCATCGCCAGCAGCGAATGCCCGAATGCGATCAAAATGCCCAGCGCCCCAACGATCTTTGGGAAATTCTCCAACCAGCCCGCCGAGGCCTCTTTGCCATCACCCGGGTTGATGCTGCTCTGCGTAAAGACCGGATGCAACGGAGGCATTTCAATATGCGTGTGATTATGCCAGAGCGTGAAGAAGCTCCAGCCCACGATCACAACCCCCATCAGCGTTGTAAGCTGCATGATTCGCAAAGCTTTATCACTGGATTCATGGATGCCGACGATATTGAGACGCCAGAAATAGACCGTAATGAAAATTGAAATGACGACCGTCAGCCAGTTAACTAATCCAGGGTGGGTGGTCGCATCGAAAATAATCGGGTGAGCGCCATGTCGCGTGACCAGCTTCAGCATATCGCCGAAAAGCCCGACGAGATATTGGCCGGCAGCCACCGCCGATATCGGTCCCGTGAGAATGTAATCAAACATGAGTGCGCTGACCGACAGCTTCGCCAGTCCGCCGCCCACTGCGCCTTTCACCACCTTGTAAACGCCCCCGCGCGTAAACATCGTGCAGCTCTCGACATACACAGCACGAACCGCGTAGCTGAAAAGCATGACGCCCAGAATGAACCAGGGTGCCGCCTTGCCGATCGCCTGCTCACTGATGCCGCCAATGTAGTAGGCCGTGCTCGCCAGGTCGCAAAGAACAATGGCCGCCGCCCGCCAGAAGCTGATAAACGCCAGCGCTACACTGCTGACGACAAGAACGTTGACCTTGCGTCGTGCGCTGGGGTCGGCATCGGGCATCTGGGCAACATCAAAACCCGTCGAGGGTGTCGTGGTCATTTCGAAAAACTCCTAGGGGCGCTTGCACTGCATCTCGCTTTGAGTTTGCAGTGCGGGCGCGAGCAATCATCGTGCCTTGCGGCCATCGATAGAGCAGAGCGGCTTAGAGCGAATTGGCTAAAGGGCGGAACGCTGCAATTAACTGGCGCCACGTTCTTACAACAAAACCGCGTTGTAAAAGCGCTGACCAGGAAAGCGTGATTTCCCTTTCACATGCCGACGAGGTTAGCTGACGGGCGGGGCGTTGAAAGTCGCCCTCGGCCACCTGGGCCGATTTGCCCCTGTCTTATTTGAATCGATTGGCACCACCAGGATTTCCGGACATCCGAACCACTCGGAGCCGCTGCCTGGTTTGCGCGACGGATCGCGTTTGCAAATCCACTCAAAAGACGACGCGAGACACTCGCCTCGCGCTGGGTTCCCCGCACTCCGCGTTGCCCGCGGAGCTTTGGCGGTTCGGTTACTGGGCGGAAGGATAAACGGGCACTGCGCGTTGTCAAGGAGGTGCGAATTGTGCGCTCAACCGATGCATCGCGTCGGTTTTGTGACGTAAATTGTGGCTATATATAAGATTAAGCCCGAGAGGCGACAGGCTTATCTCTGAATTTGAATAGCCGCGTTCGCGGAGGTGGAAACATTTGAAAAGGTTTTATCGGAATATAGGTTCACCATCGTCCAGGCGCCAAAAAGGCAGAGAATCAAAATCAGAGAGATGTAAAGCTTGGACATGAAGCTATCGAAAACGAAGGTGCGCCGGGGGTCGCGCCCCAAATCAAAGAGAAATCGCATTCTCCTGGCGATGCTGCCGTGGCACCAGCTTCGAGCGGCGATCGGAATATTGTTGACCGTTGCGACGCGTTCAAGAGCCGAGCAGAAAATCTGCGCGCCATATCGACCGACGAAAGACTGTTCCGCGGTCTGATGCGGTGGCGCAAAAGCAAGGCGAGGAAATACCGCCACCGCGGATGCCCCTTCGGTGCCCGTAGCGGAAAGAGCGGATGCTGAAATTGCGGCATCATATGCCGCCTGCAATGTCCGGGCCGCGAAGACGTCGGCCTGCCGCTCAAATTTTCGGCTCACATAACCAAAAAACAATGCAAAGATCGCCAGGCCGCCGCCCATCAGAATAATCATCTGAAGGGTTTCGGGAAGCCACATATGTTGGTGCAGATGTTCCATCGCGTCCACGATGATCGATCCCGGTCCCGCCATCCCCAGCATCAATCCGGCAACTGACGCCAGCAACCAGAACAAATGCTTGTGCTTGATATGTCCGATTTCATGCGCGAAGACGGCTTCGATCTGTTCGTCGCTCATTGTCTCCAGAAGAAGATCGCTCATGAGAAAATACCGAAAGCGCGGAACGAAGCCCATGACCGCCGCGTTGCCCATCTGGTGGCGCGTCTTCCAGAGGAGAACTTCGTGAAACCCCACATTGTGCTGGCGGCAGAGATCTTCCAGGCGGCGGCGCAAGGGAGAATCCGGCAACGGCTCGGTATCGAGAACGCGGCGGAGAATCTCCGGGCCCAGCAGAAGAATGGCGCCAGCCGAGGGAACTGAAATAGTCGCTTCAATCAGCGATTGTTGATCGCGCAACCACGAGATTTGATGGAAAATCGGAGGGAGCACAAGTCCCAGAATGTCCCGCAGCGCAAGTAGAACGAGAATCGGCGCGATGCTGAACAGAAGCTGCAAACGAAAATTCACTCCGAAATAACTCCAGAAACCTGGAGGCTGGTGGACGGGCAAACTCTCGTTCAGTTGTATAAGTAGATTTTGCTCGCGAAGGGCAAAGTCAGCCGGATATTGAGCCCACCATAGCCCCATCCAGGCGAGGAATGCCGGCAGTGAGCCGATCAGAATGCCTGGAGTATCCAGCCGCAAACCTCCGAGTGGGGTTTGCGCGAATCCCTGCATGACCAGGGTTTTCCAACCCAGGAGATAGATACCAACGCCAAACCAGGTGGGAATCATCAACCGGGCGAAGCCCATGAGTTGGTTGAACCGTCGCAGGCGATTTTGGATGTCGCCGAAGTGCACGCGCCTCGCCACATGCCGGCTCCAGAGGCCCATGATCAAAACCAGGGCGATATAGAAACCAAAGAAGGTCGCCATGCCCTCGCCAGGGTTGATGTTGTAACCGGGCTGGGCTCCGTCGGGGCTGGCCATCCAGAGGACAAAAATAATGAGTGGCAGGAATCGGGACATTGTCTACCAGAAGCCAAAATTATCGGACGGGCCGAAGGATGTCGAGAACTACTTTCAACGCCTGCGTTCACTATGCCCCGGCTTTGGCAATACGCCAATGTTATTGCTCCAGTTCCGTGGCATGGGATCGCTTTTCCGCCTCTGCATAACTGCGGACATTGAGGCCTGCAACAATGGCAACGATTAGCAATAGTGGCAACACTCGCGCCGCCAATCGCCAATGTGGCCGGGCCTGGCGAATGCCGGGCAGGTCCCCCGCAAATATCAGCAGCGGTGAAGCCATCAAAATAGCGGTACGGAGGTTATCCGTGGGGATGAATGTGTCGGGGGAATAGAAGTAGCCGTGAATGAAGAGCAATTGCAGCAACAAAACAACTGCGAACGAAGCGCCGTTGGCATGGTTAACTCGGCACCATCGGCTGAGCACCGCAATTGCAAAACAAAAGGCGGCTAATGCGATAGCCAACGAGGAGGATGCAATTAAATGCCAGGTAAAGAGGGTAACCGCCGAACCACAGGCCAGAATTGCCAGTACCAGCGGCACTGCCGAGCCAACCACCGACCGAGAAATCAATTCCAGCGATAGAAACCAGATCAGAAGAATCAGACCCGCGACGTCAATCCAAAACTCGGCGGCGTTCTGAGTGATTTGATCTGGGATTTGCCGGCTCAACATGGTCCGAACCAATAACCGCCAAAGCATCAGCAGCGTCACCGCCCGCAACCAAAGCGGCGGTCGAAAAACCCCATCGAGAAAACCAAGAAATCCAATGCCAATCGCGGCATAGAAGACCCAGAAGTAAATGTCGCCGGTCCCAGGCGGGAATGAGGGCCGATCGGGATGGAAAACCAGGTAGGCAATTTCAAACGCCAGACACAAAAGCGGCGCTGCGATCCATCGCGGATCCGCATTCGCGGCACGTTTCCACGGGCGCTGGGCAACGACGATCCCAATCGCCACCAGAAGCGTCGGCAGAACAATGCCCTCAAAGATGGAGAGCGGTGTTGGCATGACTTGCCCATCAAATTAAATGTGCATTTCTGCTCTGTCCCGGCGCGCGTCGAGAAAAATGCGGAATGCGCGCCGGAACAGAGTGATTCAAGGAACGTGCCTTTATTGCCTGACCGCTTCTAATGCGACGGTGATCCGAATTTCGTCGCCAATGATGGGCGCTGGATCGCCGGACATTTTAAAATCGCGACGGTCGATGGTGAACGTCGTCTCAAAACCAGTGCGGGTTTCTCCCGCCATTCCCTTGCCGGTGCCGGTGACTTCCATGTTCACGGTGACTTCCTTCGTCACGCCGTGCAGCGTGAGATCGCCGGTCACAGCCAGCATGTTGTCACCCGTTTTGGCTACACTTTTGCTTTTGAAGTTCAGGGTTGCATATTGCTTGACATCGAAGAAATCCGGACCTTTAAGGTCTTTGTCGCGGTTTTCGTTTCGGGTGTCGATGGTATCGGCCTTCACCGCGACATCAAAAGATGCTTTGGTGAGATCGTTGGCGTCATAAGCGATTGGCCCGGTGGGCGAGGCAAAGGTTCCCCAGACGTAACCCGCGCCCAAATGGCGCACGCGAAAGACGACGAACGAGTGAGTCGGATCGGTGCTGTAATCGTCCGCGCGGACAAAAGACGCGATGCACAAGAACACGGCCACCGACAAAGCGGCGGCTGCGAATCTCGATCGAAGAACGTGGTTCATGGAAGCTCCTTTTGGTCGCAAAACTCTATCATTACACAGCCGTACGCACGGCCGCGCTTAAATAATTTTCTATAAGGTTACGGCAAATCCAGAAGAATGAATTCCGCATCTTTTCTGACGGAAATCCGCAATTCCCTCTCCTCCGCGATGCGGCCCTGATCGCCTTCAGCGAGCGATTTGCCGTTGAGCTCGACATTTCCATTGATGACAAAGAGATATGCGCTGCGATCGGCGCCGACTTGGCGGGTCACTTGCTGCCCGGCAGTCAATGTCGAGAGAAAGATCGTGGCATCCTGGTCGATTTTTAGGGTGCCGGGGATATCGCCGTTGGAAACGACGGGCATCAATGCTGCCGCCCGGTTTTTCTGTTCGAATTGCTTTTGTTCCCACCGCGGAGCGTTGCCGCGATGCGCGGGCGTAAGCCAAATTTGCATCAGGTGCAAAGGCTGAGTCGGCGAATCATTGTGCTCGGCGTGGATAATGCCGGTGCCGGCCGACATTACCTGCACCTCGCCCGGACGGATGATGCCGTTATTCCCCAGGTTGTCCTGGTGGCGAAGCGCGCCATCGAGCACGACAGTAATGATTTCCATGTCGCGGTGAGGATGAAGATCAAACCCGCCGCCGCCATGAATAATGTCGTCATTAAAGACGCGCAAGGCGCTCCAGTTCATATTGCGGCGGTCGAAGTAATCGCCGAATGAAAAATGCCATCGCGCCTCGAGCCATCCGTGGTTCGCGTAATAACGACTTTCTGAAGGAATGACGGTGATCATAACAGGCTCCAGTTCTGGATTTATTGGTCGATTTTTGCCCGCGCTTCTTGAAGCAACGCAAGCAATTGTGACAGGCGCTCGGGGCCGAGGTGGCCAAGCAGATCGCAGTGGAGTTGCTCGATAGGCTGATCCAACGACGCAAGAACGAGCAGTCCGCCTTCGGTGATGCTCGTCCGCACGATGCGTCGATCAGCCGTTTCTCTTTGCCGCAGGATGAATCCGCGTTTTTCCAGCCTATCGAATAACCGAGTGAGATCCGGATCGCGGGTGATCATCCGGCTCCCAATTTCCTGGCAGGCGAGTCCCTTGGGACCCGCGCCGCGCAAAATTCGCAACACGTTGTACTGCGTGGGGGATAAGCCCGCTGGCCTCAAGGTGGCAGCGGCAATGCGGGTAAGCGAATCAGCGGTTCGGAGAATGGTTAACAGAACTTCTTGCTCGATGGACTGAAATCCGTCCCGTTTTCCAATGTCTTTGGCCAATCCATAACTCATCCCGCCATATTAGTTGTTATAACGAATATTGTCAAGACGAATTATATTGGGGCCTGTTTTCCCCCTATTTGCTTAAAAATAGTAAAATGCCGGCAATAATGACCAAGGCAATCGACAGCAGGAGGATTGCAATGTAAAGGGCATTGCGGCGGGTCGGCGGGGCGTCAGCATCTAAATCAACATCGTGCGCCAAAAGGTTTCTTCCGCTCGTCGCTTCATCATGCAAATGCCCATCGCGCCCACTTGCGGTGTGTGCAAATCGTCGCGCTATCCACGCCGAAACACCGGCCAGCGGGTCTAGAAATATTCGATCGCTCACGGTCAGAAACCGACTGGCTCCAATTGTTATGCCCGCGAACACACTCCAGTACATCTCCTCGAAATCCATTCCTCGATAGAGCCACTGATGCAAAACACGCACGGGGACAAAACGCATGAATTTATTTGTCACGGCGTATCCCGGCAGGTAAATAACGAAGCCGAGGAGCAACCCAACGGCAAACGCGCCGAGCCAATAGCGGTTTGCCAGGCGATGGCCCGCCTCAAGCAGCGCGGTCGAAGAACTGCTGCCGGCTGGCCGCTGTTCTTCCGGGTCGGCGCCCGCGATGGTTCGCTGATCCAGCTCCACATTCCACGCTTGCTCAAACCCGGTGAATGCGGACGAGCCCGGCGGCAGCACCGCGTTGCAGAAATTCTCCGTTTCCGTCTGCGACTGCCGCACCAGGCGCTTGATATCCAACAATCGGCTGCCCCCGATGATGCTAAGCCCCGCGAGAATGACCAGCGGAAACCAAAGAGCGGGGGTTTCGACCGCGCCAGCAAAGAGTCTGACATTCCGCGGCCTGCCCCAGAAAACAAGCATCCAACAGCGCATCATGTAAAAGGCGGTGATGTAGGAAACTACCACCGGCAAAATGAAGAAAGCCCAATAAAGGGATGAATGTCCTTTCTGGGCAGCCAGGGTCGCGAATGCGCCCGCGTGGGAAAGAATCATTTCCTGGCTGTAAAAGCCGGAGAAAAAGGGTGTGCCCGCGATGGCAAGAACCCCCACGCCGAAGGTAACGGCAGTCACTGGAATTCTTGTGAGCAGGCCGCCGAATTGCGGAAGCTCGTGCTCGCCGCCAGTTGCGCGGATAACACTACCGCAAGCGAGAAAAAGCAGCGCTTTGAAGAAGGCATGGGTTATGAGATGAAAGAGTCCGCCTGCAAAGCTTCCGATGCCTATGGCCATCACCATGTAGCCGAGTTGGGAAATAGTGCTGTAGGCCAGAACCTTTCTGATATCGGTTTGAACAACGGCGATCAGCGCTGCCATGGTTAGAGTGACCAGTCCGGTGATTCCGATGAAAAGTTTGGCATCGGGTGTCAGGATCGGAAACACTCTCCCCAACAAATATACGCCTGCGGCGACCATGGTCGCGCCGTGAATGAGCGCCGAGGCGGGGATCGGTGCTTCCACCGCATCCACCAGCCAGATTTGGAGTGGAAACTGGGCGGCTTTGCCAATCGCGCCCCAGAACAGAGCGATTCCCATGACCGTTAAAATTCCCGCGGAAACGCTGGTTCCGTTGGGAAGAAGAATCGAGGTTAAAGTGTTCCCATCCATTTTGCCAGCCGCACCCAGTAATCGCGTGGAATCCAGCAAGCCGACATCCCCCATGAGATAAAACAGAATGCCGATCCCCACGAGAAATCCGGCATCACCGATGTGGTTGACAATGAAAGCTTTGAATGCAGCGTTGGTAGCAATGGGTTTTTCATGCCAAAAGCCAATGAGCAGATATGAGGAAAGCCCCAGCAGTTCCCAGAACACCATGAGTTGGATGAGTGTTCCTCCCAGCAGCAATCCAAGCATCGAGAAACAGAAGAGGCCGAAATAGGTGAAGAACCTGGGAAATCGTTTGTCTTCCGCCATGTAGCCGATGCTGAAGACGTGCACCAGTAGCGCCACGGTGGTCACCATGTTGAACATGGCGATGGTAAGACCGTCAACATAGATATCGACATCCAGAAAGCCGGGATGGTCCTGCGCGATGCCGGAGCCGGTGGGGAGCCACTTCATGGAAAGATCAATCGGTTTGTCCCCCGGTCCCCAGCTCATTCCGGCCATTTGCCCGCCGTTGTACCAGGCAATCATGGCGGCCAGGCTCAGGCCGAAGCTCATCGCGATAAACGCCGTCGCAAGCCAACCCGCCAGCGGAGTGCCCATGCGTTTGCCCATGAACAGAAGCATGACGAACGAGCCAAGCGGCAATAGCGTGGCAAGTGAGAGAAGGAAGGCTGGGGTGGGCATGGGTCGTTTTAGCGAAAAGCTGCGGGCGCTGCGATCGCATCCAATTCGACGCAAAAAGTTTGCGGAAGCGAGTCGCGGAAGAATTGGCTATTCCATGAGCGCATTCACCTTTGCCGCGCAGATGAAATCGTTTTCGGAAAGACCGCCCACTGAATGGGTGCTGAAGCGCACCTTGCAGCGGTTGTAACCCACTTCCAGATCGGGGTGATGGTCTTCCCCATGCGCAACCCAGGCGACCGCGTTTACAAAGGCCATCGTGTGGTGGAAATCCTTAAATTCAAACGTCCGGGAAATCTCTTGAGGCCCGGCTTCCCATTGGGGTGTCTCGGGCAAGAGCAACTGTATTTGCGCTTGGGTCATTGCGGGCGTTCCGGGCCGGCACACGGTGCATTTTTTTTCCGCCAAAACCGATTTCATTTGTCACCTCTGGAATGAGGAGCGATGGATGGGTCTTTATGTTAGAAGTCGCGCCTGGCGATCAACCTGAATGAATTTCCCGGTATCCGGGGAGTACGCCGTTAACCGTCCGACGGGGCTAACCGCGGCGGCGGTGTCAATCAAAACCATCTTGTTCCCAATCACGGGCACGAGGTTGCCGCCGCCTTTGGGGTCGTAGCCGCCCCGGATGCCGTAGCTATCAACCGGGGTGTGGCCGAAATATCCAATGCGCCGCCAGGCTTTTGGCGCATCCACCTCACCCATCGAAAAGCGGCCCCACGTCACTGTTTTACGAAGTTCCTGATCGACTTCCAGAAACGTTGTCGGGCTGGGGTCTTCGTCGGGCGTTTCCGGATCCCAGCGGGCGTGCGTGATAAAAATATCCGGCTCTTCAATAACAGCGGGGAGATTGCGGATGAATTGCCGGTGCGCTTTGGGAATGGGCGCCACCAACTCATCCAGCGCTGCCGGCGACGGACGATCGAGAACTGCTTGAAGTTTTACCCGCGTCGCGCCATAGCTGGCCAAGGTGTCCGCCAGCCCATGGTCCATGAACCATTTGAAGGCTGAAACGCGATTGTTGTGAGTGATTTCTTCCGCAAAACTTTCACCATTCACCACGACGTCGAAGATATCGTCATGATTCCCCCGGCAGAATTTGGCGCCAGAAAGCTTCAGCAGATATTCGATGACTCCCTTGGAATCTGGACCGCGATTGACGTAATCCCCGACAAAAAACCATCGTGCCGATGGGTCGAAATTCGTGACCGCCGTCACCAGCGCCGTCAACGGCTGCAACATCCCGTGAATATCCCCGACAATCCAGCGCACGGCGGTAGGGTACATCGCCGAACCCTTTGACGCCACGGGGGATAGCATCGCAAAGGGGAGTTTATCGGCCCGTCATGGATTCACGCGCCACTGACCGAATAACAACGGTACCGCCGTTTTTGTCAATTGTCCTGGGAGTACTTCGATGCGAATTCCAACACTCGGCCGTGCCACTGCTGTCAGCATCGGTCTGATCCTCGGCTCCGCAGCTCCAATGGCCTGGGCCGCCGGCGCTTCCATCACCTATCTCGATCAGATTCGCTCGGTCTCAGCCGATGCAAACGCGAGCGATTTTTCCGGCACGCCGGATCATCACAATGACCAGATGCAAGCGCCGGGATTTGATCCATTCGACGGGTTCACCACCGAAACCGCCCTTGTTGGCGCTGCCGGCAGCGGTCCCACGTCCACTGCCACCGGGGATCAACAATCAACACTCGGGCCGAGCGGCATGACCATGCAAGGCCACGTCCAGGCGGATTCCACCTTTCATGCCAATGGATCGGGAAGCGCCGTGGCGGAATCACTTTTCGCGGTCGACTTTTCGATCGGGCAAACATCCGATTTCGTGCTCCGCGTCGATCTCAATAGCGCGCCGGATTTAGTTGTCCCCGGCAATTCTTCGATTTCCATCGAACTGAAAGATTCAAAGGGCAACTCGCTGGTCGGCCCGGTGCAGGACTTGAATGTTTCCAATTTCCAGAAAACCGCCGCGCTGTCCCCGGGCAAATACGCGTTGATCGTGATTGCCCAGGCAAAAAGCAACGATGAAAGCTTCAATTTCATCAATTACACGGTCGGACTTTCAACGACAAATGATGTTGTCTCCACACCCCTGCCAGGGGAGCCGACGGCCGTGCCATTGCCTCCGGCACTATTCACGGCCGGGTCGTTGCTCGTGGGCCTTGGAATGGTTGCGCGCGTTCGCCGGCGCGATCTTTGATTTTCGAACTCGCGCATCCCCTCATTTCCACGAAATCGGTTAATCTTCCGCCATGGCGCGATTTACACGGTTGGGGGCCGGATATTTCCGGCCCGATCAGTGCACAATTGTGGGGGACGTAACCATCCTTGAAGGCGCCAGCATCTGGTTTGGTGCCGTGATACGTGGCGATGTGGCTCCGGTGTCCATTGGCCGGCGCGTCAATGTACAGGACAACGCCGTCATTCACTGCGACACCGGCGTTGCCAACATCATTGAGGATGAAGTGACGATCGGTCATGGCGCGATCGTGCATGGTAAATTCGTCGGTGCTGGATCGCTGGTGGGGATGGGCGCTACCCTGCTTAGCCGCAGCGTCATCGGTCAGCGATGCCTGATTGCCGCCGGCGCGGTGGTGCCGCCCGATCTTTCAGTTCCTGATGAAATGGTCGTCATGGGCGTGCCTGGAAAAATCGTCCGGCGCGTCAAACCTGAAGAATTGCAATACATGAAGTGGCTTACGACCCACTACCTTCAACTTGCTCAGCAGTACGCCAACGGGAAATTCGACTGATCCCCGCGCTCCAAGCCTGCTCACGCCTTTGCGATTTGCCGTCGCGCGTCACATTCTTTCAAAAAAGTAAGCAGAGTTGAAATATTGACGGGCTTGCTGAAAAAGTAGGTTGCCCCCACTTGAGGCAACGTGCGCAGAGTGTCAATTGATGTATCACCGCTCAAAATAATTACGGGGACATCATTTCCATGGAAATCGCGCAGTTGCTTGGACAATTCAAGCCCTGAGATATCCGGCAAATGAATGTCGATCAGCGCGATATCCGGGCAGTGATCGCGCAAATACTCAACGGCTGGTAAACCCGCGTCAAAGACAACGGGGACATACCCCTCGTCGCGCAGCAACACGACCAGAGCCCTCGAAATCGTTGGGTTGTCTTCAACCACTAAGACGCGCACGTCATTTTTTCCATATTCCATGGCTAAACCCTCGAATCCTCGATCTCCAGCTCTCAGACTGTAGGTTTGACTTAATCCTGACACAACTGGAATTATCGTCGTGATTGAATGTTTGTAATTGACGCATTCCCTGAAGGAAAAATAGGCTCGCCCTGCGCAACTTTGTGATAATGTGCCGTGCGACCCCCCCCGCCCGCGCTTGTGATGATCGGGCATTTCGTTAGAAACCACGATAAACAAAGCCCGCGCCATACGGCTGCGGGCTGTTTAGTGCTGATATATGCCGGCAGCGGATTCGTCAGGCAGCCGGAAGCGGATCGAATTCCACCGCCACGCTGTATCCAAAGCCTGTGTGGTCACATCGCAGCACGCGGCCGAAGGCGTCCCAACTGCCATAGGCGCCTTTGCGGGGAAAAGAGACAGTAAGATGCTCGCCTTTGCCCAGCGGGCGGTCGCAAATGGCTGACAGGCCTCCCAGGGACAAATCGCGAAGTATCAATTGCATGCGCGGCTCTTGCCGGGCTTCAATCGTGTGATCCAGACGATGTCCTTGAACCTGTCCCTGGTAGTCGGCGCGCGGAAATAAGCGACGCTCCGCCCAGGAATCGGCAGATGCGTCTTTCGGCATCTTCATCAGAGCAACCATGGCAACTCTCCTTTTGGCGGCCTGCCCTGTCCAAAAAGGTCGCTTAACCTTGAGCAAGCCATTAATCTCATCGGCCATAAAGGCCTCATGGCTTATCTATCTTTAACCAGAGTTTGGTGGGCGGAATGAGTAGCAAAGGTGCGATAAAAACAGTCGCTCTTATCGGTGCCGGGCCGGGAGATCCTGGCCTTATCACTGTGCGCGGGGCGAGATTGTTGGAACTCGCGGAATTTGTCGTTTACGACCATTTGTCTAACCCGCGACTGCTTAGTTATTGCCCCCAGGCCGAAACGATCTATGTCGGGAAGAAAGCAGCTGCACACTCGATGTCGCAGGAACAGATCAACGCCATGCTTGTTGAAAAAGCGCAGTCGGGCAAGCGCGTGGTCAGGCTGAAGGGCGGCGATCCGTTTGTTTTTGGCAGAGGGGGCGAAGAATGCGAAGCGCTGGCGGCGGCGGGAATTCCATTTGAGGTTGTGCCCGGGGTCACATCGGCCATCGCGGCGGCGGCGTACGCGGGGATACCGGTCACCCATCGTGATCTTAATTCAAGCTTCACCCTCATTACGGGGCACGAAAAGGAAGAGGAAGACCGCGCCATGGAAGCGAAAGGTCGCGGCGCCGCCTCCGGTTCCAGCGACATTCGCTGGGATGCGATTGCGAAACTTCCCTGCGTAGCGTTCTACATGGGCGTGGGCGCTCTTGGGCGCATCTGCCAAAAGCTGCTAGAGAATGGAATGGCTCCGCAGATGCCCGCCGCGATGATTCAGTGGGGGACAATGCCGAACCAGCGGACAGTTGTTTCCACCTTGGAAAAGTTGGCGACGGAATCCAAGCTCGGTTCGCCGGCCATCACGATATTTGGAAAAGTCGTCTCCCTGCGCGAGACGATTTCCTGGTTTGAGCGGCGTCCGCTTTTCGGCCAGACAGTTCTTGTCACGCGCACGCGCCACCAGGCCAGTGAGTTGTCCGAACAATTGGAGGAGCTTGGCGCGGCGGTAATCGAAGCGCCGACCATTGAGATTGCCCCTCCCGCTGACCCGGCTTCGGTCGATGCTGCTCTACTTTCAGCGGCAAAATACGATTGGATCGTCTTCACCAGCACCAACGGTGTGACCACCGCAAAAGATCGCCTGCTCGCTGCCGGGAAGGACATTCGCGTTTTTGGACAAGCCAAAATCGCCGCGATTGGCGATGCCACCGCCCACGCCATCCAGCGAGCACTTTGCCTGAAAGTTGATCTCTGCCCAAAGGAATTCGTCGCCGAAGCGCTGGTGGATGAATTGCTATCGCGCAACCAGGTTATTGGGCAAAAATTTCTGCTCCTTCGTGCGGAGATCGCCCGGCCATTGCTCCGCAATCGATTGAGCGCCATCGGCGCAGCCGAAGTTAACGATGTGCCCTTGTATCAAACCCATCCCGTACAAACGTTCCCCCCCGGCGTTCATGATGCCATTGATGCAGGCAACATCTCGTGGATCACCTTCACCAGCAGCAGCACGGCGAAGAATTTTATTCAGCTTCTCGGACCCGGCTACAAACAGAAAATATCAACGATCAAGCTGGCCAGCATCGGACCCATCACCACGGCGACGCTGCGCGAAGCAGGGATCGAGCCAACGGTTGAAGCAGCCCACTACAATCTGGACGGATTGATTCGGGCAATTGTGGATCGATCGACCAGCAAACTTAAGGAAGAATAGAGGACGAGGACCACCCATGAGCACGGGAAAGCCGGTTATCGCAGTCATCGGCGCTGGAGCTGTCGGCAGCTATTACGGCGCCCGCCTCGCGCAGCACGAGCACGATGTTCATTTCCATATGCGCAGTGACTGGCAAATCGCCCGAAAGCACGGCCTTCGCATTAAAAGCCCGGACGGCGATTTTGCCTTGCCAGCCAATACGGTGAATGCATACGGCGATACAACGTCCATGCCCAGGGCCGATTTGGTGATCGTCACCCTGAAGACGACCGCCAACGACTTGCTCGGCCCCCTGATTGCTCCGGTGCTCAACGAGAACACGGCGATCCTCACATTGCAGAATGGCCTGGGCAATGAGCAGGTGCTTGCGGAACTATTTGGTGCTGAGCGAATTTTGGGCGGGATGGCCTTTGTCTGCATCAATCGCATAGCGCCGGGCGAAATTCACCATCTGGATCATGGATTGATTACCATTGCCGAACTTTGCGTTTCACCGGATGACCGCGTCGAGGGGATCGCCGCGCTCTTTTCCAGCAGCAAGATTCGCTGCAGAGTTTTACCTGACCTGATGACCGGCAGATGGGAAAAGCTCATCTGGAACGTCCCCTTTAACGGGCTGGGCGCGCTGCTCGATCAGACCACCGACCGACTGATTCATTCCCCCCAGGGGCTTATGCTCGTGCGCCAGTTAATGGAAGAAGTCATTGCAGCCGCTCGGGGATTCGGCATCGAGTTTGGCGAATCGGTTATCGAGGAAAAGATCGAGCACACCCGATCGATGGGTCCGTATATGACGAGTATGCAGGTTGATCGGCGCAACCACCGTCCCATGGAGATCGAAACTATTATAGGTGAACCACTTAGAGCGGCTCGCCGTAAGAACATAGTAACACCACGCTTGCAAATGCTTTATGATCTGTTGAATCATACAGAAATAGACTCATTTAGGGAATAAGGCGTCGCAATAAAAGAAATCGCCTTGATTCCATAAAATCTCATGTTTTATCTTGCCTTCCTGGAGATATGAGTTAGATTTGCTCTTGAATGAGGTCTGAAACGAGTTGGGCAGCACTTCATTTTGGAACATTTATCGATCATATTGAGTTTGGTTGGTTTGCAACTATCTAGTCGGGGACGTGAGGATTGTGGAGGAACCGGCATGGTCTCGCAACGCCGCATCGCACAAATGGGTCTTGTCGCTGCAACCCTCGTATTAATTGGGAGTTTCGGTCTGCTGGCGATGCAAGGCAGCGACTCAACAGCCCCCAACCCATCCGCCCTCACCCTTGGGGCAACACAAGCGCCTTCAAGTAGCGTTCTCCTGGCTGCTCCCCCCGCCAAGCATTAAGTTTTGTTCGTTTCCTCCGTTGCTGTCGAATCCGGTTCACGAATCACGCCATCGCTTTGGTTCAAGGCCGCTTTCTTCGGTTTCATTCACGCCGTTATCTCATCTGCGGTATGATGCGCTCATGCACCTTGTGGTCTTTGAAGGATCGCGCTGGCCAAGCTTCGCGCCTTTGTCGATCAGCCGCCCGGTTTTTACGCTGCGTAGTGGCCTTTCAACACTACTGGAAAAGCAAATTCAACACATCCAGCCCACGCGTCTAACGCTTTGGGTGCGGCCCGGTCTGGCCGACTATTGCCGACGGCACCTCGTCCCGACCCTGCCGATCCCAACATCGATCAACACTCCGCTGGATGATGAGCCGGCGCTTCTTTCCAGCGGGCGCGCCTTGCACTTCGGACAATTTGTGCAGCCGACCGATCCTTCGGTCGTGGTGGATGAAGGAGACCTGATCCGCCGCGCGTATACCATTTCGCCGGGCCTTTCACCGGAAGATTGCCTTACGCGCAGCCCCGCTTGGCTGCGCTTGCTTGATCTTCCCAAGGGAGAAGCTGAAGCCCGCCTGCCCGATTTTCTTTGGGATCTGGTGCACTGGAATGAGGAATCCCTCGTGGCGGACGTCGCGCGGATGAAGCAACGGCCGCCGCCATTGCCCAAGGGGCCGTACTATGTGGTGAACGAACAAGACGTGCTGGTAAGCCCGGAAGCCAAACTTGCGCCCGGTGTCGTGCTGGACGCAGGCAAGGGGCCCGTGGTGGTGGAAGCCGGCGCAATCATTGGCGCCAATACTGTTTTGCAGGGACCATGTGCGATTGGCAAACATTCCCTGGTCACCCCCATGTCGTATATCCACACCGGCACCAGCATTGGGCCAATGTGCAAGATAGGCGGCGAAATCGCCAACAGCATTTTCCTGGGGCATGCCAACAAGGTGCATGAGGGGTTCGTCGGACACAGCTATATTGGTGAATGGGTGAACCTCGGCGCCGGCACCACCACCAGCAATTTGAAGAACACCTACGGCCCCATCCGCATGCGCATCGGAACGCGCGAGATTGCGACCGATCGCAGATTTCTCGGCGCCATGATCGGCGATCACACCAAGACCGCGATTGGAACCCGGCTGATGAGCGGAAGCTATATCGGCTATTGCAGCTTGCTTGCAGCCAGCGGGTTGCCGCCGCGGTTCATTCCCAGCTTCACATTTTGGACCGACCGTGGCGCGGAAACCTATCGGCCGGAAAAGGCGCGGCAGGTAATTACCCAGGTTTATTCCCGCCGGGGCCGTGTGTGGGATCAGGATGACGAAAAGATCCTCAAATACGCCATCGAAGCCGGCGAGCGCGTCGAGAAATAACTTCCGCTGACGCGTCTCGGCCCCAGGGAGCCGTGCTTCATGCCAGTGGCAAATCTCCAGCTATTGCTCGAACAGGCATCAGCCCTTTCACTGGCGGGTCGATATCAGGACGCGCAAATTATTTACCGTCAGGTGCTGGCGATATCACCCAGCAACCTTGGCGCCCTGATAAATCTGGGAAGCGCGCTCCACCAGTCCGGCGAGCTTGATGAGGCCATTGAAGTTTATCGCCACGGCCTGGCCGCTCATCCGGGCGCGGGCGAACTTCACTACAACCTCGGCAGCGCGCTTCAGCAAAAAGGACAAATTCCCCACGCGGTGGAAGCGTATCGCCGCGCGCTCGGGTTTCCGAACGTCGCCGTGGTGGCAGCTTTAAATCTGGGCGCTATTTTCCGGCTCGCCGGGAAAATGCAGGATGCGATTAATCTCTATCACCAAGTGCTCGCCGAACATCCTGATTCAGTCCATCTCCATCAGCATTTGGGCGATATCCTTGCCGCGACCGGGCGGCTGGATGAGGCGGCCACTGCTTACCGCGCGGCCCTGGCGCTGTCGCCGAACTCCGTGGAAAGTTTAACAGGCCTGGGATCGGTCTATTACGCCAAAGAGCAGTGGCACGAGGCCTACGGCGCATGCTTACGGGCGGCCGAGCTAAGTCCTTTGTCGTCCGATGCCCACTACCGGCTCGCCTCCGTGTTGCTGGTTTTCCAACAAAACGATGCCGCGATTTCAGGTTTTCGTCGCGCGATTGCGCTTCGGAATGATCATACCGACGCCCGAGTCAGCCTTGCCAACGCACTGTATCTAAAGAAGGAACGGGCGGAGGCTATCGAGCAGCTGCGTGCCGCGGTTGGTTTTCAGCCGAATTATGCTGAAGCGCATTACAATCTCGGCACCATGCTTCACGAACACGGCCAGCTTGATGAGGCCTTGGAGCATCTCACCATCGCGATCGGGCTGCGCGCCAACAATCCAGAGGCGTACAATAATCTTGGCAACGTTTTTAAGGACATGGGTGACATTGATGCGGCTCTGGAGTGCTATGACCGCGCATTTGAACTGAACCCCACATACTGGGAAGCCGATAGCAACCGCGTTTTATTCAAGCATTTTCATCCAGCCTACGATATGCAGGCTATATCCGCAGAGCTGGCCAGATGGAACCGTTTACATGCGGCGCCGCTGGCGCCACGAATCCAACGGCATGCCAATGACCGCAATCCCGCTCGCAAGCTGAAAATTGGCTACGTCTCGCCCGATTTCCGCGCGCACGTTGTCGGATGGAATTTACTTCCGCTGCTAAGCCACCACAATCATCAGGAATTCGAAATCTTTTGTTATTCCAGCAACCATAACTCGGATGAGATGACGGAGAAGTTAAAAGTCCACGCCGACATCTGGCGCCCCGTTACTTTCATGAATAACGATAAGGTTGCCGACATGATTCGCGAAGACCAGATTGATATTCTCGTGGATCTTTCCCTGCATTCGGCCAATCATCGCCTGCTCATGTTTGCACGGAAGCCCGCGCCGGTTCAGCTAACTTACCTGGGCTATTGCGGCAGCACGGGGCTGCACGCCATTGACTACCGGCTTTCCGATCAATTCATGGATACGGAGGAAATGGCACAGCTTTATCCGGAAAAAACCGTGCGCCTTCCAGCAACATATTGGTGCTATCAACCGGGCGGAAACGCGCCAGACTGCGGGCCGCTGCCTGCGCTGCAAAACCATTTTGTGACGTTCGGTTGTCTCAATACTTTTGCCAAGGTTTCAAAGCCGGCATTGGCGCTGTGGCGGGAGATTCTCGCGCAGGTTGCTAATTCGAGGCTCATCCTTCACGCCGAGCCTGGCAGCCATCGACAGAAGGTGAAGGAGTTTTTCGCCGAGCGCGGCATAGCAGCAGCTCGAATTGAATTTGTCGGCAAACAAAGCTGGGAGAAGTACGCCCAGGCGTATCAACAGATCGACATCGCCCTGGATCCATTCCCATACGGCGGCGGGATTACCACCTGCGACGCGCTCTACATGGGCGTGCCACTGGTTACGCTGGTGGGCAACACGGCGGTCGGTCGCGGCGGAAAGAGTGTGCTGAGCAATATCGGCCTCGAAGAATGCATTGCGGAAACCCCTGAACAATATCAGCAAATCGCTTTGAATCTGGCGGGCAATTTAGAGCGATTGGCGCATTTGCGCGCCGTGCTGAGAGAGCGCATGCGTTGTTCTCCTTTAATGGACGCAGCAGCTTTTGCCCGCGACATTGAGGGGATCTATCGCGATGTCTGGCGTATGTGGTGCGAAAGCGATAAGAATTAGGCTTCAAACGAAAGCAGCGCGATGTACGAAAAAATCCTGGTTACGCTGGATGCCACATCAACGGACAAGGTGATTCTCGATCACATCAGGCCGCTGGCGAGGATTCTTAAGAGCCGTTTGATCCTTCTGCATGTGGCCGATGGCTGGGCGGCGCGCACGCACGGCGCTGATGCGGTGAGCCCGGAGGTGAACGAAGACCGCGCTTATCTCGATCGCATGCGCGCGGAGTTGGCATCTGACGGTTTTGAGGCTGAGGCAAAGCTGGCCTTTGGTGATCCGGTCACGGAAATTGTGCGCTGGGTAAAGGAAGAGGGCTGCGATCTGATCGCGATGACGACCCATGGCCATCGTTTGCTGGGAGACATTTTTCTGGGCACCACCGCCAGCCGGGTGCAGCATCGCGTGGATGTGCCGGTTCTGCTTTTAAGAGCGCCCGCCGAAAAGTGAACGCGGACCAGCCCACGATTGCCAATTGCAATTCAAGCGTTCTACAATGCGCTCATGGACGGCGTAATTACATTGAATTTTGATGGCGGCAGCCGGGGTAACCCGGGCAGCGCTGGAATTGGCGTGGTGCTGGCGGCGGAGGATGGGACGCCGCTGGTGACTGTTGGAAAATATATCGGCCGCGCCACCAACAACGTCGCTGAATATATGGCGCTGATCGTCGCCCTGCGCGAAGCGAAGAAGCTTGGCGCAAAAAAGCTGCTGGTGCGGGGCGACAGTGAACTGATCATCAAGCAGATGCGGGGCGAATACCGCGTGAAGAATCCGGGTTTGAAGGATCTTTACGATCAGGCCCAGGCCCTGCTTCACGAATTTCAGGAAACGCGCTTTGAGCACAACCTTCGGCAGCACAATTCGATGGCGGACAAGCTGGCGAATCTGGCAATGGATCGGAAGTCCGATGTGGACGAGATTCCTGATGACGGGCGCGGCCCCTCGAGCGCAGTAGACGCCCAGCGCCTATCATGTGCAGTATGTGGATCAGCGATCGATGTGATCGAGCCTTCCACCAAATCCGACAGCGGCAAATTCATCTGCCCCTGCGGTTCACCAATGAGCTGATTCCCTTCAGGAGAAGAAATGGCTGACAGCAGCGCACGCATCGAACAATTCCGCAAAATGGCCGAGGCCGACCCGGGCAACGAGCTAGGCCACTTTTCACTGGGCAAAGCTTATTTCGATGCGGGCATGATGGCGCCGGCCATCACCTCGTTTGAGCGCGTGATTGAATTGAATCCGGCAATCGCCAAGGTTTATCAGTTGCTCGGCAGCGCGCTGCTGAAGGAGAACCGCGGCGAAGATGCGATCAATCGCCTCACGCAAGGCGTGGAAGTAGCAGCCGCGCGGGGCGACATGATGCCCAAGGACGAAATGGTCCGCATGCTCAAGGAGCTTGGCGCGCCCATTCCCGCATCGGCCACTACGGTAACCCAGCAACCGGTGAGCGAGGGCGAGCTGCTTTGCAATCGCTGCGGGAAGGTCGGAAAGAAAATGCTGCACCCGCCATTCAGCAACGCTCAGGGAAAGGAAATCCAAAGCAAGATTTGCGCGAATTGCTGGCGCGAATGGATCGGCATGGGGACGAAAGTGATTAACGAGCTTCGCTTGCCGCTGTCAGATCCGCAGGCGCAGAAAATCTTCGATCAGCATATGAAAGAGTTTTTGAATCTGTGAGCGACTCTACGCCGGCCTAATCAACCGTCCAGGTTTCGTCCCCAGTAACCAGATGCTGCAGATCACCCGCTCCGCGGGCGGCGATGGCCTGGTCAACCTGTTCACGCACCATCTCGCCGTACACCGGTTGTTCAATAGCGCGGAACACGCCCAGCGGCTCGGGGAAATCAGGCTGGCGCATGCGGCTTAGCATGAATGCAAGATTGGGATCAGGCGTCTTCTCGTCGTGAATCAGCAGATCATCCTGGCCGACTTCCTTCAGATTCACAACTTCCGGGCCAACGCCCTGCAGGCGAATGCCCTTGTCTGATGTTTTGCCGAACACCAGCGGCTTGCCATGTTCCAGATAAATGGTGGCATCCGCTTTAACAGCTTTGTCGGTGGCGTAATCGTAAGCGCCATCGTTGAAGATGTTGCAGTTCTGGTAAATTTCAACGAACGCCGTGCCTTTATGATTGGCGGCGCGCTCCAGCACATATTCAAGATGTTTCACATCCACATCGATCGCCCGGGCGGCGAAGGTTGCCTCTGATGCAATGGCGATGCTGATGGGGCGAATCGGATATTCCGGGGAACCCATGGGGCTGCTCTTGGTCTTCTTGCCGCGCTCGCTGGTGGGGGAATATTGACCCTTGGTGAGGCCGTAAATTCGATTGTTGAACAGCAGCACCTTGATGTTCGCGTTGCGGCGAATGAGGTGCATGAAATGGTTGCCGCCGATGCTCAGGGCGTCGCCGTCGCCGGTGACCATCCAGATGGTGAGGTCCGGCCTGGCGATGGAAAGACCGGTGGCGAACGTCGGCGCGCGGCCATGGATGCTGTGAAACCCGTAGGTGTTCATGTAATAGGGGAATCGGCTGCTGCACCCGATGCCGGAGATGAAGACTGTCTTGCTGCGGTCGGCGCCGATCTTGGCCAGCACCTTTTTCATCTGCGCCAGGATGGAATAGTCCCCGCAGCCGGGGCACCAGCGGATTTCCTGGTCGCTGGCGTAGTCTGAAGCCTTTAGAACGTTCAACGGTTGATTAGGGGCGATGCTCATACAGCTCTTTTGAAAACTGACGGGTTCCGATCAACTCTAAGTTTCAAAATCAATGGCCATCCGTATGCCGGCCTTCCAGCACGGCGGTCGCGGTACGGACGATTTCCGAAATGGTGAACGGCTGGCCGCGCACTTTGCTAAGGCCCTTGGCGTCTACCAGATATTTGGCGCGAAGCAGCATGCGAAGCTGGCCGAGATTGAGTTCGGGAATCAGAATATGTTTGAATGATTTCATCAGCTCGCCCAGCCGCTGGGGCAGGGGATTCAGATAGCGCACATGGGCGGCAGTAACTCTGGCTCCGCCTTCCCGCAGCTTCAACGTCGCGGTCTTGATCGCGCCGAAGGTTCCTCCCCAGCCAATCATCAGCAAATCGCCGGTGGCGGGACCGGTAAGAATCATGTCTTCGCCCGCCGGTTTAATTCCCGCGACTTTGGCCGCTCGGAGTCGAACCATGTGTTCGTGATTGGCAGCGTCGTAGCTGATGCTGCCGGTGATGTCCTGTTTTTCGAGGCCGCCCAGGCGGTGTTCAAGGCCGGGTGTGCCGGGCAGCGCCCACGGGCGGACAAGGTTTTCATCCCGCTGATAGGGGAGAAAGGTTGTTCCTTCGCGATGTTCCGGATGCGTGATTGAAATCGGCGCCAGCTTGGAGACATCGGGGATAAGCCAGGGCTCGGCGCCGTTGGCGATGTATCCGTCGCTGAGCAGCACGACGGGGGTCATGTACTTGGTTGCGATGGTGAAGGCTTCGATGGCCGCGTGGAAGCAATCCGAAGGCGAGGCCGCCGCGATGACGGGGATGGGGCATTCGCCGTTGCGGCCGAACATCACCTGTAGCAGATCGGCCTGTTCAGTCTTGGTGGGCAGCCCGGTGCTAGGTCCGCCGCGCTGCACATCGATGACGACCAGGGGAAGCTCGGTCATGACCGCCAGGGCCATGGCTTCAGATTTAAGCGCGATGCCAGGGCCGCTGGTGCCGGTGCAGCCCAGCGCGCCCCCGAAGCTGGCGCCAATGGCGGCGCCGACGGCAGCGATTTCATCTTCCGCCTGAAAGGTCATCACACCAAAATGCTTTTCAGCAGCCAGGTTGTGCAGAATATCGCTGGCGGGGGTGATGGGGTAGCTGCAGTAGATCAGCTCCTTTTTCGCCAGCTTCGAGGCGGCGATCATACCCATGGCCATCGCTTCGTTGCCGGTGATCTTGCGATATTGACCGCGCGGCAGCGTGGCTTTGGGGACCTCGTAATGTTCATGAAACAGCTCGGCGGTTTCGCCGAAGTTGTAGCCCGCCTTAAGCGCCAGGCCGTTTGCCAGAGCAATCGCGGGCTTCTTGGCGAACTTTTTGGCGATGTGGTCCAGAGTCAGGTCCAGCGGCCGTCCGTATAGCCAGTAGACCAACCCCAGCGCGAACATGTTCTTGCAGCGATTGGCATCTTTCGCCCCAAGGCCCGCTTCTTTGGTGGCAAGGAGAGTCATTTTTTCGACTGCAACACGCAGCACGCGATATTGAGCCAGGCTTCCATCCTCCAGCGGGCTGGAGGCATAGCCGGCCTTGCGAAGATCGGTCGCGCCGAAGGAGTCTTCATCGACGATGACGATGCCGCCATCCCGTACCGAACGCAGATTGCTCTTCAGGGCGGCGGGGTTCATCGCCACCAGCGCATCAACCTCATCACCCGGCGTGAAAATCTCGGTGCTGGAGAAATGAATTTGATAACCACTGACGCCAGCAAGAGTTCCAGCTGGGGCGCGGATTTCGGCGGGGAAATCCGGGAAGGTGCTGATGTCGTTACCAAGGGCGGCGGAGGTATCCGTGAACTGGGCTCCGGCCAACTGCATTCCATCACCGCTGTCCCCGGCAAAGCGCACCGTAACCGAGGGCAGCACGGTGTGCGGCTTGGCAGATTTTGGTGGTGGGGCAGCAACGCCTGTGGACGACCCGTCCATAATCAACGTCCTTACATAAAAATGGCCCTGGTAACGAAATAATGCACTTTCGTCTTCATGTCCGCCAGTGCTAGACTCAGGATGAGCCGACGATAGCGGATCGACTTGCACACTTCAACACCCATTAACTATCGGACGTTGTGCGCAGCCGTGTTCAGCGATTTTGCGATGTCAAAATAGGGAAAGTTTGTCTTGACGGTATGGCGAATTGCCGTTGTGAAACTTACCGTGATTGTCTGCTGTTCACGGGAGCGTCGTTGGGCTGCTGCCTTTTGAGTTTCCTTTGCCGTTGTCCACAGCGTCGTTTGCATTTGCCCCCGGCGGAGCATCAGGCTGGGTGGCTGCCCTTGCGCTGTCAGCGCCCGCGCCCGGGGCGGCATCTTCCCCGAATATCTGCTGGACTTTGTCAAACTGGGGCGCGGGGACCGACGCCTGCAATTCCTTGGCCCGGACGCGCAATTTTTCCTGCTGCGCGACCAATACCTTCTTGTTTGCAGCAAGATGCTGGTTATCGTTTTCAAGAGTGAAATATGTCTGGGGCAGCGGCAACTGGGTGACGTTGCCCCCGGCGTCCGTGTATTGCACGCTCGCCTGCAGGCGATGCATTTCGCGGAGATTGGCATCAACCTCGGCGTCGATCTCGCCAATTTTTTGCTGCACGATATCGTAGTTACCCGAGAGATCATTGATCTCGCTCTT
Source organism: Planctomycetota bacterium (assembly GCA_030775485.1). GTDB lineage: Bacteria > Planctomycetota > Phycisphaerae > Tepidisphaerales > Tepidisphaeraceae > JALYJB01. The sequence continues at coordinate 1,574 of JALYJB010000001.1, read as the reverse complement.
GAGCCGCGCCTCCGTGCCTTTGAGATCATCAAGCTGCTTTGAAGTGACCCACTTCGAGCCCCAGCGGAACATTCCCTCCTTGGCGGCGCTTTCCTGCAGTTGAGCGTCCTGCTCCGTAAAATCGCGGGCGGCTTTCTGCACGGCGGGGGCCTGTTTGTTCTCATTGGGCAGCTCGTGCAGCGCGGCGGCGGTGTTGTCGAGAATCAGTTTCTGCTCTGGAGCGGCCAGCATCGCAAGGTCGTAATAATTGAGCGCGGCCACGTATGATTTTTCGCGCCAGGAAATCACCGCGAGGTTGTTGAGAATGGGTGGGTAGCTGGGCATCGCATCGTTGGCGGCTTCGAAGGATTTGCGCGCCTGGCTCACCTGTTCCTTCTGGTAAAGCAGAACCCCCTGGAGAAACAACGCAAGTGGACTCTCCGGGTCGCCGGCAAGCGCCTGCTGCAGGGAGTCCTGCGCTTCCTTGACACGGCTTTGACGCATGAATTCCCGCGCCGCCAGCGCCTGGACTTGTGCCGCTTTTTGCAGCTGATCGCGCTGCTCGGGAGTGACCCACTGGGTTCCTACTTTTACCAGCCCCTGATCGAGCTTCTGATGCCAGCCGGCAAGATCTTTGTCAGCTTCCTCGACGACCGATGCATCGGTATTTTGCAAAAGGAATTTGTTGTAGCGATCGATGATTAAATTGAGATCGGACAAATGCTCGGCAACGCGCCGCAGCGAGGCCAGCCGATCGGCCGCAGCATTGGAATTTGGCGAGCGGCTGGCTTCAATTGTCCTAACCTGTTCGGATTTGACGGCGATGGAGGTGCCGTCGCTTTGTGTGATCGTCCAGCCATCCCAGGTCCGCGTGAGGCGGCCTTCGACCTGGGTGCCATCATTGAGAATGACAATGTCGGCGCGAACAACGCTGGCTAGTAGAAGCACAATAACGGGCGTTATAAATTTCATGCCGCCACCTCTCACGATTTACCACCCCAATCGTATGCCTCTCGCCATCATGAAAGATTGTAGACCTTGCCCATGGGTTCTCCAACCTCAGACCAAATTGGGGGCGTAATTCCGATCCTTCGCCTAACCGACAATAATTAATGAGATTTCAAAGATATGGAAAAGGCTCAGCGACGCAGTCCGCACCAATTGTTCTGTCCCACCTGAAGTGACTCTTTAAATCAGTGAACCGCCAATAGCTTCCGATCTCGCCCCTTGATAATCCATTAGTTGCGGTCGGCTTGCCCCGTGCCATGGCTCTCCCCACCGAAAACCGTTGCCCCGTCAGAAAGTCACCCTGAAATTGCCTACAAAATACTACAAAATCGCAATATTTTTATTTTGCCTAACATAATACTAACAAATGACTTGCGCCAGATAAAAAATCACCTGCCAAAAAATCCCAAAAAATCCGTCAAAAACCTTCACCCTTTGGCCTATATATAGAGGGAGAGCTTAGGGTGTAGTTCATATTCCGGGTAAATCAGGCGGCGGGCAGCCAGAAGTTTGACCATTGAGCGCTGGCGTCCACGCACCGCAGCACCCCGATCCGTTCGGCGCGACGGATACGCCAGCGGGCGTTG